>DATDFV010000032.1:0-10063 GCA_036522415.1 Pyrinomonadaceae bacterium | reverse complement strand
CAGTCGGAGCGCGGCCGTCCTCGGCCGCCCCGTCGAACAGAAGCCATCCATAAGAGCACATTCCAAATAAGCGCTTGTGACCCGGTGTTTTGAATTTCCTAGTGGCTTCTATCCGACCGGGGCGGCCGAGGACGGCCGCGCTCCGACAGAAGAGCTTTCGTGTGTTAGGGTACGGGCTTCTGATCGTCGGGGGCAGCATTGAAAGGATTGCGGCTCCAGCTTATACACGCTCGGGGGAATTTTCTATTCCGCTCGCAATGCGGAGATGGGATCGACCGCTGCGGCACGTCGCGCGGGAAGAAAACTTGCCAACAACGCAGAGGCTCCCAATACAGCAGCCACACAAAGAAGCGTTGTGATGTCCCAGGGAGGTGTGCCAAAGAGTAGTTTGCGCATCAATGAGGCGGCGAGAATTGCTAATCCGATTCCAATCACAATGCCGGCAAGTGCCAACACACCTGCCTCTCTTAGAATGAGCCGGTAAACCGTGCCGCGTTGTGCACCCAATGCAATGCGAACGCCTATCTCACGAGTTCGTTGACTTACTGAGTAGGCGATCACACCGTAGAGTCCAACAATTCCCAGCAACAAGGCCACCGCCGCGAATCCTGCAACCAACCAAGTCGAAGAACGGCGCAGGTAAACTGTTGGCGCGTTGTTGGCCCTTTGTGTCATCGTCGTCTGATTTGAAACATTGATCCTCGAATCGATCTTGCGTATCGCTTCACTCACAGTTGGTATGAGCGGCTCTTCTGCCTGAGAGGTTCTGACGATAACTGAAAACTCAGTATCGGGAGATTGATTGAAGGGATAGTACTCAGCTGGCCAAATCTCCGAATCCAAAGGTCCTTCTCGAATATCATCAACGACCCCGATGATCTCCTTGATTGAATTTGGGCTCAGTTCGGTGTCGCCCATTCGTTGACCGATCGGATCCTCACCGGGAAAGTATTTCTTAGCTAAAGCTTGATTGATTAAAACAACGCGTGGCTGGCTGAGATCTTCGGAATCAGTAAATGTTCGCCCTCGCAGAAGTTTCGCTTGCAGCGTGGCAAAATAATCTGAGCTGACTTGTCGCTCATTTACTTCATTGTGTTCTCCGTTGTAGGCGCGGCCGACAAATCTGATCCAATCTGTGTTGCCGTTGAAACTCAATGGTAGCGTATGAGCTAATGCAACAGATGTAACGCCCGGCAGACTCTGGATCTCGCTGACGACCTTTCGTCCGAGCTCGATAGCTTGCTCATCTTTCGCATAAGCGCCCGGTGCCGAAACCCTCATCGTGATCAGATTCTTTGCTTCAAAACCAGAGCTGACTTGCAACAAGCGATAAAAACTCTTACCGAGAAGACCAGCTCCTACCAGTAACACCATTGCAGTTGTTAATTCCAGGACCACCAGCTTTGCACCGATTCGTTTCCAGACCTTGCCCGCTGCGCCGCGACCACCTTCTGCCATTCCTTCTCTAACATCCAGCGTCGAGAGACGAAGGGCCGGGGTTAGTGAAAACAGTGCAGCGGCAAAGCCTGCGATGACGAACGCAAACACGAGCACACGAACATTCAATCCAAGGTTGTTGAGATACGGCATACCGGCCATCATGTCGGCAGGGATGAGTCCAAACAAGATCTTCATGGCCCAATGAGAGGTAATTAGTCCGGCGAGACCTCCAGCAACAACGATGACCAGGCCCTCAATCACAAACTGACGAACAAGGCGCGCTCTCGTTGCGCCAAGCGCGCGTCGCACCGACAACTCGCGCCGCCGTGTCTCCGAGCGAACGAGGAGAAGGCTTGCCACATTGATGCATGCGATTAAAAGCAACAACCCGGCCCCACCTAGCAGAAGCAGCAAAACCGGCTTCGCATCTCCAACAATGAGTTGGGAGAGTGGTGCTACAGTTGCTCCCTGATTCCTATTGGAGTCAGGGTATTGGACTTCGAGTTCTTTGGCGATACGAGTCACATCATCCAGCGCCGCGGCCAGCGAAACGCCGTTCTTGAGACGAGCAACTCCGCGCAAACTGTGACAACTCCGTCTCAAGAAGCAGCCACCGCCCGGATGGAGCGTGGTCCAAAACTCGGCATCCTCGACTGGCGCGAAATGAAAGTTCGGCGGAAGTATTCCGACCACCACGAAAGGAATTTCGTCGACGATTATTGATTGACCGATGATTTCCTGTTTAGCACCAAAACGCTTTTGCCATGAGGCATAGCTAAGGATCATTGTGTTAGGTGCCTGAGGCAAATCTTCACCTTCATAAAAATCGCGGCCGAGCACGGGAACAACTCCAAGAGTACGAAAGAAGCCGTCGCTTACCCGCGCCCCAATAATCTTTTCCATGCCCTCGGAGGTGCTTAGCACGTGGCCGCGTTGGCCGTACACATCCAGCGACTCGAATACTCTGTTCAGCTTTTTCCAGTCGAGGTAGTCGGGATAAGAAAGATTTGCCTGCGGAATCTGTGGAGTGGTCTCCGTCGCCAAAATCAACCTTGATGGGTCCTTGTACGGTAATGGTTTGATGAGCGCCGCATCCACGAAAGCAAATATCGCCACACTTGCGCTGATACCAAGCGTGATCATCAGGGTGGCAGTTATCGTAAATGCCGGGTTCTTGCGTAGCTGTCGAAGAGTGAAACGCAAGTCCTGCGCGACGCTCTCGAGAAAGGGAATCGTTGCGCGATCGCGGTAAGCCTCTTTTGCTTGATCGAGACCACCCAGCTTCATCATCGCTATTCGCCTGGCTTCGTGCTCGGACATACCGGCACGGATGTTGTCATCGACATGCATTTGCAGATGACTCTCGAGCTCGTCAGCGAGTTCGCGTTCGCGCGTATCTTTCAGAAAGAGTCCTTTGAGTCTCAATAACCAGGCGCGGAGTCTTCTCATGACTGCTCCTCCGCCGGTTTGAAGAATCGAGCGACGATTGCTGTCGTCTGATTCCATTCTTTCTCTTCAACTGCCAACTGTTTGCGGCCCGCGCGCGTGAGCTTGTAGTACTTCGCTTTTCGATTGTTTTCGGAGGTGCCCCATTCAGAAGCGATCCAGCCTTCCTGCTCGAGTTTAAGCAGCGCTGGGTACAGCGTTCCATAATTCAATGAAAGTCGATCGCCGCTGATTTGCTCGATTCGGCGCGCAATTCCGTATCCGTGAAGGGGCCCAAGACTGTCGAGCGTCTTAAGGATCATTAAGGCCAGCGTTCCTTGCCAGATTTCATTTTTCGTTGACACTATTCATTCTCCTATGGTGTGGCCATAGGACTATACACTTGCTCATATTGGAAAACAAGAGGAGAGGAGTTCGGGGTGGTGCCCGATTTTCGGTTTTCTCTGTGCAGTCTCCGGGTCCTCTGCGTCTCTGCGGTTTCATTAGGTCACGATTTGTCCTAACCGCGGAGACGCAGAGAACGCAGAGATTGCGCAGAGAAGAAATTAAAATCAGGTGACTATATCTTTATTGGTCGAGTCTGGCGCCAGAGGCAAACGTTTACGCCGGTCAGCGTGTTCTGGTGACGATTAGTAAGTAGCAACAACACTTTGGAGATCTGGCGCCGCTTTTTATACGTTCCACAGCATTGAGTCGAGCTGTGACAAAGCGGCGCCAGGTCGCCGCACTCCAAATTTTATTCGTATCGCAACGCCACGAGTGGATCCACCTTTGCAGCTCGATGCGCGGGGAACCAACAAGCAAGTAGTGCGACGACCGTCAACAGCGAAGCAATCACGACCAGCGTCCAGGGATCGCCCATCGTGACTCCGTAGAGTTGTCCTTTCATTCGTTGCTGCCAGGTGTTAGGTCCGAAGTATTTACTGTTCAGCAGCCGAATCAACGCATAGCCGACCAAAGAACTAATTGCCAGTCCTATAAGAACCAGCTTCATCCCCTGGTAGACCACCATTACGATCACATTTCTTACCTGAGCGCCGAACGCCATCCGAATGCCAATCTCTTTTGTTCGTTGACTCACGGAATATGCCAACACTCCGAAGAGTCCGATCCCTGCGAGCGCCAGCGCGAGTGCACCGAACGCTGTAAAAAGACGCGCGTAGAGTCTTTCCTGTGCAAGAGTCATTTCTGAGCGCGCCGACTGCGTGTCAATATCAGTCACAGGTAAATTGCTATCAAGGTCGTGGACGGCTGCACGAACCTGCGTGACCAGAGTGGCAGGATCGCCAGTTGTGCGTACGGCGAAATGCATGTCGCCGATATCATCAGCTTCCTGCTTCCAGGGTGTATACAGGAGCGGTTTAATCTCGTCGCGTTGGCTCTCGTATTTAGTGTCAGCGACCACACCGACAATCTCGACTTGACGGTTGTGGTAATTGTTGGTGATCCGCTGGCCGACAACATCTCCGTTTGGAAAGAACTTCTGTTGAAACGTTTGATTTACAATGCCCACAGCTGGCGCGTGTTGATCATCACGCAACGTGAACCCGCGTCCACGCAAGAACGGGATCTCCATCGTCGCAAAATAGTTTTCGCGAACCATCTGGCGCATTGTTTCGTGGTCCGTTCCCGTTTCTGCTGTTTCTCCCGGCAGCAGAAAGTCGTTAATGTAATTGTCGTTCGCAATGAGTTGAACCTTTGCGAAAGTTGCTCCACGCACGCCGGGCAGCTGGTCCAGGCGGTCGAGTAGTTGCTGGTAAAAGCCCAACAGTCGTTCATCTTTATAACCAGCTTTGTCAGGCTGCAGCGCGAATATCAAAAGCTTTTCCTGATTGAACCCTAGATCGACGTGTTGCAGATTATGAAGCGTCCGGATGAACAATCCAGCACCTACCAATAACAAGGCCGACACCGCAACCTGAACAACCAATAGCCCTTTGCTCAAGCGAGACATACTCGCGGTGGCCCGGCCAGTTTGCTTTAGTGTTGAGTTCAGGTCCAGATTCGTCGCGCGCCACGCGGGCGCTAGTCCAAAAAGAACTCCTGTCAACAGTGATACGGCAAGAGTGAAGCCAAGTACCCGCCAACTCAAGATGAGATTAACCCCACTTGGTAAGAGGCCACTTTCTTCATTGGTGAAGGCACTCAGCGCGCCTTTAAACCAATAAGCAAAGAGCACACCGACAATGCCCCCGAGAGTCGCGAGCAGTAAGCTTTCGGTTAGCAGTTGACGAATTAGACGCCAGCGTCCTGCTCCGACGGCGAGTCGTACCTTGATCTCAGGACCACGCGATGTGGCTCTGGCTAGAAGTAGATTCGCCAGGTTGACACAAGCAATCAAAAGAACAATTGCAACGACGATGAAAAGCCCATAGATGGTTGGTGCATACGACTTCCGTCTATCCATCATGCCTTGACTACCGGCTTCGACGATCAATGATGGATAATCTTTGGACTCGATTTGTGCCGGTTGGTTACTTCTACGCGGTGGGGGCATCGCGGCTAGTGCTGCCGTTTGAAAAACAGTGTTCAGACTGTCGCGGGCCTGCTGCTGGGTTGCGTTAGGCTGGAGGCGTCCCATCACATTCAACCACCATACGCCTGACGCGGGCGTTGCACCGAGTAAGCTTTGTTCGCCTCGCAACTGTGGCTCAACAGCAAGTGGGATCGTGATGCTTGGGTAAAAGCCAACTTGAAGTGTGCCGTTGAATGCAGGTGGCGTGACGCCGATGACGGTGAAGGATTGCTGATTGAGTTGGAGTTGTTGGCCGATCACATCGCGGTTTGCGCCAAATCGCTCTTGCCAGAATTGATAGCTGAGCATTACAACCGGCGCGGCACCCGAGCGATCATCATCCACGGTAATAGCACGTCCCAAAATCGGCTGCACTCGCAAGGTGCTGTAATAGTTTCCTGAGATAGCTTGCCCATTAATAACGTCCGGTTGATCGCCTACCTTGGCTGTTACCGCGGCAATCGGTCCGAATGCAAACAGATCACTCAACGGGCTCCCGGTCTCGCTCGCCTGTGCCTTTTGCATTTGTTGATAGACGTCATACCGAAACATTGAAACACCTCTGCGACCAGGCGGCACGTCTACATTTGAGGTGCCACTCATCCCACTTAGTCGGAACGGTCGTCCAGATTGCCATTCAAAAACTACCAACTGCTCGGGGTGTTCGACAGGTAAATTCTTTAGGAGGACCGCGTCCACAACACTGAAGAGAGCTGTGTTGGCACCGATACCAAGGGCCAGCGAAAAAATCGCAACCGCAGTCATACCCGGACTGCGTCGAAGCATGCGTAGCCCATAACGAATATCGCGGAGGAACGTTTCAAGACCTGGAAGGGTTCGACGCGTTCGGTAAGTTTCTTTGATTTGTTCCACACCCCCAAATTTTCGAAGCGCTGAATAGCGCGCTTCTTCTGGATTCAGCCCCTGCCTGACCAGGTCTTCAATTTGCATCTCGAGGTGTGATTGGATTTCGTCAGCCAGTTCACCTTCGAGTTTTTGCTTCTGAAATAGCGCGCGTAATTTGGAGAGAAAGACATGTACGGTGGTCATTGCTGTTTTTCCCGGGGCTGTTTTGTAAAAGCCACCCCTACAAATTAATTCCTATTTCTCCGATGGACTCAAAAAGCGAGTCACAATCGCTGAGGTTCGCTGCCATTCCTCTTCTTCCTTAGCTAGCTGCTTTTTGCCGGCGGCAGTGAGGAAATAGAACTTAGCGCGACGGTTGTTCTCTGAAGTGCTCCACCTGGTGCGGATCCAGCGCATCTGTTCAAGTTTCAATAATGCTGGATAGATAGTCCCCTGGTTAAGTTCGAGGATATCGCCGCTGACCTGTTCTATTCGCCGGGCAATACCATAGCCATGTAGCGGCCCGAGTGTATCTAGTGTTTTGAGAATTAGAAGATTGAGAGTGCCAGGTAAGACTTCGTGTTTGCTGTCTCGGCCCATGGAGAACTCCTGTTGATTATCAACAGGAGATTACGCCTGGCTCATGTTGGTTGTCAACAGGGAGGGGAAGTTTGGATTTCGGAGTTTGACTGTGCCTTAATTCGTCTCTCGATAAAGCGCTCAGCAAAGACCAAAGACCGAACGCCAAAGACCAATCGTAAATCTGAAATCGCAAGGTGCTACTTCCGGGGTTTACCGTTTGGGTATCGGCTCGAGCTCGTAATAGCCGCCTTCTGCCAGTTCCCCTAAGAACAGGTGTCCATCCCTGATTGAAAACTTGCGCACCGCCGCACCTTCAGTAACGATCTGATCGTGCAGCGACTTTGGTCCACATCTGGCGCTTGTCCTCGACCATGACCCAAACTGAAGTTCACCGGTTGCAGTTGCCCTCCAGGTGCTGCTCGCGCGATTACAATCGACTCGCGCCGTGACGCGTCCGTTGATTCCAAACGTGATCGTGTATTTCGATTTGTCATCCGGCGCAAACGTTCTTTCGTCAGGTCCCTGAAATTTGACCAATTGCCAGGACGTGCCGTTGAGTGGGTTTCCACCGCTCGACTTCTGTGCGCCCGCAAACGCGAATACTGAACTTAATGAGGCGCAAGCGATTGCAGCGCTCATAAACGCTAACGTCGTATTTGTTCTCATTAGTTGCCGCCCTTTACAAATCGTACTGACAGACTATACCCGATTACGGAGATTTCCTCCTAAAAGTTTAGTTTAAGTGATGCTAAATTGAAGAGGCGACCTGACGGCCGCCTCCACGTTTCAATCGTCTGGATCCTGAGATTCCAGGCTACCGGCGTCTGCGCGCAGTGGCACGCAGCTGTTGAATCTGACGTTTGAGTTCGACGATCTCCTTCTGTTGCTCTTTAATGGCGTTGAGCATGGTCCAGATGATTGGATCATTGTTGACCATTAAATAACCACTGGAATTCATCGTGACTGCTTCCGGAATCACTTTCTGAACTGCCTGTGCTCCGAAGCCGATATGTTCGCCTTCAGACTTGATGCCCAAGGCATTATCGGGTTTGTACTCATAACGCAGCGGTTGTAACTTCATTACCGCGCCGAGGCCACTCGTAAAGTTGCCCTTGATCTTCTTCAGACGTTCATCGGAGAAAACCGCCCACGTTCCACCACCGGGTTTACTCGCCGTGCCATTGACGGAGAGTTTGTCCGTTGGCGCAGAAGTTCCGATACCAACGTTGCCACCAGTGAAGGTCATCACTGCCGTGGCAGGGTTGAATGCCTGATCGAAGAACGAGAGCTTGTCAACGCCGGGATCAGAGTCCGCGTTCAGGCCAAAGAAGAACTTTGGTGAGCCAGCGGTGGCGAAATCGATCAGGGCATAGTTTGCAGCTGTGTTGGCGGCTCGGTCGACGAACACCTGCGCATTCGCATCAGCGATATGCAACTTCTTTGAAGGACTCGCTGTTCCGATGCCGACGTTGCCGCTGGCCGAGATGTCGATCGAACTGGTTGGCGCACCTGGTCGAATACGGAAAGGCAACCGCGAACCACTTGTTACGTCGCGAACGAAGAAGTTCGCTTCATTTCCTGCGACGTCCCACGTTTGTGCGGTAAAACCACCTGAATTGTTCTGCTCGAGTCGAATCGCGGGGGTGTCGGTGGTATTTGCATGGACATCCAGGACCGGAGTTGCCGTGCGCAGTCCAACCTTGCTATTGCTGCCAACCCTAAGCGAATTTGCCGCGGCACCCGCGGTGACTGCGAACACAAGAGTTCCTGTTTCGGAATTTCCGGTCGTACCCTGATCGACGAAGCCGAGGAAATTGGCTCCGCCGCTTCCGGAGTCGTTCGCGCGGATCTGCCAGTTGCCGCTGGGGAAACCTGCTGAGGTGCTAGTGTCGTCAAACTGTATGCGTGTGTTGTTTTCTTTTACCCTGATTGTATCGAAACCGAAATCTTCGTTATTCACGCAGTCGAGTCCCGCGCAAATACTTCCCTGAACAATTAGGTCGTCAGGGATTACTTGGTCGAATACCAGGAACCGCGGGTGATTTCTTCGGACCTTATAAGAAACGCGGCCCGAGGAAGCAACGGCAGGAGCAGGGGCAGAAGCCGGGGCCTCATTCATTGCGCGAGGCGCACCTTTTCCTTCAGTAGCTCCCGCGACGATCGCCGATCCATTCATCACGAGGAAGCTGCCGGATTGGACGAGTTCGGGTGGCAGTGCTCCACGTTTACGTAGTTCGCGCTGGACTTCCGCTCCATTTCCTTTCTCGCGCGCTGCCTTTAGTGCATCTTTTACGTCCGCCGAGATATTTGGGATTACGCGCAACTCATAGGTGTATTGACCATCAGGCAATCTCTCGCCCTTCTCGCCGATTAAATTGAATTCGGGAGGGGTCTTAAATTCCTTGGAGAAGCTAAAACCTTCTGGTCCAATGACAGTAAGCGTGACACCTGCGTGAGGGGCGCTTACGTCAAACCTCACGCTGGATCCAAAACTGCTAACAGTTGCAAACTGGTTTCTGTCTGCAGTCGATTGGGCGAGGACGAAAACATTGAAGCAGGCAACAACAAAAACAATTCTGATCACGAGCGGTAGGTGCTTTAGATTTTTCATCGGAAACCTTCCTAATCGGCGGGACACCGATTTATCAAGAGTGAGTGAAAGCTCTCTAGGCGCGGGGGAAGCAGAAGAGCCACTGTACGAGGTCAAGTTTGAGACAGTTGCATATACAACCTGTGGCCCAACGTGTCAAGAGTTTTAAAACCGGAACATCTCGCTGTAGTCAAGTTATTCAATGCGGTCGAAATATGCTTGAAGTCATGAAACGAAAAGTTCTATCGTTTGGCAGTTTGAGCAATGTTTGAGGTCATCAAAATGCGAGTCTTAACAATTGTTATTGTGTTCTTGTTCACATTCGCCGCTGCATCAGCCCAGTCGAAATTCGCTTTAAAACCGCAAGGTGAACTGCGAATCGATGATTATGATGACCGCATCATCACGGAACGCCTTCTACCGAGCGAAAACAAATTGCTGCTCGTCGGTCAAAAAAATATTCGGCTTTGGGATTTGGCGACCGCAAAGCAGGTAGCAGTTACTCCGATTGATGTACCAGGTATGAAGGAAGACCAACCGAGGGTGATCAGTCCGAGCGGGCGTTTTATGGTTGTCTTTGGAAATTACAACTCTCACGATAAGGCCGACAAAATTAAGCAACCTGCTTCGATCTGGAATTTGGA
>DATDFV010000031.1:0-50992 GCA_036522415.1 Pyrinomonadaceae bacterium | reverse complement strand
GCCGGCAACACAGTTGTGTTGAAGCCGGCAGAGCAAACTCCGGTTGGTGCGATGGAGCTCGGGAAATTAATCCAGGAGGCTGGGTTTCCAGAAGGAGTAGTGAACATTGTTCCCGGCTATGGCGAAACCGCGGGCGCCGCTCTCGCTGCACACAGGGGCATCGATAAGGTTGCTTTCACTGGTTCTACCGAAGTAGGAAAATTGATTGCGAAAGCCGCGGCTGAAAACTTAACCAAGGTTTCGTTGGAACTCGGTGGCAAAGCGCCGAACATAGTCTTCGCTGACTCCAATCTCGACCAGGCGGTAGCTGGAGCAATGATGGGCATCTTCTACAACCAGGGCCAGGTTTGTTGCGCAGGATCGCGTCTCTTCGTCGAAGAAGGTGTGAAGGATGAATTCCTGTCAAAGTTAACTGAAAAAGCGGAACGCATCGCGGTCGGCGATCCGATGGACAAGTCGACCCAAATGGGTCCCCAGGTTTCCGAGGAACAACTGAATCGAATCAAGGGCTACGTTGATGTTGCTCGCAATGAAGGAGCCGCGGTTGTGACGGGCGGAGTTTCTCCGGAGCTCGATGGCGCGTTTCAGAAAGGTTATTTCTTCCGCCCGACGATCTTCGCGGATGTGAACAACAGAATGCGCGTGGCCCAGGAAGAGATATTTGGACCTGTAGTATCAGTGATTAGTTTCAAAGACGAGGACGATCTACTCAAACAGGCGAACGATACGATTTACGGACTTTCAGCGGGCATATGGACCCAGGACATTACGCGCGCACACCGTTTTGCGCGTGAGATAAAGGCTGGGGTTGTTTGGATCAATACTTACAACATGTTCAATGCAGCGTCTCCCTTTGGCGGTTACAAGCAATCGGGTTACGGACGTGAGATGGGCCGGCACGCGCTGGATCTGTACACACAAGTGAAGAGTGTTTGGGTGGATCTCTCTGGCAGGCCGATCGGGTGGTTTGGAAAGTAAGTGAGAGACGAATTGGGACAGGTAAAAAGGCCCATTTATCATTGGTCATTTTCCATTTCTCAATTTCCATTTTTCGCTAGTTGGTGCACTGAATAGGCCCTATAGGTCAAATAGGTCCTATTAACCACGCAGACCAAAATGGAAAATGAGAAATGGAAAATGACCAATGATAAATAGGCTTTTCACCCCCACCCAGGCATCCAATTCCCTTATGCTATCATCCCGTATACCTCTCCCGAGATGAATCACACATTAAAGGAGACGCTATGTCGGGTACCAAAAGAATCGTTCTGATTGTTGCTGTTCTCTTCGGCACTTTCCTTGTCAGTGCCTGTCCGAGTCAGACCAACATCGCAAGGATCAATGCCGATCCCGGCCGCTACAGAGATAAGGAAGTCGCTATCGTTGGCCGAGTCACAGATAGCTACGGGGTTTTAGGACAGGGTGCTTATGAAATCGATGATGGCACCGGAAGAATTTGGGTGGCGACGCGCCGAGGAATTCCTTCGCGTGGCTCACAAGTTGGAACGAAGGGATACGTTCACAATGGTTTTAGCTTTGGTGGACGAAGTTATGGGACAGTGATTGAGGAGACTGACCGCCGAACCAAAGGCAGGTAGCTTCAACCCTGGCGACTCTCCCCTTGCTCGAGACTAGTAATCGCATCATAGTCGAACTCCTGGATCAGCAGTTTGATCGTCTGATCGAAAGCCTTCGAGCACTTACCGTCTCAACGCCTTCAAATCTTCTCTACAAACAAACCGCTGCTGCTCCTTCCATCGGTGAGAACATCCTCAAAAGCGCAGGCCTGATAGAGCAGACTTTCGGCGGCATCACGGCGAATCTATGGGATGACCCTTTCGAATGGACCCTGCCGGAAACGCTTTCGACGGATGCGCGTATCGTTGAGTACCTGATGGAAGTAAACGGTTTAAAGAATCGCGCCTTCGTCAGTTTTACTGATGATGCTATGTTATTGAAGCTGATTACAGTACCGTCAGGCGAGTCTTGCTACTTACTGGAGCTACTTCTTACAACGCTGTTGCGAGCAAGCGATTATCGCGGACGAGCGGCAGCAACAGTCAAATTGCTTTCCGATGAAGACGCGACAAGGTTTATTATCTAGCTGTCTTTAAAAGTCCTTGATGAGGAACTAGCAGAATGTATTGTCCGCACTGCGGTCAACAACAAGTTCCGGGAGCCGTCAGGTTTTGTTCGCGCTGTGGGTTCCCGCTCGAAGGAGTATTCCAGTTGCTCAATAACGGTGGCATCTTGCCGGTTTATCGCGAGCCGGGAACTCCTCAAGAGATGTCGCCTCGAAAGAGAGGCGTTCGCCAGGGCGGGATGTTATTCCTGCTTGGCGCCATTCTAGTTCCGATCCTGGGTTTGCTTGCGAGCTATTCCAATGCGCGATTGCCCGAGATCCTGACCGCGCTTGCGGCGATAATCTGCTTCATGGGTGGGCCACTCAGAATGTTGTTCGCCGCGATCTTTGAAGAAGGTGCGCCGCGGCCGATGTCACAAAACGCCAAACCGTTTGCGTCGGCGCCAGTAGCTCCGCGCCAGTTTGGCCCCGCGCGCAACACTGCTTTGCCTCCGCCTTCAGTTTCAACTGCTCCTTGGCGCCAGCGCCCGAATACAGCTGAACTGGCTACTCCTGCGAGTGTGACGGAGAATACAACACGTTTGCTGGACAAAGAAGATCGCACAGGTGAGCAGTGAATCAGAATTGGTCGCCCGCCCGCAGTCGCAGCTAGCAGAGTTGCTGGCCCAACAAATTCTAAAAACCGGCAGAATTAGTTTTCATGATTGGATGACACAAGCTCTCTATCATCCTGAGTTTGGTTATTACAATCGAGCAGACCATGTACGCTGGGGACGTCAGGGTGACTACCGCACTAGCCCTGAACGCAGTGAACTTTTTGCCGCTACGTTTGCACGATACTTTGTTTTGCTTTACGAACAAGCAGGTCAGCCGGCTGAATTCAATATCGTTGAAATGGGGACAGGTAATGGTGAATTTGCCGCGGGCGTCCTGGCGAAACTGAAGCAAAGTCTTCCTAACGTATTCAACGCGACTAGATATCTGATTATCGAAAATAGTCAGGTATCGCGCCAGGTTGCCTCGGAACGCCTCTATGAGTTTCGTGACCGCGTTGTGTTTGCGGAGAACAAAGAGTTACCGACACTTCAATCGGGAATTCTTTTTACAAACGAATTGCTGGATGCTTTTCCTGTATATCGGCTGACTCTTCGTTGTGGGGAACTAAAAGAACTCTTTGTCGCGATAGACTATGATGGAAAGTTTATATGGGTTGTCGATGATCCATCGTCTGAAGAACTCATCGCAGCTTTCAGAAGTCAGATTCCTTCTTTGGTTGAGGGACAGATAGTCGAACTCAACCTTCAGATCAGTGATTGGTTCAAGAAAGTCGCTTCGATATTAGCTAACGGTTATGTAATCACTGTAGACTACGGCGCCGTAGCAACGGAGCTGTACTCAGGTAAGGATCGACCGAACGGGACCATCAGGGCTTTCCGACGGCATGAGTTCATTGAAGATATTCTTTCAGATCCTGGAGAGGCTGACATCACAAGCAGTGTCAATTGGACTTTTGTCGAATCCGAAGGCAAGAAATGGGGTTTCAAGACAAGTCAATTCATGCAACTTGATAAGTTCCTGATGCACGCAGGAATTCTCGAAGAGCTTGAATTTGGTTTGATGAATGCCTGTTCAGAAGCTGAGAAGTCGGCGCTGACAACGTCGGCGAGGGAAATGATCTTGCCTGGTGGTATGGCTTCGAGTTTTCAAGTACTCGTGCAGAAACACTAATCACCATTCGCTTTTCGTGTAAAGCCAATCACCATGGACTGTATATGAATTCACATTACGAACTAATCGACGTGTCTCACACGGTCGAGCACGGAATGATTACGTACAAAGGTCTTCCGTCGCCGGTCATCAGCGATCACCTGTCTCGTGAAGAGTCGAAAAGCCATTATGATGCAGGAACAGAGTTTCACATCGGCAAAATTGAGATGGTTGCGAACACCGGGACTTATCTCGATAGTCCGTTTCATCGTTATGCAAACGGTGCCGATCTCGCAGCGCTCGATTTATATTCGCTTGCAAATGTTGATGGCGTCGTCGTCAGGTTCGTGGATGGAGGTAAACGCGAAATTGATGAAGGCGTAGTGCGCGGTCTCGATGTAAAAGGCAAGGCTGTTCTATTTCAAACGAATTGGGATCTTCACTGGCGCACTGAACAGTATTGGAGTGGCAAGCATCCATTTTTGTCAGCCGCGGCGGCGCAGTATTTGGCAGATTCTGGTGCTGCTCTGGTTGGCATAGATTCTTACAACATCGACAACACAGAAGGTGGTAGTCGTCCCGCGCATTCGATCCTGCTTCGTCACAACATTCCGATTGTCGAACACCTCTGTGGATTGCGTGATCTACCTGAGACGGGTTTCAAGTTCTTCGCTGTCCCAGTAAAGGTGCGAAACTTTGGCACGTTCCCCGTTCGAGCATTTGCATTAGTGCCAAAGAAGAATTGAGTTCTCTCTGTGCTTCCTCAGCGTTCTCTGCGTCTCTGCGGTGTTTTTGTGGCGCTCAATCTAAACCGCAGAGACGCAGAGAACGCTGAGGAAGCGCAGAGAAAGCCAAAGACTAAAGGAGCGACATGGCTTTCAAGACTAGACGCGTAGTCGTGGCAATACTCCTAAGTGGTTTTCTCCTGACCTTCACTGTTGTTGCCAGTGCTCAACAAAGTGCTGAGACTCGAGATTCATTCGTCACGGCGCAACCATATTTCACCGAACCGGCGCTTTCGCCTGATCGAAAAGAGATCGCCTTTGTCTCAGGCGGAGACATCTGGACTGTTCCGTCTGCTGGCGGGGTTGCGTCGTTGTTGGTTTCGAATCCCGCAAACGAGGGAAGACCCTTGTACTCACCTGATGGCAAACAGTTGGCTTTCGTCTCAACGCGTGCAGGCAATGGCGACATCTATCTCTTGACGTTCACAACCGGTGACCTCAAAAGACTGACGTTCGACGACTCCCCGGATCAAC
Organism: Pyrinomonadaceae bacterium; assembly: GCA_036522415.1. Lineage (GTDB taxonomy): Bacteria > Acidobacteriota > Blastocatellia > Pyrinomonadales > Pyrinomonadaceae > PSRF01. Next base: position 45,943 of record DATDFV010000031.1, on the reverse strand, counting down.
TGGATGGTTGGTCCAGAGACGGACGTTGGGTCTACTTCACATCAGGCAGCAAAGACGTTGGCGGGACACCTGTTTGTTAGGGTTGGCGCTTCTGTTCGACGGGGGGCCGACTCGAAGGATTGCGGCAACCTTCGTTGTCGTTCTTTTGTGCTCTCAACGCAAAACGCCTGCAACCGTTTTGACCAAGAAACGCTTTACAGTCTTGTGTAAGGCATTCGAACCAGGGAGGGTAAAGCATGGAACCCATCAAGCACCTCAAGCCCCCGCGTATTCGCCACTATCAAACAAGACCTCGGCCCCACTCTGTTTACGACAGTCTTCCGGGCGCTCGAGAGTGTCGCCGTAAGTTTCTGCATTTCTTTCCTGGCGGATTTCAAGACGAGACCTACCTCGCATGGGAAAGAGACTACAAGTGGCAGGCTCATATTGAGTGGGAAACTCAGCTACACCAGGATGAATATCGGCGTCTCTTGAAGGCGCGGCGATACGCCGACATTGCCGCTCGTGCTGTCAAGATTGAGGCGCGCACGAACCTGCTCTTCTCATTCGAAAAAATGGCCTTGCGAGATGCAGTGAGGGAACCGCATGGCGCTCGGTTGTTCGCGCTAGAGCTGTATGAGTTCCTGCATGGACCTGAAGATGACAACACGAGTTTTGAACGCTGGTGTGCGGCAGTTGGACGACTGCCTCGAAAGCAAACGCGAGTCTTAACCTGGCCGGCTGTCACGGTCATGGGCTTTATCGCACAGCCGGCAAAGCATATCTTTCTAAAACCCACAGTCACTCGAGCTGGAGCGCGTGAGTATGGGTACGAGTTTCAATATCGTTCGCGCCCGTCATGGGAGACGTACAAGAGCCTGCTGGACTTCGCCAGTGTGATTCGCCGCGATCTCCGTGATCTTGCGCCCCGAGATATGATCGACATCCAGTCTTACATTTGGGTGCAAGGATCGGATGAGTACGAGGAGTAGTCAGGACCGATCTCAGATGTCAGATCCCAGCTTTCGGACGGGTTCATAAGTGATTGTGGAGAGGCAGCAAGCGGTCAAAAAGAAGAAATGATCTCTGCGTATCCTCTGCGTTCTCTGCGTCTCTGCGGTTTTATTTTGGGCGACGAAAAAATAAACCGCAGAGACGCAGAGAACGCAGAGGATACGCGGAGAAAGAAGAAGATACTCCATCACATCTGATATCTGAGATCATTCCCAGTCGACAACCGAAAATCTTTTCGCTAGCCTCAAATCAACTTAAAACTAACCCTGGAGGAATTAGTATGTCTTTAGGTGAATCGATGCTGCCTGAATTTGATCATGAGATGGCGAACACTCGAAAAACTCTCGAACGTGTTCCCGACGGCAAGTTTAGTTGGAAGCCACACGAGAAATCTTTTCCCATGGGCCACCTGGCCTCGCATTTAGCCAACCTACCGAGCTGGACCAATGTGACCGTTGACATGGAGGAGTTTGATATGTCGCCGTCGGATGGTGAGCCTGCTAAAACTCCCGAGTGTCACACGACACAAGAGCTCCTCGATACTTTCGATGGCAATGTCGCTAAAGCTCGAGCCGCCCTGGCTGGCATTACTGATGACAGAATGTTTCGGAATTGGAGTTTGCTGGCGGGTGGAAACAAGATTTTTTCGATGCCGCGCATTGCCGTGCTGCGCAGTTTCGTGATGAACCACATCATCCACCATCGAGCACAGTTGGGCGTTTACCTAAGGCTTAACGATATCCCTGTGCCTTCGATTTATGGTCCGTCGGCGGATGAGGCGTCGTAGAAGTTGAATGTCCGACGAACTTTAGTTTGTCGTGGTGTGGTTGACGAACATTGATTCATCCGATACCGACCAGACCACACCACGACAAACTCAAGTTCGTCGGACATTTTTAAAACAGCTCGAACTTAATCGTCAGATACTTCTTCGGGTTTTGTCGGAAGTCGTAAATCAGTTTGACACCTTCAGACGAGAGTTGGTTGACGTTCGTGTAAAGCGTGTCGTCATTTAGAAGCTTGCCGACTGTTCCTTCTCCTCGTTGAGCTGCCGCGACCAGGTTGTCGATTCGTTCCGCTGTCGTATTAAACCTGGCAATCGCCGCGCGAGTGTCGTTATAAACCTGCTCATCCTTAATAAGTTTGCCCAACGTTCCGTGGCCAGCGTTGATGTCTGTGATTATGCCGTTGACCTGATCCACAGCTTTGTCCAGGCGGTCAGCGGTACGGTTGATCCTGACATACAGTTCATCGTCGGTTAGTAATCTCCCTGCTGTGCCCCGTCCTGCACGGAGATCTGCCGCGATCGCCTTCATCGAAACCGCAATTTCGTTTGCGTTGTTGTAGAGTGCCGGATCGTTGATGAACCTTCCGGCAGAGCCATTACCCGACCTAACCTGAGTCATCACATCTTCAGTCTCGCGAATAGTGGCGTTGAGGTTGTTGTAAAGTGCCTCATCGTTGAAGAGTCTTCCAACCGTTCCTTTGCCGTTCTTAACGTCTTTAACGATGCCGCTGATTTCATCAGACAGTTTGCTTAATCGTTGAGCCAGATCAGTTCCGGATGTGGCGAAGTCATTAACGGTATTCGACGATGATGAGGGCAAAATCGCGCCTTCTTGAACTGGCGAACCCGCAGCGGTACCCGGAGTGATGTTGATAAGCATTTCGTTGCCCAACAAGCTTGGCGATCCTTGTTGCGCCGTTGAGTCTGATCGAATGCGTTGACTTGCAGGCTGACCGTCAATGGTTGAGTCGATAGTCAACAACGCTTCAACTCGAGGAGCATTAGGCACATCGGATGGCGGCAGCAGAGTGATTCTTTCTACCTTACCCACACGCACGCCGGCGAGTCGAACTTCTGAGCCGTCTCGCAATCCGTTCGCATCAACAAAGCGAGATTTCAGGTGCAGCTTTCTGCTGAAGGGATTGATGTCTCCCGATGCATTGAGCACGAGAAAGATCAAAATGACAATCGTCACGAGGACGAAAATGCCAACTCTTAACTGGCGGAAGGATACACTTTGTTTTGATGAAGGCATGTTGTTTCGTAAGGTTGAAAGTTTGTGCTGAGAGTAACCTTCTTCCTACCTTTCTTAGTGTCCACGGAGAAACCTTTGTATGTACGGATCCTCTGCGCGCCGAAGACTTTCATCAGTCCCGCTGAAAATTACTTTGCCCTCGCGCATCATCATCACTTTACTGTTAATCAGACACAGTCGCTCACCTTCACGTTCGAAGATTACCTTGCCCTCTTCGTCAACGACCGCATACTCGGAGCAGATGTAGTCAAGGTTATTCATTTCGTGCGTGACGAAAATAGAAGAGACATCTTCCAGGTCTCTGAGCTTCATGGCCAACTCGCATATTGTTCGCGCCGTCGGCGGGTCCAGACCTGCAGTCGGCTCGTCAAACAGAACGATCTTCGGATCGCCGATCAATGCGCGCGCGATGCCGACGCGACGCCTCATACCGCCTGATAATTCGATGGGCATCTTGTCTATGGCATCTTCAAGATTTACGAACCGCAACATTCTCCTGACTTCCGGTTCGACCTCTTCGTCGGGTACACCTTGTTCGTGGAGTCGATAGGCCACGTTTTCATAAACAGACAGTGAATCGAATAGAGCACCCTCTTGGAATACCATGCCAATCTTCTTTCGAATCTTCATCATCTGGTCTTCGGTGTAATCGGTTACGTCCTCTCCATCAACCAGAACCTGTCCACTGTCGGGTTTTAAAAGTCCCAGTACCAGCTTGATGATTGTCGATTTTCCGCCGCCAGAGCCGCCGAGGATAATCTTCGTTTCACCCTTCATTACTTTGAAGCTGAGATTGTTGAGTATCACGCGCTCGTCGAATGCGAGTACAACATTGCGAAACTCAATCGCCGGAATTGCTCGCTCGAGATCGTCAACTTCGTGAAATGTTGACTCAGCGGCGTTGCTGCTAACTGAGGAAGCAGTTGTGTGAATGGAGGTAGAAGACATTAGCGCACCAAGGAATTATGGAGTTCCTAGAATAACCTGAAGAGCCTTTGCTAGGAAGTAGTCGGCGATAATTACGATTATTGAAGCCGTCACGACGGCCCGTGTAGTTGAACGGCCCACACCGACAGTTCCCCCCTCAGTGCTCAGACCCTGGCGGCAGGCGATAGTGCCGATGATTAGGGAGAAGACAAGTGGCTTCACAACTCCACCTATCAGATCATCAGTTGTGATTCCGTCTCTTACAGCTGAAATGAAAACACTGCTTGATACGTTGTACAAGAGAATTGCAGTAACCCAGCCTCCAAATATTCCCAGAACATCAGCCAGGACTGTTAACAGCGGTAAGCTAATGAGCAAAGCAAAGAGACGAGGTGCCACGAGCTTGCGGATCGGATCAGTGCCGAGTGCACGCATCGCGTCGATTTGCTGCGAAACAACCATTGAGCCGAGTTCTGCCGAGATTGCTGAGCCTACGCGCCCTGTGACCATCAATGCGCACAGCACTGGCCCAAGCTCTCTGACGAGGGAAACCGCCACCAAATATCCAGTTTGCGATTGAGCGCCGTAGCTTTTCAGGGTTGGAAAGGTTTGAACAGTTAATACGCCGCCAGTAAAGAATCCCGTCAGAATGATGATTGTCAGCGAGCCGACGCCGATAGCGTCCATTTGCGAAATGGTTTCGGGGATGTAATGAGGTCGCTTGAAGATGCCGCGCACGGCGCGCGTGGCCATCAGGGTTGTCTCTTGCAGTTCCAGAAGAGCCCGCGTAGCGAAGTTCATGTGGTGCGTTGATGAAAGCTACTTTTAGATTGCGGCAGAGCTTTTAGTGGATTTTAGCGGAGGGCGATAAGAAACAACACCGGAACAAATTCTTGTTCCTCGTTTAGGGCCTCCGCGAGAGCGATTTCCATCGGTCCATCACTTAGAAAAGAGCGGCCTATGATGCGCAGAATGTCTGCGAGGCGTCAAGCTTGAACTGTTTTTAACTCGTTTGGTGAGTTGGTTTGAAGAATCGGATTTTTCGTGGCAAGCAGACCGTACCACCGCGCCGTAGCGGGTTGGTGCGAAGCCTGATTTAAGGACTGTGAACTCCAAGCTTCGCACCCACCCGCTACCGCGAGGTGGTACGGTCTGCTTGCCACGAAAAGCAAAAACGCCGACCAGCCCTAAATGGCCAGTCGGCGTCTTCGGGAGCGCCCACGCGTTCAGGGGCGAGGATTCCGTAGTGGATCATTGCGGCGGGGCAGCACTCCGTTGCCGTTGGGTCTCAATCCGTTAGCCTCAGGCCGTAATGCCCGACGGTTCTGTTGAGCTTTAATGAGATCGCCGGCCCTCACACGGATGTCCTTCAACATCGCCCGTTGTTCCGGATTCAGAATGCGACGAATTCTAAGCTCTGTCTGAATGCGCAGCCTCAACTGTGCATTTTGCGCGGCATTGACGTCCTGCATCCGTTGATCAATTACGGACTCGTCCACATTTTCGGCATCCAGACTCTCTTCAAGTGCTCGATTTGCTTCGCGTAAGCGCTGTTGAATGGTGGCGCGTTCATCTTTCGTATCTCGCTGGATCAGTCGAATCCGCTGAATCTGATCGGGAGACAATCGAAGTCTGCCGAGCAGGTCTGGCGCATCTTGAGGAGGGGCGGAATTTGACTGCGGGTCTTGAGCATATGAGATCGAGTATGCACTCAGAACCAGAACTATTAGGGGGAGTGTTAGTCTGACAAATGATTTCATTGTTACCTCTAAAATTCCTGGTTTATGCGATCGCCAATCAGATTAAGAGTGTCTTCTTCGCGCGACGAAAGTAAACGAAGGTCAGATGCTAATTGTTGGCGTTCAGATCTCGATAACGGCTTATGGGATGCCCATTCCGCAGCACGGTTGGCGGGCTTAACCTGACGGTTCTTTATCGGCGCTGATGCGGGTCTAACTTCTTGCGGATTGTTAGCCGCAGTGCTCGCAGCTAACTTCTTTGTCTGATCGTCTAAAGCCCTGGCAACTGCTGCCTGCATTTCTTGTTCGGTGTACTTTGCACCACTTGCAATGGAGACCGGTGGGGGCGCTGGATTGGTTCTGTTCACGAGCAGAATAGCCATTGCACAAAAGACCACAGCGGCAAAACCGACCGCGCCTTTCATCCACAATGGTGACAAAGCGAAGAACTCTCGCAACGCAGCAACTGCCGAACGTCCTCGCACCGGTACAGGCGCGATTTCAGCGCGCGCCGCAGAGAATGCTTCCGTTTTCCAAAGCGCAATCGATTCACGAACTCCACCGAGCGAGTCAAACTCGTTCTGACAACTCTTGCAAACCTGCAGATGTTGTTTGAAGTCGTTTGCGTCTGCTTCTCCATACAAGAACGAAATCAAATCGTCCTGACGGTCACAAGTCGAATTGTTGAGAGTGTCCTTCATCTTCTTACTGTCTTTCAAGTAGCTCCGCTGCCAAAACGTTGAAGCTTCATCTGTAACTGCTTGAGTGCGGTGTAGAGCCTGCTTTTGACCGTACTCAATGGAACGTTCAGTATGTCTGAGATTTCCTGGAACGTCAGTTCTTCAAACTCTTTCATCACAACAATCTGTCTCAGCTCTAACGGTAAACTGTTAACCGCGCGACGAACGGCGTGCGTGATTTGCGTGCTTTCCGTGATTCGAACTGGTGACAAACCCAGAGGGGCAGCGAAACTGCCCGCATCCTTTTCCTGCTCCTCTTCCAATGCTGATTCACTTCGAACCTTTGCGCGACGCTGCCTGGTGATGCACTGATTGACGGCGATTCGATGGAGCCACGACGAGACTTTGGCTTCACCGCGAAATCCTCGAAGGTTTCTAAACGCCGCCAGAAACGTTTCCTGGGTCGCATCACGAGCGTCTTCCTCGCGACCGAGCATCCCATAGGCAAGCGCAAAAATACGGCGCTCCCAGCGACGCACTATCTCGCCGAAAGCTTCCGCATCCCCACTGAGAGCTCGCTCTACAATTATCTCGTCGGTGGTAACGGTATCCATGCGTTGGTCAATGGGGCTCGTCAGCTCATTCGACCTCGAGGCTCCTCTGGAGCCTTGGCGCTCAAGCATTTAGACGCGCAGCAGCCCGCAGAAGTTGATCAAAACACGCGTCCAAGCGACTCCAATGGCGAGGAACGTTAAAACTCGTTGACACCTTGATGAACGGTCGTGAATAATGTGGTTCGGTCGCTGGCCAATGATGGTCGAGTGACCCTTTGCGCTAAGACCCCACCGCGATTGTACCTGCCAGAACTTTAGAATGCTCGAAAATCTCGGCCGAATCCGCCTCCTGTACATCGTTCTGGGAGTTTTGCTCCTGGTTGGCTTATTGCCTCTCGCGTTTGCCGGCTTTCTGCTTTCTGGACGCAGCGCCGAGGAACTGCGCTCCATCGAAGGCCGCTATCAGGCTCAGTTAGTTCAGGACAAGGCTCGTCAGATTGAACTGTACGGACAGAGATATCGCGACGTCGTCACGGGGCTGGCACGAGCCTTCGAGATTGCCGGGGGAATCCAAGCCCTCGACGACCAGGGATATGACCAACGACTTCAAAAAACGCTTCAGGAAGACCCGAATCTCATCGCTCTGGCCTTGTGGCCGGTAGGTGGTAAATCTCACAGGGCTTTCCAATCCAACGTCATTCGGCTCGACGAAGTAGACGCGCGCGTCAGTGAGGTACTCGCCCATATGAACGGCCGCGGGGTTGTAGTGAGCCGTCCCCAAATCATCCGCTCGGGTCAGGAAATGGCGCTAACGATCGCTGAGCCGGTGCTGGGAGGTCAGAACAACCAGGAGGTCGTGGCAGCCGTTGTTGCAATCGTCTCTTTTGAAGAGGTTTTTCACGCGGTACAGCAGCCGACATCCAAGAGCGAGAGGGAACTACTCGATGCTGGACTGCCCGTCGTATTCGTCGTTGATCAAAACGGTCGCGCTGTAGCACACCCTGAGGCAAGCGTGGCGTTTTCAGAGAAGTCGATGACGGATTTGAAGGTAGTGCAGGATTGGTTGGAATCGGGCGCTCAGGTGCAGTCTGCACTTGCACCTTTTTCCGCAACGCGGAATGGACGATCAGTAGAGATGCTGGGTTCGTACGCCACTGCCGAGCTCGATAAGAATTCCCGACTGGGTGTCATTGCGATTCAGGACGAGGTAGCAGCACTGGCTTCAGTTGCTGACATGCGTTGGCAAACGATGTGGATCAGTCTTGTTGCTGCGTTATTGACGATTCTCATCGGTATCTTCTTTGCCAAGAAGCTGACGCACCCTGTTCGCGAGTTAGCGGGTGGTGCCCATCGCATCGCTTCTGGTGATTTCTCGCAACGAATTGCCATCAAAAGTAGAACTGAACTTGGTGACCTTGGCAATTCGTTTAATGTGATGACCGATCAGATCGAGAAGTTCATTAGCGACTTGCAACAGTCAGCTGAGGCCAATCGCCAACTGTTTATCGGCACCGTCAAGAGTCTAGCCGCAGCGATCGACGGCAAAGACCCATATACACGCGGTCATTCGGAGCGCGTCTCCCGCTTCTCGGTTGCGATTGCTCAGCGTCTGGGTTTGGACGATGACGAAGTAGAAAAGATTCGAATAAGCGCGTTGTTACATGACGTCGGTAAGATCGGAATTGATGACAAAATCTTGAAGAAGCCCGCTGCTCTGACTGATGAAGAATATGATGTCATGAAGAAGCATCCGCAAAAGGGATACAAGATCATGTCGCAGATTCCAGCTATGAAGGAATTCTTGCCTGGCATGTACATGCACCATGAGATGGTGGATGGAAAGGGTTATCCGCAAGGACTCAAAGGCGATGAGATTCCTCTGATGGGCAAGATTGTGGCAGTGGCCGACACGTTCGACGCGATGACAACCGACAGGCCCTATCAGAAGGCTATGAAGTTTGAAGACGCTGTCGCGCGAATTGAGAGCTTCGTAAATACCCGCTATGACGCTGAGGTTGTTGGCGCGTTCACGGCAGCCTGCAGGGAAGGTCAAATTCGACCGGGTTCGGTTAAGTTAAAGCGTCCGGTGCCGCCAGGCACGAACCCTGAAGTGTTGTCGCCAATTCACGATGCTGAGAGACTGGCGATTAGCTGAGTGGCATAGGTCCTATAGGTCGTATAGGTCCTATACTCCACCAACCACTGATCACTCACAGCCACGTCCTTTTTGTGGGGACGTGGCTGTTGTGTTTTAATCGACCACTAAATCAGGAGCTAATTAATTTCGCAATTATGGGACTTTTTTGGAGAAGGAAATCAGGAGACGAGTTTGTCCGGCTCGGTCTAAATGAACCTGCAAAACCAGGTGAGGCGACGCCCGTTGATACGCAACCGGAAGGAGCTAAACAAGTAACGGAGTCGCCTTCGCTTGTGCCACCAGCTTCCGGAGGCGCGCCGACTCCGATACCGGTTGAAACAGTTCGACATCAGGTCGAAGAACCACGAGCAGATGCTGAGACTTCCAACCCGGTTCGTGAGAAACCCGTTGTATCGAGATCTCCATTTGCCACTTCTGTTCTTGGCCTGAACCTTTCAATGGAAGAACTCAAAGCTCAGGAGGAAGCTCTTGAGCAGGAGTTCTCCGCAAGGTTCCGAAGAGCTGTTGCGGCAACTCGCGAATCCTTATCAGAGAAACTGGACACAGTCTTTGCTGGTCGCAAACAGATTGACGACGAACTGCTCGATCAACTCGAAGAGGTTTTGATAGCAGCCGACATAGGAGTGAATACAACGCTTGCAGTATTGGAGACCGTCCGCCGTGGCATCGCCCGCAAACAGATTAACGATTTGGATGCGCTCAAAACTGCGTTGAAGTCTGAATTACTCGAGATCCTAAAGGCTTCAGAAAGAGAAGGGGTTGCATCAGAGACGACCCTGGCCAAAAGCGTTTCACCGTACGTGATGATGATCGTTGGCGTGAACGGCGTCGGTAAGACAACCACGATTGGTAAGTTGGCACAACGCATCAAGGCTGAAGGCAATGATGTTTTGATCTGTGCTGCCGATACATTTCGCGCAGCTGCTTCAGATCAGTTGGCGATCTGGGCCGATCGTACGGGTGTTCCGCTGATACAGCAGAAACAGGGAACTGACCCGGCAGCGGTTCTGTTTGATTCTCTAAAAGCTGCAAAGGCGAGAGGATCGGATGTTTTAATTGTTGATACAGCTGGTCGTTTGCATAATAAGTCGAATTTGATGGCCGAACTCGAGAAGATGAAGCGCGTGGCTGCGAGAGAAGTCGATGGAGCGCCTCACGAAACTTTGCTTGTCGTCGATGCGGTAACGGGTCAGAACGGACTAGAGCAGGCACGTCAATTTCTGAAGGTGGCGGGGGTGACCGGCATCGTGTTAACAAAACTAGATGGCACCGCAAAAGGTGGAATTGCAGTGGCGATTGCGAAGGAACTCAGCTTGCCCATTCGCTATGCGGGCATCGGAGAAAAAGTTGATGATCTGGTTGTGTTCGACCCGGAACAATATGTGAACAGTCTTTTTGGCAACTAGAAGCTGAAGTGCACTCGACAACAATCCTTACTGAAACGCCAATGGTCTGGACAGATTCTGACCGCGAATTCATGGCGCGCGCGCTTGAGCTCGCGCGCAATGGTCGCGGTCTCGTGAGTCCTGGGCCAATGGTCGGCTGTGTCATCGTTGATGAGTTCGGACAAGTGATTGGTGAAGGCTTCTATGTTTTTGAAGACGTAAAGCACGCAGAAACAATCGCGCTTGCCCAGGCAGGTGAAAGAGCTGCAGGGGGAACTGCATATGTTTCGCTTGAACCACACGCGCACCATGGCCGCACGCCACCTTGTACAGACGCTCTGATTGCGGCAGGCATTCGACGCGTAGTTGCACCTATCCAGGACTTGAATCCCAGAGTTTCAGGACAAGGCTTTGAACATCTCCGCTCTGCCGGTGTTGAAGTTCATACAGGCCTGCTTGCAGACGAGGCAGCTCGTGTCAATGAAGCATATCTACATTACATGAGAACTGGCCGGCCGTTCGTTCATCTGAAACTCGCAGTTTCGCTTGACGGGAAAATTGCAACGCGAACGAAAGACTCCCGCTGGGTTACCGGACCTGAATCTCTCCAGCGTGTCCACGAACTCCGCCATGAACACGATGCAATCCTGATCGGAATCGGCACAGCGCTTGTCGATGATCCTCTCCTTACGGATCGATCAACCCTGCCTCGGCGGCGGTCGCTTGTTCGGATTGTTTTGGATGATCGGCTCGAACTTCCGAGTGATTCGAATCTCGTCAGCACTGCTCATCAGTTTCCGTTGTTGGTTGTGGGAAATAGAGCTGCTAATGAGATCAGGGCGAAACAGCTCGAGGAGAAGAACATCGAAATCATCTCGAGTGAAGGTCGCGATATCGTTGCTCTGCTGGGGGAACTGGGGCGGCGTTCAATCTCGAGTGTTCTGGTTGAGGGCGGTTCAAATGTGGCAGGGCTTTTCGTCGATGCGGGTCTGATCAACAAAGCTACATTCTTCATCGCACCAAAGATCGTGGGCGGGTCAAAGGCCCCGACCGCTGTCGGCGGCGAAGGGGTCGAACGAATGAAAGACGCATTGAAGTTGGAAGGTGTCGAAGTTATCCGGCACGGTGACGACATTGAAGTCACTGGCTATCCAGCCGTTGTTGAAGAGTAAAGAATGTGCCCGATGAACATGACTCATCTGAGACGCGTGTTGCTCACCGGCCCACTAAACGTTTAGGGCAGAACTTTCTCAAAAACCCTCAGGTAATCAATCGCATAATTGAGGCGCTCAATCCGAGACCCGATGAAACAGTGATTGAAATCGGGCCTGGCACGGGTGCGCTTACAACGGTCTTGATCGAACGTGCAGCTCGAGTGATCGCGATTGAGTTTGACCGCAATCTTGCGCCAATGCTGCGCGCACGCTTTTATTCAAACGAGAACTTCACGCTTCTTCAGGAGGACGCTCTGCAGACTGAGTTCTGTAGAGCAATTCAGCCAGCCAAAAAGGCGCGGTTGGTTGCGAATCTACCCTACAACATCTCTACCGCGATTCTTCAAAGACTCATTGCTCAGCGACGCTGTTTATCGGAGATGGTGTTGATGCTGCAAAAGGAAGTTGTAGATCGAATAATGGCGCCTGCCGGTTCGGCTGACCGAGGATACCTGTCAGTTCTGGTCGAAGCCTACTGCGAAGCTCAGAAGGCGTTTGATGTTGCGCCTGGATCGTTTCGTCCGCAGCCCAAGGTGTGGAGCAGTGTAGTGCGGTTAAGGTTTCGTCAAACGCTCGCATTTGATCTCAGTGATGAGGAATTGCTTTGGTCGATCGTCAGCGCCGGGTTCATGCAGAAGCGAAAGACAATACTCAACAATCTACGAAGTGCATCTGGCAGTCTTCAGGATTTGATCAAGAGCAATGGTGGGGCAAGCATTGTTCTTTGCAAAGCAGGCGTTGAGTTGCAAAGACGGGCCGAAAGTCTGAGCGTTGATGAATGGGTCCGAATCGCCGGAGCGATGTCTGAACCTTAATGCTTTGTTCGTGTTATTTCCTGTGATTTCGTGGATCCTCTGTTGCTCCTCCAAAACAGCGATCCACCAAAAACACGAATAAATAACCGCCCTTCCTAAGTTGTTGTTTGCGAGGTAGCGTGCAAGCAAAAAGACTTTTGTTGTGCTTCCGACCGCGTTTGATCTAGAGTTGTCTCAGCACCCCAATCCTCATCACTACAAACCAGAGTCTGGAGAGTAAGAAAATGTTGCAAGACCTTGCGAGCATGATTGTGATGATGCTCCCGGTGTTCTTATTGCTGATACTCACGTTTGGTGCAGGGTTTATTGTGGGTCGGATCAGCAAGAGAGAGCAGTGAGGACCTCGCGGACGCCGGGGTGAGTAATAGGACCTATCCGACCTACAGGACCGTATACTGACCGCTGACCATGTTACCGCTCCTCTACCCTCACTTTGATCCCGTTCCTCGGCCGCAGCGAAAGCACGGGTAACACTTCCACTTTTTGATCCGGCTCTAAAGAAAACCTGAACCGTTGGCCGATGGTTGCAAGTAGCAACACAATCTCCATCATCGCAAAATAATTTCCAATACACTGTCGTGGTCCGCCGCCAAACGGGAAGTAAGCATACTTTGGCAGATTCTTGCTGCGCTCAGGTATCCAGCGGTCTGGATCGAACGCGTCTGGCTTCTCAAAATAGCGGGCATCGCGCTGCGTGACCCATTGAAATGCAAATACCTGACTTCCTTTCGGCACTCGGAATCCACCAAGCTCCGTATCCTCCAAAGCTTCGCGACCTACTGCATACGCTGGTGGATATAGCCGCATCGTTTCTTTGGCGATCCTCTCGGTGTATGTCAGTCGTTGCAAGTCTTCCACTGTAGGCGATCGACCATGAAGTACCGTTGCAAGTTCTTCATGAAACTTCTTCTCGGCTTCTGGATGAGTGGCCAGCAAATACCAACTCCAGGCAAGTGCCAAAGCAGTAGTTTCATGCCCGGCCAGAAAGAGGGTCATCACTTCATCCCGCAATTGAGCGTCAGTCATCTGACTGCCGTCTTCATCTTGCGCTGCGAGGAGCATCGAGAGGAGATCGCCTTCATCGGCTCGACTCGCGCGTCTCTCCGCGATGATGCGAAAGACGATGCGATCGATTTCTGCCACAAGATTGAAGTAACGACGATGTCCGGGTGTAGGTAATCGATTATCTGCAATCCATTTCAAAGTGGCTTGCGATGCAAACGGCTTGACTACTTCTGATAAAACGGCGGCCACGTGGTCGGCATCTTTGGAAACATCCGCATTGAATAGGGTCTTAACAACAATCTCCAGCGTCAGGCGATTCATCTCACGCGAGATATCAAGCACTTGACCAGTTTGCCACTTGTTCAGATGGCGGGTCGCATATTCAACCATCACGCTGCCGTACGAACTTATCCGTTGGCGATGAAAAGCTGGTTGGGCTAAGCGGCGCTGCCGTCTCCAAAAATCCCCCTCGCTTGTGACCAGGCCGTTGCCAACAAGTCGTGCAAAGAACGGCGACCGCAGTGACCCAGCCTTGCGAAAACTTCTGGCTTTGCTTGTAAGCAGCGTCTCGATGTCGTCGGGGTTGTAGAGAAAGTAAGCATGAACATACAGAAAACGTGTTCGAACTACATCGCCAAAATCACGACAGCGTTCAATGAAACCAAGCGTGTCGTTGTTGAACTCACGCATCACTCCCAGAATGAAGTGACCCTTTGGTCCTGGGGGGAGTGGCAGCTCAGTGCTTTTCGTTCTTCGTGGTGATAATGCTTCCTCGCTCATTAGCTGGTCTTTAATTTCCTTTAATAACCCCAAACCGCCGAGGCTGTGAGAATAATATAAGAATCGTCGTGCTGGGACCGCAGGCGTCCTCGCCTGCAGTCGAAAGTAACCAATTCACTTTCATAAGCGCCAATACTCCTGTGTGGGCACTCAGTTATGCTCCGATCAGGGTTGCACTGGACGCGGGCAGGCGGGGACGCCTGCGGTCCCAGCACGATGATGCTCATATTATTTTCACAGCCTCGGTGGTGCGGGTTTAATCGGCTTGTCCCACGCCTGTGCGCCTTTCACCCTTACCTTTCGTTTGTAGATCCGATCGCCGCATGTCGCGTACAAGGTATCAAACTGTTCTCCGCCAAACGTGAGGTTAGACAGACGACGATTAGGAGTCGGTATGATGCATTGAACTCTCCCGGCCTGATCGCAAATCTGAATTCCCAATGCTGTTGCCACGTAGAGTCGACCATCGCGGTCAACCCGGAGTCCGTCGGCATTACTTTGGTCTGATGTGTCAGGCACAAGCAGCCAGAAGAATCGTTGTTTGGAAGTTAGTGTGCCATCAGGTCGAATGGCGAAACTATAAACCCAGTGTGAACGGTAGTCGGCAACATACAAGAGCGTTTGATCCGGGCTCAATGTCACACCATTCGCATACTTCAAGCCGGTATCGACGACAAGTTTTTTGCCATTGGATTTGATTAGCCACACTTTGCTGGGCGCAATCTCATTGTCGGCCGGTGGATTCGTGACATAGACATTTCCGTTGTTCGCGACGACCAGATCGTTTCCGACAAACCCTTCCGCGATGACGCTCATTTTGCCGTTGGGATCGTAAGCCAGCACTTTTTGAGCGCCACTGGCAACAACGTAAAGGCGTCCATCAGGACCGAATGCTGCGCCGTTTCCCTTTTTCGAATCAGCCACAAACTCTGTCGCTTTATTGTCGAGGCCGATTTTATAAGTCTTGCTGTTTGTGACGTCGTTGAAGAAAACCTCTCCATGCGCATTTACCGCGGGACCTTCTGTGAACTTATAACCCTCCGAAACAAGCTGCCAGATTTCGCCGGGAATCAATACGTTTGTGAGTGTCTCATTCCTGGAGTCGTGCGTCGCAACTGCTTTCGGCCAATCCTTCCAAAGCCAGCGCAATGCGTCCGGAAAAATCGCGGTTGCCTGTTTCCCGGTGTGACCGCCGTCGCCCCATGCATGTTCAACTTCGTAACCCGCGAAAACCAGAGCGCGTTCCATCGTCTGATTCGCCATCCACCAATCACCGCCATAAATATTCAGGTCTCCCGAGCCGTCTTGTAGAAACACGCGAATCGGTTTTGGTTCGTACCGGCGAATCAAGGGTGGATAACGCATCCCACCACGTAGATCGACGAATGTGCCGATTGAGCTAAACACGCGAGTAAATGCATCCGGTCGTTCCCAGGCTGCAGTGAAGGCCGCAATGGCTCCGCTGGACGCTCCGGCAATCAATCGATCGTTTCCTTCATGGGACAGTCGTATAACGCGCCCGTCAGAAGTCTTCTTCGTCTCAACCTCCGGCAACAGTTCGTCGAGTAGAAAGCGGGCGTAGCCGTCACCTAAGCCATCGTATTCGAAGCTACGGTTGAAGCGATCAAGGGAACCGTTTGCATTTGCCGTCTTGACCACACCTGGCGCTACGAATACTCCGATCGTGATCGGAATTTCCTTTTTGTAGATGAGGTTGTCGAAGACAGTTGGTGCTTCCCAGCGGATTCCGTCCTGGCAGATAAACACGCAAGCAGGTTTATCTGGGCTGTATTGCGCGGGGACGTAGATCCAGTAATCGCGAGTGGTGTCAGGAAAGATCTTAGACTTGTCAAAAGTGAGTTTGATGACCTCGCCTTTGGGAACGCCGGGTTGTGTTTTGGAGTCAGGTCCGGGCTGATAATTGTCAGTTGTTTGCGCAAAAGTTGTTTGCCAAGCCAGAACGAAAGTCGCGAAGACTAGTGATTTGTATGATGGACGAATCATGATCTATCTCTGTGTAATCTGCGTCTTCTTAGAAATCCTCTGCGTTTCCTCTGCGTTCTCTGCGTCTCTGCGGTGGTCTCATGAACTTATTAACTCGAAACACAACAAACCACCGCAGAGACGCAGAGAGCGCAGAGGAAGCGCAGAGAAACTGGAGGTTTCTTAAGTATCTGCTTGCCAGAAGCAGTGAGCTTCTGCGGTAAAAGGATAGGAATGTCTCAAAACGTAGCTACGCCCAGGCGGCAGAACCGCGAGCAGAGATTACAGCTTTTTCTTTGCCTCAAGTAGTCCCACTCGTTGACCTCGAGCGGAGGCGTCAATCAACCGATCGAGCCTACGCCTTTGAGTCTCCTCTTTCTTTGCACCCATCACCCAGAATGCGATCGTCCTTTTGTAGAAGGGTGGTTGAGCTTCGAAGAACTCCGATGCTTTTTTATTTGCTCGAAGGATCTTTTGAAATTCAGGTGATAACTCGCGCGGCCTGTTTTCAAAGGCATAAATCCCGGTTCGTTTCGGATCTCGTGCATCGAACGCAGCTACACCAGACGGCTGCATTCGTCCTTCTTTCTGCAACCTTTCAATGTGTCGAACATTGACCAGACTCCAGATGCTCTTGGCTCTGCGTGGTGTAAAGCGGATTGTATAGCTGTCGTCATTGAGACTCTTCCGAACTCCATCGATCCAACCAAAGCACAAGGCTTCATCGAGCGCTTCAGAATAGGTAATGCTCTTCTTACCTGATGTCTTCCTGTGAAAGCCCACCAGGATCTCGTTTTCTGAATCGTGATTCCTGGCAAGCCAATTATGGAACTGGAGAGGAGTAGCAAAGAATCGAGGCTTCATGCGCTCATCCTCGAGTGGGCATCTTGCCGGGCAGCCAGGCAGGTCTGAAAGCTGAATCCGCCAACCATCGAATCGGCTTAATCAGTGAAGCAATTGCTCGTGTCATGAACCCGAAATCGATCTTAGAGACGTCGTCGCTTGGCCGATGATAATCGGTATGCAAACCAAAACTTGAGACCGTATGCGCCACTACTCCGCGTAATGCGAGAGTGTAATTGTCGGATCGCTGAAAGAAATTTTGCTCGGGATGTGGATCGGCAACGAGTAATGCGCCATGTTTGGCAAGTTCCGGGCCGAGTGTCGAGCGTTCATAGCCTGTTAACCAAAGCGTGTTGGCCGGAACTTTGGAATCGGGCCTGCCAAGCATTTCAAACGTGACATCGGCGACAATGTGCGCCAAAGCAACAGGTGAGTGCGCAACGAAGTACTGGGCGCCATAACCACCGCGCTCTTCACTGCCAAAACAAACGAAATAGATCGTTCTTCTGGGTCGTCGTCCAGATGACAATGCCCGAGCTAACTCCAGGACCGCGACGCAGCCCGAGGCATCGTCGTCCGCTCCGTTGAAGATCGCGTCAGTACCGGGTGCTGCATTCTCATTTGTGCCTAGATGATCCAGATGCGCACTGAGCATGATTACTTCTTTAGCAGAGGCGCGATCGGAACCTCGCAACACACCGACGGCGTTCCAGGTAACAGTTTCCGAGAGCACAGCGCGTTGCACAAAACTTTGGTGGCCATTTGTGTCTGTGTCGCCAGCAGGATCGAGCCCAAATTGTCGAAACTGAGAACCGATATATTCGGCTGCGAGACGTTCGTATCCGGAGCCGCTACCTCGTCCTTGCATCGCATCACTCGCCAGAAACCCGAGCTCCGCCCGAATATTACGTTCGAGCTTGTCGGTTTGCGTCGTGCGTTGGGCCTGCGAGACACATGGCGTCAATGCGATCAGGAGCAAAAACCACGCTGCGGCGACAAAGCGAATCATAGTTGCTCCGATCGCATAGGACCTATTTGACCTATTGGACCTATACGCTCTTCTGACGACTAGACTTTCACGATCTTGCCAGTGCGGGCGGCTTCGTAAACCGCCGAGATGATTGCCATGTGAGTGCGTCCCATCTCGCCCGGCACTGGCGTTTTGCGCCCCGTCAAAACACATTCGGCAAAGTCATCCATTTGCGCGGCTTGTTGATTAATCCATGGAAAGTTGAGTGGGCCTTTACTTGTTTGGCCCACTCCGCCGTTGTAACTAAAGGCACCCCGGCTCATCTCGAACCAGCCTTTACTTCCTTCTGCTCGAAAGTTGTTCCCCTGTCCATTGAAGCTCGTCGTTCCTTCGCACGTTGCGCCGTTCGCAAAATTCAACGTGAACTTCAATGTCTCTTCAGTTTCGTTGAAGAAGTCAGGCCGCTGTTTTGGCTCTTCGTGAGCAGTGACCGAGACAGGATTGGCATTCGCTGCTTGAATAGCGGCCTGAACGACGTAGATGCCCAGGTCCATCATTGCGCCACCTCCCGCTAACTTTTTCTCGATGCGCCATTGATGTTCATTCATCACAAAACTGAAGTTGCCGGTCATTTTCATGAATGTTCCGAACTCTTGAGTTTGAACAATCCGCATCAACTCCTTCCGAAACAAATCGTAGTGCATCCGATAGCCGATGCCGAGTTGGACTTTCGCTCTCTTACAAGCGTCGATCATGCGGTCGCAGTCGGCGACGGATGTTGCCATTGGCTTTTCGGAGATCACGTGTTTGCCTGTCTTCGCAGCTCGGATGGTGAACTCAGGATGTAGCGCTGGAGGTGTAACGACATAAACAATGTCAACGTCGCGATTGTTCGCGATGCGATCGAAGTTTTCGTAACTGTAAATATTTTCCTTTTTCAGGTTGTATTGTTTTGACCACTTCTCACCTTTTTCCGGATGGCCGGTGACTACAGCAGTCAGTTGACAAAGTTTTGTCTCGAGCAGAGCGGGTGCCAGTTGATTGGTCGCGTAGTTACCCAATCCAAGCATCGCGACGCCCAGCTTCCGGCCGCTGTTCTGGGCCAGCAGATCGGCGATGTAGTTGCGACCGAGAGCTAACCCTGCGGCTGTGATTGATAGACCACGGAGAAAATCGCGTCGTGAAAAAATCGGTTCTCGTTTGTTCATGGTAAGTCCACCGCCTGACCAATCCTTGCCGATCTGTAAATGGCTTCTACTAATCTGACGCTGCGCCGACCTTCGTAACCGTCACAGCGCGGTTTATCGTCCGTTCGAATAGCCTCGATAAAGTCTTCCAGGATTCGTTTGTGTCCTGTTACATCTGTGACGATTGGGGAACTCGAGCTTCGATTTGTATCCTGACGTTGCGACTCCAAAGCGAGCACGGACGGTTTCTTTAAGTCAGCTCGAATGATTCGATCGTGTTCAAATACTATCGTGCCTTCGGAACCCGTAATTTCGATTCGCCGATCGTATCCCGGGAAGACGGAAGTAGCGGCTTCGATTGTACCGATGGCGCCGTTTGCGAACTCGAGCGTTGACACTAGCGTATCTTCTGATTCGATGTCCTGAAGCGCAGTCACTGACTTTGCATATACTTTCTTGACTTCACCAAGTAACCACAGAAGCAGATCGACAGTGTGCACTCCCTGGTTGATCAATGCGCCACCTCCATCGAGTGCTAACTTTCCTCGCCAACGAGAGTTGCTGTAGTACTCGGGGGGCCGGTACCACTTCACTCTTGCGGAGACGAGAATGAGCTTTCCTAAGCCTCCGCTCTCAATTAGTTGTTTCAGTCGAATGCTATCGTTCGCGAAACGATCCTGGAAACAAACCGCAAGCTTTACCCGGGCCTTTTCACACGCCGCGATCAGCTCATCCGCCTTCTCGACGGTGACGTCGATAGGCTTTTCAACCAAAACATGAAGACCTCGGCTCGCGCATCGAATTCCTTGATCCGCATGTAGCCCGGAGGGGCTGCCAATCATTACAGCATCCATCGGTTTGTGATTCAGAAAGACTTCGAACTCACTGTAGGCGCTGCCGCCGTAGGTTTTAGTAAGTTGCGCGATCTTGTCGTGATTGGTGCCGAAGAAGGAAACGATGTTTGTGTCTTTGACCTGCTGCGCAGCTCTGGCATGAGTGTCGCTGATTCCACCTCCGCCGATAATGCCAATGTGAATCATGTGAAAACAACGCGGTAGCGGCGAATGTCCGATATATGCTTTAGCTTGGCGTGACGCAACCAGGCAAGTCCCGACATTTAGAAGCTCTTGGAAACTGAGGGCTTCGTTGGTTGCGTCACGACAAACTAAAGTTCGTCGGACATCAGGTTCTGACTAAACTATTTTGCCGTTGCTGTGCTCGAAGGACCCACGGCTTTCTTTACGTACTTGTCATACCACGCCAAGTATCTTTCATATCGATCACGCTGATAGCTTGGCCGTTGAATGCCATGGAATTCGTTCGGGTAGATGATGAGTTGTGTATCAACTCCGAGACTTCTAAGCGCCTGATACATTTGCTGACTGCCCTGGACTGGCACATTGAAGTCTCGCTCTCCTCCAAGGAACAGAGTCGGTGTCTTGATACGATCTGCGTGCAGGAATGGATAGGAAAGCTTGACGTAAGTGTCCCACGCTTTTGGATCCCACGGTGGCCCAATTTCATAATCGTACTGAATGATGTACTGGTCAGTTCCATAAAAGGAAACTGTGAACGCGGTGCCGGCGCCACTCGTCGCGCCTTTGAATCGAGTGTCGCTCGCGATCATATAGTCCGTTAGGATTCCTCCGTAACTCCAACCACCAATGCCGAGCCGATCGGGATCAGCGACACCGATCTTAATAACATGATCGATGCCGGCCTGAAGATCCTGAACTTCATAGTTCCCCCAATCGGCAAAGATTGATCGTGAAAACTTCTGTCCGCGCCCGGAACTGCCGCGATAGTTGACTGCCAAAACGGCATATCCATTCGCGGCGAAATACTGCCGCTCGAGACTTAGAGAATGCTGGTCCTGACCATTTGGCCCGCCGTGAATGCGGAGTAGCAGGGGGACCTTCGTTCCTTTCACATAGCCCACAGGGTAGGTGAGCAGACCATGAACCTCGGTACCATCTTTGCTCTTAAACTCGACGTCCTCGGTGACTCCGAGGTCGAGTTCGGCGATCAAGGCGTCGTTCTGGTGGGTGATTTGACGAAGAGCTCCTTTTTCAAATGCATAGATCTCTCCAGCCTTAGAATCTCCACCGGAAAGGACGATCGTGTGGCCGGCGACCGTGTTCCAGGAATTCAACACTACCGGTGGCTTCATTAGTTTTTCGACTGAACCACCTGAAACGTTTGCTCGCGCGGGATATACGGATCGATCATCAGTAACCAAAAAGGTGAGCGTGCGTCCGTCGGGACTAAACCGAGCAGTTGAAACACCTCTGTCCAGGGTTTCAGTGGCTTTGAATCTTGCCGCCGGGCTGCTTCCATCACTTGCCACCAGCATGAGGTGATCCATGCTGTACGCGCCAAACTTCTTTTCGTCACCTTCGAAGAAAGCAAGCCACTTTCCGTCTGGACTCCATTCAGGCCGCGATCGGCCTGCGCGCACTTCGGGCAAAGTCAATTGCTTCTCAGTGGAACCCGCTTTTGCGTCGACAACATAAAGCTGTGCAGCAGGGTCGCGATCCGGATCATCCGCGTGATTACTGAAGAAGGCAATGCGGTTTCCATCCGGAGACCACGCGATGGAACCTTCGTCGAATTTGCTGCTCGTCACGCGATCGAGTTTTTTCGTAGCGATATCGAAAAGATAGATATAGCTATGGCGACCTGACAGGAGGTAACCCTGAACGTCCTGTTTAAATCTATAGCGATCAATAACGATTGGCTTAGGCACGCGTGGCGTAGCTGTTGCGCCTGGTTGCGGGGACGGTGCTGGTTCAGATTCCGGGTCTGGATCGCCGACAATCAACGCCAACCGTTTTGAGTCAGGCGACCATTCATAGCCTTGCAGGCGTCCCTTGATGTCAGTTAACTGTTGTGCTTCTCCGCCGCTCCGATCAAGTAACCACACCTGATTGCCTCGCGCCTTGCCCGGTCGTGAGGATGTAAAAGAAAGAAACTTTCCATCAGGGCTCCAACGTGGCGAGCTCTCGCTGTCCTGACTAAATGTGATTTGACGATTGTTAGAACCGTCAAAGCCAACCATCCAAATGTGCGAGCTGCCCTTGTCTTCCTTGGCGTCAATTGTTCCGACGACATAGGCAATCACTTGTCCGTCCGGTGAGAGTTGTGGGTCGCGGACATCGCGAAAACGTGTCATATCGTCAAGTCGCAGCGGGTGACGAGCGGTCTGCGCTATAACTGAAGTTGCCGACAGAACGATTACGAGCAGAAAACCAGCGTACGCTTTGCGAAACATTGGAGGCCTCCTGAAAAGTGGAACCTGAGTTTGCCTTTTTTGACTTAATAAAGACGCCTGGAAGATGCGCTATTTTACACGGACGTCCTTGGATGTCACGCGCTTTGTTATGGCCTGCGGTTATAGGTCCTATATAGGTCAAACAGTCCTATAGGTCAAATAGGACGTTTAAGTTGTTTCCGAGAAGCGAAGCCTCGGTAAAGCGACTTGCAATTCGCGAGTGCCGGCCTCCGTAATCAAGGACCCGGAAATCAGCAGAGTTTCGAGTTTCGAAAGACGCTTGAGATGAGGTACTCCCGCATCACTAACCTGCGTTTGAAACAGACTGAGTTTCTTCAGCTCTTGCATGTTCCTTAAATTAGCGAGGCCGGCATCAGTCACTTTAGTGCCGCCGATCAGGAGCGTTTGAAGCCGCTTTAGATTTCGAAGGTAGGCGAGACCTTTATCAGTTAGCTCAGAGCGAAACAAATTTAGTGTTTGCAGCTTCTTCAAGTTCTTCAGATTAGCGACGCCAGCATCGCCAATGTGTGTAAGCCGTAAATCGAGGGTTCGAAGCTCTTTCAGATCTTGCAGGATGACGAGGTCTCGGTCAGTTACTTTGGTTCCATGCAGATCAATTTTGACAATGGGTTTGTCTTTTTGAGTTTCATCGAACTCGAGGGAACCACCAAGTCGTTGTATTTCAGCGATCAGTTTGTCGCGCGACACCTGGCTCGCATAGGTTGTGGGAGTCCAGAGGAGGAGAACCGTGGCAAGAAGGAAGAGAGTCTTCATCATTTGATCGAATCTCCATTCTTTTGCAGTTGATTGACGAGAATCCATAGTACAAACACCGCCGGTGGGTTTTTGTGGCAAGCGGTTATTGAAATGGTTAGCCCGCGAAGCGGGCGATCTTTGGAGTGCGGTGGCCTGCCACCGCTTTGTGACGGCTGACATTCGATCGGCCGTTAGCCAAAGCGGCGGCAGGCCGCCGCACTCCAAAGATCGCCCGTTTCGCGGGCTCCTTAAACCAACGGCACTACGACTCAGCCGGCGGAATCACCAATTGCTGTCCAACCTGAATCTTGTCGGGATCCCGAAGTTTGTCGCGGTTCGCATAGAAGATTCGCATGTACTCATTCGGATCTCCGTAAAACTGTTTGCTGATCTTCGAGAGGTTGTCGCCACTCTTCACTTCGTATGTCTCTCCTGCTCCCTGACCACCACCTGCTGCTGCGCCGACCGCTCGACTCGAATCCACTGAAATGTCGGCGGTGATGTCGTCGGCATTCGGATTGACGAGTTTGATTTGATCCCAGAATTTGTTCTTTGCTTCATCCGACGGCGCGATACCTCTGATGAATAGTTTGTTGTCTTGCACGTGCAGGTTTTGAAACTGAATGTGCTCATTGTCAGCAGTGGTAAGCACAGTTTGATACTTTTGCTTTAGTTCATTGAATCGCTGCTGCGCGCCTTGTTGTTGTTCTGATTCTGACGCGCCACGGCCGAACATTTTGTCAAAGAGTCCCATACTATTCCTTCCTTTCCTTGTTCATTTGGAAGATCAACACTTCCAAAGTAATGGGAATATTTTGTTATGGGGGAAGTTCCGAAATTCGCCCGTGAAGTTATCGGGACACACCTGGTTCTAAGTGCGGGTGAATGCGCGCATCATACTCTAAATCGCCTCGGATGAACACAGGTCACTCTGATTAAGAAACTGATCTTTGATGTTTCTTCTAGTGAAGTCACTCATGATTAGAAGTCCGATGAACTTTAGTTTGTCGTGTGCAGGTCAGGACAAGCTCATAGAATCCGAGCGCTTCGGATGGGAACCACGACAAACTAAAGTTCGTCGGACAAGTGTCGCAGCAAAACATCGACGTGTATGCGTGTTGTGTCGAGCAGTGGAATTCCGTTGTGTTGCTTGTCCGTTAATAGCAATGGCAACTCTGTTCCTCCAAGGATTACGGCTTCGACACCTTCTTGTTGACGCAAGCGATCCACGATTTGAAGGATTCCAGATTTTGTTTCGGGCAAGAATTGATTGTTGAGTAACTCGCCAAGGTATTTGGTGTGAATGTAGTTTTGTTCGTCGTTGTTTGGTGTGATCAGGTTGATGCCAGCACGAGCAAAAACTTCTGGATAGAACGAAGCCTGCATTGTGTAACGCGTGCCAAGCAACGCCACGGTTTTAAAACCCAAGGACTGAACTCTTTCGCAAGCTGATTCGACAATGCTGACCAAAGGCAAAGGCGATCTTTCACGGAGCTGTTCAAACACGATGTGCGGTGTGTTTGAAGCGAGCGCTGCGAAATCAGCTCCCGCGCGATGAAGTCTTTCAATCTCTACCGAGATATACTCAGCGACTTGGTCCAGTTTAATCTCCGCCATCCAGGCGAGAAGTTTTTTAAGATCGACACTATTGATAATGATCGCGGGATATTCGCCATTGCGTTTGTGCCGATAGCCTTCGATCAAGAGTCGATAATATTCGACTGTTGATTCCGGACCGATTCCTCCGATTAAACCGAGTGTCTTCATTTGTTAAAAGGAACAGCGGCGGGAGCAGGCGCAGGTGATTGCGTGTCGAAAAAGAAGTTGACTCGTCGAATACCGGGAACTAGCCTTCGCTGCTCCTGCTCCTGTCACTTCTGATCACTTGTACTCGTGACTTCACCAACCTCATACTCAGGCTTCGACATTCCCATCAGCCATTTATCAAACCAACCAACAATATGTTGCAACCTTTCGATGCGATGCCACGGCTGGCCGGATCGGGAGAGCTCGTGTGTTTCATTTGGAAAGCGCACCATGACGGTCGGTATCTTTCTGTACTTCAGTGCGCGAAACATTTGCTCACCGCCGCTTCCCGTCGGAGTGCGATAGTCCGTTTCACCCAGGATCAGCATCAACGGTGTTTGAACCTTGGTGATATACGTGATTGGTGAACGCGCTCTGTAATCTTCCGGATCTTCGAACGGAGGCTTTCTGAACCACGATTCCTGGAATAGTGTGAAGTCTGCCGTGTACCACCAGTCAGCCCAGTCAGAAATGTCGCGTTGCGACACGGCGGCAGCAAAGCGCGTGGTTTGAGTAATCGTCCAGTTGGTCAGTAATCCTCCTCCACTGCCACCAGTTACTCCCAACCGTTTGTCGTCAATGTAGCCGCGCTTTAGTAACTCATCGACACCTGCCATCAGATCTTTATAGTCATCACCTGGATAGTGATACTGGATGATGTTGCCAAACTCCTGGCCATAACTCGTACTCCCTCGCGGGTTCGGATAGAGAACTACATAACCTTTTGCCGCCATCCACTGAAACTCGTGATCGAAAACAAAGCCATAGGCCGCGTGTGGACCACCGTGGATATTCAGAATCAACGGATACTTCTTGTTTGGATCAAAGTCAGGTGGTTTCTGTACCCATGTTTGCACCTTCTTACCATCGAAGCTTGTATACCAAATCTCTTCGGGCTCAGTCAGGTTGAGTTTTGAGAACAACTCGTCATTGATATGGGTCAACTGTTTTGGCGTGCCGGAACTGCCTTCGAGCCAGTACAGATCACCAATACGAGTGGGCGTCGAAATCAGTAACGCAAACTTTGAAGCATCGGGAACCGCCCGAACGTTTACCACCGCCTGATTACCCGAGGTTACATCTGTCTCGCGCCCCGTGGTCGCATCAAAAGCGCCGACGTTAGCTTTTCCTTCTTTGGCAAACGTGACAAAGATTCGACGTCCATCTGCCGACCAAATTGGTGGATTTCCGCCACCACTTCGAGGCGCGGTGTTATCTCCACCAACGCCTGAGCAAACATCGAAATTAAAATCCCTGGTCAGGTTCTTCGGCTGTGCATTCGCAGAAGCATCCATGACCCATAGATCAGGTTCGGTGTAAGACTGCACAGGTTTGTTGGGCGACGCGCAAAAGGTGAACTTCTTTCCGTCAGGACTGAGTGCAAGAGCGCCTGCGCCCATATCGAATGTGGTCAACTTGCCGGGTGTTCCACCGGAGACTTGAATCGTATAAATGTCAGTCCTGGGCAACGCGTAGTATGGCTCGTCCGAATGGTTGGAGACGAAGTAAAGCTGTGAATTGTCTTTGGCCCAGACAACATTGCCGTCATCGTAGTGGCCATTGGTCAATTGCTTCGGTGTGACTTTGTCTTCGCCCGTTCGCGGTGCTGTTACAACCCAGATGTGTTGGGGATGCTTGTTATCGACATAACCCGCCCCATTGGAGCGATACACCGCTCGAGTAATAACACGCACGTCGGATTCATGCTCCTCGGGTTTTGGGCTGGCAGCCGGACTGGGCGAGGGTGACGGTGCAGCCTTGGCCAACTCTTCCGCTGTTGCTCCGTTGTAGAACGAAATCATTTTGCCGTCGGGTGACCATTGAGGGCCGCCTACACCACGTGCGAGGGAAGTGAATTGAAAAGCCTCGCCGCCGTCCATCGATAACATAAACAACTGCGGCTGATCAGGCCGGCCATCTTTCTCAGTCACGCGAACGAAGCAGATATATTTTCCATCCGGCGACCAACGCGGAGATGAATCCCTGATGCCGCTGGTCAACTGTCTCGTTTCTCCGGTTGCGGTGGAGACCGTCCAGATTGAAGTGTTGTAACCATCCTTCCGATCGTTGACTGTGACTCTTACAAAGGCGATTCGAGAACCGTCGGGCGAGACTTGTGGGTCCCCAATCCATATGAAAGTGAACAAATCTTTTTCGGTGATATTTCGTTTTTGACCAACGACGGGTGTCACAACGAAGACAACAAGAGCGAGAAGAAGCGCGATGCGGATTCGCATGAAAGAATTCCTTTCGGCGGATAGGCTGGCAATGGCCGCGGGTTATTCTAGCGTAAATAATGATGTCCGACGAACCGCGGTTTGTCGTTTTGAGCAGCAAGAAGTGCGCTCCATAAAATCGGAGACTCGATAAAAGTTTTCTCTGCGCTTCCTCTGCGTTCTCTGGGTAGCAAACCAACAACTTGTTGTTTTTTGGTGATCGAAAGGATCTTCATAAGAGTGTCCGACGAACTTTAGTTTGTCGTCGGTGACCGTCTCGGCACATGCTTCAATAGAGGTTTCTTAAGTCAACGCACGACAAACTAAAGTTCGTCGGACAAATCAAGCTGCGCACCCACCCGCTACCGCGAGGTGGTACTGACTTCTTGCCACCATGAGTCACAAGATCGGTAGTCACTTCAATGAGTACATCGCAATAATGTTCGCAATCGCTCGCTGGCACACTTTGCAGAAGTGATCCGTGCGCGAAAACATTATGCAGTCCACCTCTGGTCGATAATATCCACGCGCTTCGTACATCGCGCCCTCAAATGCGCCGACCTGACCAAAGTGCTTCTCCTTTTTAAACATTTCCTGTTCATGAGCTAGTTCTTCTTTGAACAGCGCTTCCATCTCTTCTTCAGGCCGCTTGTCTTTTCTAAGCTGGACTCTGCGTGCCTGGATTTCGCGAGAGTAATTTTCGAACTCTTCTTTGTTCCAAGGTGTAGGAATGGGCGTGACATTCGCAAATGGCGATGCCAGAGTGCGCCACTTCAAAGTACTGATATCGAGCAATGCCGTTACATTGGGTTCCCAGGGCTCGACTCGTTCGGTCGCGGAACCGACAGCGACTGCTGAGGTGTAGTACTCATCAGCCAGCCCGGCAAAGTGATGACCAAATTCATGAACGAACACGTAGTTCGAGAACGCGTTGTCGGATGCAACTGTGCTGTACAAATTGAAGATGCCGCCACCACCATACGTCCGGCCGTTGACCAGTACCTCAATAAATTCATAAGGAGCAAAGGAAGCTGCTCGTCTCAGCGCATGGTTATCAAAGGTGAGTACATACCTCTCCGAACCAAATGCGTCGTACGTTGCGCCAATGGGAGAGTCTCGATACTGACCAGTCGATGGCCGTGAGATTCCAGACTCAGCGGCGGGTGGACAAAGTGCCCACACATTAAACCTGCGACGATTTTCCTTGAATGGCGAAGTTGCAAAAAGTACCTCTGTTAATCGGCGCGCGTCAGCTTCAAATTTCTGCGCCTCAGCCGTGGTGTAACCATCTCCTAAAATCAGGAAGTCAACCTTCTTTTCGGGTTCGCCCATTTTCTGGATCATGATTAGCGGAGCAGGTGCAATAAGCTTCGATCGATCCACAAACTGATCGGCAGGGTCGATGCTCGTTGTCCAGATATCGACGAAGACGTTTTTGGGGTCACGTTTTTTCAGGACGATTTCGACGGGTGTTGTGGGCGCCGGAAATCGAAATGACTCCTGAAAAGTGCGATTGACAGTCTTAGCTTCGTCCGTTGTTTCCCATTCACCGTAAACAGATGCAAAGCCACGCGAGTACAGAACCTTCCTGGTCTTTTGCTCGCGTACCTCAAAAAAATACTTTCCCAGATTGCTGTTATCGATCGCTTGCGACAAATCTCCGGGCCAGGGAAGTGGTTCGATGACGACACGGTCGAGGCTAAAGATCTCGCGCTCGGCATTGCCGGAGTGGTAATAGTCGACCCGCATTGTTTCTGTGGCGCGCAGTGTCGATGAGAGAAGGATAACGATTGCGAAGGAGAAAAGGATTTTCGTCATGCGGCAGATTTTGCCGTGTGCAAACAGGCCATGCAAGCTTTATGTCCGACGAACTTTAGTTTGTCGTGTCGTGATGAGGGAGCGCTAAAGATCTTTCTGCCCTGTTGGGTAACCGCGACAAACTAAAGTTCGTCGGACAAAAAGACCCTCGTGTTATACTTTTCGCCCTTGAATGCCTTTTCGCCCAGTTCCCCGGAGAGTTGAGTAACAACGCACAGTGAGTAGTGTCCTTGAGATTATCCCGCTCGGCGGTATCGGCGAGTTTGGGATGAATTGTATGGCCCTGCGCTACGCGGACGAGATGCTCATCCTCGATGCGGGAATGGGTTTCCCTGAAGAAACCGCTTATGGCGTTGACGTTTCGATTCCAAATTTTTCCTTTCTCGACGAGTTCAAGGACGATATCACCGCGATCGTGTTGACTCACGGTCACGAAGATCACATAGGCGCGCTTCCATACCTGCTAAAGAAGTTCAATGTGCCGGTCTATTGTTCTCACTTCACCGCCGGCCTGGCCGAAAGCAAACTTGAAGAGCATGACCTACTGGGTGATGTCTTGTTACACCGGGTTGAGCCGCGCGATGTGGTGGACGTTGGTTCGTTCACCATTGAGTTCATCCGCGTCTCTCATTCACTCGTCGATTGCTTTTCCCTGGCCATCAAGACCCCGGTCGGTACGATCATTCATACGGGCGATTACAAAGTCGATGAGACGCCAGTAATTGGTGAACCGATCGATCTGCGATCGTTCAGACGTTACGGGCAGGATGGAGTTCTGGCGCTACTTTCAGATTCAACTAACGCAACGGTTCCAGGTCGCACACCGTCAGAACGTGCGGTTATTCCTGCGTTCGAAGAAATATTTGCTGAAGCAAAGGGTCGAATCGTTGTCGCCGCATTTGCTTCATCAATTCATCGTTTGCAAATTGTCTTCGATGTAGCTCAGCAGTTTAATCGGCGAGTTTGTGTGTTGGGACGGTCGATGCAGAAGAACGTTGAAGTTGCCGACCGGCTCGGATATCTCGACATTCCGGACGGTCTGCTGGTTTCGCTTAATCAAACAAAAGACATGAGTGACGACGAGATTGTGTTTCTCGTCACAGGCTCACAGGGAGAAGCGCGGGCAGCCCTTTCTCAGATGGCCATACAAAGTTACAAAGGCCTAATGATTGAAGAGGGTGATACCGTTGTACTTTCCGCTCGAATCATTCCCGGGAATGAGCGATTGATCTCGAGAATGATCGGTTACATCTACAAGCGAGGCGCAAACATCATTGAAGAGAAACGGCGTCTTGTGCACGTGAGTGGTCACGCTTCACAGGAAGACATTCGGATCATGACCGAGGCTGTGCGCCCGAAATATGTAGTGCCGATTCATGGCGAGTATCGAATGCTCTTCCGGCACAAAGAGTTTGTAAAAAACCATCTGGGCTATCCGGAAGCGAACATCATTCTGATTGAAAATGGAGATGTTCTCGAGCTCGATGGCGAGCGCGCCGCAGTGATCGACAAAAGGGAAATCGGTCGCACCTTTATCGATGAATCAGGTTTTGAGGAGATCGACAGCGAAACGGTGCGGCAACGTAAGCAGTTGGCCTACGAAGGTACGGTCACAGTTGTAATAACGATTGATGAAGAGACTGGTCAGATTCTCGATGAGCCACAGATTGTAGCTCGTGGCGTGCGGGGACTAATGTCAGCGAATGGCTTCGCACCAGTCGGGCAGAATTTACCATCCGTGGCAAACAATAATTATCTGCTGGGTGACGCAAAAAGAGTGATTGCTTCCGCTCTGTTAGGTGCGTCACGACAAACGCTCGCTGAAGATGCTTTGTTGAGGGAGCATCTGCGCGTTGAACTGAAGCGCTTCATCCAGAAGCGGACGGGCGCGAAGCCGGTTATCACGTTTGTGATTGTGAAAGCCTAATGTCCGATAAACTTTTTAGTTTGTCGTGACGTGACCAACACGAAAGATCATTTCTTTAAGGTTGACTGTTGCGGCTCGCTTTATCATTAGGTTCGTAACAATCGACACACGAGAAACTAAAAGTTTATCGGACAATCCTACTGGCAAAACAAGGTCGTGATGATCACCGGCGCTTCATCCGGTATCGGTGAAGGTCTGGCCCTGGAGTTGGCGCGACGAGGCGCTGCGGTTGGAACAGTCGCACGTCGTGCTGAGCGGCTGAATGAGCTCGTAAAGAAAATCGAAGCAGGTAGCGGAAAAGCTTTAGCACTCGATGCGGACGTCAACAATGCAGCAGAGCTAAGAAAGCAAGCTGATCTTTTGCGAAGCGCGTTTGGACCCGTTGATGTGCTTATTGCGAATGCGGGTATTGGTACCATCAGTCCGGCGCTTGATCTCCGCACCGAAGATGTAGCGGCTGTGTTTGAGGTAAATGTCCTTGGAGCTGTGAATAGTGTCGCCGCTGTTTTGCCGGAAATGATTTCACGCAGACGGGGTCAGCTGGTCGCGATATCGAGCTTGTCGGCATATCGCGGTCTACCGAAGTCTGCTGCTTACTGTGCCAGCAAGGCGGCGGTGAGCAGTTTTTTTGAGAGTCTTAGGATCGATTTACGTGACTCAGGTGTAGATGTCACGATTATCCATCCGGGTTTCATCAAAACACCGCTTACCTCAGGACGTGTGTCGAAGATGCCCTACCTTATGGAACTTGATACTGCAGTTGAAAAGATTATCCGAGCAATAGAAAAACGGAAGAAGAGCTATGCCTTTCCGTGGCAACTCGCAAGCATCGTCAGACTAAGCATGGTGATGCCAATCTTTATGTACGACAGGATTGCGGCTAAAAATTCTTTCAGAGAATGATTGGTCTTTGGCCTTGGCCTTTGGCCTTAGGCCTTGGGTGCTGGATCTTTGTTGTTAGCTCATTCTCTCTAAGGCCAAAGACCTAAGTCCAAAGACCAAAAGACACAAACAAAACATATGACCCTCCTCCAAGCCATCGTATTAGGCATCGTCCAGGGACTCACGGAATTCATACCAGTCAGTTCAACAGCGCATCTTGTTTTTGCAGCACGCCTGGTGAGTCTTTATGCAAGTGACGACAAGACCTTGCAGGCCCAACAAACGACTGCGACGATTGCGGTCATCCAACTTGGCACCCTCCTGGCCGTTCTCGTCTACTTCGCGAGCGACATCGTCAACATTTTGCGCGCCTTTATCACGGACCACCTGGCACTGCTGCGCAGAAAGAATCACGCAGTACCCATGAAGCTCTCGCACGATGCGTGGCTCGGATGGTTAGTAATCATTGGCTCGGTTCCCGTAGCGGTGGTTGGATTGCTTTTCAAGAAACAGATCGAAGGAACGTTCACGAAGAATCTGTGGGTCATCGCTACGATGATGATCGTGGTTGCTGTATTACTTGCTTTTGCCGAACTTGTCGGGAAGCGAGTTCGGGACATGCAACAACTTGGCATTCGGGATGCTCTCGCGGTTGGTTCAGCTCAGTGTCTTGCGTTGATACCAGGTTCGAGTCGTTCGGGGTCAACGATTATGGCCGGGCTGTTTGCTGGTGAGACGCGTGAGACGGCGGCGAGGTTTTCATTCCTGCTTTCCATTCCCGCTATCGCGGCAAGTGGATTGCTGGAGTTGAAGGAAGCAATTCACAAGGTGCCGCACGATAGTTACGCGCCATTGATGGTCGCAACCATCGTCTCGGGAATTGTTGGTTATGCTTCGATCTGGTTCTTACTTCGCTATCTTCGAACACATACCACCGGAGTCTTTATTATCTACCGAATGATCGTGGGAGGTTTGATTCTGTTGGGATTGTCGGTGGGGTATATCTCGGGGAATATCTGAAGAATGTCCGACGAACCTTTTAGTTTGTCGCGCTGCGGGTCACGACCCAAAAGAGAACAGACAGTCTTGTCGGACACGATCGACAAGCTAAAGTTCGTCGGACATTTGTGTGATTCCTTCCGAAAATAAATGGAAACTCAAAAATGTCCAATCACAAATGACCAATAATCTGTTTATGTCTACCCATACTCCCCGCACATCCGTTACACTTACCTCAGCCCCTCCTCTCCGGCGCCGAGTCAAAGCTGGCCCCGACACTACAGCTAATTTAAGGGCGGTGAATTTGAATGAACGAGAATGATTCTCGAAGAGATGTCGCATCCTCACAAAGACCCAGAAGTCCTCGCGTCCCCGTGGAATTCGCACTGGGTGTTGAAGGAAACGACCGCCTCGGTAAACCTTTCCAAACTAAAGCTAAAGCCACCAAGATAAGTCGTGGGGGTGCGACGTTAATCATTGATATCGATGTCGCACTTGGCGAGATCGTAAAGCTTGTTCCACCCTTTGGTGGCACCCTCGACGCCGAGGTGAATGGTTCCTGGGTTGACGACATCGATGGCGGTAGACGAATCGGTGTTAAGCTATTGGATGCAAACGGCTGGTTTGCCGAATAACCTGAAAGAACAATGACAACTAGATGAAAGCCAAACGCTGGATCGTGCGTAGGCAAGACGCCGCAAAGGCTGCCTCGCTCGCACGCGTTCTGGGTGTCTCACCAATCCTGGCTGGATTACTTATCGCACGCGGCTACGATGACGAGCCGGCTGCGCGATCATTTCTTACTCCGCACTACGATCAAATTCACGATCCTTACTTGATGTTAGGCATGCGCCAGGCCGTGGCGCGTCTGCAGCTGGCTATCGAGCAGCAACAATCGATTTTGATCTACGGTGACTACGACGTCGATGGAACGACCGGCACTGCTGTCTTGCTGCGAGCATTAAAATTACTTGGCGCGAAGACAGGATTCCATGTCCCACATCGCTTCACGGAAGGTTACGGAATTCGACAATCGGCTTTAGAGAAAGCACTATCGGACGGTTACAAATTAGTTGTCAGTGTCGATTGTGGTATCCGTGCGCATGAGCCGCTCTACTGGGCCCGTGATAACGGATTGGATGTAATCATCACCGACCATCATCTGCCAGACGAGAACGAAGGCTCTCCACCCGCGCTCGCTGTTCTAAATCCGAATCAGAAAGGTTGTGGATATCCGGATAAGAATCTTGCTGGTGTAGGTGTAGCCTTCAAGTTGATTCATGCATTGTTTCGCGAACGCGGCCGTGAATCGCAGGTCGCAGCGTTTATGAAGGTCGTGGCAATCGGAACCGTTGCTGATGTCGCAAAGCTGGTAGGTGAGAATCGTGCGATTGTGGCGCTCGGCCTGAAGGACCTGGCGAAAGCGTCAAACCCCGGACTTCGGGCCTTAATTGAAGTCGCTGGTTGCGGAGACGGTAAGGGCATGACAGCATACGATCTCGGCTTCCGGCTTGGTCCGCGAATTAATGCCGCGGGGCGAATGGACGCAGCAAAGGCGGTCGTCGAGCTATTTGACACTCGCGATCGAGATGAGGCCAGACGGCTGGCAATGCATCTTGACACTCGGAACGAAGAACGAAAGACGGTGCAGCAGCAAATCATCGATCTTGCAGTTGCGGAACTGGCTGATCAAAGCAAGCCGTCATCGCATGTGGCGGTGATCGCTGGAGAGGGCTGGCATCGCGGTGTGATTGGGATCGCCGCGTCCAAAATAGCGGAAAGGATCAACCGACCGTGCGTAGTTTTCTCGATAGATGGTGAGCTGGCCCACGGTTCCGGACGAAGCATCGAGGCATATCATTTACTGAATGGCTTAACTTCGTGCGCTGATTTGTTTGAGAAGTTTGGTGGACACTCCCACGCAGCCGGTATCACGATCAAGAGGGAGCGCATTGAACAGTTCCGGCATCGTTTGAATGAACATGCGGCGTCGTGCTTGAGCGAGGAAGACCTGGAACACTCGGTAACCATTGATATGGAGCTGAGACCAGAGGAGATCACTTTTCAGTTGACCAGACAACTGCAACTGTTGGAACCGTACGGGGCTGGAAATCCGCGTCCCTTGTTTAGTAGCAAGAATTTCCGGTGCTTGTCGGATCCGATTGTTATGAAGGACCGGCACTTGAAAATGCGAGTGGCCGGCCCAAATAATCGACCTGTAGAAGCGGTTTGGTGGCACTGTACCGAGCCGGGTCAGCAAACTCCGACGATTGAGGGCAGCATCGAACTCGCTTATACAATTGAAACAAGTGTTTGGAATGATGAGATTAAGATTCAACTGAATGTTGAGGATTTAAGGGCTAACAGCTGATCTTTGTGCTTTGATCTTTGTTCTTTGTCAGTCGTATAGGACCTATATGACCTATTGGACCTATTAAGGGCCAGTGACCACTGACAAAGAACAAAGCACCAAGCACAAAGCACCAACGAGATGCAAGAATTATCCCGCCGCCGTTCTACCGCCATCGGTCTTCGCGCTAGAGTTCCGCTCGCTGCGCGGATACTGGCGTTTGTCCTGCTCGCATCTGGAATCGGTTTTGTTGGCGTCTCTTATTACAAACTCCGAAATCGCGAAAAGTTTGTCCCGGTAAAGAAGCCGGCTGAGTTGTCGAAAGACGTAACGGGGGTAATCGAAGGTTACGAGCAGCGAGTTACAAAAACCGACGGCGGTTCGATGCTGGTCAAGGCTTCGAAAGACATAACCTTTTCCGACAGTCACCATGAACTGGAGAACGTAAGCATCGCACTCTATCCGCCTGTCGGCGAAGTACCTGATCAGATCTCGGCGACTCGTGCAATCTACCAACCTGAGACTTCAATCATTTCGTTTTCAGGGAACGTCAAAATTGAAACCAAGGACAAACTCAAGGTCTCTACTGAAGCTTTGTTGTTCGATCAAAACAGCGAAGTAGCGCAAACCGACAGCCCGGTTGCCTTCGAAAGGGAAAACGTCTCCGGCAAGTCGGTTGGTGCATTGGTTGAACACAAGGGCGGAAAGCTTGAGCTCAAGAAAGATGTTGACCTTACGATTCGACCTTCGGTAACGAATTCCGGAGCGAGTGCGTCAATGTCGCGGCCAGTTACGATCAAAGCGGCTCACGCACTATTTGATCAGGCGTCCCTCAAACTTGCGTTTTCAGGCGGCGCAACTGCGGAACAGGTAAACAACATCATGAGTGGCGACACTCTGACGGCTGTCCTGACTCCGGAAAAGAAAATGCAGAAGGCCGAACTTCGCGGTAACTCGTACTTGCGGACAATGGAACCCGGGCATTCAGCTGAAGTCCATTCAACTAATATGGACTTTTACCTTGATAAAGATCAGCGACTCGAAAGTGCGTTTGCTTCGGAGGATGTTAAGGCTCGTACTCTCGATTCTGACTCGGATCTGACATTAACCGGAGCGACGTCTGTTGATGTTAAGTTTCAAATCCAGGCTGAGCGCAGTTTATTGAAAGAGCTGAATACATCTGGGCGTTCGGTCGTGACATTGTCGGCTCCGAAATCGAAAGCAAACGATAAGCGGGCCGCGAACAAGCGGTTAACCGCTGATCAGGTGAAACTCAGCTGGCGAACTTCCGGGCAGGATTTGGAGAAAGCTGAAGCGACTGGCAATGCAGAGTTATTTGTCGATCCTGCTAACCCGGGCAACACAACTGAACGAAAAACTCTAACCGCGCCACGTTTTGACTGCGAATTCTTCGAGACTGGAAACCTTGCTCGTTCATGCGTCGCAAACTCCGGCAGCAAAGCTGTGATCGATCCCTCGCAGCCAAACCCAAAGAGAGGTACCAGAACGTTGACCTCACAGACGATGACCGCCGTGTTTGTGCGCGACACGCAGGACGTTGAGAGGGTTGATGCGCAGGGTGATGCAAAGTTCAATGAGAACGATCGCAACGGCATCGCGACGAATGCTTCGTATGTGGCCGCCGAGCAAATGGTGAAACTACGAGGAGGCGAACCTACGATCTGGGACTCTCGAGGTCGAACCAAAGGAATCGAGCTGGATTCAGATCTGGCCAACCAAGTTTCGTACAGTCGTGGAAAGACCGCGACAACTTATTACAGCCAGGAACAGACTAACGGCTCGACTCCATTTACCAAGGTGAAGAGTCCTGTTTACGTGGTGAGTGATCGAGCGGAATTTCATCATGAGAGCGGTCTGGCGACATACACCGGGAATGCGCGAGCCTGGCAGGATGACAACTTTGTACGCGGTGATAAGTTGAATCTTTATCTAAACGATAAAACGATGGATGCCAGTGGACACGTACAGACGGCCATCTACAGCGCGAAACGTCGCGTCGATGGCAATTCGACAGTTGTGCCCGTGTTTGCCACATCTGATTCGATGTCCTATTCGGATCCAAATCGTATCGTGCACTACGAAGGGAACGTTGACATCAAGCAGGGAGGCGATCGACTTACCAGCGCTGTCGCGGATGTTTACCTGGCAAAAGAAACAAACGACATGGAACGCACTGTTGCTCAGCGCGATGTTGTTCTGACACAGCCGGGCAGGAAGGGCACCGGTGATTGGGTTCAATATACTTCTGTCGATGAGATCGCGGTCTTCAAGGGCAATCCAGCTCGAGTGGAGGATAACGAAAAAGGAACCACGGAAGGTGCTCGTTTGACGCTCTCGATGCAGGACAGTAAAGTCACCGCCGACGATACACGTGGGCCATTGTCGCCGGGGCGCGTTCGGTCAACGCATAAGATTAAGAAGCCATAGTCTCCAGCTGACCTATAGGACATGTTGGACTAATTGGACCTATTGAATCTTCTTGAACTCCACCCACTCCAAACAAACCTTGACGGCGCCTCCGGAACTGAAGACCGAAAAATCCACTATTAACCTCGCTTCAGATCAACTCAAAGGCGACGAAGCATCTGCCACTGCGCTTCGCACTGTCTCACTCGTCAAGAATTACGCACGACGGCGCGTTGTTGACGATGTCAGTTTGCAGGTAAACAAAGGTGAGGTCGTAGGTCTTCTCGGTGCGAACGGCGCAGGTAAAACGACAACCTTCTACATGATTGTCGGACTCGAGCAGCCTGATGCCGGAAACGTACTACTTGGTGACCGGGACCTTACCAAATTACCGATGTACCTGCGGGCACGTTTGGGGATTGGCTATCTTCCCCAGGAGCCTTCGGTCTTTCGAAAAATGACTGCGGCGCAAAATATTCTGGCGGTCCTCGAGACCATGGGTCTGCGGCGCCGCGAACAACTAAAACGGTTGGAAGAACTCCTCGAGGAGTTTGGGATCAGTCACGTGCGCAACACTCGTGGTGACGCTTTGTCAGGCGGTGAGCGGCGGCGCACCGAGATAGCTCGATCTCTCGCAACCGAACCGCAATACATTTTGCTTGATGAACCATTTGCCGGCATCGACCCCAAGGCAGTGGACGACATTCAAAATGTCATACTCTATCTGCGAAGCCGAGGGATTGGCATTCTGATCACCGATCACAACGTGCGTGAGACGCTGGGCGTGACAGATCGCGCATACATTATGGCGGAGGGTCGCATTTTTAGATCTGGAAAACCCGCGGACTTGACAGAAGACGCAGAAGTCAGAAGGCTTTATCTGGGAGAAAAATTCCGCATGTGAATGCCTGACGCGCAAACCTCCTCTGATCGGTTATAATCTCCGTGCGTGTAAAGCGCACAATAAGCATCAAAAGATAAGCTCATTAAAGGATGTCTCTTAAACTAACTACCAGCCTCTCTCAACGCCTCGTACTGACGCCACAGTTGCGCCAGCGCATCGAGATGCTGCAGATGACCTCACTCGAGTTAACTGATTTGATCCAACAACAGCTGTTGGAAAACCCAGTACTCGAAGAGGTGCCAACTCAGGAGGAAGTTCAGGAAATCGCCGAAAAGGTCCTGGATCACCTCGCAAGTTCTGACACCGATTCTACGTTTGAGGCGACTGTTGCAGAGGCCGGTGCCCCGGGCACAAATGGGTCATCAGATCCAGAGACTGTTGCAGCCGCTGCTATCCCTGGTGACGAACTAAGCGGAGCTGGGGAAGAAACGGGCGAAGTCTCTATCACGAGCGAAGGTGGTGAAGAAGGACTCGCAGACGAGACGTTCGGGGAAGAACAATCGCGCGACGCTTTTGAGGAGATCGATTTCGGCCGCGAGTTTCAAGATTATTTAGATCCCGGTTACAAGACTCAGGAGATCGAATACAAGGAAGACGCACCAACCTTCGA
Source organism: Pyrinomonadaceae bacterium (assembly GCA_036522415.1). Classification (GTDB taxonomy): domain Bacteria; phylum Acidobacteriota; class Blastocatellia; order Pyrinomonadales; family Pyrinomonadaceae; genus PSRF01. Next base: position 6,702 of record DATDFV010000031.1, on the reverse strand, counting down.
GCAGTTTTTGACGCGTCCACCGTCACTCGCCGACCATCTTGAGTGGCAATTGCACATGAGTCCGATCGAAGAGGACGTTTGCGACGCGGCCATCGCCGTCATCGGCAACCTGAACGCTGACGGACGATTGAGTGCGACGAACGAAGAGATTGCGGCGATGGGCGGTTGGTCGGAAGACGTTGTTGAGCGCGCCCGTCAGACATTGATGAAGTTGGATCCGGTGGGTTGTGGTGCCCGCGATGTGAAGGAGTGTTTGTTGGTTCAATTGGACATACTCGGAGAGCAGGATCGACTTGCGGCTAAGTTGATCAGCGAACACTTTTCAGAACTTCAACAGCACAAGCTTCCCAATCTGTCGAAGCAGATCGGTGTTGATGTGGAAATTCTATTGAATGAATTGCAGTTTATTCGCACGCTCGATCCATATCCCGGCCGCCGGTATTCATCAGAAGAGCCGATCCTCATTAGTCCGGAAATCTATATCGAAAAGCTCGACGAGAACGACGACGATTACGTCATTTACTTTGCAGATGATGGTAGTCCACGCTTGAGGGTTAGTCAGCAGTATCAGCAGATGCTGAGCCAGGGCGTCAGCAATGAAACGAAGAGTTTCATTCGAGAGAAGATGCGTTCTGCCGTCGATCTTCTGAGGAACATCGAGCATCGACGCCAGACCATCTACAAGGTCGTTGAATCAATCGTCCAGCGACAACGCGATTTCCTTGATCATGGCGTGCAGCACATCAAGCCCATGATGTTGAAAGATATCGCTGAAGATATCGGCATGCATCTGTCGACAGTTTCTCGCGTCGTGAATCGAAAGTATGCCCACACACCTCAAGGTGTAATTGAGTTAAGGCGATTCTTTACCGAAGGTATGTTGAACGAAGATGGTGAAGAGATATCGACTCGCATCATCAAGCTGAAGATAAAGAAACTGATTGAGGAAGAAGATTCTCACAATCCAATAACTGATGACCAGGTTGTAAAGATTCTGGCAAAGGATGGGATCAAGCTATCGCGCAGGACCGTCGCGAAGTATCGCGATCAAATGCAAATACCGGGTTCGCGCGAGCGTCGGGCCGTAGTCTGATGCTTGGGTGCGTTAGATAAGGTTCGTGAAGGTTTAATGTAGCTATTGTAGTTAACTCCTGAGGACCGAACGCCGGTACGATTGCGCATCGGTATCTCTCTGATACGTTCGAGGAGGGTTGTGGCTGATGAAATTTGAATACACCGGGAGACACGTCGAAGTGTCGCCCCCAATACGACGTCATGTGGAGGAACACTTCAAGAAACTCGATCACATCTTCAACGGAACGCCCCTTCGTACTCACGTAATTATCGAAGTTGAAAAGAATCGGAAGATAGGTGAAATCATTGTCTATTGGCGCGACCACACGCTAACTGCCAAAGACACAAATGCTGACATGTATATGGCCTTGACGCGCGCAATGGCCAAGATTGAGAAGCAGGCCGTCAAACTCAAAAAGAAGATTATTGACCGAAAACAGAGTGGGAAATCGACTGCTCGGGTTGCTCCGGAGCCGGATGGACATATTGAGGCGACGCCTCGACCGCCGCGAATTCTGGCAGCACGACGCTACCCGGTAAAGCCCATGACAGCTGAGGAGGCTGCGCTTCGTCTTTCTGGTGAGTCAGATCAGTTCCTGGTCTTTCGCGATGCCGATACAAGTCGTCTGAGTGTTCTCTATAAACGAAAAGACGGCAATTACGGTTTGATAGCACCGTAGTCAGCAGCAGGAAGTCAGTTTCCATATTTCATTTGACATTTGTTAGTGGCCATTTGAAGACGTCTGCCCGCTCCCTAAATGACAACTGAGCAATGTCAAATGAGATATGGAAAATGACATGCCCCGCAAGCAGAAGCCTTCCATAGAAAAAGATCATACTCCCGATATCGTCATCATCACTGGCCTTAGTGGGTCAGGCATGTCTTCCGCTACAAACGCCTTCCAGGACCTTGGTTACTTCTGTGTTGACAACCTTCCTACGACGATGCTGCAACCATTCGCTGGTCTCGTTTCGACTGATGACGATGAGAAAGGGATAAGTCGCGCGGCACTGGTCATCGATATTCGCGAAGGTAGTTTTCTCGACGATTTTGAAAAACAACTATCTGCTCTGCGCAGCAGCGGCTTGAATGTCACCGTGCTTTTCTTTGAAGCATCGGATGATGTGCTGCAGCATCGATTTAGTGAAACTCGTCGACCTCATCCAGCAGATCGAGGACAAGGCCTGCTTGCCGCAATCAAAGTAGAACGAGAGGCGATGGCCAAAATTCGTTCCCTTGCGGATCAAATAATCGATACTTCCGACCACACAGTCCATACCCTTCGCAGTTTTCTACTCGAACGGTTCAGTCTCGATCGCCAGGGTGCCCCAATGCGGGTTCAAATCTTGAGCTTTGGTCACAAGTATGGGAATCCTGGCGACCTGGAACTCCTCTTTGACGTGCGGCATCTACCGAATCCGCACTTTGTTCCAGAACTCAAGAGATTGTCTGGCCACGACAGTCGGGTAGTGAAGTATCTGCGCGCATCAGGCGAGGTGCGTGAGACGCTGCAGCGTTTTACCGACCTGCTCACCTACTTGCTGCCGCTCTACAAAAGGGAAGGAAAATCGTATGTGACGGTGGGAATCGGTTGCACCGGCGGGAGGCATCGTTCGGTTATGGTGGCTAATGAACTGACGCGAACCCTTCGTCGTGCGGGGTTTGATGCTCATGCGGCGCACCGCGACGTTCGTAAGAGTAACCGTTCGCGAGTTAGATCTTAGCTTTAAAACCTAATGTCCGATATGCTTTAGCTTGTCGGGTCATGACGAACAACAACGATCGAACTATACAGGGGTCAAATTATTCGATCGTAGTGCGCCTCATCACACGACAAGCTAAAGCATATCGGACACCCAGCACGACGATGGCCTCCTATGAGCGGTAATCCTCAACAGACTCCAACCACCCAGGCGGACGGCAAACGAGTCTCCGGCGTGATCGTCACTCACGGACATCTTGCCGGCGAACTACTTGCCGCTGCGGAAATGATCATTGGTCCTGTTTCGCATATTGCTGCTGTTTCCATAGGTTGGCACGATGATGTTGATGCCGCGCGTGATGAGGTGCAACGGGCAATTAACCGCGTATCTCAGGGTACAGGCGTGTTGTTGTTAACAGATATGTTTGGCGGCACGCCGACTAACATCGCATCAATGTTTTTAGAGGAGGGTGCGGTTGAAGTAGTCACCGGTGTAAATCTGCCAATGGTAATTAAGCTTGCCACTTTTAGCGGTGAGGATTCACTTACTGAAGTGGCGCGAAAGATCTCCGATCAGGGACGACAGGGAATTTATCTTGCGGGCGCATTGCTCGCGCCTCCCGGAAAAGGTGGAGCGAATTGACGTGGAGCAGCGCACATTAAGAGTAACTGGCAGGCTGGGCCTTCACGCTCGTGCTGCTGCCAACCTCGTGCGAATTGCCAGTCAATTCCATAGCACCATCACTCTCCAACGACTCGACAATTCTGTCGAGGCAGACGCCAAATCAATTCTGAGTATCCTGATGCTTGCGGCAAATCGAGGCACCGAACTCCGAGTCACAGCTGAAGGTGAGGATGCCTCAGGAGCACTGAAAGCAGTTCTCGATCTCTTCGCGAGAGACTTCGACGAGCCGGAGATCGCGAAGCATCAACCGAGAGATGCGATAAAGGAGGAGATTCGCTGCAAGGGGCTGGGTGTCTCGGCGGGTGTGGCGATGGGCCGCGTTCTGAGGCTCCAGGATGGAACGAGAGACGCTTACAGGGCAGAGATTGATGGCTCCGATGTCGAAAGAGAACGCCGGCGATTTCGCGCAGCGGTGCGATTGTCGCGACGACAGTTGGAAGCAATCAAGGAACGTGCGGAAAAAGAGTTGGGCCGAGGTCATGCCTATATTTTCGACGCGCACCTCTTGTTTCTCGAGGATGCGAAGCTGACGCGTGACGTTGAGCAGTACATCGTCGAGAAGCGTGCTAATGCCGAGTGGGCAGCGAAGGTCGTAGGTGATCGTCTGCTTTCGATCTACATGCAAATCAACGACGAAATTCTTCGTGAACGCGGATCGGATATCGAAGATGTGATCCAACGTTTGCTCGCGAATCTGACGGGTGAAGGACGAAGTCAGCCTAAGTTAACGGAGGATGCGGTCATAGTCGCACAGGACCTGCTGCCTTCGACAATTGCAGAACTGGACTTGAACCACGTCAGGGCCATTGCCACTGATGCCGGCGGTTGGACATCTCATATGGCAATCATTGCTCGAGGATTAGGCCTCACAGCCGTTGTAGGGTTGCGCGATTTTTATCATCGCACCCGCACGGGAGATCAAATGATTGTTGATGCACAAAGAGGTGAAGTAATCCTTAATCCCTCGGCTGCCTCGATTCAGCATTACGAGTTTACCGTGCAATCCAATTCGTCCCCAACGCCTTATCAGTCATCTGAACGCGGACCGGTTGTTACACAGGACGGTGTTTCAATTGCATTGCGAGCGAACATCGAGCTTCCTACTGAGTTCGAGTCGGTTCAGAGATACGGTGCCTGCGGTGTCGGATTATTTCGGTCGGAGTTCCTACTGTCGCGCCCGGGATTGCTACTTTCGGAAGACGAGCAATTTAAGGCGTATAGAACTTTGGCTGAAATGGCTGGACCGGACGGCGCGGTTGTCAGACTCTTCGATCTGGGTGGGGAAACGGGTTACGAGTTGTCAGAGCGTCCTGAACGTAATCCTGCGCTGGGATTGCGCGCGATCAGATTTGGTCTGAAAAATGTCAGCGTCATGCGCGCTCAGGTTCGTGCGATACTTCGCGCCGCATCATTTGGCTCTCTGCGAATTGTGATACCAATGGTTAGCGATGTTGCAGACGTGATGCGAGCAAAGCAAATCATCCTAGAAGAGTCGAACACATTAGAAACGGAAGTCAGCTCAAGACCAGGGATCGGAGCAATGATTGAGATTCCTTCCGCAGTTCTGACAGCAGATAAAATTGCTTCAGAGGTCGACTTTTTTGAGCTGGGTACAAATGACTTGGTGCAGTACACACTGGCGGTTGATCGTGGCAACGATGCTGTCTCCGATTGGTTTCGCACCTTACACCCAGCTGTCCTCTTTGGCATCAATCGTTCACTAGAAACCGCCCGTGAACACAACATTCCAGCGATTGTCTGTGGTGAGATGGCCTCCACTCCGGCTTATGTAGTTTTGTTGGCGGGAATGGGGGCAGTGGATTTGAGCATGACACCAGCCGCGATTCCACGCGTTAGGTCGACGTTGTCACAGATAAACACCGTGGAAGCGTCAGAGCTCGCCCGCCAGTGTTTAGAATGCGCGACTGCTGACGAAGTGGAGGGTCTGGTCCGAGACGAGTTTGCGCACCGTTGGCCCAACTTGTTTCCTCCACAAACCTTACCAAAGGAACCGACCACAGACTAATCTATAATGCGCGACGTCTTGCTGCCTGAATGTTCGATATGCTTTAGCTTGTCGTGACGCAACCAACCAACCAAGCGCTGAATCAGAGGTTGCCAAAAACCAAGGGCCTGGTTGGTTGCGTTACGACAAGCTAAAGCATATCGGACATTTACTTCTTGCTTGAACTGCGTTTGACCCGATGAATAGTGCCTCGCTGAAACTAACCAACGTCCTGATCGGCAAAGCTATCTTTGAGATACTGCTCGTTGGTGTCATTGCGGTAGGTTCCTACATCACCGTTTTCCCTCCAACCTTTCACGGTTGGGGAGAAGCTGTGTCCGAGACAAAGTCAGTTGCTGGTTGGGCTGTAAATAACGCCGACCCGTGGAATCGCGTCGAGGTCCAGCTCTTTATCGACGATAAGTTCTTTGCCACACAACTCGCGCAACTCTCGCGACCCGACGTTAAAGCAGCAGGTTGGGCCAAGGACGATTGGCATGGATACAGTTTTCAATTAGCGAATCTCAACGCTGGACGTCATGAAGCACGCGTTTATGCTCTACATGGGAGTGGCAACGCCGAGCGCTATACACTTCAGCTTCTGGGCGATCCGATAATTGTTGAAGTTGCTCCGAATGGTGAGTGGCGAAAAGTTGGTGAGAGGTGAGAGTTGTCGGCACAAACTGAACCAATCGAAATAATGCCATCTCGTGTGTTGGCAATGTGGGAGATCGTGTCAGTAGTGGTTTCATGCCTGCTCGCCGAATGGTTTTTCCTTTCGTTTGTTGGTAGCAACAGAGTTGTTCTAACCATTCCAATCATCCTCGCCTTGTTACTCATCCTGATCTCGCATCGCATTTATGGAGAAGGACTGAAAGATGTTGGTTTCAGGATGGACAACTTCGGCCAGTCCTTGAACTTTCTTCTCCTTCCCACTGTTATAACTGTGATCGTAATTGCCGCAGCTGGAATTGTTAGTTCGGGAGGTCACCTGGCAGTGCGAGGGCCCCGCCGCTGGGTTCCTCTGATTCCGCTGTGGGCCTTGTTCCAGCAATATGTGCTGCAAGGTTACATCAATCGTCGCGGGCAGATTTGGCTGGGAAAGGGTTGGAAAAGTGTTGTGCTGGTTGGGATGGTGTTTGCGCTTGTTCATCTCCCCAATCCGCTGCTCACTTTGTTGACGCTGATTGGTGGATTGATCTGGGCCTATGCCTATCAACGCGAACCTAACCTCT
>DATDFV010000030.1:0-40889 GCA_036522415.1 Pyrinomonadaceae bacterium | reverse complement strand
GCACAGGAAAAGTACCCCAGCAATCTTTACTCCGGATTACGTTGGCGCAATATCGGACCGTTCCGCGCGGGTCGCGTGAATGCAGTTACAGGTGTCATTGGTCAACCAAGTGTTTACTACTTCGGTTCAGTCGGAGGCGGGGTTTGGAAGACAATCAACTCTGGTCGAACCTGGACCCCAATATTTGATTCAGAAAGGGTCGCATCGATTGGGGCGATTGCAGTCGCTCCATCAAATCCAAATGTGATCTACGTTGGTACGGGTGAAGCAGACATGCGCGACTCGATCTCGTTCGGCAACGGGGTCTACAAGTCTACTGACGCTGGTAAGACGTGGAAACATCTTGGACTGGAGAACTCGCGACAAATCGGACGGATTATCGTAGACCCAAAGAATCCGGATCTCGCTTACATTGCCGTGCTCGGTCACGTTTATGGCCCGCATCCGGATCGTGGCGTTTACCGAACAAAAGACGGCGGCGCCACATGGCAGAAGGTCTTGTACAAGAATGAGGATCTGGGTGCGATCGATCTCGCGTTCGATCCTGTTAACTCGCAAATCATTTACGCGAGTATGTGGAACGTTCGGCGTCCACCATGGTTTATTTACGCCCCCGCGAACGGACCGGGCGCAGGTATCTTCAAGTCTTCAGACGGCGGCAACACCTGGACTCAACTTACAAACGGACTTCCGAGTGAAGGCGTCGGTAGGATAGGGCTCGCTGTTTCACCAACCAATCGAAATCGAATCTATGCAATCGTCGATGCAAAAGAAGGAGGCCTCTTTTCATCGAGCGATGCAGGAGCAACCTGGACGAAAGTCTCAACGGACAATCGCATCTGGGGACGAGGTTGGTATTTCAACAAAGTGACTGCCGATCCGAAAGACCCGGACACAGTCTTCGTACAAAACACTTCGATCTATAAATCAATCAATGGCGGAAAGACCTGGACGGCAATAAAAGGCGCGCCCGGCGGGGATGATTATCATCAGCTCTGGATTAACCCTGACGATCCGAAAAGAATGATTTCCGGAAGTGACCAGGGATGCATCGTGACTGAGGATGGCGCGATAACCTGGAGCTCCTGGTACAACCAATCAACCGCCCAGCTCTATCACGTCGCTGCCGATAACCGGTTTCCTTACTGGCTCACCGGTGCGCAACAAGATAGCGGCGCCGTTGGAGTTCCTTCTCGGAGTAATCATTCTGAAATCTCAAATCACGATTGGACTGGCGTGTGCGCTGGCGGCGAGTCAGGCTACACGGCACCCGATCCGCTGCATCCCGAAATCTTATTCGGTGACATTGTTGAACGCTGTGACGTTGTGACAGGCGCAACCCAGAACGTTTCTCCCGAACGTGGTGCGAGTGGCGGCCCGTTTCGTCACGCGTGGACTCAGCCACTAGTGTTTTCAGCGGCAGATAAGCGCGCACTCTACTTCGCAAATCAGTATCTCTATAAGACAACCAACGGCGGCGAAAGCTGGACCCAAATAAGCCAGGACTTAACTCGCGAAGAACCGGAAGCTCCTTCAAACTTGAATGAAGCTGCAGCCGCGGATGTCCCGACAACTGCAACTGCCGCAAAGCGTCTCGGCGTAATCTACACAATTGCTCCATCACCTTTGCGCGCACCGATGATTTGGATCGGGACTGACGATGGTTATTTTCAACTGACCAACAACGACGGTAAGACGTGGACTAATGTTACGCCTCCGCAGGTCACCGCGTGGAGCAAAGTGGTGATGATGGAGGCTTCTCACTTTGACGTTAATGAGGCGTACGCCGCTGTAGAGCGTCACCAGTTGGAAGATTACGAGCCATACATCTATCGAACGCGAGATTCGGGAAAGACGTGGGCTGCGATTACGACTGGTCTGCCTGCGGGCGTTTATGTTCAGACCGTCAAGGAAGATCCTCACCGTCGCGGGTTGTTGTTTGCCGGCACTGAATTGGGTGCCTACGTCTCATTTGATGACGGTGATCATTGGCAATCGTTGCAGTTAAACCTGCCGCACGTTTCTGTGCGTGATCTGGTGATTCACCGAGACGATTTGATTGTTGCTACACACGGTCGGGGATTCTGGGTGCTTGATAACGTCACAGCGCTTCGTCAAATCGACGACGACATGGCGAAGTCGAACGCCTTTCTTTTCAAACCCGCTGTTGCAATCAATGTAGTTCCGGGCAGTGATAATGGTACTCCTCAACCGCGCGATGAAGCGCTTGCAGAGAATCCACCATTCGGAGCGGTGATTGATTACTACTTGAAAGCGCCAGCGAATGGATCGGTAACACTCGAGATCATGGATCCGGCTGGTGATGTGATTCGTCGTTATTCGAGTGATGAGCGCCCAACGCCAGTCGATCCAAACACACTGAACATCCCGGCCTTTTGGCGTCCGACACCAGAGCCGTTGTCAGCTGCGAGTGGAATGCATCGTTGGGTGTGGGATCTACGACCGACACCACCAGCAGCAACTACTCAACGCGGTCAGGGTGGAGGAGGAGGTGGTGGTGGATTTGGATTTAACCGGCCGACAGTATTGCCGGGGCGATATTCGGTGAGGCTCTCGGTAGATGGACAAACTCTGACGCAGCCGTTGGTCGTAGAACCTGATCCGCGTTCGAAATAGAGATAACAAACGCATAGAGCAAGTAAGCATAGAACAAGTAAGGAAGGGCGGTTACCCCAGCTCATACCCGATCAGTGTTGTCGGGTAACAGCGGGGGTAAACCGCCCTTCCTTACTGTTCTTGGGTCCGGGGTCCTATTTACATTTTTGAAACGCTGTTGTCTGCAATTCCCATCTGCCAGAGCATGAAGGCGTAGTCAAAAGCAGTTTCCTTCAACGCGTCATATCGGCCCGAGGAGCCACCGTGACCTGCGCCGAAGTTAACCTTCAACAGCAACGGATTCTTATCCGTCTTCAGTTCCCGAAGTTTGGCAACCAGCTTCGTGCCTTCCCAGTACGGAACCTGGCTGTCGTTGACTGAAACCTTCACCAACATCGCTGGATAATCCTTCTTTTGGACGTTGTCGTACGGCGAGTATGTCTTCATGTAATCGAAGGCGGGCTTCTCGTTCGGATTACCCCATTCGATATACTCGCTCGTGGTGAGTGGCAGCGAAGCGTCAAGCATAGTGTTCAAGACATCGACAAACGGAACTTGAGCAATCACTGCCTTGAAGAGATCCGGTCGGAGATTGCTGACAGCGCCCATTAACAACCCTCCAGCACTGCCACCCTGAATCACTATTCGATCTTTGCTGGTGTACTTTGCCTTGATCAGGTGATCGGCGCAGGCGATGAAATCCGTAAACGTATTCATCTTATTCATCATCCTGCCGGCCTGGCGCCATTCTTCTCCCAGTTCGCCGCCACCTCGAATGTGAGCAATGACATAGATCACACCCCGGTCCAGGAGGCTGAGTCGGTTCGACGAAAAGGTCGGAGGAATCGAAATTCCATACGAACCATAGGCGTAAAGGAGCATCGGCGCACTGCCATCGAGTTTCACGCCTTTGCGATAGACCACCGACATAGGAATCTTTGTTCCATCTAAGGCGGTCGCAAACAGTCGTTCAGATTTGTAATTGTTTCGATCGAAGCCGCCGGGTACCTCCGTTTGTTTGAGCAGTGTCGATTTACCGGTATTCATGTCGTAGTCAAACGTTGAGTTTGGAGTTACGAGTGAATTGTAGGAGTAACGGAGAACGTTCGTGTCGAATACACGATTGAAACTTGTCGCTGCGGAGTAAACCGGTTCAGGAAACTCGATGCGGTTGCGTTTGTTTGTTTTGAAATTGATGATCTCGATCTGCTGCAGACCGTTTTCCCACTCAGATAGAGCGGCATAGTCGGCAAACAGTTCAACGTCTTCGACCTTCACAGCTGGCCTGTGAGGAACGAATTCTTTCCAGTTCTTTTCCGACGGATCATCAACCGGGGCCGTTACAATCCGAAAGTTCTTGGCATTCTTGTTTGTGCGAATGTAGAAAAGGTCACCACGATGATCGACCTCATATTCGTGTTCCGGTTCACGGGGTAGAACAACCTTCAATTGCGAGTCTGGCTTGTCTGCGAACAGGTAAAGAACTTCGGTAGAAGTCTTGGCGGCGGATTCGAGGAAAATCACTTTACCATCGCGAGTTCGCCCGTTGCCGATATCGAAGAGCTCATCCTTCTCTTCAAACATCAAATCGCTTTTATCTGAACCAAGCACATGACGGAAAAACTTGTCGCTTCGTTTGGTGACTGCGTCTTCAGTCACATAGAACAGAGTCTTGTTGTCAGTGGCCCAGGAGACGGTGTTTACGCGTTCGATCTTTTCGGGGAACAATTGCCCGTTTCGAAGATCTTTGACATGTAAGGTGTATTGGCGATAGCCGGTGTTATCGGTTGTATAAGCAAGTAGATTCCCGTCGTCGCTGGGAACAAATTGCCCAATGCTCATAAACTTCTCACCTTTGGCAAGTTCATTTACATCGATCACGACTTCCTCAGGCGCAGTGGTGCTTCCTTTCTTCCGGCAGAAGATCGGGTACTGCAATCCAGTTACAGTTCGCGAATAATAGAAATAGTCGCCCCACTTGTAAGGCACGGTGTCGTCCGTTTGCTTTATGTGACCGAGCATCTCGTTGTAGAGCTTTTCCTGCAACGCGGACGTGGGTTTCATCATGGCATCGGCATAATCGTTTTCCGCTTGCAGGTGGGCCATTACGGCAGGGTTGGTCTTCTCACGCAGCCAGAAATAGTCGTCAACGAGCGTTACGCCGTGGATGTTTGTTGTTTTTGGTTTCTTCTCTGTCATTGGTGGTTGAGGTGCTGCTCCTCCATTGGTTTGTGCTTTAGTCGCAGTTGTATACAGAAACATGCTCGAAACAACGCATAGGAACACCGCTCTCGCAATTTGTTTTGATTTAATCATGTCGCACCTTCATCAAGACTTGTACGATAGGCTGTTAGCCTGTCGCGCAATGGACCGAACCACGATAGGCTAACAGCCTGTCGCATTTGAGGGGAGACTGAGCTTTAGTTTTGTTTTTGCCAGCAAACTGCCGGCTAGTCGTGAATCGTTCAACCGCGAGGGGGGTTCCCCCAGCCCGAGCCCTTGTATTTGCCGTTTTCAACGATACAGGGAACAGTCGGGTCGCCTCCAGAATATTTGAACATCTCCGCGCGTCGAGCGCGATCGTTCTGTGCATCGTAATCGATAAATGGAATGCCCTTCGAATTGTAATAGTCGCGCGCCTGCTGACAATACGGACAACCTGGTTTCGTGTAGATGACAAGAGCCAATGTTTCGATCCCCCCAGTTAGTATAGGACCTATAGGACCTATAGGACCTATTACACAAATCTCTTAGCAATTTGATTGGCTGCGATTATACTGCCGCTGCCTATGAGCAACCAAAGTGCTGACGAGTTGGGTTCAAAAGAGATAGCAGCTGATTTGCTCGACCCGTACGAAAAATTGGTGAGAATTGAAGTGCTGGGCAGTGAGGTAAATGTTCCTGAACGAAATCGATTGCTCCGCTGTTTTCAATATCTTTCAATCAACACCATCTCTTACGGAGACTTTTGTTGGAACGGTGAATGCACCAATTGTCAGGTTTGGTACCACATGCAAGGCCAGGATCAAACGAGCGATCGTCCAGCGCTGTCCTGTCGCATTGAATGTGTGGAGGGGATGGTGATTACGAAGTTGAGTAGGTTTATTCAGTTGGAGGGAATTAAATAAAATCGGAGCCTTTGTAAATCGTACTATGTTCTTCCTCACTCCGGAGGAGTAAAATGTTTATAGAGGCAGTTCTTGCCATGCGTCCTCACTCCGGAGGAGTGACATGTTTGAGTTAATAACTCACGACGATTAGAGAATGACCAAAGAATTCGTAGTCTCAACATCTCACTCCTACGGAGTGAAGACCACAGCGAGGACCGCCTCTATAAACATTTCACTCCTCCGGAGTGAACGCCTTTCAAAGCGCAAAGCTTCAAAGTTAATTTCGCCGTGCGCGTCTCAGATCCTGGTGAAAATCGCGAACGTCTCCACGTCGATCAAGACGATCAGTTCTAATATCGCGTCTGTCACCTAAGATGTCGCGAGAATCAGCACGAATCTCCTGACGATCTGCTCGTAACTCTTCCCTGCTCGCACCTTCTCGACGATCTTGACGAAGCTCTCGCTCGTCACCACGACGATCTATGACATCGCCGCGAAGATCCCTGCGATCGAGACGCAGATCTCGTGAGTCGGCTCGTATCTCGTGTCGGTCGGCGCGCAGTTCTCGGTGTTCCCAACGATTGATGTTTCGGCGTTGTGCTGTCGCCACTCCTGCTGGAAGGCAAAGTGCCAGAAGCAACAGCAACACACTTCTTCCTGTGCTCATGAATAGATCCTCCTTCGTAAACTAGTTGGATGGGTGTCCAATAACCACGCAGGAGAGAAGTCCACTGCAAGACGCAATATCACTGTCTAGTGAACCTTTGTGGCTCAGTTCAGAACCCCTTGCTGAAAGATTTAGACGCGGCAGGAATGCGTGAGGTCGAGAAATCTTCGATCGATCGTGAACCAGCTCGAATTGGTCCTATAGGTCCTATCCAATTCACGATCAATATTTCGGCACCGTCGGATCGACCTCGTTAGACCACCCGATGATTCCTCCCTTCAGGTTCATGAGTTTTCCTGTAAAACCCGAACGTTGTAATGCATCGATAGCTCGCGCACTTCGTCCGCCCATTTTGCAGTGCACTACGGTTTCACGCGTAGGATCGATTTCATTCATGCGAACAAGCACTTGTGCCAGCGGAATGTGAAGTGAATTTGGCAGACGTGAAATAGCGACTTCATTGTTTTCACGAACGTCAACGATTTGTATATCGTCACCATTATCAAGGCGGTTCTTAAGTTCGGTTGGCGTGATTTCTTCCATTATCCAGCTCCCATGATCAATGAAGTATAGGGCCTATATGACCTATTCGACCTATTTACTACTGACTCCTTCAGCGCCGGATCTTAAATCTGAAATCTCAAATCTTCAATCTGCCCGTTAACGCACTCTGAAGCTTCTACGTTAAAATCGTCTGGCAAAAATCAACTGAAAGGTCCACGTTATGCGATTCCAGTTTTACAGCGAAGCGCTTGCTGACGTACCGAAACTTTCGGTGGATGGCACAGTTCCTAACAGCATCCACTTCTCGCATTGGAACGGTAACGAGACAGCGACCGAGCTCAAGGCCGACACCTCTACGGAAATTGCACTAAACCTCGTTAGTTCGCCCAACAAAGATCAGTTCACAAATAATATCGACCTGGTTACCAACAATCATTTCGATACTGATGGAATGCTTTCCGTTTGGACTGTGATGACTGGCGAAGCGGCTCTAAAATATCGCGACGTTCTGATATCAGCAGCTGAGGCCGGCGATTTTTCTGAATACTCAAGCGCCGATGGCGTCCGCATCAGTCTTGCTATCCAGGGCTCGGATCAAGCAATTCCTGAAGACAACACTGGTTCTCCATTCGCTCACATGCTTGCCGGTGAGGACGTGAACGACGATGCGCGTTGTTATGAACTAATACTGCCAAAGCTCGAGCATCTGTTGAACAATATCAATGATTATGAAGCGCTATGGCTGGCAGGTTGGAAAAAGATCGTCGATGCGTTGGAGAGTTTCGATCGAGGCTCGTCAACAGTGACTGAATTCAACGACTCGAAATTATCGCTGGTAGTGCTGGCCCCTGAAATTTTCAGCGGCAGCGGATTCAATCCCACACGCCATTCGGCTCCTTACACGGCGATTTCAAAGTTCGTTCACGGTGAGTTGTTTGTCATCGCAATACCATCCAGTGATGGTTGGTTCTACCGCATCGATTATCCGTACTACTCGTGGGCTGAAACTGTTGTGCGACCGATGGTCAAGCGTCGCGATCTAACTAACGCGCTGCAAACTCTTAATTCAAAGGAAGGCAATCGAAATGGTCGGTGGCAACCAGACAATAGCGAAATGACTTCGGCAGCGAAGTTCACCGATTCGAACTTGACTTTAATGACTTCGCGGTTGAAGCCGGAGGAAGTCCTCGAAGCGTTTGCGACCAGTTCAAAGGTTCTCACGACCGGAAGCGGAGCGTAGTTCACAACCAACAATTGAAATGCATGACGTAATCATCATTGGCGGCGGGCCAGCAGGAATCTCGGCGGCTCGTTGGTGTGATGAATTGGGTCTTGACACACTCCTGCTCGAACAAGCTGACGAGATCGGCGGACAACTCCATCGCATCTACAATCCAATTGAAAACTATTTAGGTGTTCACGCCCGTGACGGAGATGATTTGCTGCAGCATTTCAAGGGGGAACTGGAAACTGCAGACTTTGATCAGTGGACGGGAGTTGCTATTGAGTCTCTGGATCTACGAGCCAAACGTATGGAGTTGGCAAGTGGTGAAAAGTTGCAATCAATCGCGATCATAATTGCCACAGGTGTGAAGCGTCGCGAATTAGGTATCGCGGGTGAACGAGAGCTCGTCGAAAAAGGGATTATGGAATCCGGGGCTCGCGACCGAGAATTGTATGCGGGACAGGATGTATGCGTCGTCGGTGGCGGCGATGCAGCTGCCGAGAATGCGCTTTTGCTTGCGGAGAAGTCTGCGACAGTCACGTTGGTTCATCGCGGTAAGAAATTGCGTGCGCGAAGAGAGTTTCTCGAACAGCTTCAAACGAACCACTGTATCACTGTATTCACGGAGTCAGTGCTGACGCGCATTATTGGCGACGAACATGTCGAAGCCGTAGAGATCTCAAGGCGCGATGGTTTGAAACCGTTCCAGCTGGCGGTTCGTGGCGTGCTGATTCGCATAGGTGTCGAACCCAATGTGGAGTTGTTTCGAGATCAGGTGCAGTTGGATGAAAAGGGCTACATTGCCGTAAACAGCGAACACGAGACGAACGAACCTTTCGTTTTTGCTATCGGCGACGTATCGAACCCTGCAGCACCGACGATTAGCAGCGCGGTCGGAGCCGGAGCGACGGCGGCAAAAGTGATCGCCTCGCGACTAAATGCCTGATCTCAGATCTCAGATCGTATGCTCGGGAAGTCAAATTGAAATCTACACTTCTGAGATCTGGAATTTGGAATCTGGGATCCTTGCTCATGAGTGAAGCCGAGACTTACTACACCAACGCGCACATCGCTGCTTACCCGGTTGAGTATATTGCGGGCATTGACCTGTATAACGCCGGAGAGTTTCATGCTGCACATGACGTTTGGGAAGAACGTTGGATGGGCGAAGTTGGTCCTGATGAAAAGCTGTTCCTGCAAGCGATGATTCAGTCAGCGGTGGCTTTTCATCACCTCGATATTGGTCGGCCGGGAGCGAGCAGGCAAATGTATCAACGGGCGAAGGAGAAGTTTGCGCGTCTGGGGAAAAGAGTGTTCATGTCACTTGATTTGAAGGAATATCAGGATCAGCTGGACACTGCGTTGTCGTGGCTGTTAAGTGTTCCCGATCCGCGTGATCATCCAATTCCGCAGATTCAACGGCCAAAGATTAGACTATTGGCAGAAATCAATGAGTTCGATTGAAGATTCTCTGCGATTCCTCTGTCCGCAGATTACACAGATTACGCAGATTTCGTTTTATGGAAAGAGAGGTATTCATTATCCTAAAAAATCTGCGTAATCTGCGGACAGAGGAAATGCGGAGAAGACTTGTGATTGAATGAAACTCGCTCTGAATTTCGTCAAACTTATACTGCTCAGCGCGTGGGTTGGTGCCACGTTGTTCTTTGGCGCGGTCGTTGCTCCGGCTACGTTTGGCGTTCTTCGGTCATTTGAATTAACCAACGCAAATGAGATTGCCGGCTCAATTGTTACGCGCTGTGTCTCGGTCGTAAATATCACGGGCTTCATAATCGGACTGTTCATTCTGCTCTGCTTTCTTGCTGCAAGACGCAAAGGTCTGCAGTTTCTTTTTGAACTGTTGTCCACCGGTGTATTTGTTCTGGCAACCGGTATCGGCCACTGGGTGATTGCCGCGCGAATGCGTGCTCTGAGAGTTGCGATGAGCCTGCCGATTGACCAGGTCCGGCCGGACGATCCCAGGCGAATCGAATTCAATAACCTGCACGTATATTCGGTGAATACGCTGTTGCTTGCTATGATTGCTGCCCTCGTAACAATCATTTTGATTTCGATCCGAATCAAGAATCTAAAAACTGAGGATTGAACACTGCAGTGGAGATAATTGAAGATATTCAAGAATGGCAGAGACGTTATGAAGCATGGCAGCGGTCAGGACCGAATCGCGACGAGTCTGACTATCCTTATGTAAGAAACCGTCGTGCTCCTTTTACGCCTGCACGCAGGGCGTTGCCGATGTTGAATCTCGCTGTCATCTCATCAGCGGGTGCTTACATCGACGGCACGCCCGATTTCTCCGAAAACGATTTGAGCTTCAAAGAGATTCCAATCGAAGTTGAGGCTTCAGATCTTCGCTTTACCGCAAGAGGCTACGACGCGAGTGCTGTCGAACAGGATATCAATTCACAAATACCTGTACCTCGTCTTCTCGAATTCGAACAAAACGGAATCATCGGTCAGCTTAACGGAGTGTTCTGGAGTTTCTCGGGTTACATTCAGGATGCATCTGCAGTTGCTCATCAGTTGGCTCCCGGACTTGTCCAACGTTTACAGCGCTATGAAGTGCAGGCAGCACTGTTAATACCTGCATCGAGATTGTGTCACCAGTCCATCGGTCTTATCGCGCGCGCCACGGAACTCGCAGGGATTCCAACTATGACACTGGCAGTCCTCAAAGATGTCGTTGAGAGTGTCCGACCGCCACGCGTGGCACTATATGACGGCCAACTGGGCAGCATCGCGGGTAAGCCAAACTTTCCGGAACATCAACGTCGAATCCTCGATGAATCGCTACGCTTGATTGAACCGATGGACCAACCTGGCGTTCGCAAACTGGTTGTTGAACTTGAGAGCGAGGTAGAACTATCACGCGGCGAGCGCTAATGTACGACGAACTTTAGTTTGTCGAACGTCACACTCAAGGCCCTCGAGTTCTTTAGAGTATCGCCACACAACGCGCGACAAACTAAAGTTCGTCGGACATGAAACGAATCTTACTTGTCATCCTCGTCCTGATTCTTGCTGCAGTCGTTTACCTCTTTGTCGCTCCAGTTCCAATCGATCCCATGGCCTGGACTCCTCCAACTGCGCCTGGTTTGGTTGGCCCATACGCAAAAAACAATTCGCTCGCTCCTGTGCAACGTCTTTTGCTCGGAGACGGCCGTCATCCCGAAGATGTGGCGCTCGACTCCGATGGGCGCATCTATGCTGGATTCGAAGACGGAAGGATCATTCAACTGCAGGCAGACGGAAATCAACCGAAGGTTTTTGCCAACACAGAAGGCCGGCCTTTGGGACTGGTGTTTGATCATTCCGGCAACCTGATTGTTGCCGATGCGATTAAAGGTTTGCTTTCCGTTAGTAAGAATGGCGCGATAACAGTCCTGACAACTAACGCAGACGGAGAGAACTTTGGTTGTTTGAACGATTTAGATGTGGCGGCGGACGGAACGATCTATTTCACGGACGCCTCCGCGAAGTTTCCGATATCGCAATTTGCGAACGACATCCTCGAGCATCGGCCCAATGGTCGTTTCCTCGCCTACGATCCAAAGACGCGACAAGCACGAACTCTTTTGCGTGGGATCTACTTTGCCAATGGCGTAGCAGTTAGTCCTGATCAATCTTATGTGTTGGTCGCCGAAACTGGTCTATATCGCGTCATTCGCTTTTGGTTGAGTGGGCCGAAACAGGGCCAATCGGAAACGTTTATCGATAATCTGCCCGGCTTTCCTGACGGCATCTCTTCCAATGGAAAAGGAAAGTTCTGGTTATCGCTCGTTACACCGCGCGATGAACTACTCGATACAAAACTATTGCCGCATCCGTTCCTCCGGAAAGTTGTCCTGCGCCTGCCGTCATTTCTTCATCCGGCTCCGAAGCGCTACTCCTTCGTTCTCGGTCTCGACGAGAACGGCAAGGTGTCTGACAACTTACAAAACGGCGCGCCGGATTGTTATGCCGAGATCGCGAATGCGGTTGAGCGAGATGGCATGTTGTATTTCGGAAGCATTGCCGAGAGTACGGTCGGCAAGTTCAAGCTTCAACATTGATGGGAGCTTTGGAGTGCGACGGCCTGCCGTCGCTTTGGTACAGGGCTACATCCGATATAACAAAGCGACGGCAGGCCGTCGCACTCCAAAAAAAGGCGCTTCGCCGTCAAAGCGAAGCGCCTTCAGTTTTCGATTGGCGAAAGTTTAGCTGGCTACACTCGAGACGCTGGGAATCGATGTAGTTTTGGCACCATCCGCGGCGATGGGTTGCATCTTCGAAGTATCAAGCGGTTCGTCGATACTCTTCTTGGCCGCTTCCTTCTTGCTCTTGTCGGCTGCTGCTGACATTTGGAGCATCTTGCAACTGCCTTCAAACACCGCGCCCTGTTCGATAATTAGTGATGGTGTTTGGATATTGCCGTTGACTTTAGCTGCTCGGCCGAGCTCCAGTCTCTGAGTTGCAATAATGTCGCCGTTGATTGTTCCGTGAATGACCGCGACAGCGACCTCGATATTTGCGTCAACTTTGCCATTTGCTCCCACGATGAGGGTGCCACTTGACGAACTCACTCGACCTGAGAGGTGTCCGTCAACCCGCATCATCGCCTTAAAATTAGCTTCGCCCGTGACAACTGTTCCGCCCCCCACAAAACCACTAAGTGTTCCTTCTTTGATATCGCGTGCCAGCGTTTCACTCTCGGTCATCGCTCGCGATGAGCCGGCAGCCGTCTCAGCAGGTTTTGGCTCGGACGCCGCCCCCTGATAAGAGGAATATGACTTGGCAGCGGGATATTCGGGCACTTCCTGCTTGTGGCTGGAGTTGTCGTTCTCTTCGTGTTCCTTGGGATTCTTTCCTATCCTGAGCATTATTAACCTCCGTATTGTGGGGGCGCGAATTGTTTAGTTACGGTGCGTCGGGTTAGAGCAACAAAACTGACGCGCTTACCTTGTTTTGTGGATTTCTAGCTTTGCGGCTAGTGCGAATGATCTACCGCACGGAAGCGGGAACTCATCATAGACAAAATAAACTGAAAGTGTCTATACCTGTAACCAAAATGTAATCGGATTAAACACCCCAAACTTGTACGACAGGCTGTTAGCCTGTCGCGGCTGTGGTCACTTTAGTAACCGCCTTACTTCAAGCTTCGTCGACAGGCTAACAGCCTGTCGTACATCAAACCGCTTGCTTTCGGTCATCGATCATGTGGCAGACGCCTTCAAAGATGGCCCCATCCTTTATGACAATCGCGCGGGTCCAGATATTGCCGCAAATCCTCGACGATGGCCCCAGTTCGACTCGTTCTCGGGCCACGACATCACCGGCAACTGTGCCGCCAATTACGGCAACTGCGACATCGATAGTTGCGTCGACCCTGGCTTCAGCGTCCACAATGAGAGTCCCAGTTTTTGAATAAACCGAGCCTGCAATGTGCCCGTTTACTCTTACCATACCTTTGAAATCAAATTCACCGGTCAGTTCGGCGTCCACTAGAAACGCCTTAGATGGTTTCTGGGTCAGCCGCACACCACTCTGTGAACCGATCTGGCCTGTTAATAACCCATCAATCGACATCGAACCTTTAAAGTGACATTCACCAGTAATAACGGGCAATTTACCGCGAAATTCTGCAGGTTCTTCGCTTTTGGGCGGACGAGTTCGTGGATCGGCGTCGAAGGGTCTTGCGGACGCGGAACCGTGACTTGGAAGATCGGGTTTTCTCTTAACCTCGAGCATAGAGAACTCTCCGAAGAGGTCTGACCGCTTTTCACCTTTTCGAATTGTCTGTGGGAGGGAAAGGGCGAAATTTCCTGGCCCAAAGCGCACTGACTTGTAAAAGAGCGTGCAAAGTACCACAGGAGTTACTAATGAACAAGAAACTTTTGCATCGATACTCCTACACATCGAACAGAAGCCACAACCCCTAACACACGAACGCTCTTCTGTCGGAGCGCGGCCGTCCTCGGCCGCCCCGTTCGAACAGAAGCCACAACCGCTAACACACGAACGCTCTTCTGTCGGAGCGCGGCCGCCCTCGGCCGCCCCCTTCGAAAAATAGTCTCTGCTTGCCTACTGAATCGACACTCCATTTATTTGCCATGGTCCTGTTCGACGGGGGCGGCCGAGGGCGGCCGCGCTCCGACAGAAGAGCGTTCGTGCGTCACCTGATGACTTCTGTTCGACGCGGCCGTTCAAAGATCCGGGAACATTTGAAAACCATTCAGCTGCATGGCATTCTGAGGGCGCGTAAATGAGCACAGAAAACAAAACCAGGACCCGATTATTGCGCCGAATGGGCGAGGCGATCGCTGACTTCGGAATGATTGAAAACGGCGATCGGGTGATGATATGCATCTCCGGCGGCAAGGACAGTCATACTCTGCTCGACCTGCTGCTCGATGTGCGAAGGCGAGCGCCAGTTCACTTCGATCTGCTGGCAGTGAATCTCGATCAAAAGCAACCTAATTTTCCGGCCGAAGTTCTGCCCAGCTACCTTCATGAAAAGGAAGTACCCTTTCGTATTATCGAACAAGATACGTACTCCATTGTGAAGCGTTTGGTCCCGGAGGGTAAAACCTTCTGCTCGGTATGTTCGCGTTTGCGGCGCGGCATTCTTTACAACATCGCGGTGGAAGAACGTTGCAACAAGATAGCGCTTGGACACCATGCCGACGACATAATAACAACTCTTTTGTTGAACCTGTTCTACGTAGGTTCGCTCAAAACAATGCCGCCAAGACTGCGTTCGAGGGATGGTCGTAACACGATCATTCGTCCGCTGGCTTATTGCTGGGAGCGCGACATCGCGGAATATGCTGCGCACAAACAGTTTCCAATCATTCCGTGTGACCTGTGTGGATCACAGTCGAATCTTAAACGGGCGCGCATCAATCGATTAGTCGGCGAATTAGAAAAGGAAATTCCTCACATTCGATCGTCGATGTTGAATGCTCTGGGAAACGTCGCTCCCTCACACTTGCTCGATCACAAACTGTTCAATTTCAACAAACTCGAATCCGGTATCGGTGATCTGGAAGCTGAACTCGATCTGGCAGTTGGCCATACCGATCGAGATCTCGAACCAGCGTTGGTTTCGATTGGTACTTAAGTGCATCCCCGACGCTGAACTACGATGTCAACAAAACGTGACCTTGATTTCAGCGCGTTCCCTCCGGGAACCGTGACCGAATACACCACGCTTGTCTGTCTTGCGTGCATCTTCGATATCTTCACTAAACAATTTGGTCTCGCTCCGCGTTCTGCTTACTCCGAAATCAAGCGTTACTCGCCAACCATCAAAGAACTGACATCACGTAAAGCTGTGCGACCATTCTTCGATAGCGATGAGAAGCATCCGCGGTGTCCGTACTGTGATTCGGCCAAGCGCTGGCATGCACGTATCGACACTCACGAGATTGAGGGCGGCAAGACTACAGACGCAGCACGTCGAGCATTGGTCAAAACTTTAGCTAAGAAGGGCGATCAGTTTGGTCTTCTTGAGTTGAAGTCTGACCGCCGCACTGCTTTTTTTGAATGGTTGGATACCCAACGCATCACAATCGATTTGGATGAAGACAGTTGGTTACTTGACGCAACGAAGTCGTTGTTGGAACGACGCGAACCTAAGACAAATTGGTCCGAAGTTTTCGACGGAGTGCGCGCGGTGCGTCCCTCGTCTCGTTTGTCGGAAGGTTGGGAACGGGACGGAACTCGCTTGTTTTTGTCGCCGCCGCTTTATAACGAAGCTTTGCTGGTTCAGTACCTTATCAGTCGATCGCATGAACACGGTGGGCGGACTCTGGAGGGACGCTTGACGTTGATGGAGTTGATTCGCCGTTTGAGACGAGGTGGTTATCTCGAGACACATGGGATCACTGCTTTGGATCAGTTTGAAATATTGGAGAAACTACTCGATGAGGTGGCTGGGTCTGGACAGTTAAAGTTGTACTTCGTTGTTGATCGTCGTGAGTTTTTGGAGAAGGTGAAGTCGGTTTACGCCAGTTACGCGACATAATCATCCGCAGACGCAGATTACACAGATTTCTTTAAAGATCTAAAACCACCACGCCGCCCCATCTCAAAAAAGAATTCTGTGTAATCTGCGTAATCTGTGGACTAACTAACACGTCAAATCTTCGCGTCGATAGTGATGTGTCACAGGTCGTCGCCTCCCGACTCCGATCGCGTTTCTTGAGATGATGAGAGTTGGAGGCAATTGACGTCGCTTGAATTCATTTGCGGGCGACTCGACTCGATTCAGAATATCGTAAACAAACGACGCCTCGAACCCCGTCTTAACGATCTCCTGTGCGGTTGCTCTTTGCTCGAAATACAGACGCAAGATCCGATCGAGCTGGTCGTACGGCGGCAACGACTGATCATCAAACTGGCCCGGTGCAAGTTCTGCTGATGGTCGTTTCTGAATGATCGACTGCGGAATTATCTCGCGCTCCCGATTTATGTGCTGCGCCAACTCATAAACCTCAGTTTTGAGAACATCACCAATGACCGCCAGCCCTCCGTTTGTATCGCCGTAGAGCGTGCAGTAACCGAGAGCCAGTTCCGACTTATTGCCAGTTGACAGCAGCAGTCGGCCCTCAGCGTTCGAGATTGTCATCAGAATGTTTCCTCGAAGTCGAGATTGCAGGTTCTCGGCGGCGACTGAACTTCTTCCTTCCGACGGTGCTTCCAGTTTCAATTCGCGAAGCAAAGTCTCGTAAGCGTGTGAGATTGGATGTTCGATTACGCGCATTCCTAAACGGCGACCGAGCTCGACCGAATCATCGATACTCGATCGAGATGAATAAGGTGAAGGCATCATCACGCTCAGCACGTTTTCACGGCCTAAGGCTTCACAGGCAAGCGCAGCCACAACCGCGGAGTCGATCCCACCCGAGAGTCCAATCACAGCAGTAGTGAACTTGTTCTTGCGCGCGTAATCGTGAATGCCCAGCACCAGTGCAGAGTGAACTGTCTCGATGTCGTCTCCCGGCAGGCAGCGGGTGTCGGCAACTCTAGATTCGAGATCAACTGTCGCTATGAACTCTTCAAACGGAGGCGCTTGTAAGATTATCCGGCCATCCGCATCGGCCACGATACTTGCACCATCGAAGATGATGCCGTCGTTACCACCAACCAGATTGACGAACACGATTGGCTGTTTCGCGGCTTTTGCACGATGCGAAACCATCGCACATCGCTGGGCCATCTTTCCTTTGTTGAAGGGCGACGCGTTGATCGAAACAAGAAGCTGCGAACCCATTTCAATCAACTCATCAGCCGGGTCATTGGAATAGAGTCGTTCCCTCCAAAAGGTCTTGTCGTTCCAGAAATCTTCACAGACAGCGACACCTAGTTTTGTATCGCACAGCGTAAATAGATGTCGTTCATTTGACGGCTGAAAATAACGAGGATCGTCGAAGACGTCGTATTCGGGAAGCAACGTTTTGTCCGCAAACCCGAGCAGTTCGCGATTGCGGATGACGGCTGCTGAGTTGTAGAGCCTGCGACCGGCGGCCACACCAGAGGGCCGCACAGTTCCAACGACCGCGGTGATTCCTTCGGTGGCTGCGATGATCTTTTCGAGAGGATTAAGCGAACAACGTTCCAGATCGCGATCGAGAAACCAGTCGAGCGACGTATATCCCTGGACACTTACTTCGGGTAGCACGACGAGATCCGAACGGTCTCTTTTCCCCTGCTCGATCGCGCGAATGATACTGTCAGTATTACTTTCCCAATCGCCGTTAATAGTGTTGATTTGGCCGATGGTAACGAGCACAGTGGTCTTGGGCCTTTGGTGTTTGGACTTTGGGTCGATTAGATCGTGCCTCCATTCGGGGTGAATGGCAAACGCAGATGTCCGACGAACTTTAAGTTTGTCGTGGTGCGGATGCAGGCCCTCAGACTTTACAGAGGATCTTAATCCGACCACGACAAACTAAAGTTCGTCGGACATTTTGGATCCAGTCTCGTTTGGCCGCCTGCGGAACGTTGCGCTATATTCTTTCCGCCAACATGCGGAGGGGTCGCATAATGGTAGTGCAGCGGTCTTGAAAACCGCCGGCCGAAAGGCTATGCAGGTTCGAGTCCTGTCCCCTCCGCCATTTCTTTTCAAAGACTTACACTCACTTAATCGATCAGTCTCAATCCGTCCCAGTAGCGAGTTGGCGCGATCTTGGCGCGCTTCTCGGACGGAAGGGGAGAGGTCGCTTGTTCAGAGAATCAACCGCGGTCCGGAGATTCTCTGGCATTGCGTGAGTGTAACGAGAAGTCATCTGCAAGGTCGTGTGGCCCAACAATGTCATGATGTCCATCTCATGCACTCCCTTTGCTCTCAGACGAGTCGCAAACGTGTGACGCAGATCATGGAATCGAAGGCCCGAGATCTTCGCAGCTTTACATGCCCCTTCCCACGCGTGTCTGAAGGTTATTAACTTCAAACCCGTTCGGGCATAACTGAAAACATGCTCATCTGATGAGGCATCCTGCCTCAACGATCTGAGTTCCACTTCAACAGGCCTGCTCATGGGAATCCGTCGCGGTCGTCCGGTTTTGGTATGGGCGACGTAGATCGTCTTCTGATCTAAGTCCAGGTGCTCCCACTTCAAGCCTAGGATTTCTCCCTGTCGCATTCCCGTTTGTAGTGCTACGACGACGATCGAACGGAGGTGAGCGCGTCTGCCTATGAGTACTCCGAAAAGTTTCTTCTCTTCGTCGTCAGTCAGATAACGCTCACGCGCCGGCGCTTCGCGTAGCTTGTGCACCCGCCGCATCGGATTCGTCTCTACCAGTCCGTTGTCGTAGGCCATTGAAAATACCTTCGACAAGACTTGCAGCTCACGATTCACGGTAGCAGGCGAGCGGTCCCGTTTGTGTAACGTCTTCGTCTTCAAGCGCTGTTGTTTGAACTGCTCGATCAGCATTGGCGTGATGTCCCGAAGGCGATTGCCAGTGAAGAACTCCTTCAGTGGTCTTGCACGCTCCTCGTCATCCTGCCAGCTTCGCTTCGATGCCTTCGTCCATGGGACAAAAACTTCATCCACAAACTCCGTGAAGTCCTTGTTACCGGCGGCACGTTCGTATTTATCATCGAAGATATCCCGCTTGATTTTGGTCTGTGCCTGTTCTGCTTCTGCCTTGGTCCGCGCTTCGGGGATCGCCTGTTTGACGTAGTGACCTCTTAGTCTGAACTCGACAATCCAAGTCCCTTTGCCCTTTGGCCCTTCTCCCTTGACGCGCTTTCCGTTGTAACGCTTCCAGACTGCCATTAGTTTTCTCCTTTCGAAGAGTGGCAGCCATCAAAGTGATGCCGCCATTCTATCGATGGAGCTTGATCAGTGTCACGATTCGATCTGATTTAACTTGCGAGGTGGATCTTCTTCCGGTTGCTCTGAGCTCGACGAAGTGCAGCTTCTTCCGCAGCCCAGCGATCTACCTCATCTCGCCTGAACCTCAAGAGGTCTCCCATACAGCAATACGGCAACGGATGCTCACTCTCTGAACGCTTACTCCACTTCATAATCGCAGCGATAGTCGGCTTGCCTTTCGCGTTTACAAGTTGCCAGTAACGAGCGAGCTGCGTCGCAGACATCCACTCGGGCAACGGCTCGGCCACCACTTTTTCCAACTCCGATTGAGCCGCAAACAGATCGACAGCTTCATCCCTCATCCGACCAAATAGGCTAGTCAGTTTTACTTTTAAATCTTCGTCGAGCATGGCAGTGGCTATTACAACAGACGTGCCAGAATGGGACTCACTTAGATAAGGGTGGGACCTCGAAACCCCACACTTGAGTACGTCAGGTGGACCCAAGTTGTAGGGGTTAATTGCCCGTAACGATCAACTAAGAGGTCGCCTGTTAATGGTGATGTATAGTGAAAAGTGACTCGGGTCAGGAAAGTTGACGATGCGACGAAAAAGTTGACGCAGTGACGAAAAAGTCGTCGCAGTGACGAGAAAGTTGACGTTGGCCAAAAAGGTGACGCGCCGGCTCTAGAAGGTGACGATAGCCCACCGCTCACCAAAGAACCAACAGACACTCGAGCTTGATTTCGACCCGCTCGTTCCCACCAACACGAACAGAAAACTCGGCGCAAGAGATAAACCAATCGAACGTGTAGGGTGAGGAGTTGCTGCGCACCTGAAATTTTTCAGACACGTCACCCCTAAAGGTTTTCGCGTCAGGTCTACGGGGCAAACCTCGGGCATGCACCGCATACAAATCGCTTGCGCCGCCAACCATTATGAATATTCAGGATCGGTGCTTGCTGTATGCCGTGCTTGCAGCGTGCAAGCCCGGCATGCAGAGCGCATGCACAGCATGCACGTTCAGGTGATACTTCAAGGGAGAGTCAGCATGGCAAAGAGGAACGTTCGTTACCCTCACACCATCGGTTTTCGAGTGACCGATGAGACTTGGTTTGCAATCCAACGAGAGATTTCCAACACAGATCTGACCCCACACGATTGGTGCCGCATGGTTGTACTGGATGCCCTGAATCGAGGATTTGGGTTAACCAAAAAGGAGCGCATTTTTTACGAGCAATCGGCTGCTATCCGCTATCTCATTGCCAACGGATTTCAACTCCTGGCTGATGACAGACTGACTACTGATGAGTGGAAAAAACTCCGCATGTTCTCCAAAGAAAAGATCGACATCATCTCCGAACGAGCCCTTGAAAGTTTTCAGGAGCGACTCAAGAGCCATGACAACAATGACCAGCGACACCGATGATACTGACGCTAGATACCCTACGTTCTACGATTGTTAAGGATAAACACAATTCCGCCGGTTAACAGCACAACAAACAAGCCCTGTACAAATAATCGAGAAACATCGATGTTTGTTGCACCTCGAGGTGGCGAGATAATGAGCCCATAACCGCGTCGAGAACCAGCACTAGATTTCCAAGGAGGAACGAACAACATAAGTAGAACTAGTGCGAGTCCCGACAGGATTGCGCGCCGCTGTCCTACGGTCACTTGAATACCTCCTGTCGGAGCTACGCTTTCCCGCAGAATCTCTCGAACCCGTTCAAATATCTGTCTCGAAAACGGTGCAATTAGCTTCCGTTCTTCTGGCTGTAGTTGCGCCACGAGACAATAGTTCCATTTCCTGAACAAACAAACACCTGAAGCTCTAAGTTCGGCACCTATGAACAGCGCCTTACTACGACAGTAGAGTTCTTCTATATACGGCTTAATCTGTTCAAATAGTCGATCGTCAACTTTCTCGATTGACGCACGCCATGTTTTTAGATCAGTCGGCAGACCTTTGCGGACAAGATCCTCATAGAAAAAGACTCCGATATATTCCAGGTCCGGCACGTTCGCAGCCAGGTCGGGCAGATCCTTTAACTTTCTCGCTGTTTGATGAAGTCGATACAATTCTCCTAAAGACGTGTTTGAATCAATTTGAGTTGGCGACGACCGATGAACGGATCCTATTACTTGCTTGTATTGCTGCAATTTTCCCGTCAGCCAATCCTTAACAAGTTCGAGGGCGATTTGAAACGCATTTACGAATCGGTTCCCAATAGAATCTTGTAGCACTGCAAACGAAGGTGATTGGCCTTGGCCAAGTGTGATGTAAGATTCTTGCTTAAGTTCATCATCTCCATGACCAGCGAGACCTCGTTTTGCACCGCAGGCAGTACAGCGAAACGACTCGCGTTCGTATTGCTCACCGCAGTTAAAGCAGGGCCTCAAGCGTGATTGGTAATTCAAGGGCCTTTGCATGCCAGGTCTTATTCTTCGCGAGGATCATGAATCAGCCAACACAAAAATTGTGCAAGTTCATGATTCAGTGCTTGACTTCGCCAATGTCAGAAACTCGTTTCAACAAGTGGCAATAGACAAACTATTGCCGATTAAGTGTTGGCATCTTCTAACGATAACCATATAATCCGCTAGTCTTCTGATTCCTGGCAATCCTGGCCCTTGCTGGCGAGAGGACGGACATCCTGTTAATCACCGATCCCAAACGCACCAGAAGTCACAACGGTCGAGCTGGTTGGTATCCTTACTACGCAGGTTTTTCCTACGACTTCGCAAAACAATTACTCAGCACATCAGATCTGCCCAAAAATGCACTCGTAATGGATGAGTGGAACGGAAGTGGCACCACAACGTCCGTTGCAAACGCGTTAGGTTACACTGCCGTTGGTTTTGATCTTAATCCCGCCATGGTGATCGTTGCAAAAGCGCGACTACTGAGTAAGAGAGAGTATCCGAGTTTAGAGCCTTTGACAGCTGAGATAATTGAGAAAGCATCCGCTGATGAAGAGTCAAATAGCGATGAGCCCCTGCGGGCTTGGATGGGAAACAAAAGTGCCCACGATGTGAGAAGGCTGGAAAGAGCCATCCAACTTTTGTTAGTCGATCACGATCAGTATCGGTCACTGGCAACTCGTGGCGACTTCGGTTCTATGTCTGGAATAGCCGCGTTCTTTTATTTGGCGCTTTTCAGAACTGTGAGGACATTTCTTAAACGCTTTGTGCCCTCAAATCCCACGTGGATACGTACCCCCCATAACAGTCAAGTGCGGTTAAAACCACAAACAGATACCATTTTTGAAGCCTTCAGATTGCATGTATCGTCAATGGTTAATAACAGCCACAGCGAAACACCCGACGCTCAAGAATTTAGTGAAATCAAAGTAGATTGGGCTTCGTCCGACTGCTTACCGCTTGAGGATCGCTCCATCAATTTCTGTTTAGCCTCCCCACCCTACTGCACACGAATTGACTACGCGGTAGCAACGAAACCAGAACTTGCGGTGTTAGGTTACACGACTAGTAGTTTCAAAGAATTGCGCAACCGCCTGCTTGGAACTTCTACCGTTCCGAGAGTTGCCCCGAAGGAAGACAACAATTGGGGACCGACTTGCAGTGGTTTTCTCAAGGCACTCAAAAGCCACGAATCGAAGGCTTCCGCGACCTATTACTATAAAAACCATGTTCAGTATTTTGAGGGAATGTTTAAGTCACTAAGTGAGCTTCATCGAGTAATGAAAAAGAATGGCAGTTGCGTAATTGTGGTTCAAGATTCTTACTACAAAGATCTTAAGAACGACTTACCGCAGATTGTTACTGAAATGGCTTCCGCTAATATGCTGGGACTCACGCAACGTGTCGATTTCTCACATCTTCGAACAATGGCCGCCCTTAATCCATCCGCAAGACATTATCGAGAAACGTTCACGGCAATTGAAAGCGTGCTTGTATTCACTGCTGTGTAAAGCAAAGAGGTACGGCGATGCCTAAGAACTCCCAGCTGAATAGACGCAAGATTTCACATGGCGCGGCGCAGGGTGAGCAAGGAGTACGAAGAGTTAAGTTCAGCGGCATTCGAAAGAATGGATGGCTTGAAAGAGCTAAGTCATTAGTCCATCGCAGCAAAAAGCCGATTGCGAGCGACTAGGCTTGAGCGCATATCAAACTCCCGCCCTGTACGGTCATTTTGAAAACCATTCAGTCTCATTAACGTGCCAAAAGCAAAAAAGGTGAATCCGATAAGAGTTGTTTATCTGCTTGGAGCGGGCGCTACTCAGGCTGAAGTTGATTATCTCGGCGCACATCCAGTCAGTCTGTTAATGCGTGATACCGATCGTGAGGGTGTGGCGACTCGTGTGCTTAATAAGGTTGGCCGACGATGGAGACTTTTCCTCGGCGAAAATGCGGCGATCGATATCGAGAAGTTGATTAGCTTGTTGGCAGCTAGCGGCGTTGATGACTTAACTCAACTGGCTGAAAGAATACGCAAGCTGTACTTCTGGGACATCCGGAACAGTCTTGTTACGGCAGGTATTATTGAGAGGCCCAAGCTAGTTCAAGGGTTATTAGAAATGCACAGCAATGATCATTTCAGGCAGGAAGTAGAAGAATTGCGCGGGATAATAACCACAAATCATGACGGTCTTTTGCAAATTGCTTCTCAGGAGGTATTTGGAGGAATAAATCTCGGTTTTCTGTTCAACTCCGAGGCCGGATTGACGCCGACGGCGCCGAATCGCATACCGCCTATTCTTCAATTGCATGGATCCTTCACTTGGAGATTCGCCGTTCCAATTAGAGTTAACAAATTGGTCGCACGTTTGCCTTACTCGCGCGACATGAGTTGGATTCCACCTACAATTTTGAAAGAGTCTAAGAATTATCCCTTCAACAAGATTACAGCCTTAGCTTACGAATTATTGGCTAAAAACTGCGACTTGCTAAGAATTGTTGGATCATCGTTAACGCAGAACGACTGGAACGTGCTTTCCTTGATCTTCAATGCGCAACGTCACAGGGAAATAATGAGGGACGTTGCCTTTCAAGTGCAGCTCATCACGTCTCACAAAACTGGAATAAGCATTGCCGAACAATGCTCATATTTGAAGAACCTGACGCCAATCGGCTTTCTGTCGGAAGGAAGATTTGCCAGGTACAAGAACAAGACCATACCTTCTGAAATGAAAAATGTTTTCGCATACTGGCTTAAAGAAAAAATCTATTACCACCGCAAACGGGGTGAGTTTGGAGCTGCAGATCTTACCGACACAATGGCAGAGATTGCGGGAGGAATATAATGAAGCGAAGCGTTCAAGACTGGTCCATTGAGAAATTACATCGAGAGCGAACCCGCATATCCTTTCCCGAGTATCAGAGGCAGGATAATCTCTGGTCGGCGGAGAAGAAGAGTCTACTCATTGATTCGATTCTACAAGATATCGATATTCCGAAACTGTACTTTTTTCTTTCGAGCAAAGACAGTTATGAGGTTGTCGATGGTCAACAACGTTTGTGGGCAATCTGGGAATTTCTCGATGAAAGATATTCATACAAATCGAACGGAGATTCTAAGAAGTTTTCATCACTTAGTGCCGCTCAGAAAACCACGATAAGGAATTACACGCTTCAAGTCACGCTTATTGAAAAAGCCGACGACGAGTATTTGCGGCAGCTCTTCCTCAGGCTGCAGTTAGGTCTTCTGCTTATAACTGGGGAAAAACTTCATGCGGCAGTCGGTGCCATGAAGGAATTGGCATTCACAAAATTGCCCTCACTTAAGTTCATCAAGAACGTGGGAATTCCGTC
The DNA here is from genome assembly GCA_036522415.1 of Pyrinomonadaceae bacterium. Taxonomy (GTDB): domain Bacteria; phylum Acidobacteriota; class Blastocatellia; order Pyrinomonadales; family Pyrinomonadaceae; genus PSRF01. The sequence continues at coordinate 15,672 of DATDFV010000030.1, read as the reverse complement.
TCGCCGTTATGCAAAAGAGACACTCTGCGCTCAGATATGCGTAAATTCCTTCGCTCGTGAAAAACTCAAGACGTTTGCTCGAACCCGGTACGAAGATCTTCTCCATTTCTTCAAAGAGTACGAATATCCGCGAGGAAAGGACCTTGAGTTCTTTCAGGCGAAGTCAAAGAAGATAACAAGCGTTACGGATGAATTATGGCTTGCGTTTGGGGAGCGCACGAAACAACTTAAGAACAGAAGTTATATATTGTCGGTCTATCTCTTCTTTGAAGAGCTTCGCGGCGACAAAGAATCGGTTTCCTCTGACGAACGGAAGCGATTTGTGGATTTTGTCTTCAAGCTATGGAAGCGGCTAAGAGAGGAAATCAGCGCCGGATTCGATAGAAAGAACAAAGAACTCTATACGTTTGAAACGTATCTCAGTAGCGCGCCGGGAGAGAAATATCAGATAGAACGACGGCATGAGAAACTTCGGGAATACTATGCCTTTTTTATCAAGACTGGGAAGATAAAGGGCGATTGAAGCATGTTATTTAAGATGCATTGGATTCTCCCACATGGATGGCGTGATTATGGCGCGATGGCGTGGTGAGACGTAGCAAGACATAACAAACTTTGACGGCTGCGGATTCGGTAAATACTGCTCCATCTCATTTGGTCCAACTTCATCCGTGTCCTTCAACAAGATTCATAATCTGTTGGTTCCGGGTTCGAATCCCTGCGGGGCACTCATAGAGACATCGCATTGAGTCTATCAACTCCCGGCTAGTATCTTTCGCCAAGTTCACGTCTCGTTTCTCAAAAAAAGATCCCATATCTCAGCACTATCGGCACCGGAACGTAACGTGGGACGGACCGAAAACGCTTGTCACGGCATCGCCAAGGGCGGGTAGATCGCTGACCAAATTGATCCTTTGCGAGTGCCAGTGCAGTATTGTGTTGAACGAATAGAACTGGAACAAATTGAAACGCAAGGGTAATTTCGAAAGGATGCAAGCGATTAGATTCAATCGGCGTCGACCAAGCTGAACCGATTGAAGAAGGAAAACACGTCAGTGCTATCCTAAAAAATCCTTTCTGAGGAAGAAGTACCGACCCCGAAAAAGATTCGAGCTTCTTTTAGGATCTCGTCCCAGGGTCGGCGCAAACGGGAAAAGCGACTGCAACCTGCGCAGTATAGAACATTTGGAAACTCTGGAGTGAATTGGAATGGCACACCATTTCGATCTCTACGCTGCTCAGGTTCAACTCGTGGCTGAAGCGGTACCATACAATAGCTGCATATTGGCCAGACCTCATGCGCGTCTATTGACTTTCTCCAATGTAAACCGGCAAAGCTCATATGCCAGCGCTTACGTCGCGTATGATTCAAGGCAAAAGCGCTGAGGACGATGACCGATGCTTCCGCGAGCGCGCCTGCTAGAAAAACCCACAAAGGAGCTGAAACCACTTGCGCTAAAACCGTGAGTGATTCGCGCACCCAAAGTACTACGTGTCCTGAAAAGAGATGGAGCGGACCCACCTCAGCCAATATGACTGTTAATAACGCACCTCCAGCGGCAATCGTCCAAGGATGATTCAACAACTTAGGCATAAAACCCTTCTAAGTTGCGGCAAATTGTTTTGGAGAAGGCTCTTTGAGCAGAATATCGTCGAGATACTCTATCGTGACATTCTGCCAGGTCTCCATCTCATGAAAGATGCCACTCATGTTTGACTTGAGCGCGCCAACAGCGCGAAATCCCCATAGAATCACGTGCTTATTTCGCTTGAGCAACGTTAGAATCGTGTCTCGAAAGTCCGCGTCCCCTGTAGCTATTACGTAAGTGGAGACTTCTGGTCTTTGCTCCAGAGTATCTCTTATTAACTGCTTCAACTTCTCATCTGAAGTATTTTTACCTCCGAGAGGTTGGTCAAAACTAAACATCGCTTGGGCGTAAGCAGGAAGGTCCTGCACAAAAAGCTGCCAGTTGGCGACAGCTATCCGAGAGACTAATGAACCGAAGCGTTCAGCATTTTGGGCGAGCCGCCGGGCAAGCAAGACCGGATCGCGTACTGAGGACCACGCGGCTTCTTGATTTGGACTCAATTGTTTGACAAATTCTTCCATCGAAATCTTTACGTTTTCATGATCGACAAATAGAGCTACGCTTAATGCCGGCTCTGACGAGCGACCGACTACTAGATGTCGCGTGTCAACTTGGTCTTTCAACCATCGCTCAAGAAATAATCCCTTGATGCGGACGTACTCCTCACCATTTCGAGATTCCTTAACCATCGTTTGCATCTCGACCAGTTTGTTTATCCGTTCGTTGTTGATTGTCAGTCCGCGATGCTTAGTAGCTTTTAGAAGTGAGGTCTTCGGAATCCCAGATCCGGGCTTCAATTGTTCCTCGAGAATCGTCCTCGCAACCTCCCAGTCCGATTCGTCGATGAAACCTCCTTCCTCTTTTACTTCGTTCCACCAATAATAGGTGAACTGGTCCTCTGTCTTTTCAATGAACTCAACGGCTTGATCCACGTCAGACGGACTTACTGCTAATCTCTGCTGCGGGTTAAGAACATTGTTGACAATGCGTTTACCTATCGCTTGGACAATCCAAGGGTGGCCCTCCGTCATTTGCCATACTCTGTTAACTGCTTCGTCAGTAAACTTCACGGGATATGAGGCAACGCCGGCTTCTAGTACCTGCCTGACGGCATCAGCATTGAGAAATCCAGTTGCATAAGGTGCAAGCCTGCCCCAGATTGGGTGAGGAGACAGATCCTTCACATTTCGAAAGACGACCGAAGCGGTGAACAAAAACATGATGCCACTATTCCGCGCAATCAGCGTGCTGAAAATCCCAAAGACGTTATCGTCGAGCCTACCGCTCTTCACCGCCTCAGCCAATCGTTGAGTCTCATCTAGCATTAAGAGAATGCGTCTCGGCGTTAGCCGCTGTTGTGCTACATCACAAAAGTTTCTAAAAGCGACTATAGGCTCACGTTCGAATTCATCTAGAGTCGGAATTTGGACGTATCCCTGAACGTTAAGGTGAGCGTCAACAGCTTTCGAGATTTCAGCTGCGATCACACGAAGAAACGACGCGGTACTGGCTGGAATCTCTTCGCCAAGGGAAACCGGGATGATGTCGTTGAGACCGAGCTCCGGCAATGCCCATTTCAGACTATTCAAAATTGATGTCTTGCCTACGCGCCTCGGCCCATTGAGGAATAGCACCTCACTTTGGGTCTTACCCCTCAAGCTATCAGCTATTCGCTTTTGTTCTCGCTCCCTCCCGTGGAAAACATCACGTCTATCCTCTGGAATACCCCAACCGGTAAAATAGGAGTCGAGTATCCGATCCTGTCCATTCAGATGTTTCGAGAATGACTCTGCTTTAAGGACAAAGCGTGTAGGCGGCGTTTTAAGATCAATAACGCCACCGGCGCTAAATTTTGCATATGCCAAGAACGCAACTTCACCGCTAACGGAATCATAATCCAGAGGAAATCGGAAAACCGCCGAAGTCCCTATTTCTAACGGTTCCTTGAGGTGTTGAATATTCCCACTGATGCCAATTTTTTCGGATTCACTATCTAGGTATACGTCCGCCGCATTGATCTTCTCGGCACCTCTATTAAAAATGCGGAGTAAGATGGCGGCCTTGGGCAAGTCCGGGCTCACAGGTTCTAGCGTTTTGTCAGGTAGATAGCTGTTAAGATGCCAATCTAATTCAATCTCGCGCATAACGCTCGTTTGGAACGATGCCTGGGCAGCTAATCGCTTTAGAGTCGTGACGATATCGCCGGCTTTCTCTTTCAGCTCTGGTTCGCTAATCTGCTCAACGTCCGAGTTGGCGACTTCTAGTTTCTCTCGAAGTATCTTGCCCAGTCCTTCCTTTTCGTCCAAATTCGATGATTGATCGAAGGTACGTAAGACCTCAACGACGCTGCGTAAGTGCTCGACCAATATGCGGCTGTAGGCAGGCCAAAGGTCGAATAATAAATCTACTGCCTGGCTGAGCGGCGTAAAGTCGCCCTTCAATTCTTCGAGTCGTTTTATCTTCAACAAGCGATTCGTGATTTGTTCCAGACGAGTTTGTGGGTTCGCGGTTAGAGGTAGTGGCTCTTCCTTTTCCGGTTCAGGGAACTTGTCAATCGGTGACACTTTCTCGTCGCGTTCCGGTTCGACGCCCAAAGGGAGTCGCTGCTGCCATCGCTTTACTGCGGCGGGTGGAACCATCGATCCGAAAGTAGTAAAAATATTCTTCGCTGCTTCGTCGAGGTGGTGTTCCAGCAGAACGTTCAGAACCGTTTCGATCGCTTTATGTTTCACGTCCTGAGGTGTTTGCGCCCTATTAGTACAGTCCAGAGCCTTGTTGTAAGCGGTAACGGCTTCGTCAAAAAGGCTTGCCTGGATGCAAAGGTCGCCCAACAATCGCCAATTTAGGTAGAAGTACTTATGTTCTTGAAAGTCGACGCGTCTACGAAACCACGTAATGCCACCTCGCACCATCCGGCGCTGAATGAATGCAAAACGGAGATCGGTCGCATCCTTAAAAGATAGACGCTCCGCAGGATCAGGCAGTTCGAAGCCCCGCGGTTCGGATGCAATGACCTCCACTGCCGGGAGCCATTCTTCCAATTCTTCCGAAGGTAACTTCGAGTCTGCAGCGAATAAATAACCAAGCAAGATCGCTTCTTCTAGCGGGACCCAGTCTAAGTGCTGAGATAAGAAGCGCTTCTCTTTGAGATCCAAGGCTAAGTCGATAGTTGGTTCCAGCACATCCCCGATGTTTTTTCCTGATTCGACTCGCTCACTCAGGATTTTGAAAGCGGTTTCGCGATCTCCTAGTCGGATTTCACAGCAGGCGATATTCCAGTCGGTGATCTGGTCACCCCTATGCGCCTCACGAACTTGTTCGAAGAGATCCTTGGCTTGACGCCAACTGTTTTCAAGCTTGGCTCGTGCGTATGCATACCACTCCATCGCTACGTAGTTTTCTGTTTGACTCTTCCAAATGTCAGAAAATTTTCGTAGAGCCTGTTTGCTATTGCTCCGAACCTGTCTACGCGCAGCTTCAAAATCGGCAGTTGCGTTACGAGAATAATCTCTGATGGCCCGTCTGGGTTCACGAACATCAAAACTGACGTCCAACGCCTTCTTAACAATGTGTATCAATCCTGTTTCTAGTGGAGCAAGGACATCTCGAACAGCCAGGGGATCGTTTGTTAGCACTGCCTTCTTGAGATTGGCTCGGATTTCTGAGTTCACGACTTTAGGCTCGGGTGACGGAGGTGGTTCACCCACGTGTTTAGTGTAAAGGTCTTGCCAACGCTCTCTGACGTATTCAGAGGCCTCGGAGACGGGTAGGCTGATTAGATCCCGGTTGACCTCTACAAAACGCACCATAAGCCCATGTTGTTCGGGGGTGTCTAGAGTTCTTCGGCGTGCCTCGTATTCCTGAAGAATAGTGTCGTTGATGAGAAAGGTGAGATCCCGCGGAATCTTATTGTTATAAAACCGATTAAGAAATTCCTTTACTTCGTCAACTAAATCGGCTGAGATCGCAGTGATAACCAGCTGTGGGAGGGATGCCTTAATAAAAATTTCGAGACTATCCCGAAAGTCGTTCTCGTTCTTAGTTGGATCGTCCTTTCGTAGATAGTCAAACACCAAGCCGCAGAAATTGGCTAACTGCGCAGCAATTGTCCGTTCCTCCTCGGTCCTCTTAACCATGCGCCTGGCAACCTTAATAGCCACAAACGCCAGTTGACTTCCCCACTTGTGAGGAGATCTCCTAATGAAGTCTAGATTGCCACCGAGCTGTTGATGTATTCGATCTAGAGTTTCACGACTTCGTTCTTGTTGTTGTGGCGTAAGGATCTCAAGTCGTTCCTCACACAGCGGTACGATTCGGTGAGCTGTTTCTACGATGTCCCCAAACGATTTTGACCAGTTCAAATTCATTTTGTGTTCTCCATTTGTAGAAGTGGCCGGAGTAGGCACACAAAACAACAATGATTAGTATCTCGGCCTTAGCCATGCTAAACATGTAGCCTAATTCCTTATGAACAAGAAGTAGCAAGTTGGCAGTCGCCAAAGCATCTGCCAACACAAACTATGCACTGAACACCACGCAGGACATTGTGATCTTCCGGGCGAGGCCGAAGCAATTTCGATGACTGGACGCTCGGGCTGGATAGCAAACTGAATTAAAGCGTCGGCTCTAGTGAAAAGAGTTGAGCGGTGACACGATATTCTCCTCCGAGAGCTGTGTCAATGCTTTGGCAGAACATGCTTTGGCAGAACATGCTTTGGCAGAGCATGCTTTGGCAGAGCTTTGGCAGAGCTAGGAGAAGTTGGCGCTAAGATGGCGCGCTGATGGAACTGAACCTACCGTTACCTCGATCACTTTGATGGCTGAACACTCGATTTATATTGGTAAATCCATGGAGGTCCGTTCAGGTTCAAGCCCACTTTGCGGTCTTGAAAACCGCCGGCCGAAAGGCTATGCAGGTTCGAGTCCTGTCCCCTCCGCCATTTCAATTCTTCGCGGTCTCAAAAACAACAGGTCCCCGAAAGGCTATTCAGATTTGAATCCTGCCCGCGAGAACCTTGCCTGTACCCTGTCTCGCCGTTATGATAAACATGCAATTGAAACGAACTGGTAAACGGGAATCATAGGAAAGCAGTTATGGGTGTCACACGAGAGAAATTCGGTTTGAGCTGGCTCAATAAATCGCAGCCCGAAGATGCTGAAACGAAGAGTACACAACCCTCGCGCTCAAGTCAGCAAGTTGATGCCGCTTTGGTGGGAGTTGGAGTAAAAGTGGTGTCCAAGCTTAATTCCGCTCCCAACAGAACTGCGGGTTTCAATGAACTAGCAGGTCAGACCGGTGTACCTATCAACCAGTTGATTCCTGTGATTAATTACCTTGCGGAGTTGAGGTGGGTTCAGTACATAGACGACGACAAAATACAACTTACTGATGAAGGTACCGCAGAAGTTTCGTAGACTTCTGCTGGTTGCTGTATATCCTCCATGCCTATCAATACCCTCACGTTTTCCCCATTTGAAGCAAGGCTGCGCTCTGTCGTTCAGTCTCATTTGGATCTCTTTGGGCTGGCATTGCTGGTGCTGGCAATCATAATAGGTCGCGTCATTTTTGGCTGGCAGCTTCAACCCGGGGTTCAGGCGTTTGTTAATGAGCACCGATATTATCTGATCTTGACGGTGGTTTTTGGAGCAATAGTCGGTGCATCGGAGATCATGTCTCGATATCGAGATGAGCCATTTCAAGCGATCTTTAGCCCGCCTGGTCGTGTCTACATGCTGCTCAACGGCGTTATTTCGGCATCGGCTTACCTGCTTTTGCTGAAGTATCGGGCTACGGTCTTGCCGAGCTTGAACAAAGACAACCTCATGACAAGTGTTGTTGCTGGTTTCGGGGCTATGATGTTTCTGCGCTCGAAACTTTTCAGTTTTAGAACAGAAGGGGGTGAGGCCTTTTCGGTCGGTCCAGATGCGGTATTGTCTACTCTCTTGAACTCCGTCAATCGCCGCGTGGACCGTTTTCTTTCCTATATCAGGCAAGAGATTGTTTACGACGAGGCGGTCACCATTCAAAAGCCAGAAGAGGCTCCGAACTTTTTAGCAATGTATCTGACCGCATATCAGAACATCCCAGACGATGAAAAAAAAGTATTAGCCGAGGACATCCAAGCTGTTCTCAACCGGTCAGATCTCAATGCGACGCTTAAGCTGATGGCAATCAGTTTCGGATTTATGAACATTGGGGGATATCGAAATTTCAGAGCCTTGATGGCGCTGCTACGTAAATACGAATCCCGGCCGCCCAGGTAATAGCTTCGCTCTTTGGGACCTTGTAGGTATTGCCGCAAAAAGATCGGCGACGCCTGGTTGCGCTATGTTAGAATTTGAATCGCGCTAGTCCCAACGCGCCAACACCCAAATCTCACGCTAAATCTGCATCGCCTTTACCCGACTTAATCCCCTCGAAGGAGTCTCTCATGTTCGAAAAATGCACCAACTGCTCTACGCGAGTCATCGCGGGAAAGAAGGATCAGAACGGTATCTTTTGTTCGGCAGTCTGCCAGGCCTTCTTCCGGTATCCAGGTTTCTGTCAGAACTGCAACTCTTCCACTACGCCTGACAGCGCCGGTTCCACCTTCACCCTGAATGGTGTCGGCACAAAAATCTACGGCGGTAAAGACCCATGTCCCGAGTGCGCATCGACGATTCAAACAAAGTGGTTCGTCGTGCTATTCATTCCACTGATTCCAATCGCAAAGTACCGAACCAAGTGGTGTACTCCGGGCCGGTACATCAGTCGGAAACTCAATAAGAAGTTCGTCCCACAACAAGCAAATTCCAGCGCCACCTTCACCTCCACGATGGGTCGTTAAACCCCATTCATAGCAAAAGACGAGTCCGTGGTCGGCCGCCCCGTCGAACAGAAGCACCTGAATTGATATACGAAAGCTCTTCTGTCGGAGCGCGTCCGTCCTCGGCCGCCCCCGTCGATTAGAACCCACCAAGTCTTTCTGAGTAACGAGTGCAGCACGTCGCGGAACTTCTGCTGGGTTCTACTTGACGGGGGCGGCCGAGGACGGACGCGCTCCGACAGAAGAGCTTTCGTATATCCTGGCAAAAGGCTTCTGTTCGACGGGGTGGCCAGGACGTTGACGACGCTCGATACATCGCACTCGATGAATCTCTTCACCGATCACTTGGACGACCGCACACGCTGATTTATATTGGTAGTCGTAATCCATTTGAAGTTCAAACCCTCGCATTGACTGATACAAAGCGTTTTTGATTTGGCTAGGAAACACGCGCGGTTGATTCGTTACTAAGACTTCACGAGGTCTGGCGAATCGAGCGTCTTTCCCCGGAGGCCTGTATGAGTTCTTATGCGAATGATCTCTTTATCAGTTACGCCCATATCGACAACGCGTTTTTCCCGGGTGGCACAAAGGGCTGGATCGATATGCTTCACGAGCGTCTCGAGATCCGGTTAGCACAACTACTCGGGAAAAAACCGAACATCTGGCGTGACCGAAAACTTAGAGGCTACGACGATTTTGAAGAGACGCTGGTTATTCAGCTTTCGCAGTCGGCGATTCTCCTCGCAGTTGTTACACCGCGATACGTCGACTCACCTTCATGTCGCAGCGAAATCGAAAACTTTTTCCGATTGGCAGCTGAGCGAGATCGACTTCAATTCGGCGACAAGCGCTGCGTCTTCAAGATTGTAAAGACCTACGTTCCGCTAGAGGATCATCCCACCGGCCTGCAGGACTTACTTGCCTATGAGTTTTATGAACGGAACGAAGCCTCGCAACGTGTTTATGAGTTCGACGCTGAGATTAGTGCGCAGGGTGAGAAAGACAAAAGATACTGGAGCAAGTTTGAGGATCTCGCCTGGGACCTTCACGAACTAATCAACTTCCTCGAAACACCTGAACCTGCCACCAGAAAACCTTCGGGCTCGACCATCTATCTGGCCGAAACAACTTCCGATCTTGCTGAACAGCGAGACAAAGTAAGAAGAGAACTCACTCAGTTTGGTCACATCGTTCTACCAAATAAAGCTCTGCCGTTGGAAGTCGGGGCCTTTCAGACAGCGGTCCGAGATTATCTGCAGAGCAGTCAGTTGTCTGTCCATCTTATTGGCGAGTACTACGGAGTTGTTCCAGAGAGAGAGCGCGCCGAACGCTCGATCGTGCGTTTGCAAGAGGAGCTTGCCGTCGAACGAGGAGATGATGCGCACTTCTCCCGGTTAATTTGGCTACCGCCCGGGTTGCAACCAAAGGACGAGAAGCAACAGAAGTTCGTGGTCGACCTTCAGAACAGTTTTTCATCCCACAATGGTTCCGAATTACTTCAGGTTAAGCTGGAGGATCTAAAAACAATCATTCAGTCGAAGTTAACTGACAAAGCAAAACCCATTGTCGCTCAAACTAATGGTTGCGGACCCACCAGAGTCTATGTGATTTGCGACAGCCAGGACTTTGCCGCAGTTGAACCATTACAAGGTATTTTATTGGACCAGGGCTACGAAGCGACTCTGCCGCTGCTCGATGGCACTGATGCGGAAGTGTTTGAAGATCACAAGGAGAACTTGTTGTTGTGCGACGCGGTTTTGATCTTTCAAGGCAGCGCAAGCGAAGGTTGGCTTCGCATGAAGTTGAGAGAGCTACTTAAGCTGCCTGGATACGGTCGTACGGCGCCGTTATTAGGGAAAGCTGTCTACATCGGAGCGCCGGCATCGCCTGTGAAGGAACGCTTCAAGATGCTGGAAGCCAGGATCATCAGAAACTATGGTGAGTTTGATCCCGCCTTACTCGAACCGTTCATCGCTGACATCAGCAAAGCAAAAGGAGAGTCACGATGAGATCTGAAATGAGTGACATCTTCGTAGAAGAGCAAATACCTACAAACCCATTTCCTGGTCTACGTCCATTTGATTTCGAAGAGAGCCATCTCTTTTTTGGACGCGATGGCCAAAGTGAACAGCTGATCACCAAACTCGGTGCAACGCGTTTTCTCGCCGTCGTGGGAACTTCCGGCAGCGGAAAGTCATCGCTTGTTCGTGCAGGCCTGATGCCATCGTTATTGGGTGGTTTCATGACGAGTGCGGGATCCAACTGGCGCATAGCTGTGATGCGGCCAGGAAGTGATCCGATTGGCAATCTTGCTCGCGTGCTGAACGGCCCTGATGTTTTTGGATCGGACGTTACTGAGAATGCCGAGTTGCAAACGGTGTTGGCTGAAGCAACTCTGCATCGAGGTAGTCGCGGATTGGTTGATGCGGTGCGGCAGGCTGTGATTGGCGAGAATGAAAATTTACTTGTCATCGTGGATCAGTTTGAAGAGATTTTCCGGTTTGCGCGAGTCTCAGAGGAAAAGGAATACCGCGACGAAGCAGCAGCCTTCGTGAAACTGCTACTTGAAGCTGTGCGTCAACGCGAAGTTCCGATCTATGTAGTTCTGACAATGAGATCGGATTATCTCGGAGACTGCTCGCAGTTCTGGGGACTGCCTGAAGCAATCAATGAGAGCCAGTATCTGATCCCGCGCCTGACCCGCGATCAACTTAAAGAAGCGATCACAGGTCCGATTTCAGTGGGTCAGGGTCAGATCACTCCTCGTTTGGTGGCGCGGTTGCTGAATGACGTCGGTGACGATCAGGATCAGTTGCCTGTGTTGCAACACCTGCTGATGCGTGTTTGGGATGAGTGTAAAGACAAGCAACTCTCGGTAGAGATCTCTCAAAATGGAAAATCAACAACGAAGCCACATCGCTCCGTGCACGCGGGTGCGGCGCTTGACCTGTGCTGTTACGACGCAGTGGGCGGTATGAGTGAGGCGCTGTCGCGCCACGCGGATGAAGCACTTGGGGAATTACCAGGCGCGAGCGCGCAGTTAACTGCCGGGAATGCGCAGAGTTTGATGGTTGCTGAGAAGCTCTTTAAGGCCCTAACGGAAAAGGGACCGGACAATCGTGAGATCCGACGACCGGCCACGCTAGGTGAGATTTGTGCCACTTCAGAAGCCAGGGCCGATGAAGTGATTACCGTGATCGAGACATTTCGTCGACCAGGGCGATCATTCCTGATGCCTCCTCCAGGTGTGCCGCTCACTTCGGATGCACTCATTGATATTTCACATGAGAGTTTGATTCGCGGGTGGAGTCGACTGAAAGAGTGGGTGGAAGAAGAATCTCGTTCGGCCCGCATTTACAGGCGTGTGGCGGAAACCGCGGTGCTGGAAAAAGAAGGCGGCGCCGGTCTTTGGCGTGATCCCGATTTACAGATCGCGCTGACCTGGCGACAAAAGGAGAAACCAAACAAAGTCTGGGCCCAGCGTTATCACCGTGAATTCGATTTAGCGATGAGCTTCGTTGATAGAAGTGTTGAGGAGCGCGACCGAGAGATCAAAGAGAAAGAAAACCAGCGCCGGAAGTCGATCAGAAGAACTCGATGGACGGCGATGGTCCTTGGGATCTTATGTGTTTTTTCATTGGTTGCGTTGGTTGTTGCTGTCAGACAAACGGCAAAAGCCAACTCTGCATTCGCGCAACTGAGAGATAGTTCTGAGCACGCCAAGCAAGATGCAATCGAGCGTGAGAAAGACAAAATCGCGAAAGCGAACCTTGAAAAGGAAAGACAAGCCGCCGACAATTTCGCCGCCGAAGCTAAGCGGCTGCGTGACATAGCGGAAGAGGAAAAGCAAAAAGCCATAGCCCAAGCCGCCAAAGTAGCAAGGTTGGAACAACAGGCGCGCAAGGAGGCTAACGAAGCGAACGAAATAAATGATCTAACTCACCAGCTGAATGAAGCTTTGCGTACGGCGAAGGCTGAAGAAGTGGTCGCGCACGGCTCGGAACTGGCAGGTCGCTACCGAAATAAAACCAAACCTGACGCCCTTGGTGAATACGAAACTCAAACTATCCTTGGCTCCGCATACCTGGAACTAAATCGGAACTCGGACGCGCAGGGGGCCGCACGACGCGCTCTCGAGATCCAGGGAAGTGCCGCTATCAACAATAACCGCAATCGACATGAAAATCTTTCCGTGCTTAGGGACGCGTACCTTAAAGAATCGGATAAAGCTCAGTCAAAACAAACCAAAGATAAATACCTCGCTCAAGCTTTTGAGAATGGCGTTGATGCTCTGACTCTTCTCCGTGCGGGAGATAAAGTTACTAACGCTAGCGATCCCGCACTGATTTCCGATCTTTCCAGTTTGGTCCTGATCAGCGAGAAGCTGGCTGAGTTTCAAAATTCAGAAAAGTATGGCGAGCAGATCGTGCAGGTTCAGCAAAACATCGTCACAGCAGCGCTCGAGGATCTAACCAGGTATCTGGACGATCAAGCTGATTTCAACAAGGCCCACGGTAATTATGAGAAAGCCGAGTTTTACTTAAAGAAAATAATTCTGATGCAGGAAAAACTTCTGGATCCCATCGACCCGAAGCTGGTTGCCACATTAAGCGAGTTGGCTGACGTGTATCGCGTTGAAAAAAAGGATTCAGCCGCCGACCAGGTGGTACAGCGGATACAAAGAATTGAGGGGAAAGAAGCGCTGCTTCGACGAGGCTCATCTGGGCCGGAAGTCACAAGCCTGCAACAACTACTCAAAGCCCGCGGATTTTATGCCGATAACGCTGACGGATATTTTGGTTTGACGACGGAAGTAGCCGTGACGAACTTTCAGGGAAGTGTGGGACTTCAGGCTGATGGCATCGTTGGTCCGGCGACTCTGCAGCGACTTGCTAAGCCGCAAGCAGCCACGCCGGGAACCCGTGACGTTCAAGCCGCGCTGAAACAACTCGGGTTTTATCCGCTTTCCGTCGATGGAAGTTTCGGAATGGCGACGAAGGCCGCGTTAATGTCATTCCAACGAAGCAAGGGTTTGAACGCTGATGGAAACGTTAATGCGGAAACTCTCGCCGCGTTAGGTCTGACACCTGTCACTGTGTCGGTCACAGGAAAGATCACTGTAGATCTAGTGAGTAAGATGTTCCCAAATATTCCGGTCGAAAACATTAAAGCAAACTTACCTGACATCCTTCACGCTCTGGAGGACGCAGGTTTAACTGACAAAGAAATGGCCGTAATGGCGATTGCGACCGTAGGAATAGAAACTGGTGGGACCTTCGAACCAACAGAGGAGAGAAAGTCGAGATTTAATACTTCCGCGGACGGCTATGCTTTCGATCTTTATGACAATCGATTGGACTTAGGAAACGAGGGGCCGCCTGATGGTGAACGATTCAAGGGTCGTGGTTATATACAGTTGACCGGTCGTGCAAACTATAAAAGGTTCGGGGCCGAGATCGGTGTCGGAGATGAGTTGATTAAGAATCCCGAGCTTGCTGTGAACGCATCGGTTGCCGCAAAGATTTTCGTGCAATACCTGAAAGGCGTTGAAAAGCAGATTAGGGTTGCGCTCGTCGCTGGTGACTTCGTGCGAGCTACGAGAAATGCCGGGCTTGGTAACGCACAGGCGGACGAGTTCGCAAAGGCATATCAGACTGGATTGTCGCTCATTCCGTAGAGTGGTCAGTGGACAGAGCAATAGGACCTATTCGACCGATAGAACCTATTATTATGACTGTCCTTTGACTTTCGACTTCGGAGGCTCTTCATGTTACCTCGCGCGCTCTTGGTCATCCTGTTTCTAATCGTCTTTGTTCAGACAGTTCCGGCACAAAACAAACGAATCGTCATCGCCGCCAGCACAGTCCTCGATGGCAAGGGTCACGTATTACACGACGCGCGCATCGTCATCGAAGGCTCAAAGATCGTTGCAATCGATCCGAAAGCTGAACCGGTGGATTATGATCTTCGTGGCCTCACTGTGTTACCCGGTTGGATCGATTCTCACGTTCACATCACCTGGAGTTTTGGACCGGACGGAAAGAGTGCGGGAGGTGGAGGAACCACTCAGGATGCAGCATACGCCGCGGCGGCCAACGCCTGGGCAACATTGATGGCAGGCTTCACTACGGTTCAGAGTGTCGGCTCACCGGCAGACATTCCACTGCGTGATGCGATCGCAAAAGGTCAGCTGCCGGGTCCGAGAATTCTCACCGCAGTCCAACCACTGACCGGCCGTGGCGATCAAACCGGGTCACCGGACGAGATAAGCGCGTTTATTCGTAATCAAAAAACAGCCGGTGCAGATCTCATCAAAATCTTTGCAGCTAACAGCATTCGACGACCTGAGCCCACTCTGTCTCAGGAGCAACTCAATGCGGCTTGCGATGAAGCGAAAAAACTTGGCTTGCGAACACTCGTTCACGCTTACAAAGATGCTGTGCGGATGGCAACCCTGGCAGGTTGCACGGAGATTGAACACGGGCCGCTCGCTTCAGATGACGATCTGAAATTAATGGTTCAGAAGGGTACCTGGCTGGATCCTCAGGCGGGGCTCGTAATGGAAAACTATCTACTCAACAAAGAGAAGTTTGTTGGCACGTCGGGTTTTCCTGAAGAAGTGTTTCCAGTTATCAAAGAGATGATTCCGATCTACCACCAGTTTTTCAAACAAGCTTTGAAGATCCCGGGACTAAAGATCGTCTTTGGGTCAGACGCGCTGGCAGGTTCGCATGGACGAAATGCAGAAGAGTTTATCGACAGAGTGCGTGACTGCGGTGTGGATCCGATGGCCGCAATGGTCTCGGCCAACTATGTCGCTGCGGAAGCCATGCGTTTATCGGATCAGATCGGTTCAATTTCGCCGGGATTGGAGGCAGACATCATCGCAATCGATGGCGATCCGATAAAGGACATCACATCCGTCAGGCGCGTGGTGTTTGTTATGAAGGGAGGCGTTGTTTATAAGAACACTTCTATTGCCAAATAACATCGCCGTTGGGCGCAGTCAGTACCACCTCGCGGTAGCGGGTGGGTGCCAAGATCCACTCACAACACAAGCTGCGCACCCACCCGCTACCGCGACGTGGTACTGACTGTATCCAACATCGGCACAAATTTCTTGACGTTGGTTCTTGCAAGTTATCTAACCGATCACGCTTGTGTAAGCCTCAAGCGCGCTGTCAGCCATTCGGGACACGCTGTAGTGTTCACGAACTTTCTGGAACCCGCATTGTCCAAGGCTCGCCCTGAGCTCACGGTCCGTCGCCAACTTC
>DATDFV010000029.1:0-12193 GCA_036522415.1 Pyrinomonadaceae bacterium | reverse complement strand
CCTTTCATTTTCCATATATCATTTGACATTTTTCAATCTCAATTCCTTGTTGCACGTTCTATTGGTAAACCAATAGGTGCTGTATCCGGTGTTCGGCAAAACAAATGGCAACTGAGAAATGTCAAATGATATATGGAAAATGAAAGGTTCACTGCGGCTCGCCGTTCTAATCAAGCTGCGTCCCTGCCCGATACAAAGGCCAAAGATCAAAGGCCAAAGGCCATAGCATTACGACAGGCCGTACTTCTGCAGTCTCCGATACAACGCGCTTCGACTCAGGCCGAGGGCTTCGGCTGCCCGATTTGCATTTCCTTCAAATCGCGCGAGCGCCTTCTTAATCAATAACCGCTCGGCATCTTCGAGACTCATCTCTTCAAGGCGCGCGGAGAGCCGCGCGTCAGGCGTAGATTCGAGCGCGAGATCAAACGCGGTCACGACATTGCCCGTACTCATCAACACAGCGCGTTCTATCACGTGGTCGAGCTCGCGAACGTTTCCCGGCCAAAGATGATGACGCAATGCCTCTAGTGCCTCAGCGGAGAAACCCATTAATGGTCTGCGATATCGCTCGCGATGCAGGCGCAGGAAGTGTTCGGCGAGGCGTGGAATATCTTCAGCTCGATCGCGCAGAGGTGGCAGCCTAATTTCAACCGTATTCAGGCGAAACAACAGATCCTGTCGAAACTTTCCCTGCGCGACTTCAGCATTCAAATCGGCGTTGGTTGCAGAGAGCAGCCGCACATTGACCTTCTGAGTCTTCGACGAGCCGACGCGTTCAAATTCTCCGGTCTCCAGTACTCGAAGTAATTTCGCCTGCAGGTTGAGAGGTACGTTTCCAATTTCATCGAGGAAGAGTGTCCCACCGTCAGCTAATTCAAATCGACCGACTCGATCACTCTTTGCGTCCGTGAATGCGCCGCGCACGTGTCCAAACAATTCACTTTCAAAAACTCCTTCGGCCAGCGCCCCCGCATTAAGCGATATCAACGGCTTCGAACGTCTTGACGACATCGAGTGAAGCTGACGTGTGATTACTTCTTTCCCAGTTCCGTTTTCGCCGGTGATCAAAACGTTCGCATCGGCTGGACCAATTCGCTCGACAAGATTCAAAACTGACTTCATTGCCGGTGACTCAGCAACGATTTGAGGCAAGTCACCCGTTGAATCGGCCGCGCTATCGCGTAACGCAAGGTTCTCAGCCTCCAAGCGTCGGCCGCGTCGCAACGCCTCTGCCAGTTCAACTTGTGTTCGGAGCACAGCAATCAGGCGCGCATTGTCCCAGGGTTTTTGAATGAAGTCCCTTGCACCACGCCGCATTGCTTCAACGGCAAGATCAACACTGCCCCACGCAGTCATCACTACGACTGGAAGTGTTGGATCAGCTGCGCGAATCCGCGTGAGAAGATCCAAACCTTCACTGCCCGATGTTGTGTCACGCGCGTAATTGAGGTCGATGAGCACGACGTCGAAGTCCTGCGTTTCGATTGCACGCATGATTCCATCGGGTGATGAGCTGGTTTGAATTTGAAAACGCTCGCCTTTCAGGAGGAGACTAAGTGCGGCGAGAACGTCGGCTTGATCGTCGGCAATTAGGATGCGCGGCATGCAGCTTGGTCTTTGTGCTTTGAGCACTGATCTTTGGTCGTTGTATTTGGAGGATTATCTTATTCGGCCTTGAGATATTAGACAAACAAGCCTCTTCCAGAATCTAACAAGTAAGTTCAGGGCGGTTTACCCCCGCTGTTTGCCAACCACTTAGATCGGGCAACAGCAGGGGTAAACCGCCCTTCCTTACTTGTTAGATTCTGCTTACTTGTTAGATTCTGGAAGAGGCTTGTTAGATTCCTTTGGCCCGTCGATACAAAATCTCACTCGTACCGCAATGAGATCGTTGGCTCAACTTTCGTAGCCCGTCGACCCGGCAAATAGCATGCTAACAGCGCAACTGCAATTAGCAACGCAGCAATGCTCGCAAACGTCGTAGCATCCGTCGGCTCGACTCCAAACAACATCGTCGCCATCAAACGAGTCAACGCAAAAGCTCCAAGTAGTCCCACAACGATTCCTACAAGCGTCAACTTCATGCCGTGCCCGAGTATCATCTTAAACACATCAGCGCGACTCGCTCCGATCGCCATGCGAATACCGATCTCATGTGTCCGCTGAGTTACCGAGTATGACATCACACCGTAGATTCCCACGATCGCCAGCACCAACGCGATGCCTGCAAACAAACTAAGCAACGTTAGATTCAAACGTTCTGGTGCAACAGACTCCGCACGTATATCACCCATACTGCGTGGGCTATATAGGGGTTGGTCCGGATCAATTGCCTTAACCTGCTGCCGAGCTGAAGCAACCAACTGGGTTGGGTCGCCACTACCTTTAACAACCAGAGTCATGCCGCCCTGTGGCATTTGAGCGTAAGGGAAATAGCCCTGAACCCGATTCGAATCCTGACTCAGGCTATCCATCTTGACTCGGCCAACAACTCCCAGAACTTCCAGAACTGGCGTAAAGCCTTTATCATGCCTGCCACCTAGTAGAATTCGCTTACCCACCGGATCTTCATTGGGCCAGTATCGACGAGCAAACTCCTCATCAATGACGATCGAGTTTAGGCCCGCGACGAATCTCTCATTCTCACTAAGCTTACTTAAGTCTTTCCCGGCCAGATGGGATTTGTCGTCGTGATCGTTGAAGACGCGTCCCTTCAATAAGGGAATGTTCATCGCTTTAAAATAATCCGGTGTAACAAGACACGCTTCCATCAACGGAGTCTCACCGCGAGCTGGTTCCGGTCGACCATCAATCGTGAACCCAGTTTGCCAACCGTTGTTGCCGAGCGGTAACCCGGAAGCGGCGGCGGCTGCTTCAACACCAGGTGTCGCGCGAAGACTTTCCAGAAGACTGCGATAGAAGTTTAATTGGGTTTCTTCGGCCTCATACTTCTTTTGCGGTAAAGAAATGCTGAAGCTGGTCAGGTGCTCGTAAGAGAAACCGGGATTTACTTTTTGTAGTAAATAGAAGCTGCGGATCATCAGCCCGGCTCCGATTAACAGAATGAGAGTCGTAGCTACTTCGACGACCACAAGTGAACTGCGTAGCCATTGACGCCCGCTCACGCCCCGTCCCGTGTCTTTTAATGTCTCATGCACATCAACTTCACCGGCTTGCAAAGCCGGAACGAGTCCAAAGAGAATTCCAGTGATGAAAGAAATTCCGATCGTGAAGCCCAGCACTTTCCAATCGAGACCTATCTCTCGCGCACGCGGAATTGCATCCGGGCTTATATAGAGGATCAGTTTGATACCCCACCTGCCGAGCAGCAGTCCTATCACACCACCAACCACTGAAAGGAGAATGCTTTCTGTGAGCAGTTGCCTCGCGATACGCCAACGTCCTGCTCCCAATGCCGAACGAATGGCCATCTCTTTACGTCGTGACGTTGCGCGGGCAAGCAGAAGGTTGGCAATGTTTGCGCACGCAATCAACAATACAAACGCCACCGCGGCAAAGATCACCCACAGAGCTCGCCGAATATCACTGACGTAGATCTCGATGAGAGGTCGAAGGCGAATACCGTTGTTTGTGTTTGAATCGGGATATTGCGCGGAGAGATTTGAAGCCACGCGGGCCATGTCTGCAACCGCCTGATCGAATGTCACGCCTGGCTTCAGCCGCCCAACCCCATAAAGTCCTGGATGATTACCCCGACTTTTCCACGACGCCTGATCCGACAATTGACCAACAGGCACCCACATTTCGACTCTGCTTGGATACTGATAGTCCGCCGGCATTATCCCGATGACGGTGTAACTCTTGCCGTTGAGTTGAATCGGCTGGTTCAAAATAGAAGCTTGACCGCCGAAACGACGTTGCCACAAACCATTACTCAGCACGACAACTGGCGGCCCACCTGGCTTGTCTTCTTCGTTTGTGAACACTCGACCCATCGCTGGGTTGGCGTGGAGAACAGTAAACAAATCAGCGGATACCTGACCCGTGATGATTCGTTCAGGTTCGCCGGTTCCTGTCAGGTTGTAGCTACTGCGGTTGTAAACACCAATATGCTCGAACGACTGATTCTGTGCACGCCAGTCTTCGAAGTTCGGATAGGAGATCGACATCTCATCAAGGACCGGACTCTTCTCGTTCAAGAACACCAGGCGGTCCGCCTCGTCATATGGCAGCGGCCGAAGGAGCACCGAATTGACGACGCTGAAGATTGCGGTGTTCGCACCAATACCTAAAGCCAGAGCCAGAATCACAATCGCGGTGATACCTGGGTTCTTCAACAACATTCGCGTTCCGTATTTGATGTCTTGCCACAAGGTCTGCATTGTTTGCCCCTCCAATGTCCGACGAACTTTAGTTTGTCGATCTTCGGATCTAAGGACCCTCCTGTGTTCCAGTAGCTAGTTGGCACGGACGACAAACTAAAGTTCGTCGGACATTTGGCATTGAGATCTATTCATACCGCAGCGCTACTAACGGATCGACCTTCGCCGCTCTGCGCGCAGGAAGATAACAGGCCAGTACCGCCGTCGTAGTCAGAATTCCAACAACACTAACGAATATGGTCGCGTCCGTTGGGGTTACGCCAAACAGCAATCGCTGCATTACACGCGTCAATGCGAATGCTCCAACTAACCCTAAAGCCTCGCCGATCAGAGCCAAAGTCATTCCCTGCGTTAGAACCAACTTCAAAACGTCTGTGACCTGGGCGCCGAGCGCCATTCGAATCCCCATCTCCTGTGTGCGTTGTGTAACTGAATACGACAATAAGCCATAGATACCAACGCTTGCCAGAATCAAAGCTAACACCCCAAACAATCCCATCAAGAACATATTGAGTCTTGGACGACTGATACTGTCTGAGACGATCTTCTCCATGGTGCTGATATTTGAAATTGGCTGATCGGGATCGATTGCCAGCACCGCTTGCCGCAGTTCAGGAATGATTGAGAGTGGTTCGATAGTTGTTCTAACAACGACAGTCATGTCCTGTAATGGTGCCTGCGATGCTGGTAAGTAATAGGTAGGCGCTGTAGGTGCTTGTAACCCTGATGACTTTACGTCATGAACCACACCAACAATCTCGAACAAAGTCAGCTTCTGGCCCTGCCAAATTCTCCCTGGCGGACCCGGTTTGATATGGCGGCCCAAAGGGTTTTCATTCGGAAAATACTGCCGCACAAAACTTTCATTCACCACAGCAACACCGGGGTGATCCTGATCGTCCTGTGATGTAAACGGCCGACCACTCATCAAACGCATCCCCAGTGCTTTAAAGTAGTCAGGTCCAACCGGATTGAAATTGGCCTGCAGTGATGCGGCATCCGTAGCAACGACCCTTCCCTCAATTTGAAAACTATCAATCCAGTTTGTCTGTAACGGATGATCGTAAGCAATCGCCACAGACTGAACCCCCGGTAGCTTGCTGACGCTATCATCAAACTGTTTGAAGAACTGATTGATGGCTTCTGGTTTTGCGTATTTGCTGGAAAGGGTCAGATCCAGTTTTACAACGTGTTCGGCCTGGAATCCGGGATCAACGCTGCGCAAACGCCAAAAGCTCTTGATAAGCAGCCCAGCCGCAATCACCAACATCACCGCCATGCCAACTTGGAAAACAACCAGAAGTTGTCGAAAGCGAAGACGATTCGCACCGGGACCAGAAGTTCTTCCACTCTGTTCGAGAGTCGCGTGCAGATCCGGTTTCGACGCTTGCCACGCAGGCACCAACGCAAATACCAGACAAGTGATCAGCGACAATGCAAGGGTAAAACCAAGTACCCTCCAATCGATCTTTACCAAACCCAATCGTGGAAAGTCCTGCGGTATCAGTTTCAACAAAACGTCGATCCCGACCTTTGCCAGGATGATGCCGCTCAATGCTCCCAACATCGAAAGCAACAACGCCTCGATAAAGAACTGATAGGTGAGTCGAAATCGATTGGCTCCCAGGGCTGCACGAATAGCGATTTCTTTGCTGCGAGCGGCGTGCTGCGCCAGCAAGAGTCCGGCGATATTGGCACACGCGATCAAGAGTACAAGACCAACAGCAAACATCAACGTAAGCAGCGCTGGTCTAACATCACCAACTACTTCATTCATGATTGCATTGACGATGATTCCTTCGCCCTTATTGGCAGGATATTGTTGCTCGAGCCGCGCTCCGATTGTATTCATCTCGGTCTGTGCCTGCTCCAACGAAACATTGGGTTTGAGCCGGCCCAGAACACCAAATACGTGCGCACTTCGAACAGCAGCCCATCCTGCTGTGAACGACATTGGGTGCCAGTACTGCTGAGTCTGTTCGTCAAAACTGATCTGACCGGATGTTGTTGGTCTGGCGGGATAGGTCCCTGGTCCCATAACGCCGACGATCTGGTAGATGTCGCCATCGAGAGTGATCGTCTTGCCCACGATGTTTTCATCTGCACCAAACCGACGTTGCCATAGAGAGTAACCAAGAATTACTACCTGACCTTTTCCTGGCTCATACTCCTCGGGTAGAAAAGCACGACCGCGGATGGGTGCAACACCTATAACGTTGAAGTAGCCGGAGCCAACGCGGGCACCCTGTAGCTGTTCAGGCTCGCCTTGACCCGTCAGAGTCATCGTTGATCCGCCGTAAACAGACATATCTTCGAATACTGTGTTTTGTTTCTTCCAGTCGAAGAAGTTTGCAGGTGCGACGCGCCAACGGCCGTGCTCGGGAACGTTCTCCCAAAGTGCGACAAGTCGATCAGCGTTCTGGTACGGCAACGGACGAAGCAACACGCCATTTACAACACTAAAGATGGCGGTGTTCGCCCCGATGCCGAGGGCCAGTGTGATAACTGCAACCAAAGTGACTACGGGATTCTTGAGGAGCATGCGAAACGCGTATTGGAGAGTTTGCATAACGTGCGCCTTTGGTTTTCTGAAGTCCGACGAACTTTAGTTTGTCGACCGTCGTTCAGCGCGATCGTCTATTTATTTCTGCGTTCGTGGATTTGCCGCGCGACAAACTAAAGTTCGTCGGAGAATTTTCATTCGTACCTAAGAGCTGCGATCGGGTCGACTTTCGCTGCTCGTTTCGCTGGTATCCAACACGCCAACAACGAAACGACCAGTAAGACAAAAGGAACGGCAGCAAACGTCAACGGATCGGTCGTCCCAACTCCGAAGAGCAACGATCTCATCAATCTCGTTAGCCCAAACGAAGCAAACACTCCAAGCACCACGCCCACCAACGTCAATCCCATTCCTTTTCGAATCACCAGCCACAGCATTTTTAGTGGAGTCGCACCTAATGCCAGACGCACACCGATCTCATTGCGATGCTGAGCAACGAAGTAGGCCAATACACCATAGATTCCCAGCGAGGCAAGGATCAGCGCCAGAACTGCAAAAGCAGATAGCAGGATCATTCCCATCTGCCTTTGCGCAGCTTCTTCACCAAACAAATCAGACAGAAGAGCCACGTTCGAGATCGGCTGATCTGGATCAACTGAACGCACAGCTTCACGAACACTGTTAACAAGCTTTAGCGGATCACCGGTTGTCCTGATCGCGAGATCTCGTGGAGCGAACCACGGCTGCGTATCAACCTGACTATACGGAAAGTACATCTCTGCTTTGATTGGCTCATCGAGACCCATCTGACGAACATCCGCTACAACCCCGACAATAGAAATCCATGGGACGTCCTCATTGGGATCTCCCAGCTTGAATCGTCGACCAATAACGTTCTGCCCTGGCCAATACTGCCGGGCCATCGTCTCATTCACCACCGCAACCTTCATGGATTGCGCGTTGTCGTGTTCATCGAAATATCGACCCTGCCTTAGAGTAATCTTCAACGTCTTGAGGTAATCCGCACTTACCTGCCGGTGATTGGAATCGTAGGACATTCCAGGGATTGGATCCTTCGCTCCTTCCGGATAGAAGCCACTGGTACCACCTTTCCAGGCGAGAGGAACTGAAGTGCTATACCCCGCAGAAGTAACTCCTGGCAGACTCTGAACTCGATCCAACACCTGTTTATAAAAGTTGGAACGTTGCGCAGTGTCTTTGTACTTGCTTTTCGGAAGTACCGTTCGAAGAGTTAATACCTGTTCAGGTTCCAAAAAAGAATACTGATTTATTAAACGCACTAGTGTCTGGATTAGCAGTCCAGCACCAACTAGCAATACGAGTGACAGTGCCACTTGAAAAACAACAGTCGCGCTGCGGATTTTGGCGCCACTTGACGAAGACGTCCGTCCTCCGCTCTGCTTCAATGCTTCGTTGAGATCGACTCGTGCTGCATGAAGGGCCGGTGCAAGTCCGAACACAATCCCAGTTGCGATTGAAATGCCAACGGCGAATAACAATACCGGACCATCCAGCCTGAGATTCGTTGAAAGGCTTAATCCCTCCGGAATCAGCCGCTGCAAAAAATTGAAGCTCCAATAGGCGAGGAGCAATCCGATCAACCCGCCCGCTAGCGAAAGCATCAGGCTCTCGGTCAACAATTGGCGGACGATACGCAAACGACTCGCGCCGAGTGCGGTTTTGACCGCGATTTCGCGCCGGCGACTCGCGGCTCGAGCCAACAACAAACTCGCGATGTTTGCACAAGCAATTAGCAGAACAAACGACACTGCAACCAACAACATCAACAGTGAGCTTTTCACGTTACCTGCAACTTGTTCACGAAAAGGAAGAACAACAGCTCCGAGTTTTCCGCCAAAGGTTTCGTTGGGGAAGTCCCTGCCCAGCCGCTGCATAATGTTGTTCATGTCCGCTTGCGCCTGCGTGAGCGTAACTCCTGGTTTCAAGCGGCCGACAACGCTGAGGTAGTGCGAATTGCGAGTCTCAACCGGATCAAAAGGCAATGGAACCCAGAGTCTCTCTTCTTTGGTAATGAACTGAAATCCTCTAGGCATCACACCGATGACGGTGTACTTCTCACCATTCAATAGAATGTCTGAATTTAGAATCTCCTTCTTGCCGCCATACCGACTCTGCCAAAGCTCATAACTAAGAATCGCGACTTTGTCAGAACCTTCCTTGGCTTCGTCATTACTAAAGACTCGACCGATAAGCGGTTGAACACCTAGTAACGGAAAGAATGTCTGCGTCACTCTTTGCGCGGCAATCCGTTCCGGTTCACCATCGCCGGTCAGGTTAAAACTCGTATCGGCAGTTGCAGCCATATCTTCAAAAGACCGGTTCTGCGTTTTCCAATCGAGATAATTGCCGGGCGCAGGAGTGTTGAGCGGAAAGCCCGCAAACGAGGCCTCTTCCCAGATGATGGCTAATCGATCCGGATCGTGAAACTTCAGAGGTTTAAGAAGTACGGCGTTAACTACACTGAAGATCGCGGCATTCGCACCGATACCGAGTGCAAGTGTGAGCACGGCGACGGTCGTAAAAGCTCGGTTCTTCAGTAGTCCGCGGAGGGCATAACGAATGTCTTTAATCAGAAGATCCATAATCGTCTCAGTGTGCGCTTTGTGCTTTGAGCTTTGTGCTTTGTTCTTGGGTGGTTTCACTCCGTTAGGAGTGGCAGGTTTATAGAATCGGGACAGGAAAGGTGGGTGCACTCCTTTAGGAGTGCCATGTTCCCTTGGCTCGGATGATCACACTGAAAGCAGCGATCTCCACACGGCGGTACCGAACATCGCACTCCTAAAGGAGTGCACCCACCTTTGCTGTTCCGATTCTATAAACATGCCACTCCTGACGGAGTGAAAATCACCGAAGTGCAAAGCACTAAGCACTAAGCTCTAAGCACTAACTTCGGTTCATTCATACCGCAACGCATCAAGCGGATCGACTTTGGTCGCTCGACGCGCAGGGATATAACAAGCTAATAGAGCTACTACTATGAGTAACACCGCGATGACCGAGAATGTGACTGGATCTGTGGTACTTGTCTTATAAAGAAGCCGATCCATCAACCTCGTAGCAGCCCAGGAAGCTCCCAGCCCCAGAACCACGCCTGCCACCACCAGTAACATGCCTTGCTTCAAAACCATTCGAAGGATGTCACTCATTTGCGCGCCCAGTGCCATTCGAATACCGATTTCCTGGGTACGTTGATTTACCAGGTAGCTGATGACCCCGTAGAGTCCAATTACAGTTAGGAGCAGAGCCAGAGCTGCGAATATTGCCATCAACGTCATCAGGAATTTCCGGTCAGCCACGCTGCGAGTTACAAGGAATTCGACGGTGCGGATTTTCCACATTGGCTGATCAGGATCCACCCGCCAAACTGCCTGTCGCACCTGTTCAGCAATACTCAATGGCTCAACAGTTGTGCGAACCAAAAGAGTAGCGAAGATTCCGGGACTCTGACTGTAGGCGACATAAAGTTGCGGCTTTTGCTCTTCTTCGATCCAATAGTGCTTGGCATCGCCAACAACTCCGACGATAGTTCCCTGGCTGCCGTCGTCAACAACTTTGATCTGTTTCCCGAGTGGATCCTGACCGGGCCAGAACTTCTGCGCCATTGTTTGATTTATGATCATCGCAACAGGCGCATCCGCGTGGTCCTCGCTGCCAAAGGTCCGACCCTTCAATAACGGAATGCCGATAGTCTCAAAGTAGTTTGGCATGACTGTATTGAACATAACTTCCGGCTCAGTACCCTGCTTGGGCAGTTCTCGATCCGGAAGCGTGATTGAAATCGATCCGCCATTGCCACTGAAGGGTAAGCTTCGGACAAGTGAAACCTGTTGCACTCCAGGAATCTTCGCGACCTCTTCAGTGACTTGTCTGTGAAAGTTCCACTGCACATCTGCTTTCGAATACTTATTTCTCGGCAGCCGATATTCGAGACTCAACAGCTGTTGTGGATTGAAACCAACATTGACATGCAATAGTTTGTCAAAACTGCGAATCAACAGACCTGCACCCACGAGCAAAAGCAACGACAGTGCGACCTGAAACACTACGAAACCACCGCGGACTCGATTCCAACGCGCTCCTTCGCCACTGCCTCGGCCCCCCTCCTTCAGGAACGATTGCAACTTCGGACGGGCAAGTTGCAGAGCCGGGGCAAGTCCGAATAGCCATCCCGTTAACAACGAGACTCCCAACGCAAACAACAAGACTCTTGCATCCAACGTCGCTTCGTTCGTGTTCACAAAGTTCTGAGGCAGTTTCAAAAGTGCACGTAAACCCCAGTAAGCCAGCAATACACCGCTTAGCCCGCCAACGACCGCGATTAGGGTTGTCTCAGTGAGGAGCTGTCTAATCAATCGCCAACGACTCGCACCCAGCGCCGCCCGCACTGCAACCTCTCGCTGTCTTGCCAGTCCACGCGCCAATAAAAGATTTGCGAGATTGGCACACGCAATCAAAAGGATTACAGCGACTGCCGCAAACAACACCCACAACATTGGTCGTATGCCGCCAACCATCAACTCGCGGAAAGACTCCACTCGTGCATCGCGACCGATACTTTCTTTCGGATAAGCGGCAGCCAATTGACTCGCCACAGTTGTTGCTTCGGCTTGCGCAGTTGAGAGCTGCTGATCGTCCTTGAGCCGACCCATGCCGGCGGCAAACCGCGCATCCCGCTTGCCCGAGTTGCTTGGGTAATATGCAAGCGGCATCCATGCCTCGACATCAGGATCAAATGGCTCGATGAAGTTCTGCGTAACAACGCCAATTACGCTATAGGCCTCACCGTTGAGAATTAACTTCTTCGAGGAAAGATCAGCTGCGCTGTTCAAACGTTCACGCCACATCTTTTCGTTCACCACAACATTCTTTGGCGCACCCTGTTTGTCTTCTCCTGGGGCAAAGGTGCGACCCACAATCGGCGTAACGTGGAAGAATTCGAAGAAGTTGGATGAGACGAACGCACCTCTTATGCGATCGGGTCGATCGTTTCCCGTGAGGTTCACACTTTGAGATTGGAAACCTACCAGTGAATCGAGCGACGGCATGCCGGCTCGAAAATCCTCCAACTCCAACTGTGAAACCCCATCAGGTTGGCCGCTCGGACTTCGACCTGAAACAATGACCAGTTGATCAGCTTTGTAGTACGGCAAAGAACGAAGCAAGACGGCATTGATGACACTAAAGATCGCTGTGTTTGCTCCGATACCGAGAGCAAGCGTCACAATCGCGACGATTGTAAAAAGAGGATTCTTAATGAGGGTTCGAGCGCCATAGCGCAGATCGTTGATGAGAGTTTGCATTACTT
>DATDFV010000028.1:0-14197 GCA_036522415.1 Pyrinomonadaceae bacterium | reverse complement strand
ACCCAGATGGATTTCAATCTGGTTAAAGCGGCTCCGGGTACATTCCCCGCAGGCGTCAAAGTGGTTCCGCGCGACATCACGTTAACGCCAACTGGCGGCAGCGGAATTTCAGCTACCCTGAAGCTGCGTTACATCGATCCCACTGAACTGACTCCGACAAGCATTACTGAATCCAGATTGGTTCTTTGGAAAAACATCAGCGGAACGTGGACTCCACAGGGCGGTAGTCCCGACACGGTAAATAACTTCGTGAGCTTCCCCGGGGTCAGCTCGTTTTCTGAATGGGCCATAGCGGAAGCCTCTGATCTAACACTGAGCAAAGCGAACAACGTAAGCGGCTCGGCTGTGGTAGGTCAGTCATGGAATTGGACGCTCACTGCGGCAAACACGGGCTCGCCTGCGACTTTCACTGCGGGCCAGACGATCCTGAGTGACGATCTGCCAAACAGTAATCTGAATTACGGCACACCCACGGTGCAAAACGTTTCAAACATCACAGGCAGTGCAAACATTAGCTGCTCTATTGTGACTAACACTTTGACCTGCGTCGCGAATGGTGGAAGCGTCACCTTCGCTTCAAATATTGGCGCCAGCAACTTCGACGTTGTGTTTAGTGCGACACCGCAAGTGGCTGCTAGTTATCAGAACCCACGTACCGGCGGTGGCATCGCGAAGATCGATCCCAACCTCGTCATTGTTGAAAGCAACGAGAACAACAACACACCAACAAACAACACAGTGACGGTTGGCAAAGCCAACACGACGACAACGATCAATTCCGATCTACCGGATCCATCTGTGGTGGGTCAGCCAGTAACAGTTACCTGGAGTGTTACTGTCAACGCGCCGGGTTCGTTGGGCACGCCGCTTACCGGCAACGTCACCGTGAGCGACGGAACGAACCAATGCATCGCAGCGGTGTCCGCCGGACAGTGCGACATCACATTCACTTCTGCCGGTGCTAAGAACATCACCGCCACTTATGCGGGAGATACCAATTACAACGGCAGTGCTTCTTCGCCAGCCACGGCCCACCAGGTGAACAAAGCCGATACAACAACGACCATCACCTCGGACAATCCGGATCCGTCGACGCCAGGTCAATCGGTAACAGTTCAGTGGACCGTAACCCCGAACGCACCGGGAAGCGGAACCCCAGCGGGTACCGTTACTGTAACCGTGAGCGGCGGTGCAGAAACCTGCAACGCTTCTGTAGCGACTGGCCAGTGTTCGTTGGTCTTGAACGTTACTGGCGCTCGGACAATCACTGCCACTTACGGAGGTGACTCTAACTTCAACGGCAGTTCAGATACCGAGAGCCATACTGTTTGTGGCAGCAGTCTCGTAACTACAAATGCCGATAGCGGCGCCGGCAGTTTACGTCAAATAATTACCGACGCTTGCGACGGAGCTACTATCACGTTCGACGCGGCAGGTGTGTTTGCGACGCCGCAGACGATTACGCTTACGACGGGCGAACTACTCATCAACAAGAACCTGACAATTAATGCGGGTTCTAGTCAGGTGACGATCAGTGGCAACAACGCAACCCGTGTGTTCAATATCGCAGCTAGCCAAACGTTCAACTTAGTTGGTTTGACCCTAAGCGGCGGCAGCTCGGCTAACGACGGTGGCGCGATTGTTAACAATGGCACACTGACAATCGTTAATTCCACTCTGACCGGCAACGCGGCAGCGAACGATGGTGGCGCCATCAGCTCCACCGCTTCGGCCACGAATTTGACGCTGGTCAACACGACCATCAGCGGCAACACGGCAGCCGGTAGTGGTGGCGGCATAATTGTGCTGGGTGGAACTGCGACCAGCATCAACAACACAATCACCAACAACAAGGCTGATTCAGACAACAACAGCCTTGGCGATGGCGGTGGCATTCGAGTACAAGCGGGCACCGTCACGCTGAAGAACACGATCGTGGCTGGAAACTTCAACGAGGATGGTGTGACAGATGCCGCTGATGACATCACCGGTACAGTCGACGCGTCCAGCTCGTTCAACTTAATCGGAACTGGCGGTGCAGGAGGTCTGACGAACGGCGTCAACAACAATCAGGTAGGCGTTGCCAATCCCGGCCTTGGATCGCTTGCTGATAACGGTGGTAAGACCCAAACGCACGCTTTGCTGGCCGGAAGTCTCGCGATTGAAGCGGGCAGCAATGCTAACCTGCCAACCGATACATTCGACCTCGACGGCGACGCAAACACCGGTGAGACTTTACCTGTCGATCAGCGAGGCACGGGCTTCCCGCGCGTCGCTGATTCGGCAGACGCCGATGTGATCCAGACAGTTGATATCGGCGCATATGAGGCGCATCCAACAACTGAGGATATCGCTAATCAGACTACCAACGAAGATACGGTTAAGAACGTCACCTTTAACATCGGTGACGATACCGGTGCGTTGATTAATTCAGTCACGGCGACCTCGTCTAATACGACTCTGGTGCCGAATGCCAACTTGAGCATTACCGGATCCGGTGGCTCGCGCAGCTTGCAAATCACTCCGGCAGCAAATCAATCCGGTACAACCACAATCACAGTTACAGTGACGGCAAGCAACGGTCGCACTGCGACTGATACCTTCGATCTGACGGTGAACTCGGTCAACGATCCTCCGTCGGGAACTGACAACGCAGTCACCACGAACGAGGACACTGCTTACACGTTCACCGCGTTGGATTTTGGCTTCTCCGATCCGAACGACTCGCCACCAAACACGTTACTGGCGGTAAAGATCACCACGCTGCCTGGTCTCGGCACCCTGACGAATAACAATGTTCCGGTCAATGCTGGGGACTTTATTCCGGTGGCCAATATCAACGGTGGGCTTCTGAAATTCACGCCAGTTGCCAACGCAAATGGCACCCCGTACACGTCCTTCACCTTCCAGGTGCAGGACAACGGCGGCGGCACGGATCTCGATCCAACGCCGAACACGATGACCATTAACGTGACGGCCGTTAACGATCCACCTTCGTTCACGATTGCTGCCGATCCGCCGGCAGTTAATCAGGACGCGGGGCCACAAACGGTTCTTAACTTCGCAACCAACATTTCTGCTGGACCAAATGAGGCTGGTCAGGTTTTGACCTTCAACATTAGTCCAACCGGATCCACGGGCACGTTAACGTTCTTGAGTGCACCAACGATCAATGCGACCACAGGCACGCTGACTTATACCGCCAATAACGGCACGAACGGTACAGCAACCTTCAGCGTGACTTTGAGTGACAACGGAAGCAACACTCCACCTAACTCAAATACATCAGGCGCACAATCATTTACGATCACGGTGAACTCTCCCAACGCAACTCCGGTAGTTACAACGACAGCCGGAAATCTTGCTTACACCGAGAACGATCCAGCTACTGCAATTGATCCTGGTCTGACAGTCACAGACAGCGACAGTACGAACTTGACCGGAGCTACGATAACGATTACGGCCGGATTGGTGAGTGCTCAGGACACGCTGGCGTTCACGAACCAGCTTGGAATCACCGGTAACTACAACAGCGGCGCCGGTGTGCTAACACTGTCAGGCACAACTACAGTGGCGAATTATCAGACTGCATTGCGTTCTGTGACTTACCAGAACAGTAGCGACAATCCCACGGCGTCACGAACGATTCAGTTCAGTGCTACTGATGGCTTTACCATCGGATCGGCGACGCGTGGAATAACCATCACTGCGGTCAACGATCCACCAGTGAATACTGTACCTGGACCACAGAGTACGAATGAAGACACAGCGAAGGTCTTCTCGAGCGGCAACGCCAACCAGATTTCCGTCGCTGATGTCGACCTCAATGCAAACCCGATCAAGATTACTTTGACGGCCACAAACGGCACACTGACTCTCAGTACTATCGCCGGGTTGTCGTTCACCACTGGAGACGGTACTGCCGATGCCACGATGGTCTTCACCGGCATGCTAGCAAGCGTGAACACAGCGCTTAACGGCATGGCATTCAACCCAACACCGGACTTCAACGGTGCTGCTTCGCTCCAGATCATCTCAGACGATCAGGGCTCCACTGGAACAGGCGGCGCGTTGACGGATACAGACAGCGTCAACATCACAGTGAACGCACTCAACGATGCTCCAGTCGTGACCACCACGGCCGGCAATCTGTCCTACACAGAAAACGCTGCGGCGACAGCAATCGATCCGGGCCTGACTGTTACAGACGTCGATAGCGCGAATTTGACTGGAGCGACGGTCGCCATCACTGGCAACTTCGCGAGCGGTCAGGATGTGCTCGCATTTACGAACCAGCTGGGAATCACGGGTAACTTCAACAGCGGCACCGGCGTGCTGACACTGATTGGCACAACGACGGTCGCAAACTACCAGACGGCGTTGCGTTCAGTGACTTATGCGAACACCAGCGACAACCCGTCAACCTCGACACGCACGGTGACCTTTACCGCCAACGACGGTACAGATACTGGTTTTGCGACGCGCGGAATCACTATCAATGCCGTGAACGATCCGCCAGTGAATACCGTGCCGGGTGCGCAGGGGACTCCACAAAATACGCCGCTGGTCTTTACGAGTGGTAACAGCAATCAAATTTCGGTTGCGGATGTGGATGCTGGAACGAATACCATCCAGGTAACGCTAACCACCACCAACGGCACGCTAACGCTCAGCGGTACGAGTGGATTGAGCTTCTCCTTCAGCGATGCCAACGGCACTGGCGCCGGTGATGGCACCGCCGACGCCACGATGACGTTCCGCGGTACGCTTACGAACGTCAACGCAGCTTTGAACGGCATGACGTTCACGCCGACAGCGGGCTTTACTGGCACCGCCGTCTTGACGGTCACGTCGAACGATCTTGGCAACACCGGGTCGGGAGGACCACTCACCGACACTGATTTAGTGAACATTCAAGTCGGGGTTAGCAACATCACCATCCAGGATGCACAGCTTGTTGAACCGTCATCCGGAACAGCAAACATGATCTTCACGGTGACGTTGAGCGCAGCGGCGCCTGTCGGCGGCTTGTCGGTAGACTTCACGACACAGGATCAGGCTCCAGCAATCAACCACGCAACATCTGGGCAGGACTATACAGCCACGTCAGGTACTCTCAACTTCGCGCAGGGCGAAGTGCTCAAGACCATTGCAGTGCCGATTTTGTCGGATAACAATAACAGTGAAGTAAATGAGACCTTCCTTGTTTTGTTGGCGAATCCGGTGAACGGTACGATCACTGACGGCATGGCTACTGGCACCATCCTAACGACGAATCAACCAGGGGCTATCCTGATTAGCGAGCTGCGAACCAGTGGACCTGCTGGCGATGGAGACGACTTTGTTGAGATTTATAACAACTCCAACTCGCCAGTGACGGTAGCAGCCTCCGACGGCTCAAGTGGATGGGGATTATTTAAGATGGGCGCTACGTGCAGTGATACGCCAGTGCTTATCGGAACGATTCCAAACGGTACGGTTCTACCGGCACGTGGACACTACCTGTTCGTTGGTTCCGCTTACAGTCTCGCCAACTACGGAGGGAGTGGGGCAGCCGCCGGCGATCAAACGATGTCGCAGGATATCGAGAGTGACCGAAACGTCGGGATCTTCAGTACGTCGGCGTTGGTCGCTATCTCGTCGGCAAACCGTCTGGATGCAGTCGGCTTCGGCAGCAATACAGGCGGTACCTGCGATCTGGTACGTGAGGGTACAACTCTAACGCCATTGAGCGGCAGTGTGCTGGAATACAGTTACTTCCGCGATGAGTGCGGTAAGAAGGGTAATCCGGCGATGTTTGGTCCATGTCCGACTGGTGGGCTCTTAGCGGATACCAATGTTAACAGCAACGACTTTATCTTTGCTGATACGAACGGTACCGTGACTCCAGCGGGTCAACTGTTAGGAGCGCCAGGTCCTCAGAACGTGGGCAGTCCGCGCTTGAATCTCAACATTGCGGTACTGCTGGTTGACGCGACCAAAGCATCAACCGTAGCTCCGAACCGCGTGCGTGATTTCACGCCGGTGACAAATGGGTCACAGGGAACGCTCACGGTCAGTAGACGGTTCGTGAACAACACTGGCGCACCTGTTACGCGGCTGAGATTCCGTCTTGTCGATTTCAGCAGTCTCGCCGCTTCGCCTCCTGGCATCGCTGACTTGAGGGCTTTGGATTCTTTGGCTATCTCAGTCAGTGGTGTCAACGATTCGGCTACTTGTGCGGCAACGGGTACGCCGAATACTCCGCCCTGTCAGGTGACTGTGTTTGGCACAACGCTCGAGCAGCCGCCGACTCAATCTTCGGGCGGCGCGCTCAATAGCAGTTTCAACGCGGGAACAATCACGGTGCCTACTCCTCTGGCGCCGGGACAGAGCATTAACCTTCAATTCCGACTTGGAGTTCAGCAGACTGGTTCGTTCAAATTCTTCTTCAATATTGAAGCACTGCCGTAATCAGTCAGCACTTCAAATAGAAAGAAGTCGAGGTCACCTGAATTTCGGTGACCTCGATTTGTGTTTGGTTGCTTATAGGACCTATTCGACCTATTGGACCTATGCCGCTGATTCTTTACTCCTATTTTTACTTCCCCTTCACCGTCAAAGGCTCAGGTTCAGTAGCTCGTCCGCCACGCATTGCATCAGACACGATTGGAGGTGGCGGATTTGCGACCAACACTTCCAGCGCCGAATCGAGTACTTCACTAATCCTCGATATGAAAATGATCTGCAGGTCCTTACGAACATCATCAGGAATCTCATCCGCGTCAGCCTCATTGCGACTCGGCAGTAAAATGCGACGAATGCCTGCCCGGTACGCGGCGAGTACCTTTTCTTTCACGCCTCCAATCGGAAACACCAATCCGGATAAGGTGATCTCGCCGGTCATTGCGGTGTCCGGTCTGACTCGCCTTCCAGTGTAAAGCGATGCCAAAGCAGAAGTGATCGTCACGCCCGCACTCGGACCATCTTTCGGAATTGCTCCCGCCGGCACGTGCAGGTGAACGCCGTAGTTCTTAAAGATCTCCGGATCGATGCCCAGCTCCGCTGCGTGCGACCAAAGGTAAGACTGCGCAGCACGAGCCGATTCCTGCATCACTTCTCCCAACTGGCCCGTTATCGTCAAACCACGACCACCGGGTAACAAAGTCGCTTCGATAAACAACACTTCGCCGCCCATTTCTGTCCACGCCATTCCTGTGGCAACTCCGGCTGGTAACTCCTTTCGAGCAAGTTCCGGATAAAACCGCGGCGGCCCAAGAAGCTCTCGCAGATCGTTTTCAGTGACTGTGACGTTCTCAGCTTGTGCCTGCGCAATCTTCAGTGCGGCTTTGCGTGCGACGCTACCGATTGTTCTTTCGAGCTGTCTGACTCCAGCCTCGCGTGTGTAGAGTTCAGCCATTAGTGCGATCGTTTCGTCCGTGATCTTGAACTGTGCTGCGTTCAAACCGTTCTCCTGAATCTGGCGCGGCACTAAATATCGCCGAGCTATCTCCAGCTTTTCTCGATCGCTATACCCCGCCAAACGAATCATCTCCATGCGATCGCGTAACGGAGCGGGGATCGGACCCAGCTGGTTAGCTGTCGCGATGAAAAAGACCTTGGAAAGATCAAACGGTAAATCCAGGTAGTGATCGCGGAAAGAATTGTTTTGCTGTGGATCCAGAATCTCCAACAAAGCGGCCGCCGGATCTCCTCGATAATCGTTGCCGAGCTTGTCTATCTCATCCAGCATCATGACCGGGTTGTTAACTCCGGCACGCCGAATTGCCTGAATAATCCTTCCCGGCAGCGCACCAATGTAAGTTCGGCGATGCCCGCGCAATTCCGCTTCGTCACGCACGCCACCCAGCGACATCCTTTCAAACTGTCGTCCTAGTGCGCGCGCAATCGATCGACCCAGCGAAGTCTTTCCCACACCTGGCGGTCCCACGAACAAAAGAATCGGACTCTTCGTGTCAGGACGAAGTTTGATCACAGCGAGAAACTCGAGGATCCGTTCCTTAACGTCCTCCAGCCCATAGTGATCCTCGTCGAGAACTTTGCGCGCTTCGGCCAAATCCAACTTGTCAGTGGAGGACTTCATCCACGGCAGTTCCAAGATGTAATCGAGATAAGTGCGAATTACGTGATAGTCAGGCGCTGCCGATGGCAAACGCTCGAGTCGTTTCAGCTCTCGTTCTGCTTCGGCCCGTACTTCCTCGGGCAACTCCGCTTTCTCCAGCCGTTCACGAAGCAACTGAGCTTCCGCGGCTTCTCCACTTTCGTCTTCGCCGAGCTCTTTTTGAATCGCGCGCATCTGCTGTCGCAACACGTAATCGCGTTGGGCCTTGTCCATTTCGGATTGTGCTTCCGAAGCAATCTTCGACCGCAGCTGCAGAATCTCGAGTTCGCGAGCAAGATTTTGATGGGCCAGATGTAGTAACTCGTCAGCAGTATTTGCCTCGAGCATTTTCTGCTCTTCTTCAACGCCCAAAGTTAAAACCGACGCGAGAAAGTAAGCTAACCGTACGGCGTCGACTGACCCCAAAACTGCGACACGAACTTCAGGCGGAATATTTGGCAGCAGCGACAACGCCTGCTGAATCATCTCCTGCAGATTTCTTCGAGCAGCTTCAACTTCCTCAGCATCGATGACATGCGGTTCAGGAAGTATTTGAACAACAGCCTTCATGTGGGGGTCCTGTTGTTTCCATTCAACGACCTTGATTCGCTCTGTTCCCTGAACAACTATGCGCATCGCGTCGCCAACGCGCTCCATTCGCTTGATCATTACCAACGTGCCGGTGTCGTAAAGATCGTCGGTCTTAGCATCAGTATCGTCAGCGCGATCCGGACGCACAGTAATGCAGCTGAGTAGTTTCTCCTGTGTCGCAAGTGCTGCTTCCACCGCTGCAATCGATCTTGGCCGGCCGACAGCTAACGGAATTACTGTCTCGGGAAAAATTGTCAGGTTCTGTAGTGCCAGGACTGCGATTTCGAACGGCTGACCTGCTTTTGCACCAGGATCGCTAACGGGCAAAGCGGCCGTGGGCGCGGATATTTCGGCGGCTGGCAATGTTTCCGAAGGCTGGGACATAACGGCTCAGTTTGAAGAGTTTTCCCTTCGTAATTTGATGATAAAGAAACCGTCGTTGTAATCGTGAGCGACGCTGGCTCCTTCAATTCTGTCGGGAAACTGAATCTGTTTCTCAAACCGGCTGTATGTGATCTCCATTTGATGATAGACAAATCCTTCAGAGTAATGAGTATCTTTGCGGCAACCGCGTATCGTTAACAGGGCGCCTTGCAACTCAATCTCCAAATCGTTCGAACAAACACCGGCCAGATCCACCTTCACAATCCAACCGTCTGGTGATCGATAGACATCAGCCGACGGGTTCCACAAGCGACCGGAAGGAGTCGGTCGACGACCCATGATCAGAGAGAAATCAGGCTTTGGCTGCGACATGCCGACAGAATAAGGGAACTGGTTGCCGATTGCCAACCGAGCGTTTGGGGCGACTTCAGAAAGGATTATTGGTCATTTTCCATTTATCATTGCTCATTTTCCATTTCTCTTGCTAAGACCGCTCAAATCACCAGGTTCTCAAACAGGTTCCTATGCATCCACACGGACAAATGGAAAATGAGCAATGACAAATGGCAAATGACCAATAATCCTTTGAAGTCGCCCCTCCACCCTAAGCCGCGTTAGCTAAATATCCGGCTCCAGAACGAAGAGCCTTTGGATATATCTTCGATGGCCTCGGCTAGTTCGAAATCTTCGTGCGTTTCAACGGCAATGTCAGCCATTGAAATCATTCCCACGAGATATCCGTTCTCGTTAGTTATTGGTATGCGACGAACTTGCTTGTCGCCCATTTTCCGAATTACGTCCACCACTCGATCATTTGGTCTCACCGTGTGAATGTCCGTTGACATGATCTCCTCAGCGCGAGTGATGCCGCAGTCTTTACCCTCAGAGACTGCTCGTATTGCGATGTCGCGATCAGTTATTAAGCCCACAAGCTTCCCACGTGCATAATGACGCGACTCGTAGTTCCTTTCGTCATTTCTGATTTTGCCATTCCCATCGGCGTCATAATCCACGACGGGAATCACACCGGTATCTTCCTGTTTCATCATGAGTGCCACTTCGCGCACCGACGAGTCACGTGTTGCCACAGCCAGATCGCGCGTCATGATGTCGCGACAACGTAATCGGGAGCGTTCCGCCGCTGTTCGTGTGGAATAACCGGAAGAAAGATCTCGTCGATCGTATCTCTCACTGCGTCTGTCTTCGTCAAAACGGTCGCGCGCTCCACGATAACGTGGTTCGTCATAATCGTACTCGGCGCGTTCTCCGTATCGGTTGTAGTTCGGACGTCGCTCGTTCTCAAACGCGCGGCGGCCCAGATAGGGTTCGTCGTATGCGCCAAGGGACTCGCGTCGTAGACGGCTCTCCCGTCCGTAAGGATCCCTCTCGCGCTCCTCATCCAGTTCGCCTCTATATCTCGCCATTTCTTTTCTCCTTGCAAGGAATTGCGATGTCGAGTTTGCACTCGACAAGAATGAAATTGTTCCGGGGGGCATTTCAGATCAGCGGTAGCAAGGGACAGGCTGCTCGATTGATGCAGTCAGTGGTCTGTTGTCAGCAAAATAGATCCTATAGGTCGAATAGGTCCTATACCACTGACAACTGACAACTGACAACTGACTGCATCCGATCTCAATCATCATCCAATCTCGATCTCAGCGATTAGCTGAACTCGAGAATGAACATCCATTGAACCAATCTCAATGGGGGTATTTACATCGGCGGTCCGCATCATGCCAACTTGAGTTCCTTGATAAATCGGTTGGGGACGCTGAAAACCATCCTCCTGCACCTCGACGATGCGTGAAACTCTTCCGCCTAAAGCCTGCGCAATCAGCTGAGCTTTGCTAACGGCTTCCTTCGTGGCTTCACTCAAAGCTCGATCCAATGCGGGTCGATCTTGCTTCAGAGTGAATAAGATTCCGTTGATGTCATTCGCGCCTGCCTGACCTGCGGCATCGATCACTGCACCAACCTTTTTAAGATCGCTCAGAGTAACTGTCACTGAGTTTCGAGCTTCATAGCCGCTTATCGAAGGAGGCTGACCGTCCTTATAGATACGTTGTGGCTGAAGGCTATAACCACTTGTCTTCACTTCAGCACCAGCGCCAACCGCAGCCTTCAGAGCTTTCACCACCACATCGGTTTGGGCAGCATTTTGTTGCTGCGCTTCTGATGCTTGTCTAGCCTGGTTTACTACCGAGATGGTAACGATGGCAGTGTCAGGTTGTGCTTGAACTGTAGAATCACCGGAAACCGATACACGTGTAACTTTTCTTGAATCGTCTGGTTTTGTAGTTGTCTGTTGAGCTGTCGCCGCGATGCTTAGGGCCAGCAATGCTCCAACAATTCCAGTCATTAATTTCAGCTGTTTCATCTTCTCTCCTCGTTCCTGCTAACCAAATTGTGGCTTCAGCGGGGAAGAGTACTTAACTGCCGCCGAGATAGGAACGGTTGAGATTCAAAATCTTGCCAACTGTCCGACGAACTTTAGTTTGTCGTGACGCAACCAACCAAGCTCCACCACTCAGACCCTCTTAGAAACTCAGGGCTTAGTTGTTTGCGTCACGACAAGCTAAAGGATATCGGACATCGAGATCGTGTTTTGTTACCATCCATCAATGCAATCATTCGATACTGATTCAAACGACACAACTAAATCGTCAGAATCGGGAACTCTTGTCCCCGTCTGTCCAGCAGATGCTTTGCCGCAAGGTACGCTCCGCAGAATCACTCTTTCGAATGGCAGCGAACTCGCACTCTACAATATCGATGGCGAATACTATGCCACTGACAACTTTTGCCCACATCGCGGAGCGGCTCTATCAGATGGCGCTGTGATTGGCCACGTTGTTGAGTGTAGTTTGCATGGATGGCAATTTGATGTCCGAACGGGCGAATGCCTAACCGTGATTGAGAAGATCAAAACGTTTGAGGTGAGAATGATTGAGGGAATGATTTGTGTGCTTGTTGATTGAAGAGTATAGGATGTACATGACCTATGGGACCTATTCTTGCCGCCTACCCATCATTTCCGATCGCTTCAACCGGGCAGCAGGTCATTGCTTCATCACAAAGGGTTTTTTCTTCCGGCGTCTCAGGCTGCTTGTAGACAAACGAATAATTGTTTTCGTCTGACCGCTTGAAATTTTCAGGAGCTGTGTCGCGACAAACATCGCAGTCGATACACGAAGAGTCGACGTAATAATTACCGCAAACGTTCTCTTTCACTTTGTCGTTCTTATCAGGCAAGTCGTTCTACGACACCCCACGCAAGTAAGGTACGAGGTTCGCTCTAAATCTTAAATCTGAAATTTGAAATCTGAAATTTCAGGGGTGTGTCATCTCTTCAGGTTTCACCAGCCTGTCAAAGTCTTCACCGCTCAAAAACCCTAGCTCGATAACGGACTCTCGCAAACTAATATTCTTCTTGTGCGCATTCTTTGCCACCTGCGCCGCCTTATCGTAACCGATATGTGGATTCAAAGCTGTAACCAGCATCAACGAGTGTCTTAGGTGTTCGTCTATCTTCGTTCGATTAATTTCAAGGCCCGCGATACAGAACTCCACAAAGCTGCGAGTTGCGTCGTGTAACAAACGAATCGAATGCAGGAAATTATGAATCATCACCGGCTTGAAAACATTCAACTCAAAATTTCCCTGCGATCCGCCAAAGCTGGTCGCCAGATCATTTCCGAATACCTGGACCGCCACCATCGTCATCGCTTCGCTCTGGGTCGGATTTACCTTTCCCGGCATGATCGACGATCCTGGCTCGTTCTCAGGTAGAACCAACTCTCCCAATCCAGAGCGCGGGCCGGACGCAAGCCATCGAACATCGTTTGCGATCTTCATCAATGAAGTGGCAAGCGTTTTGATCGCTCCGCTTGCAAACACGAGTTCATCGTGCGCAGATAAAGCAGCAAACTTGTTCGGATGCGATTTGAATGGCAACCCTGTCAGCTCGGCAATCTTTCTTGCCGCACGTTCTCCAAACTCCGGATGAGAATTCAGGCCGGTTCCAACTGCCGTTCCACCAATTGCCAGATTCAACAAACCAGGAAGCACGGACTTAAGACGGTCGCTGTCAGCCTCTAATAAACTTGCCCAACCGCTCATTTCCTGACCAACCGTCAATGGTGTCGCATCCTGAAGGTGCGTTCGACCGATCTTTACAACGCCGGCGAACTGAGTGGCCTTGGCATCGATTGCATCATGCAGTTCCTGAACACGAGGGATCAGTTTATTCAACTGTTCGGCACCTGCAATGTACATCGCAGTTGGGAATGTGTCGTTTGACGACTGCGACATGTTGACATCATCGTTCGGATGAATTGGTTTCTTACTTCCCATGATGCCACCGGCAATTTCGATCGCGCGATTCGAAATGACTTCATTGGCGTTCATGTTAGTCTGCGTGCCGCTGCCGGTTTGCCATACTCGTAACGGGAAATGCCGGTCAAGTTTTCCCTCGATGACTTCGTCGCACGCTTGAACGATCAAATTACACTTATCCGGTGACAACTTTCCCAGCTCTTCATTAACGAGGGCGGCAGCCTTTTTGAGAATGCCAAGTGCGCGGATCATTTCACGTGGCATGCGGTCGTCGCCGATGTTGAAGTGGTGTAGAGAACGTTCCGTCTGGGCGCCCCAGTAATGATCTGAAGCCACTTCAATTGAACCCATCGAGTCTGTTTCTGTTCTTGTCTTTGCAGTCGGTTCAGGGGATTGTTGAGACATGACTTATTAGTTGGATCTTGACTGAGACTGGCTCTATTGGCAAGCGCAGAGAGGTATCCGCAGATTACGAGGGATTGGGTCTTTGGCCTTTGGTCTTCGGTCTTTGTCTTGGAGTTGTTGACCGCTTAGTATCGCTGTAGTGGCGGAGGATGCTCCAAAGACCTAAGACCAAAGGCCAATCTGCGTAATCTGTGGAATAAATTCTTGACAACCTCGCGGACCGCTCACTAATCTGGCCTATGACGCTGTTCGAGCGTTTGGCCACCTTCCTCATATCTCTTAACTCGGGTTCAGTATGATTTTCGAGAACACTAAACTCCTCCTCGGCCTTCTGTACCGACCCGTCTCGGCGATGGGCAGAATTGTTGATGAAGGTCACTG
>DATDFV010000027.1:0-2175 GCA_036522415.1 Pyrinomonadaceae bacterium | reverse complement strand
GACCTTGGGAAGTTCAAGAGTGTGGCGTGTGATTATGAGGCAGAGAGTGGGAGGCATCGGTTTGCGACGGTGCTGACTACACCTAAGGCATTACACGATCTGATTGTTGATCGGGAACCTGACCGAGTAGTGATCGAGAGCTGCTCGATTGCCGGCTGGGTGGGTGACCTGGTACGGAGTTTAGGCATTGAGCTGCAGGTGGCCAACACCGCTGACGAGCGGTGGCGGTGGCGTAACGTGAAACAGAAGAATGATCGCCACGATGCTTTGAAAACAGCGCAACTATCAGCGGTCAATCAACTGTGCCCGGTGCATGTGCCGGAGCGGAGGATGCGACAGTGGCGCGCTTTGATTGCTTACCGCTCGAAGCTGGTTCAGCGACGGACGAAGATAAAGAATCACATTCGTGATCTGTTGCTGCGCGAAGGTCAACTGCTGCCGCGCGGTCGCAGCGCCTGGACTGAGGCGGGGATGGCGAGTCTGGCCGCGCTGGCCCAACCGTTAGCTGAGATGGACTGTGCGCAACTCTGGCGTGGAGAGTTGGCGATCGAGATGGCCCAACTGAAAGAGCTGCAGCAGCAGATATTGATGGTTCAGGCGAAACTCGATGAACTGGCCGCGGCTGATCCACGCATCGCGTTGCTGCGCACGATTCCCGGAGTAGGTCCACGACTGGCCGAAGCGATTGTGACGATGTTTGATGACGTAACGCGCTTCGCTACTGCGGGCCAGGTCGGCGCCTATATCGGGATGGTGCCGAAATCTTTCGACTCGGGTGAGACGGAACGTTCCGGCCGCATCACGCGGCAGGGCAATCGGCTGGTGCGATCGCTTTTGGTCGAGATTGCTTGGGCCGCTATGCGTCATAACCCCTGGGCGCGACAAACCTTTCAACGCATTAGTGGCGGCAAGAAGTCGCGGCGCAAGATCGCCATCGTCGCGGTCGGCCGAAAATTGTTAGTTAAGTGTTGGGGCATGCTGCGTCATCAAACGCCCTGGCGATATCACCTCGAGGCGGCGACCCCGGATAGCTGAGAGGTGGCTCGCAGAGGTGAGGACCAGGGGAAACGATTGGCGGCGGGGGTGATTGAACTCACGCGCTGCGTCAACTGAAGAAGCGGTAAAGGTTAAGAGATTGATGAGCGGTCAGCTCATCATGAATGGGTAAAGAGCAGGTTCGGAAACTTGATTGAGATGACGAAAAGCTCGGGCGTCAACTTGAGGGCAAACCTCGTGGCTTGAGAATGAGCTTCGTCGCACCGTTGACTGAGGCCACGAACGCAACTGACCAAATCTTTGGTTTATTCGTGTGACCTTGAATAGAAGGGTGAACCAATCGACCCGAACTACCTCTTGACCCGACCCGGCTTCATAGAAGTTGACGCGGCGGCGCGATTTCAATCAAGCATCGCCGGACGAATTATCATGCGAAATACGCTCCCGCCGCTCGCGTCCAACGATTTGTTCGACCCGTTCACTGTAACGAGCACTTATTTAGTTGCACATTGCCCATTTTGCCAGAGACTTCGCCTTTGACCGACACCCGCTGGCCCTTTGACAACCGCGCAACAGAACCTTCCTCACCCTTTGTGAATGAGCACTGTATGCCGTCGAGAAAGCCTTCGCCGCCGACCACGATGTAAGCAGAGTCGAGGATGTCTTTGCCGATGTTCTGTATGGTTCCGCTAACGAGAACAATTTTCCCTTTGTATTTGGCGTCGGCGGCGACTTCGTTCGCTTTGTATTCGCTGTAGAGTTGGTCCGCCGAAAGAGTATAGCTGGGCGATTGCGATTGAACTTCTCTGGTGCCCGTGTCAGTGTCGAGGCTACCGGAAGCAAGCAACGCAAAAGCAGCGAGAGCCAGAAGGGACAAGAGGTGCCGACGAATATTGGTTGTCATGAGGTTTCCTTTCGGAGTTGGGTTGCGTCGAACGTGATGATGGCGAAAGCGAAGGCGACGGCCGCAATGATCGTGAGCAGGTCGAAGATGTCAAACGTGCCTGGTACCAGACGAGGATACTGACCGAGTTCTGCGGCGATTGAAATAAAGGGCACAGCCCACAACCACAAGTTGCGCGCGATGGATTTTTTAGCGAACCAGATAGCGCGAACGAGCAGCATGTAAGAAACGATCCAAAGTGCAAACGGCGATGAGTAGATAAACCACGCGGGGAT
>DATDFV010000026.1:0-3831 GCA_036522415.1 Pyrinomonadaceae bacterium | reverse complement strand
TTTGCTAATTAGGAAGCGATCCTCCTATAAGCCTCTAGGTAACCTCTCACCATATGACTGCGCCTGAAGATGAATCCTCTACGGATCGACCCACTTGTATTGAGGCTTGCGTAATAAAATGGCAAGAGTTTCGAGGAGGTACTTGCGAGTGACTTTCCGACTTGACCGCTCGCATTCGTGATCACGCGCGGTGAACCAAGGTTGTCTAAGGTCGGTATTGTGTGGCGTTGGTGTTGACCGCCGTCTTCGATCCTGATCAGTGATCGCACCACCGTCTTAAGATTCTTTCTTAAGATCTTAAGCTCGGCTACAACCCTCCGCCGTCAATAACTTGTCTTTTAAGATCGCTGAGATTTTCGTGATCAAGGTCCCGCGGAAAAGTAG
The DNA here is from genome assembly GCA_036522415.1 of Pyrinomonadaceae bacterium. Classification (GTDB taxonomy): domain Bacteria; phylum Acidobacteriota; class Blastocatellia; order Pyrinomonadales; family Pyrinomonadaceae; genus PSRF01. Next base: position 3,447 of record DATDFV010000026.1, on the reverse strand, counting down.
GTGTGAAGGATTCGATCTTCTACTTACAGTTGGTTTTTTCCGCTGCTTTGAGCAGTTCAGCAAGTTGCTTATGTCCTCCAAGCCTGGCGATGTCTCCTGCCGTGCCAGATGCGGATTTGTAACAAACGTCCACGCCTCGATCCAACAGAACTCGAACCACATCCATGTGCCCTTCTGATGCGGCCATGTTCAATACACTATTCTCGAAGTCAACCACCTGATTTACATTTGCGCCGTTGTCCAACAGCAGGGCAACCGCATCCGCGTGGCCTTGCATGGCAGCTGAATGCAAAGCCGGGAACATGTTGTAGGCTGTGGTCTCAACGTGCGCCCCATCTCTTAAGGCTTCTCGTATCTCAGTCAGGTTACCGGCCAACGCACTCTTGATCAGTTTTTCCTGCAAACGAAAGCAATGATGATCGGCACTATCATGTTCATCTCCGGGCGCTCCTGTGTACCACAAAGCCTCACAACGCTTGCCACCATTCTCTTTAGTCGGGCGGAAAGCTATAGGCGTCTCGCGTGGTTTCGCTTCAGTCTGCTGGGAGCCCTTCGCGGCAGATCCTTTATTAACACATGAAACCGATCCCACGGAGATAGCAATTATGAGACTCACCAGAGCCCAGCTATCTCTCTTTGCTCTTTGCTTCATGATGATTTCTCCAGTGATCAAGTCGCAGACCCTTAGTCTTCCGCAGTGATTAAGAGTTCAACTATCTGTGCCGCTGCCTCGATGTCGATAGTGTCTTCCATGACTTTATGAGTTCATCCAGCACCGACTGATCAGACTTGTAGAGACGAGCGGGCAGATACATCTTAAGTCAGCATACGAACGCCTACCGTCCATCGGCTCTGCTTGATGCTTTAGGGTCTAACTTTATAGAACGAACTTCCATAAGTACCGCGGTGTGATGATGCCCGGTGCACGCATGAAAAAGAGTTCCCCTCACGAGCAGGGCCTTGCCAATGAACTCTTTGTACGGCATCGTGAGGACTAACTGGACTTCCCGCACATCCTCAGCAGACTTTCGGTCAAACTCCATATCAGTTTGCAGACTCTCATAGCGGTTATTGCCTCCAACAAGTCACTGTTCCCGGGGTCCAAATTTCGACGCTTCTAATCGCATTTGCAACGGATTGAAGCTCCTGATTCCCACATAAGCGTAACGATTCAAACTCTGCGGATTGGCGAGTGAGCCGAGAAGCGAATCCGCGCTAGTGAAGCGGCCCTGGCTGCTGGAAAAATGACGAGCCTGCGCGAAATCCAAACCGGTCTCCGAGTCTCGTTCGTAACCCGTAAACTTCTTGCGATTGCTGTCCCCGCCGCCACAAAAACCATGCCCGTAGTGCGGCCACCCGCACCGGCACAAAGCTCTTCTCCAAACGGCATATAGGCGTGACGACTCACGACCGAACCGCTCGCATTCGTGATCGCGCGCGGTGAACCCAGGTCGGTCCGTCAAAACTGGAGAACGAAATAAGGAGGCCGGCCAATATGAAATGTAAGTCCTGCAGTCGTAAGGCTGCGTGTCAGAATTTTGAGTTTTGATCATGCGCCCAACAAAGAACCTGCGCCAGGGAGTTCTGAGGAAGTGATCAGCTATCGGTTCGTATACGAGACAAAATCAGCATCCCGAACTACAGTTGTGAGGCCGGTTCCGTCGAGAGCCATTTTGCAGATATCAGACTGCCACTTTTCTTGGCGCCATTGAACACGACTAAACAATATTCCCTTGTCCAAAGGAAGCCACACGGCAGCCCTTCCGTTAATGCCCTCGGGAGTCACTCTTCGAACGGTCTTTGTGGGGATATCGAAAAGGAATATTACGTTTGTCGCTGGTTCTTTGGGTGTGTCAATTATCCTGTCGAACAAGAGAGATCGGCGGTCTGAGGAAAAGCCAAAGTGGGTGGCACTTGAGATAGCGCCCGATTTGAATATGTCGTCAACTGGCACCTTCTCTACACGTCCGCCATCAACCTGAAGTTCATATAGGGCAGCCAATGTATGAAACAATACCGAGCGATCGCCAGGAGTCCAAGAATCAAGGTAGATAGGCTCGTTCGAAGGGATTTCAGCACTAATAATCTCCTTCTCCAAGGCTCCGGTGTAAGGATCAAGAAGTGCAATTGAAGACCCCTCTCTGGTAGTGCTGCTCATCGTAACCGCGATCTTCGAACCGCTGTTTGACCAGATTGGATCCCCAATCCGCTTATCACTGAGTGCTTTGAACTCGCGGATCTCCTTGCTCTTAAGGTCGAATAGCTTCAATCGACCTGGCGGAGGAAAGATCCGATTGATGATTCCCTCACTCTCTTTGACAGATATGAAGATTATTGCTTCGCCCGTTGGTGAGAGAGCGGGGTCAAGGCCCTCGACTATTTGCGTTTCCTGACCGGTCAGCAAATTCGCCAGATAGACCCATTTCCCCCTCAAGAAACAGATCTTATGAACTTTAGGTTCATCACGCGCGGTTACCTCTTGAGATTTCGAATCCATTTGTGTTGAAGCTGATAAATTCGAAGTGTTGCCAGCCGGCCTCCTGTTGCCCAAAAACCTAGCTGACACAAGAGAAATAGTGACGACGAAGATAACAAAACAGGCTAATGTGAATCGCCGCGATAGAATTACGCTGTGGTTTTCCATGTCGTCATCCCATCCTATTTGGCGCCGAAACCTTCCAGACGGCCTTACCTTTAAAGGAATAGGGATCTGTCTTGCTGAGGGGTTTAGTTCGCGGTAATTCCATGATCTGAAAATTAAGCGGCATCGCCTGACCAGAGACAGAGAATGATTGTGGAGTCGTATCTTCAAGAGTTATATAGATTAACTTCTCCTGTCCACGGGCGAAGGGAATTGTCACCAAAAACAATATAGACGCTACTCTTAGCATCAAAGTCGTAATTCCCATCTGTTTACCCTCCCATTGCAAACTGCTATACACATCACGGCCCAAGAATGATCTCCTTAATATGAGCCAGCCCTCTGGATCAGTCGAATGACAATGCGCTGTCACCAACGGCGTTGGTGATTGAGGATTGGAAAGTGCCTCAGTAAAGGGGTCGTATTGTGCGTCCTTTGGATAGTTGATGACTACGTGGTACCAGAAGCCATCATTGAACATCTTTTGGTAACTCTCGCCCTCCGGATGGTCCAGCGAATGATTGAAAACAAAACCGTTGCTCTTGAGCGTATTCACTACCTTGTCGAAGCTTTGACCACCCGGATTAATTTGACCTCCGGGAAATCGTTTTCCGGTTTGCGCACCAACGACCACACCGTGCACCATGCGCGCAATAGCGCGCAGGTCACGCCGGACAGCTCGGCCGTTCGTCGCGCAGGGCTGTTCGATACCGAGGGGTTCGGAAGTTGACTTCTGCGGGTCGCCAGCTTCCGTCACGCCATCATTTGACCCGCTGTGTTCTTCTCCTCCGGTAGCCGGCTCGCCG
>DATDFV010000025.1:0-6443 GCA_036522415.1 Pyrinomonadaceae bacterium | reverse complement strand
TTGCAACTTGCGGCCGAACAGCTCGAAACCCACGGTGGTCAATTCAAAGTTCATCTGCTGGTTCGTGACACCAAGCTGGATCCAAATTTGGCGCTTGAGGCAACTCAGGAACTTGATAAGCAGGGCGTTAGCGTCATCATTGGCCCACAATCAAGCTCAGAGTTGGCGAAGATCAAACCTTTTGCCGACTCGCATAACATTCTCGTGATTAGCCAGGGTAGCACCGCGTCGTCGTTGTCGATCCCCGGCGACAACATCTTTCGTCTGTGCCCTAACGATAAACGCGAAGCGGAGGCGATTGTCGCGTTGATGTGGCACGATGGGATTCGCACGATAGTTCCTCTTTGGCGTAACGATGTCGGAAACGGTGGTCTGCACGATTCGGTGAAAAGTGCGTTTGAGAATATGGGTGGCACGGTGACTGCCGGCTTTCGTTATGAGACAACCACGACTGACTTTGGTCCAGCAATAGCTGAAATCAGTTCGCAAGTTACGGCCGCCAGATTAAGTTCTCCACCTGCCACCATTGCGGTTTACCTTGGGGCTTTCGATGAGGTGGTCGGAGTCTTTAATAGCGCAGCGTCGGATTCTGTTGTATCAGGAACTAGCTGGTACGGTAGCGATGGAGTGGCACTATCTCAGTCTTTGCTTGACAACTCTATCGCGGCACTCTTCGCGTCGAGTGTGAACTATCCGAATCCCATTTTCGGATTGGACGATGCGTTACAAAGCCGTTGGCAACCGATCTCTGACGCAATCGAAGCTCGGACAGGCATTAAGCCAGACGCGTTCGCACTTTCTACATATGACGCGCTCTTCGTACTTAACCATGCATTGGACAATTCACGGCGGGTTGGTGATTTTGCAAATTTCAAATCAGCTTTTGTTGACGCCGCAAATAGCTACGTCGGTATCACTGGATCCACAGCGCTGGATGCAGCAGGAGACCGCGCTTCTGCTCCCTTCGATTTCTGGGCAGTTCGGTTTACGAATGGAGTTCCCGGTTGGGTGCGTGTCGCGCGTTATAACAACGGACAGGTATTCTAACTACTAATTTATCCGCAGATTACACAGATTACGCAGATTTCTTTTTCTGAATGGAGCGAGGCTTTTCCACTCCTGCAAAGAATCTGAGTAATCTGTTGTAATCTGCGGATAGCTTTCTTATCGGCTCAAAATGAGATCCACCGCTGATGTTCGGAACGATCGAAATCTCCGATCCCTTGCCAACAGGAGTAGCCAGTCCACCTGTGAACTGAATATTCTCGTCGCCCACGAAAACGTTTATGTGCTCTCGAATTTGTCCCTGTTCAGTTGCAATGCGATCTCGAAGACCTGGATAGCACTTCCACAGCGCCGACAATGCTTCCGTCACAGTAGCTGGTGAGTCGTCAATCTCAACTGTGCTGCGTCCGCCAGTGAATTCTCGCAGGGGTGATGGAATGTGAAACTTCATCACTTCTTTGCCCGTTTTCGAAAAACTCTCTGCGCGTCCTCTGCGCTCTCTGCGTCTCTGCGGTAAAAACTCGCGGACATCATGTCACCGCAGAGACGCAGAGAACGCGCAGAGAAGACTTGAACTTAAGTCCTTGACTTCCGGCGCGATGAGTTCACAGTTCGAGATGCTGTTGTTATTACCGGCGGCGGTACCAAATTATCTGACGCGTCAACAACCGCACTTCTAATGCACACCACAGGCGGCAAACCGTCTATTATTTTCTGCCACGTCCGGCCTTCATCCTTCGACCCAAAGAGCTTGCCACTTCGAGTACCAAAATAAAGTCCAGGAGAATCATATGAATCCGTCGTCATTCCATCGCGCAACACCGTCTCGTGCGCGCCCTTTTGTGGCAATCCCCGCATGAGCGGTTCCCATGACGCGCCGGCATTACGCGTTCGATAAATTCGCAAACGACCATCAACAGTGCAACGAAACTCGTCAGACTCAACCGGAACTACGTAAACGCAGTCTGGATTCCGCGGATTCACAATCATCGCAAAACCAAAATCCGATGGTACGCCATTGGCAATGTCGGTCCAATTTTCGCCGTAGTCGTCTGAGCGATACAAACCCCAATGGTTTTGCAGGAACAGGCGTTCAGGACGATTAGGATGCATAGCAATCTTATGCACACATTGGCCAAACTCCGGATACTTCGTGGGCATGAATGTAACTCGGATGCCGCGATTCCGCGCCGTCCAGGTCGATCCTCCATCGTCAGTGCGATAAATGCCACCGGCTGAGATCGCGACATACATTCGCTGACTATTGGTTGGGTCAATGACGATTGTATGTAACGCCAAACCTCCATTGGCCGGCATCCAGCGATGACGATGTGGATGATTGAACAGTCCCTGGACCAACGACCACGTGTCTCCGTCATCACGGCTTTCGAAAAGCGCTGCTGGTTCTACTCCGCAATACAAAACGTCTGGTTCATCTGGTCTTCCGGGTGTTATCTGCCAGATATTCTTCAGGGAAAGTCCACTCTCGGTGGGAAACTTAATTGCGGCTTCCTGAGGATTGGTCCAACTCTTTCCGAAATCATCAGTGGAACGAAGTACGGTTCCCCAAACACCCTGCGTCGAAGTCCACACTCTGCGTTTCCCGGCACGCCCGTCATAAGCAATCGCGTAAACAGCCTGGCCATGAAAATATGGCCCACCAACTTTCCAGCGCGCACGCTGAGCGTTTGATTGCAAAAGGAATGCTCCTTTTGTGGTCCCAACCAACAAAAGAAACTCGCCCTTCTTAACGTTAACGTGTTGCACTCCATGAAGGATCGTAGTCGTTGATGCACCACCGCGATCGGGTGCCGGATCAGTCGAGATAATCGCAGTAGACTGAACAGCTTCGAGCGCCGCTTGAACTTCACTTGCTCTTTGATAGCGTTGTGCCGGTTCCTTTACGAGACAACGTTGGATGATCGCCCACAACCCTGGCGGCACTGGCGGGCCAAGTGGTTTTGGTTGTTCACTCAGAATGGCGGTGCTGAGTTCAAAAATAGTGCGCCCGGCAAATGGCATTTTTCCGGAAGCTGCTTCATAGAGCACAACTCCCAGTGCCCACAAATCACTGCGATAATCAGCTCCCTCTCCGCGCAAAACTTCGGGAGCCATGTACGGGAAGGTTCCGCTTATGGTGGATTGATTTTCGTGTGAACCGAACGTCCAGGTAGTCGCCTGGGATACTCCGCTTCCAATGCGTTTTGCCAGGCCGAAGTCGAGGACTTTGACCAAACCTTCAGCGGTAACGAGGATATTCGCACTCTTGAGATCTCTATGAACGATGCCTTTGTCGTGAGCCCGTGCGAGAGCGCTGGCTATCTGCACGCCATATCGAAGCACTGACTCAGAGGGCAAGCCAATCTCCTCGCAAAGCGTGCGCAGAGACTTTCCTTCGACCAACTCCATCACAATGTAGAGTTCGCCTTCAGTCTCTCCAACCTCGTGTATGGTGCAAATGTTTGGATGGGTAAGAGAGGATGAGGCCCGCGCCTCATGAAGAAGGTTCTGGCTTGCAACTGATTCCTGCTTAACTACCTTCAGAGCCACGTCGCGATGCAACACCTCGTCGCGACCGAGGTAGACAACACCCATTCCTCCTTCACCGATTTTCTCGACGACGCGATAATGCCCGAGCACTTTACCAATCACGCGGTGCCCCTTTCGCGCTGTGGGAGAATTTGGTTCAACAAAACTGCAAAGATCTTAGATGGCATGCGTTCGTGGAGTTTGTTACGTCGAATGATTTTTGATTTCCCGGGAGAGTCATTCTAGAGTCCGACTAGATGCGGGTCAAACGGGTTTCTAATGTCCGATATGCTTTAGCTTGTCGTGACGCAACCAACCCAGATCAGGTTCAGATCGGGCTGCCGACGGAAGAGCGTGCGTGTATCGGTCGAGAGCGTTCTGTTCGACGGGGGCGGCCGAGGACGACCGCGCTCCGACAGAAGAGCGTTCATGTATTCGGCCAAGGGACTTCTGTTCGACGAGCAGAAGCATCTCGACCAGATACACGCACGCTCTTCTGTCGGAGCGCGGTCGTCCTCGGCCGCCCCCGTCAAGCAGAACCCTCTCGACCGATACCGGCCCCCTCTGTCAGAGGATGTCACAACTTGTGATATGCCCATGACGAGATGAAGTCTGCCTGCCAACTCAAGCATTGCATCTTGCCGCGACGGTGTGATAAACGCCCCGTGCAATCTCAGCCTTCCCCAAAAGGAGACGCACATCATGGGCAGATCGGTTGTCGCTGTCATCGTTGCCTACATATCAATGTTCATTTTGAACTTTCTGTTGTTTGTTGGACTCTATGCGGTGGTGGGACCAGCTCACGCATTCAAGCCAGGGCTGTACCTTGCATCGAACCGATGGATTGCAATGTCGGTCGTTGGGATCTTCATCACAGCTATTATCGCGGGCTTGATCTGCGTGGCGATCGCTCGCGGTGGCAAGGCGCCACTGGGCCTGGCGATCGTGATAGTCGTCATTGGTGTTGTGCTCGGAATCCCGGCGGTAATGAAGCATCGGGCGAATGAGCATTTGGTTCGCGTTGGTGGTGTTCCGTCAATGGAGGCGGCCCAAAAGGCGTACTGGCCAGATTGGGCGCCTTTTGCTTTTCCATTTATTAGTGCTGCTGGGGCGTTGGTGGGTGCGAGGTTGAAGCGAACGTCGTAACACGACAATCCGGCTTTCAAGCAACGAAGTAACGCGTGGTTCTCCCGATGTGGCTACAATTATCGTTGCGCCGATTGCAGAAGTTGCTGGTAATCAGAATTCTCCGGGTCGAGTCGCACAGCTTCCTGAAAGGCTTTGACGGCTTCAGGTTTGATTCCTTGTTTGAGAAACGAATAGCCGAGCAGGGCATGTGCGCGAGGATTGGTTGGTTCAGATTTAACCGCTCGTTCAAACTGCGCCTGCGCATTTTTGAAGTCATTAGTCTCAAGGAGTGAGATTCCAAGGTAGATACGAAGCTGAGCGGCCATATTCCGTTGTTCGGCAGGGTTGAGTTCTCCTCGAAGGGTGGCGCCGCCGAATGATGACATTGAAATCACCATCGTCAATGCTTCCTGATACATCTTCGCCGCAGCCGCATACTGTTTTTGGTCGTACGCGATATTGCCGAGTCCCATCGGAGGTCTTGGATCCCGCGGATTCAGTCTGGAAGTAAATCCGTAAGCCATCTCTGCATCATGGTAACGCGGCGGATTGGCATTGCGTGCGGAGTTAGCGCGCGCCAAAGCATCTTCCACCTCAGGAATAGCCTGGGAAGCAATGCGCGAACCGGGACTTTGTCGCACTTCCGGATCGTTTGGTCTTCCAAAAATCTGCTTCGCCGCCACATTGATGTCTTGGGTGTGAGCACCTAAATGAGCAGTCGAATCGTTGACACTGGCTACAAATAAAGAGGCAGAGATTGTGAGTACTGAAAGAAACATTTTCTTTGGAGTGCGGCGGCCTGCCGCCGCTTTGTTATAGCGAACCGTAACGTCGACGCTAATCACTTAGGGATTGCTTTCAACAAATCACCTGCAAGCCGCGGATTGAGACTCTGCAATAAGTAATACTGCTGCATCGCTCCGGTCTTCTCTCCAGTCTGTGCGTAGGCTAGTCCTAAAGCATGAATACCTATCGCGTTTCTCGGGTCAACCTCAAGCATTTTTCGCAAGGGCTCACTCGACGGCGTTTTCAAACGAGCCCGCTTTCGCATGCTGACTGCCGAGTTCGTAAAGAATAGCTGCATCATTCTCTTGCAGTTGCAATGCTGCGTTGAGCTCGCGCAGAGCTTCATCGTTTCGACCTGCGACTCCGTAAAAAACGCCAAGCGCGCGATGCGCATTTACCAGCTTCGGATCCAACCGGACGGCTTCTTTGAGGGCGTCGATTGCTTCCAAGGTGCGGCCTGTAGCGCCGTAAGCATGGCCGAGTGAAAACTGAACAATAGCATCACCTGGTTCCATAGCAGCCGCAGTCTTGAAAAAACTCAACGCCTGCTCGGGCTTTTGTAGCGCCATGTAACAACCGGCAGAATTAAAATGCGCGCCGAAATTTTTCGGATCGAGTTTGAGTGCTTCAGTGTACTGCTGCAACGCCTCTTCGAATTTCCCCGCCTTCTGCGCCTCAACACCGAGACGTACATAGTCGTCGGCTGTCTTCTCGCTTTGTTGAGCGATGGCGTTGGTCGTGATTAGTAACAGAACCAGAAGCAGAGTGAGTTTTGTTTTACAGATCTTCTTCATGTGAGCCTGAAGAGATCTTTATCATGCTATCGAACCCCACGTCGAGGACTTTGCCCGTCCGTCACAGAGTTGAGATCTGTGTAACAAACCAACAACTTCTTGTTTTTTAGCAAGACTTTTCGTCCTGAAGGGACCCGAGTTAATAGCCGTGGGCGAGTCCCGATTTATCGGGACGAAGCCCACGAGAATGATGAGCGAACA
>DATDFV010000024.1:0-17344 GCA_036522415.1 Pyrinomonadaceae bacterium | reverse complement strand
CTTCAATATTCTTAACATACGTCGCATCGCTCCTGTGACTATAGCGGCCTGTTCCTGACCGCTGGCACTTCCCTCGACGATCAAGAATGCACGACCGCCTGCATTTCTGATTGCCTGTCTCTCTAATTCGTTAAATTGATCCTGGGAAATTATTACCCAACCCTTGAGTCCACTGCAGGTAGCCACACCTGATCGTCTTGGTCGTCTTTGAAGTAGTCTCGATGAAGTTTGACGCGCGCGCCAAGAGCCTGGAGAGCTGTTCGAAGCGTGTTGCTTTCCAATGCGCGATCTACGCGATCTAAAAAGAAGGTGTAGAGGTTAAGCGATTCTAAGCTCGTATCGGATCGCGTCGTCGATTTCTTCTTCTTTGCGGCCATAGTCAGCAGCGATTTGAGGAATCGAGTCGCCGGCCTTGAAACGCTCGGCAACTACACGAGTCGGCAGACCCGTACCGGCTATGACTGGTTTCCCGAAAGAAACGTAAGGATTGATTACGACATTTCTCGGTTGGTTCGTACCACTGAGACGGATAAAAGGGTAAAGGCGGGCAGCCCTGCCACTGGGATCATGCTCCACGCGCGTCAGATAATTTTCGAGGATACTCCGCATCGCGAGTTGGCCATCTTGTCCGATATTGATTAATTGCCCGTATCGTTCAACGAAAAGATCGACACCATTGGTCTGGAATTCGTGATCAGCAAGCGGGTGCTTGGAATCAAACTCCCGTTGGAGTGCCCGTATCGCGATGCGGATTTTATATAGGTCAATCTGATACTGTCGCCTTAGACCACTGAGAACAAAAGCCTCGACGAGATTCATATAAGAAAGCAGAGGCACTTCAGGTTTAGGGAGTGAAAACACTGGTTTGAAAAAGCCTTTGGCTCCTTTAACCCCGTAATGCATTCCCTTGACCCATGCACGCAGAGTGGTTACTGCTATCCCGAGATAAGAAGCGGCATCGCTAAAGCGGTAGGCAGGAATCTCACGCGGATCGCGGCCGCCGTATATGTCTAGTTTCTTTCGCCTGATTTTAGACATAGCTGACTTCACTGATCCGTTAAGGAAGCAATCTGTCACCGACCAGCAGTATACACCGTGACACGAGGTGTCGGTAGATTTCATATTTCATGGCTTGCAAAGTCTCGAGTTAGAGGCTCTCTTGAATTTGGTAAGAATGAATCACAAAGGCGTTACTCAAATAATCATCTTGCGCGCACTGTTCGAGGATGCGACAACCTGCTGCATGGAAATCATCTCTACCATAAACCAGAACGAAGACGACGTTCTCGTAGCCTCACTCAAAAGCTCGTACTATTCGTCCCGTGTGAAATCGAGAGCGTTCCTTTTTCGATTGCTGCCGCAGAGTAATGCAGCGCCCATCCATAGACCATGTCGAGTTTTCGTTCGCTGCATTCGGTCATGCGTGAGAAGAAGCTTCGCGTCCAACGCCAATCACCACCGGTTGGCCCAACGGCGATAAATGCCGGCTTGATCCCATAAGCAGGAACCCAGGTGACGAATTTTCGCAACTCATCTGCGTATTGACCGTCGATCATGTTGCCGCCACAACCATTTCTCTGAATCGCTAAGGGATAGCATTCCCTGCGCGGCTACCTCGAGTTTTTAAAGCAGATGCGTTAAGAGCGATTGGAACCATTCGTAATCCAGCTCGTGCTGTTGATTTTGATAAATTCCCATTGCGCTCAATGCTTGCAGTTGTCGAGGTAGCTCATCGAGATCAACGGCGAACCATCTCGGATAGCTGATTTTGGTTGTTAGTGGATGGTGCTCAAAACGATAAAGTCTCCACTTGCCAAACCGATCCGCTGCCTGGTTGACTCTGTAGCCCAGATTGAAACTTCCGAAGCTTTCTCGATCGCGCACTGCTTCGATTTCGTTCGCTACGGAGGGCGCAGGATCTAGGCGCGCTATCCCAATCATCCGAAAAATGCCGTTCGACTGAGCATTCAAATCATCAATGACGCGAGCCTTGAGTACCAACCGAGTTCGTGAATGCGATCCCCTGACCTCAACTGACAGCGACTGTTCCGATAGCTCGAGGTTTCCAACGGCACTCGCATCATTGAACGTATCGATGAGTGATTTCAAAACCTGTATTGGTTCTGCAAAAGCTTGTTCGAGAAGTGCGTGCCGTTCAGCCTGTCTTTCGCGTGCCTCACGCTCTTTTGATTGTTGAGCCGTTTTGTTAAGGAGAGTAGTGGTCGCCTTTTGAACGAGCGCGCTGACGTCAGGTCCTGTTGCTGCTCTGTGTGAACTTTTCTGTAGACGTTCAATAACGTTATCCCAAGACGCAGGACGTCGCGACGGGTCCTTCTGCAACATGAGTGTAATCAGCTGAACCAATTCGTTGGGCATATCTGGTCTCAAAAGACGGAGGCTCGTTGGAGCCATCAAAAGATGCGCGTTTCTCCAAGCCAATGCACTATGGTCTCCGGGCTTTGGCTGCACGGGCCAAGTGAGCGTCGCAAGTTCGAAAAACGTCACTCCAGCAGCATAGATGTCCATTGCGATCGTATTAGGTCCGTGCTCAAAGGCTTCAGGAGCCTGGTAGGGGCGTGTGCCCCAACCCTTGAAAGTCTCAGATCGTGTCGCGGCATCGACTAATTTCGCAAGTCCAAAATCGGTGATCTTGAGCTGCTTTGTTCTCTCATCGATGAGCACGTTGTCTGGTTTAAGATCACGATGAACAACCTTCGTGTTGACCGCCCTCATCCCTTCTGCAATCTGCAAGTACATGGCTCGCAGCTCTTCCGCGGATGGCTTAGTGCCCAAAAGACTGATTGGCCTCGATAACAGAGCGTAGAGTGTCACCTTCGACGAGCTCCATAACCAGATAGGACGATTGTCCTGTTGTTTCTCGCCATCATTTATGTGAATTACGCGAACGACGTTGGGGTGTACGATGCCCTTGGCGAGCTGAGCTTCATTCTGGAGCGCCGCAGTTCGCTTGTGTCAAGAGCTGACGTCAGAACGGTCTTGATGGCCACTCGCGTGCCATCCGGTAAAGAGCCAGCAAAGACTTGACCGAATCCACCTTGACCAAGCAGAGCCTCGACCGTGATCGCGGCGCCATCGGGCCCATTGAGAATGACACCAGGACGGATATCCATAAACTGAATCAAATAAAACTGTATTCCCTGAAATCAGGAGATACTAACCAAACGGTAACGCAGAAGCGATTCTGTATTTTAAACTCAACCTAAAGGACCCCTGGCGCAAGATCAATAGGATTTGATTCCCGGCTTATGAACATGCCGTCTATCTATCCTTTCAACTATCGACAGTTCCAACCTTATGAATCTTTATCAACTTGAATGGCAGGCGGAGCTCGGTTGCATTTCCTTTTATCCAGTTCTTTTGATCTTCGCTTAGAACATCCTTTGAAGATTTAATCTCGGCAAAGAAGAATTCGTCTTGTTTGTAAAATAATGCATCCGGCCAACCACAGTAGAGCTGCCAATACTCTGTTACTAGATAACGGAGAATTTGGATAGTCTTCGTCACCGGTAGGATTGTGAGTATCTTTCGCGCTGTTTCTATATCCTTCGGGTAGTGAGCCCAGAGATATTGTCTCAGTCCTTCACTTGGCCCTAACCAATAGTCAAATAGCCATAACAGGTCCGATTTGTTGTCAGGGAGCTCAGAAATGTGATTCGTGATCGCACTGTCTCTCCGATGAGAATAAGCACGTGTGCCGAAGTCCGCAGGCAAAAGCGTCCAAATCATTTCTCCAGTGCCTTCACGAGAGGGCACCGCCACAAGACGAACATTGGGATCGTCAGCATCCTGGATGAGCATCCACATGAAAGTAGCGAATAGAACATGGAATGGACGACTTTCAGTAAGCAGCGATTCATATCCTTGGCGTTGAAAGTATCTCGAGGCAAACTCTTCAGCAGAACAAGCTGTGTTTCCGTCCACAATCAAGGCGCCTCGCTCGACGTTCTTTACGTACGTTCCCTCGAGCCTTATGACATCCACATCGTATCGCGCCAAAACTTCACTCTGAGACGTATCTCTATAAACGTACTTTGGTGAGCGCTCATGCAACTCCTTAATCTCTTTCTTTACCTCTTTTTCGAATATACGATATTGATCTTGGTGTGCTATCAAGGCATCCAGCCAATCCGCGTAGCCCTGTTTCTCAGCCCATTCAGCAAATCTCGGCGTTGTTTCAAACGCAATCTCCCGCCAGTAATACCGTGCAATTTTTGATGTTCGCCCTTGTATGGCCGCTGCTGGATGCGCCTCTGCCGGAAGTCCTCTGCACGTGTTACAAACGTTATCCTGAAATCCCAAAGTTACCGGTACTTCATCCTGTGTCTCCGAATCCTCACCGCGGTTGATTTGGTGACTCAGATAACGCATCGCGAATTCCTTTTCACACGCACAAATCATTACAGCGGAACACGACGCGCATCGGTATTTACGTACGAGTTCGAAGTGATTCAGGCAGGAGATTGACGCGTGGGTACAAGCATTAATCATAAGTAGAGCAGCGCCGCGAGTCCTTAAATATCTCGGTGCGAGCTATTATGCCTCACCCGATGCAAATGTTTTGTGCTTTTAGCGTGGGGACGAGATAACACGAAACGCCCGGGAAAACCATTCAAATGCTTTCCGGGTGTTCGGCATTGCACTTTGCCACCGGGCACCGGTGTGAATGAGAGTCAACCCCAAAGTAATTGCGCGTATTCCGTCTCACTGTAGCTATCGCACTAACGGTCACGAAGGAGCGTGGAACGTCTTATTTGGTATTTTACGAGGATGATCCTGATTAAAGTCAGTACAAAAGTGAGGAAGGTAGACGCACCCGCATCAAGCTGATTTTGATCTTTACTGTCGTCGTCTGTTTGGATTGGCTTTCAAAGCATTTAACAGCGCACGTTCCACCCAGGCAGTTACAGCAATTCCTTCAAACTCAGAATTCTTATAAACCCTGGTTAGGAGATCAATAGGCAACCGCCAACTTACTGTCTTGCGAAAGGTCTCGCTCGTTCGCGGTCGCCCTGAACCTGCTCGTTTGCCACCTCTAGGCAACCGCTTTTCTCTCCGACTTCTTGGCCCTTCTGATCAGACCCTGTTGAACACCTAATTGCAACGAGATGTCCTTAAGGACTAGATATAGACTATTCTCGAGAACATCGAGATGCGACTTTCGTCCTTTGTAAATTGGAGAACTCATACCGAAGGCGAATTCATCAAACGCTAACCATTTCGCATTTTCGTGAAATCTCTTTAATGCCTGCTTATAGAACCTCTTCTCTTCCGGAGTGAGATCGTCAAGATTGATTCTCACCCCCGTTTCGGAGTTTACGTATTCCATTTCAAATCCCCTTTCCGTGGGGTTAGGCTCAAATCAGTTCAAGATAGACTGAGTGCCATTCCAAGTACATTTTTTCCTGCTTGAATCTCAACCGGGCCTCTTGAAGAAAGATTCTGAGTTGAGAAATCTCCTCTTCGCTTTGTACCACGGCTATTATCCATCGATTCTCATCTGTGTAGCCCTGCCACCATCCCTTAACCACTCCAAGCTCTGTATAACCTCGGCCCAATAATTTGTTGATATTATCGTGCCACCAGGCCCAGGTATCTTCGTCAAACGGATTGCTGTCGTTATCCCTTAAGGGAAAGAACATTGTTACTTTTAAGGATTGTCCGGTTCCATCCATACTTCCTCACTTCTCTAAACAAACCACCATTGCCAGATTACCCAGAATACTTTGAAATTGTCAAGACGTTTTCAAACATTTGACTGCTTCACTCAGGATTTTGACGATGAGAGGTCGAAATCTCCATTCCCTTTGAGCCATACCAATCGTATCTGATGGTCTCGCCACCAATGCGCCAGCGTTCGGGCGTTGTCGTCTCCAACCAATCAAGCCGCTCGGCAATCGGTTGAGTAATAGCTGCGCGAGCAAATGCTTCACGCAACCCTTTCCGTTGTTCCGCAGCAACTGCATCTGGGGCAACGGCGGCAAACAATGGTGTTCCATTCCTTGAAAGCAAATCCAACCATTGCTTATTTCGTTCCCACGGAATCGCTCTGGTCAGCCCCACACAGTCCGCATCAACAGCAAAGAAGTTCGCATGCTGCACATTGCGAAAGGCAAGTGTGTTCACGTCCCCTACGCCGCGTGCGATTCCATTCCTTGCCACTCGTGTCATCACCAGTTCGTTGTAACTCAAACAGTCCCGCCCCCAGATGACCAATCGTGTTGCAGCCAATGACAATGGTGTGTTCTCCAGCACCATCACGTATCGCCTGATAAACATCTCGCACAACTTCTGCGGTGGTGCGACTTCGATCGTTGAATGCCCAGCCATCATCAGTCAGTGCCGCATCCATCCGATAGCCCCAACGGCCAAATAAATCGTAGGTGGAGAAATCATGCTTCACGAGTTGGTATCCCCAGGCCGCGAGCCCGGCAACGTCATTGCGTATTCGCTCACGCACTTCCGGAATCGTCGGATCAAGTACACGTCCCTGTCTGTCAGCGAATTGCGGACGCTTTAACACCCATACTTCGGTCCCAGGCTCATGAGTAAGTAACGGTCGCATCCAGATGCCCGGTCGCACCCCCATTCGTTTCAGACGCGACGCTAATCCTGCATGTCTGGGAAGCCCGCATTTGCGTAGCGCCATGGACCATCGCTGCAACAACCGGTACCGGGACTCGAAAGCTGCCATCCATCATCGATCACTTGAAACGGACGATTCGAGAGTGAGCCGGTTAGCTCAACCAGTAGTTCAGCATCGCGCTCAATCGCTTTTGCCGTGCAATTCTCACCATACGCGTAATACCAGTTATTACCTCCATAGACCGGAGCCGTAGGCATTCGCGGGGAGCGACACATCATTGCGCAGAATGCATGTGCTGCTTGCCACGAAGACTCGCCGTCTCGTCCTTCACGCGTCACAATATTGCACAGAGGAAGTTTGCGATCGCTCAGTACAACCGGGCTGCCACCATTCCGCACGTCTAGCCAGAGTGAGACGCCGTCACTATCAACTCGCCAAAACGCCATTGCCTTTGGCGCCGTTTGAACTCCATAGCCGTGAGTCTTCATGCTGTCATACACGAGGAAATACCAGGGCATAACTCGCTCACCAATCAACGTGTGCCACTCCAGATCACCGTACCCGCGCTCCCACTGATCTCCTAAGAATCGCAGTCCCGATGCGACGCGCATTTGCCAGCGGAGATGCAGTCGACTGAGTGGATGCATCGGAGCTGAGACCGAAATGGAGAGCTGTGATGGACCACTCTTTGTCTGCCCAAGCTTTGGCTCGGCACGAACGGTTATTTCATTCTCCTCCCACACCCCGTTTGATGTGGAGAGAGAAATGGTCGTGGAACCCTCATAAGCAGTAATGAAGTCAGGCGACCGGATGAGATCGAAGAATGTTGGTACGGGGTCGCGCCCGCTGAAGGATGTCTGGTTGTCCAACCTGTAAGCTTGATCGGATTAGAGATGACGCGCCGCCAATCGCACCAGCAGCAAGAAAATTGCGTCGGGAGATTTTCTTTCGGAAACTCATCGTTATCCCTGTACCGTCCTTATTACTATGACGTCGGAATACGACTTCCCTGACATGGAACCATTAATACTGAATACAAAAATGACACCGGGTATTTCTCTCGAAACTCCGACACGTATGTCGGTAACGCTTTGCCGCGGATGTGCGGCGGCGGCTCTGCCCTCCTGAAGCCCAGGACTATTTCAGGCCTTCACTTGTTTGGGGTTTGCCCTTGGATTGATAGGCTTAACCCACGGAGCATTTTCTCGGTGAATGCCTCGATCTGAGCCTCAGTCGGATGAAAGCCTGAGCTGCTTCCTGGGCTGAGGTGCAGTTGGCCTCTTTTAGTGATGGTCCAGTTAGCCGTCATACCATCCCGCAATGAGATAGTTCCATGGGCTAACGCGCCGCTCACTTTCTCAAATGTCCAAGCGCCACTGATCCGATCACCGAAGTTTACAGAACCGGTGGCGACTAGACCGGGGGCACGCGTAACTTGCGTAACGCTCACCGTAACATCACGCCTGGGAGCATCGAGAACCCACGCGCAGGTGTCAGTCATTATGCGAGCGCCGAACCGGGCCCGAGCCTTGATGCTGTTTTCACCTACCCGAAGCATCACCCTGGGCCACTGAAAGACTCGATCACTTCCGCGTTGCAGGCCTTGCGATTTGCCATTGACGAAGAGTTCCACAGCCTCAGCATTTGAATATACTTTCACTTCTGTAATCGTTTCAGATCTCGGCGTAAAGCGGCGGCTGGTGATATAGAGAACCGGTTCGGCGTTCCAGTTGGCTTTGTAGAAAAAGAACGCATCCTTGCGTGTCTTGCGATCGTAGGTAACGAGTCCTTTGTCGTTCCGGCCTGATGTGTCTCCTTCATCACGCTGATCCGCGGCAAAATCAAACATGTTCCAGATGAACTTGCACCAGATATATGGTCTCGCCCTTAGGGTCGTCCACGCATGTTCGTGAATCGCGCTTTGATACTCTTCGAAGTGAACCATGGTCATGGGAGCGCCCACTGCCGGGTTCTCCTGATGTTGCCTCACACTTGCACCAGCGCCATATTCGCTAACTCCGATCCGCGCCTGTGGATATTTCGCATGCACCTGGTCCAGAAACGGCCCAAGATCACGTGTCCCGCCATAGTACCAGCCGAAATATTTACTGAAAGCGATACGGTCACTTTGCCAGTTTCTCAGATCGGAGGATTCATGATCGGAGGCGTAGGTCGATAATCGTGTCGGATCTTCTTCTCTGACAATCGCCGTCAGTTGAGCAATCAATCGATTTGCGATCTTGTCATTCCTCGTTTCATTCCCAACACCCCAAAACATGATTGAAGGGTGGTTGTAGTTCTGGCGAATTAACTCGCGCAGCTGTTCCTTGGCGTTTTCAAAGAAGGAACCATTGTCGAGTGCTTCGCCGACAAAAGGTATCTCAGCCCACAAGACCATCCCATTACGGTCCGCCAGATCGTACCAGAGCTGCGACTGTTGGTAATGGGCCACGCGGATGGCTGTCGCGCCCATCTCTTTTATGAGGGAAAAGTCTTCGCGTTCATCCTGTTTGGTGATTGCCCATCCTTTATTTAGTCGATCCTGATGACGGCAGACGCCATGAAGGTCGAAGGGCCTCCAGTTAAGAAGAAATCCCTGGTTTGCGTTAATAGAGAAGAAGCGCAAGCCAAGTGGTTGCTCAACCCGATCTTTCAGGATGTTATTCGCATACAACTCGACGAGTAGCTTGTAAAGATATGGATCCCGCTGGCCATCCCAGAGATGGGGATGATTAACCGAAAGGCTCTGGACCACTTGCTCTCTGCTGTCCGCAGCGAGACTGGATGTTGACTCCATCTCACTCACCAGCCTTCCATTCGCATCAACAACCAAGGTTCGTACTCGCAGGTTGCCATTCTACCGTTCATGGTTTGCTAACTTAACCGTGACGGCCAGGTCAGCAAGCTCCGGTGAAACATGTTCTTGTTTCACATAAACGCCGGACGAGCCATAGTCAAGAGTCTCAATCTGTAGCTTATTGGTAATCAGTAGCGAAACCCCGCGATAGATCCCGCCGAAGAAAGTGAAATCAGCAGCAGCTGTCGGAATAATGTTATTGCCTTCATTGTTTACTTTCACTGCGAGGACATTGGTTGCTCCCAGCTTCAGAACACGCGTCACATCAAAACGAAATCGCGCGAAGCCACCCAGGTGAGTGCCAAGCAGCTGACCATTCAGGTAAACATCCGCTCGCCGGTTCACGCCCTCAAACTGAACATACACCTGCCGATTGACCCAACTCAGAGGCGCAGAAAAATGTCGGCGATACCAGCTAGTGCCCCGAAAGTAATTGTTACCTCCATCCTGCCCGTCTTGCGCGTTCCTTGTGTGGGGCAACCGCACGGCAGTCCAGGACGAATCATCGAAGGCTTCTGTTTCAGCACCAGGCTGGTCGCGAAGATGAAATCTCCAACCGGAAATCAGACTCAATTCCTGTCGCGATGGTCTGATTGTATCGGCCGATAAACAAGGAGCTGCAAAAACGCACATTATTACGACCGCGAGCCACCGGATTAAAGATGTCTTCATTTCGGCACAAATCGCCGCATTGGAAGCAGCGTTACAGATCCGGGCAATCCTGAAGTGTGAACCGTAAACTCCCGGCAAAGCTTCATCGGATCGGATAATCCGCACGAACTGAAAGGATCTCAAACGGGTGAATCGGAACCGTAACACTATTGTTGACAATCTTGATTGCGGCACCTTCTGGCTTTTCCATTAAGTTTGTCACTGTTGCCGAGGTTGCTCCGGGTGGGAGATTAATTCGCACATTCCCACTCTTGCCACCCCACTCAACAACGCGCAGGATCAAAGCATCTGAATCTTCCGCTTTCTTCATTGCGGTCAACACGACGTTCTCGGGAGTCACTGTTAGGTACGAATATTCGAGTGGAAGTGAGCCATCGTGGGAATAAACCTGTCTTGCCGTGAGTCCGTAGTTGTACTCATAACCACGTCGCTCAGTGAGTGCTTGTTTCCAATCACCGGCATGGGGATAGAGTGAATAAGTGAAGTGATGATGTCCTTGATCGGCGTTGGGATCGGGAGAGACAGGAGAACGCAAAAGCGAAAGGCGTAACACATTACCTTCAGCATCGTAGCCATACTTTGTTTGATTGATCAGTGACAAACCATGCTTGCCATCCCCAACATCTGCCCAACGCAGCGCGGCGACTTCAAATCTTGCTTTTTCCCAACTGTTGTTTCTGGTTGTGGGTCGGTCAATCGTGCCGTACGGAATTTCATAAGTTGCGAAATTGCTTGAGGCCGCTAATGGAAAAGCGACTTTGAGCAGCGTATGTTTCTCATGCCAGTCAATATCGTTTGTAATCTTGACTTGATCTGCGCTTGCATAGAGCGTGATGTCCTGAACGAACTTGGAGTTTTGCCACGTACGTGTAACACGAACAGTCTCTCTCAACGGATCATTCTCAACCAATTCAACTGAATCTACTTTTGAGACGATGGTTGGACGATCCAGAGTTCCCGGATCAATGTTCCAGGCATCACAGCACTTTGGGTTATCGGCAAAGGTCTGTAACTGATTCCCAGGTCCTGCGAGCGTTTCAAAATCGTCTTTCTTGTTATAGAGACTCGTAATGAACCCCGTCAGACGATCAATTGTCACCCTAAGATTTTTGTTCTCAATGGTTATTCTCTGCGCGATCTCTGCGTTCTCTGCGCCTCCGCGCTTAACGGTCTCACGGGAACCGCCGAGAGGTAGAGATGGCTGAGGTTGCGCAGTGAGCAGATCACTCGGAAACGGTTTCGAACCCGGAACAACGTGCAATACTTTGTACCCCATTGACGGCACATCTCGGACATACAACAACAGCTTGTAAGTGTTCTTCCGCTGATCGCTCGAGAGAACCTTTGCAGGTATCACGTGATTCTTAGCTTCCACCACCGAAACACCGGCAGCTGTTGCCGCCGGCATCCGTACATCAACCGTGACGAGTCCCGACCGATTCCACGCCAATGGATTGAACACAATCACCGGAACTTCGCCCGCTGCGCGTGTATTCACCTCTCCTGAGATCGTTTCCAACGCCTTTGATGTGATGTCGTCCGTCGCGCAGCGCACTTCTTCATAGTCTTTCGCAGCTTCCTTAAATATGACGCCAATGCCCGAGCCAGCAGCTAAATCATGAAACTGATTAAACAGCACTTTCTTCCATGCCGACGTTAGACGATCGCCTGGATAACTTTCACCCGCGAGCCAGGCCAGTGACGCGTACTTCTCACTATTGAGTACCGCTTCTTCACTCTCACGCATGTTGCGCTTATGATTCGCCTGCGTCGTCATCACCCCGCGATGAAACTCGTAATACATTTCATCATTCCACGTCGGCACTGTGATGCGACCTTCTGTAAGCGATGGCTTTGGCGTAAAGCCCTGGGCAACTGACCGGTAATTCCAAATCGGTGATTCGCCTTCGATTTTGCGCTCCACCGTATTGAAGAAATTCTGCGCTGTACTGAAATGCATTTTGGGCATGACCTTATCTGACTGCATCCAACGCAACCCATCATCAAACATAGCCCTAGTCGGTCCACCGCCGTGATCGCTCGTGCCATACAAGTCCATCAAATCGGTGGCGTCGGGAGCAAGAACACGCCAACGCGATAGCTGAGCTGCAAGCCGACCGGGATTCAGATTCTGATTGCCGTAACCATGCGGAAAGTAGGTCAGCACCTTGCTGCCGTCGGGTGATTGCCACCAGAAAAGTCTGAAAGGCAATCGTTGAAAATCATTGCCATCCAGTTTCTGCGTTACGAAGTAATCGATACCTGACTTCTTGTAGATCTGCGGCAACTGCCATGTATAGCCGAAGGAATCCGGATTCCATCCGATCCGAGCTGTTACGCCGTATGCTTTCTGGAAATAACGTTGTCCAATCAGCAGTTGACGCGTGAGTGACTCACCGTCGGGCATATTGAGATCAGGTTCGACCCACATGCCGCCCACGATTTCCCACCTACCTTCTTTAATTCTGTTCCGAATGTCACTATTGATCTCCGGATATTTCTCAGCTATCCATTCGCTGTATTGAGCAGACGACTGCGTAAATGTGTAGTCGGGGTACTCTCTCATCAGTTGAACCGCCGTGCCGAGTGTGCGCCGCAGCACGTCGACCGTTTCAGTCCATGGCCAGAGCCAGGCGGCGTCGATATGCGAATTGCCGGTCGCATAGAATGAGAATTTACTGAGTGCCGGTTGCAAAACTTTCAACTGCTTCTGGGCTTGTCGCAACGACTCGTCAAAAGCACTCTGATTTGTGCTATCCAACGCTTGAAGAGCTACGGTCGAGATTGCTTTATCCAGTTGTGTCTTCTCAACGGTGATTGGTTCACCTGCCAGGAGCGCTGCTGCCGTAATGAATTGCTGTCTTAGTTCTTCTGGGTTTGGCCGCGACGGCGAAAAATCGATCTTTAATGGCGTCACGTTGAAATGCACTTCCACACCTTCCGGCAACGGTAACTTCACCGCAACCAAAATCTTTTCGCCCGGCTTTGCATTTTCAACCAGCACTATTGGTTCAAGGTCTTCACCAACAGCCACCCGCCGACCATTGAAATAGATAATCTGCGACAACACTCCCCTACCGGTAACTCGGAACTGAAACCAGATCCTGGCGCCACTCAAATCGTATCCATGAAACGGCTTTGGAAGTTCGATCCACGCGCGATACCAGGTTGTTTCATTAGCGGGTATATCTGTTCCGGGTATATAACCTCCGCCGGGTACATTTGTACGCGGGGCCGCAACTGGCCAATTGCTGTCATCAAGGTTCGGATCTTCGCCATGAGCCAGACTCCCTACGTGGTAGCGCCACACCGGCATCGGCAGCCCATTAAACTCTGCCAGCCGTTTGATAACAGTTTGTGATTGTGGTGAGAGATATTTGGTAGCTTCTGCTATCTGCTCGTCCGTCTGCGCTGTCGCAGTCTTCGCGAAACAAACACTTAATACAAGCAAAAGTAAATGGCTACAGTACTGTATCTGATGCCTCGTCGTTCTGGGAGAATGCATTCTTTGATTTTCTCTCCTTCAGCAATGACTAATGATTCACTGTGACCGAAGCTACTGGACGTCTAGCGGATCTCCAGCAACACCAAACTGTGAGGCTGCAAGGTCAACTGCAATTCGTTGGTCTTCAATCGCCGCACTTCTAGCGGCGACAACTTAGCTGCGTTACGCAACGCCGATAGTTGCGCTTGTGTTGGATATCGTGGTCGGCCCATCTGCTCGTACGCAGTTAGCACGTTGCCGTGATCTTCGTCCAAGCGCTGAATCAGGACTTTGCTGTTTTTACTGATTCCGGCAAATCTCAATCGTATGTTTTTTTCAGGACCCGACACTTCAGCAGGCAAAAGGTTCCACAACGCGATAACGACCCGGCCATCATCGGTACGGGTCGCCAGGACAGATTTGGAACTTACAGTGAGCCGTTCTGTGCCAAGCTGGTGAAGCAAGGCGAACGCATTGAAGGAAGGTTTTGGGATATGTCCAACCGCGTACAGACCAAAACCTCCATGAAACGGTTCCTTTACGACGCCTCCTTCTTCAAACACATCAGAAAAAGTCCAAAAACTAAGCATAGTTGACAGACCTTCGCATTGACTGATGACTGAAGCCAACCAGGGTCCTATGTATGTTGTATCCAGAACTTGCGGGTTGTCCTCATAGCTAGCGTTGAACTCACTCCAGATAATTGGCAGGTCAGGCCGTGGTGAAGCAGTCACCTGATCATGAACTATCCGCACAGCCCGGCACACAATTTCCTCACGCGTCAGCTTTTCCTCGACACCGAGCATCTTTGCTGGGTCGTTGTTTCCGTAAACATGCGTAGAAACAAAGTCCAGTGGCACATTGCTGTGTACAGTCCAGCGAATGAACTCAGGCACCCACGCAGCTTCTGCCGTCGCAGGACCACCGACACGCAAACGCGAACTGACTCTCTTTAAGGCGCGCGCGGATCGCGAATAGAGATCGAAGTAAGTTGATTGCTTGGGCTCGCCGGCCCAGAAGTGAATGTTCGGTTCATTCCAAACCTCGAAGTACCATTGGGCCACTTCGTCTTCACCGTATCGCTCCACAAGATGCTTACCGAGCTGGTAGATCAAATCCTCCCACTTGTTCAAATCCTTTGGAGGTGAGACATTCGGGTGATACCAGAAGAAGTGTATCGCCTGGCGGGCAGCGAGCTTTGTGGGCATAAAGCTCAGCTCGACAAATGGACGCACTCCATTAGCAAGCAAGCCATCGTAGATTTGATCAATGTAAGAGAAGTTGTAGACTGATTGGCCTTTCTTATCTTCGTCGTAGACGCCAACCTCATCCATCAGCACGCCGTGAAAACGAACGTAACGAAAATTAGTGATCTGCTTAACTCCGCGTAAGTCGTCCTTATAACTCTCGCGCAGTGACACAATGGCGCGCTCAGAACCAAACATCTGTTCCCAGAAGTGTGGAAAAGGCCGACCCGTCGCGCGAACGTCAATGCTGACAACCTCAGCTTGGGGTTGGGCCAACGCCGTGTAAGGAGCCAGTAACGCAAGCGCAACTGATATCGTTAATTGAGTGATGGAGTGGAGAAGCACGGTTTAGGTTTGATTCCGAAGTGGCAATCGGCAAAGCGCAGGTACTGCTTCCAATCGTAATCCGTGACCCCGTGCTTCCCGGTCCGACAGTGATAACCAATAAAGTTACCTACGGGCGTATTCACCGGTGGCATTTCTTTTACACCCAGACCAACTAGACCAAACAATCGATATACGGAGTCCGCATATTTGGCTGCGAGAAATTCACTCAGTGGGTTTGTGTATTGGTCTTCCTCAGCACTTGCTATATAAACAGGTCTAGGCGCAATGAGCGCGAGTAGCTCATGCTGGTCCACCGGGAGATCGTCTACACGATTCACATATTGCTTGTAGATCTCACAGAACCAGTGTGAATGACTACCATCCGTATCGCGAATTCCGATATCGCGTTGCTGTTGCGCTTGGCCGAAACTCGATCGAGCTAATGCGGCGCCACCCGAACCGGACTCATTGGAAATAACCATCGCAAAACGTTCGTCCTGCGCGCCGGCCCAAAGTGCTGCTTTGCCCCACCGTGAGTGACCCATCACGGCCACACGCCTAGCATCAACGTCCGAGTCAGTTACGAGATAATCAAGCGCTCTGCTCAAGGCCCACGCCCACGCACCAATTGCACCCCAATCGTGTGGCGCAAACCTCATGTGTCGCGTTTGCTTTAAAAAGAATCCCCGTATCCCCTTCTTCCACCCTTCAGGATTTTCATCCTGCTCTATGTCCTCTCGGATGTTCTCTAAATACGCAATAGCGTATCCTCGTTGTAGCATGAGTTCTTTGGGCCAATGCCAATCCTCAGTACCTAGAAAGATCGCTGCAGGTTTCGTACTTTGATTCGGTACCAGAACGACCAATCGCATCTGCGGTCCCGCATTGCCACGAGTAAAATGAATCGCGATCTCCTTCAGTGTAACTTTTCCATTCATCGCCTGAAAATCACTCCGAATTAGCTCGAACCATTCATGGTTAGGTCTATGAGGACCACGACCGTAGACGAACTTCTCAAACAAATGGAGCAACTCAGCACGCCGTTTGGATCGCCACGTGAGAGCGTTCTCCACCTTAATGCGATCCCTTGACACCAGAGGATCTGGCAAAGTGTCAGCAGTGATCTGAGCACTATTCGTACTGATTCGCATGGACCTGTAAGGTTCGTTACGCCAGACGAGGCAGAATATGAGCAGGCCGA
This sequence comes from Pyrinomonadaceae bacterium, assembly GCA_036522415.1. Lineage (GTDB taxonomy): Bacteria > Acidobacteriota > Blastocatellia > Pyrinomonadales > Pyrinomonadaceae > PSRF01. Next base: position 952 of record DATDFV010000024.1, on the reverse strand, counting down.
ACTTAAGCATCTGCTAGCAAATCAACGCGGATAATCTCGTCATAACCACCGCATTGCGTCCGGAAGATCGACGCAGCATGCGCGAGCTATGTGTACCCTCCGAAAACGAATTTATTGTCCAGCCGAACCGCGCCATGAAGTTGAAACCCGGCTCTTCAGCCTCCGCTCCTTGTCTTCTGAACTCTTCTGCCGACTCCACGTGCCAGTAAACCGTGTAACGCTGATGGTGCAGCCTAGATAACGGAATCATCTCGACATCACGCGGCTGCCCAAAGGCCCGTCGGATGAAACGTCAGCCGGCTTTCCATTAACCGGAATAATTTTCTGGGTGATGTCCTCAGGTGCCCCTACAAATAAGGGCACTGGTGGCGCCGGCCATTTCGTTTAGCTCAGAATGATCGCGCACCTAAACCTCCGGCAAGTTTTCTATGCCAAGTTCCCTGCCAACAGGATTGGTCCATAAAACGCTGCCACCATGTTAGGCATTTCTGGTAAGCCTCAACATGTAACTTCATTGGACACGTAGCCCTACACGATCCCCATAACGCCCCACTCGCTCGATCGCCACATAAGACCCAAGTTGTCCTTCTACCTTCTGCACCTTCTTGTTCACCTTCACACTCAGAGCTTGCGCCCAACCCGGATAACGAACTTTCAATGCCACCTTGATCGGTTTCGCTAACCTCAAGGTGAGATGCGTAGTGTCTGCCTCCGGGAAACGAGTGTCCTGCCGCAAACGAAGTTCTTTCTCCTTCCAGGTCAACTCCGAGGCTATGAACAAACTTCAAATAGAGAGAGTGCGAGTCATGGATGTCTGCCGTCAATCATTCTTTCCCGTCGGCGACAACTATAATTCCCGTTGTGCCCGATTGAATTTCTTGTGATTTGCGACCTTCCCTGGCTCGATCTTTGATCTGCAATTGCCCGATTTCCGTCTTCGATCGCCGGAAAT
>DATDFV010000023.1:0-59373 GCA_036522415.1 Pyrinomonadaceae bacterium | reverse complement strand
GGAATGGCCGGGTTGTCGTAACACTACATCAACCGTGCTCGTACTCACACTAAACGGCATTGGTATTAAGGCTGGATCTGCATAAGGGCCTGACTACCATCTTGAGTACTACGGGCCATCAACCAACGTTGATGGCCTTTTGCTGTGAGTCTTCTAGGAGCAAGACAATGAGTTTTGGCCAATCAAAATGGGTGTGGCGGAACGGACACATCGTTCCCTGGGGAGATGCGACGACGCATGTTTCCGCACACGCCCTGCACTACGGGAGTGGGGTCTTCGAAGGCATGCGTTGTTATGAAACGGCCGATGGCCCCGCGATATTTCGTCTCGAGGAACATCTGGATCGACTGTACCAATCGGCAGCCGTTCATGGCATGGACATCCCTTACACAAGCGAGGAGCTCACTGAAGCAATCTGTGAACTCATAGATCGTCATGACTTCAAGAGTTGCTACGTCAGACCGCTTTGTTATTACGGCACCAATTCGCTGAGTCTTCATCCCGCCAGATGTCCGCTCGAAGTCGTGATACTGGTTTGGCCATGGGCTGCGTATCTCGGAGCTGAAGGCCTGGAACGTGGTGTACGAGTCACTGTTTCTCCCTGGAGGAAGTTTCATTCGGAAATGATGCCGACTACGGCCAAGGCATCAGGTCAATACATCAACTCTGTTCTGGCTGTGCGCGAAGCCGTTAACCGTGGATTTGATGAAGCGTTGCTGCTCGATGTTGAAGGGAATGTTGCTGAAGGCTCTGGCGAAAACCTATTCATTGTGAAAGACGGCCAGGTGTTTACGAACGATGAACGTCATTCCATTCTGCTGGGTATTACACGCGACGCTGTGATTCAGATTGCTCAGGACCTCGGATATGAAGTGAACGTAGGACCGATCTCTTTGAGTGACCTTTTGAACTCAGATGAGGCCTTCTTTACCGGGACCGCAGCTGAAGTCACGCCGATTCGAGAAGTCGACGGAACATTTATCAACCATGGCGAGCGAGGGTCCGTAACGAAAGAGATTCAGAGTACTTTTTTTGCAGCGACATCGGGCCGTCACCAGCGATATAGAGACTGGCTAACTTTTGTTGTGCCTCAAACCGTCGCCGGAATTCACTAAAGCAGAGTTGTGCGTTTCGTGTGAGTTCGTGTGAATTCGTGGATCGTTGTTTTTGTTTAGTGGAGGGTACGATCCACGAAATCACACGAACTCACACGAATAAGACAAGGAGGATTTTGTTTGCAATTTCAGACTCTAAAGCCGGCTAAGAATGAGACGAACCACAGTTGAACAATTCAGATTTACAAACATGAATAAACGCATCGAAATCTACGACACTACCTTGCGCGACGGCACGCAAGGCGAGGGCATCAACTTCTCCGTACCAGATAAACTAAGGATTGCCGAGGCGCTTGATCTTCTGGGTGTCGATTTCATCGAGGGAGGCTGGCCGGGTTCAAACCCGCGCGACGTAGCGTTCTTCAAAGAAGTGCACCGGTTGAACCTGAAACACGCGCGAATAGCGGCGTTTGGATCGACAAGACGTCAACGCCTCTCATGTGATGAAGATCCCAACATCCAGGCACTCATTGGCGCCGAAACTCCCGTGGTAACGATCTTCGGCAAGTCCTGGGAGTTACACGTCAATGATGCATTGAGAATAAGTCCAAAGGAGAATCTGGATCTGATCGAGGATTCAGTTCGTTACCTTGCCGGCCGCGTCGATGCAGTTATCTATGATGCTGAACATTTCTTTGATGGCTATCGGGCAAATCCTGAGTACGCGATCGACACTCTTCGAGCAGCTGCTGCTGGAGGAGCGCATCGCATTGTGCTGTGCGACACAAATGGCGGCAGTCTCCCTGATGAGATTCGAGAAGCAACAAAGGCGGTAGCGGATCATGTTGAGGTACAGCTTGGAATTCACTGTCACAACGACGGTGAGTTGGCCGTGGCCAATTCACTCGCCGCAATCACCGCAGGCGCAATACATGTACAGGGAACAATCAATGGTTATGGCGAACGTTGTGGCAATGCCAACCTGTGTTCCGTGATTCCGAACCTGGAGCTCAAACTGGGAAGAGAAGTGATCGGCAGCGTGCAACTCAGGCACCTGCGCGAAACAGCAGGTCTTGTTAGTGAGATCGCGAACCTTGCACTTCAGTCGAGCGCTGCCTTCGTGGGAGAAAGTGCGTTCGCTCACAAGGGCGGTGTTCATGTTTCCGCGGTGGAGCGTAACCCGCAAACGTACGAGCACATCGCGCCTGAAGTCGTCGGCAACAAACGTAGGGTGTTGCTGTCCGATTTGTCTGGTCGAGGAAACCTGTTGGCTAAGGCGCGGGAGTTGAATTTGGATCTGAGTGGCGAGCAAGCGGTACTCGAGGAACTTAAGCGACTTGAGCATGATGGCCTTGAGTTTGAAGCCGCAGAAGCGAGTTTTGAATTACTGGTAAATAAACTTCGAAACAGTTGGAGTTCGTATTTCGAGCTTCTCGGCTTTCGAGTTATTGACGAGCATCGGGGAAACGCGATGCCGATGAGTGAAGCGACTATAAAGATCAGAGTGGGCGAGCACGAAGAACATTGTGCGGCGAGCGGCAATGGTCCAGTTAACGCGCTGGACCGAGCACTGCACCGGGCGCTCACGCAGTTTTATCCGTCGTTGGAGAAGGTGCATCTGGTTGACTACAAAGTGCGAGTATTGCGCAGTTCGCTGCATGGTTCCGCAAGTAAGGTTCGTGTTTTAATCACTTCGAGCGATGGTGAAATGTCCTGGGGGACTGTTGGCGTTTCCGCGAATATTGTTGAAGCAAGTTGGCGCGCTCTCGTAGATGCAGTTGAATACAAGTTGATGAAGGATGGGGTTGTTAGCAGTCAGATGTCGGTGGTTAGTTGATCGTGGTCTTTGGCCTTTGGTTTTTGGTCTTTGGCTTTTGCCTTAAATCATCTTTAGACATCAACGCCAAAGAACAACGAAGACCAAAGGCCAAAGACCAAAGACCAAAGACCAACGACCACTGACAAATATATGAATCAACTCCTGGTCATGAAGTTTGGCGGGACGTCGGTTGGTGACGCTCGGTGTATCCGTCGAGCGGCTGAGATCGTGCATAGCGCCGCGCGTGAATCAGCAGTCGTCGTAGTCGTCTCTGCGATGGGTGGCGTTACAAACCGTCTGATCTCAGCTGCTAAGAAAGCAGCCGAAGGTCAGGACGACCTATCGACCGAAATAGACTCATTGCGCCAACAGCATTTAGACGCAGCGAAGGTGCTTGTAAGTAACAAGTCAGCGCTCGAGCATTTGATTGTCGAGTTGGAGCGAATCACTGCAGAAACTGCCAGCTTGTGCCGTGGTATTTCGTTGCTTCGTGAGTTAACTCCCAGGACTTACGCGACCGTGTCGAGTGTTGGTGAACGATTGTCTGCACGCTTGATGGCAGCAACGTTGCGGGAGGTTGGTTTGAATAGTGCGGTCGTTGAATCAAGAGATGTTGTGGTGACTGATGACGACTATCTTCAGGCCGAACCATTGATGCGCGAAGTCAGAGAGCGATCGGCAGTTATTTTGAAGCCACTCCTGAATGATGGAGTCACGCCCGTGGTGACGGGCTTTATCGGAGCGACGGCCGATGGTGTTTTGACCACGTTGGGCCGTGGGGGATCGGACTATTCCGCTACGACATTAGGTGCCGCACTGGATGCTAACGAGATAATTATTTGGACTGACGTTGATGGAGTGTTAAGCGCTGACCCACGCCTGGTGCCGGACGCACGTTTACTACGTGAGATTTCATATAACGAAGCCGCTGAGCTCGCTTACTTCGGAGCTAAGGTGCTACATCCGAAGACTCTGCGGCCTGTGATCGACGCACGAATTCCAGTTTGGATCCGAAATAGCTTTTCACCAGAAAAGGCTGGAACGCGGATTACAACCGAAGGCCATCCGACTGAACACGGTGTGCGCGCGATCACGGCGATTCCCAATGTCAGTATGATTACGGTCGGGGGTCGAGGCATTGTTGGCGTGGTTGGAGTGGCGGCAAAAACTTTTCAGGCTGTCGCCAGCGTTCGGGCTAACGTCCTGCTAATTTCGCAGTCTTCGTCCGAGAACGACATTTGTTTGATTGTCGATTCAGTTGATGCGCCGCAAACGTTGAAGGCGCTCCGTTCTGCCTTTGCCGCAGATCTAAAACATCATGACGTTGAACATATAACGGTTAATCCAAACATCGCCATTGTTGCCGTAGTCGGAGAAAAGATGAGGGGTACACCCGGTATCGCCGGTCGTACATTTAGCGCATTGGGTCGAAGAGGTATTAATATCATCGCCATCGCACAGGGTTCATCGGAATACAACGTTTCATTTGTAGTCGAAGCTGGAGCGATGCGCGATGCGGTTGCGGCGGTTCATGATGAGTTTCAGCTTCAGACAGCCAGTGGTAAGTAGTTACTGAGTATGTATAGGTCCTATAAGTCATATAGGTCCTGAGAATTGGAGGCCAGAGGAGATGGCGCAAATCGATCTGGTTGACGTGCAATCGCTGCTTGATGTGTTGGCGCGAACGCCGTCAGAGGTGGCTGGATTAGTGAATGCTGTTCCCAAAGACCATCGGCGAACCCGACCCACGCCTGAAGAGTTTTCAGTAGTCGAAAATGTTTGTCATCTGCGCGACATTGAAGTTGACGGTTATGCGCAGCGGATCACCAGGATTCTCAACGAGACGAACCCGACGCTGGCTGATGTCGATGGGGCACGTTTAGCAATTGAGCGAGATTACAACAATCAGGAACTCGCACCAGCTCTTGAAACGTTCAGGCAAACTCGCGAGAGAAATGTAGGATTGCTGCGAAACCTGGCCGAGGGTGATTTCGATCGACAAGCTTCGCTGCAGGGCGTTGGCGAAATCACTTTGCGAAAGTTGATCGTCATGATGAATGAGCACGACGAAGGACATCTCGACGAGCTTGGGAGGATTTCAAATTTAAGATTTCAGACTTAAGGTTGTGCTTCCTGTATGTCCTTGGCTCATTGTTTTTGTTTTCGTTGCGCGTTACAAAGTTGGGTGCAGTCAGTACCACCTCGCGGTAGCGGGTGGGTGCGAAGCTCAACTCAACGATAAAAAAAGCTTCGCACCCACCCGCTACCGCGAGGTTGTACTGATTACATCCAAGCACAAAGCACTAATCTTAAGTCTTATTAGGCCTGAACCTCACAATCGTCGCTCCCCAGCCGCCAGCTTCCGAGCGTGCATCGGTCCAATCGGCAACGAAGTTTGTCTTCGAGAGAATCGAACGCACCATCTCCCGTTGCACGCCGATACCTTTGCCATGAATGATTCGCACACTACGAAACCCTTTCTCATGCGCTAACCTCAAGTACTCCTCAACGACCATCTTGACCTCACGTGGTTGAATCGTGTGCAAATCGAAGACGTCAGTGATCTCGATTTCGACAGGATCTGGAAACGGGTTCTCTGGGTCCATGACAGAATTCCAGGTTTGTTGTCAGTGGTCAGTAGTATAGGACCTATTTGACCTATAGGACCTATTCGACTCAACACTCGCCAATCTTAAATCTGAAATAAGACCCCGGTTGACACTCCTCTAATCGGGTCTTAAACTCGCGCTCTTTCAAATCCTGTCATTAAAACCTGGCATGAATATGTGGGTCTTCGGTCTCTGAAAGGAATCAAAAAGTATGGGTGCGCGAAAGAAGATTACTGTGGTGGGAGCTGGAAACGTTGGCGCCACTGCAGCTCATTGGCTTGCTGCAAAGGAACTTGGCGACGTTGTTCTGGTTGACATAGTTGAAGGTGTGCCGCAGGGCAAAGCGTTGGACTTGGCACAAGCTGCTCCAGTTGAGGGTTACGATGTTGCTTTGTCGGGTGCCAATAGTTACGACGGTACTGAAAACTCTGATGTTGTAATAATCACTGCCGGGTTAGCCCGCAAACCAGGCATGAGTCGTGACGATCTTCTCAAGACCAACGCTGATATCGTTTCCAAAGTTGTCGATGAGGTTGTGAGACGCTCGCCAAATTCAATCCTGATCATCGTCTCGAATCCGCTGGATGCGATGTGCCAGGTGGCATTGAAACGCTCCGGATTTCCCAAGCATCGCGTGATTGGAATGGCAGGCGTGCTTGATTCCGCGAGAATGCGATGCTTTCTGGCAGAGGCCCTGAACGTCTCAGTCGAAAACGTGACCGCTTTTGTACTTGGTGGGCATGGCGACACCATGGTGCCTCTACCGCGGTATTCCACTTGTGCCGGCATTCCAATCACAGAGCTTTTGCCGAAGGATCAAATCGACGCGATTGTGAAGAGAACAGCCGGCGGTGGTGCTGAGATCGTGAGTCTACTCAAGACGGGTTCTGCTTACTACGCACCGTCAGCTGCTGCTGTTGAGATGACTGAATCGATTCTAAAAGACAAGCGAAAGATTCTTCCGTGCGCGGCTTTCCTCGAAGGTGAGTACGGGATCAACGGACTCTACGTTGGCGTACCATGCAAACTCGGTGCAAAGGGTCTTGAACAGATTATCGAGATCAACCTGACCGCTGAAGAACGAATTGCGTTGCAAAAGAGTGCTTCGGCCGTTCAGGAGTTGGTCGATGTTCTCGGAGTGTAGATGTTAAGTGGTCAGTAGTATCGGACCTATTTGACCCATAGGACCTATTCAACGGACCACTGGCAGCTAATCCTTCGCACAATGTTCAGTTGATCGACGGTCCACCCTTACCCATACTCCTCGGAACCCTCACAGTCGCCGTTCGAACTATTGTGTGACCGCCCGAATCCGTACACGTTACGGTAATGGTGTATACCCTTCCTGTTCCAGTGCCCGAGCGTTCTGCTCTGAGTCGAACGTGGTGCGCATCGACAACTTCCCAATCAGGTGAAGTGTCTCCGTCGCCTAATCCGTTCGCTGGCTCGTTACTTGTCACGGTCAGTACGCAATCAACAGTACAGTTGTCTGTTGCTGTGTAGTTAACCGTTACCATCTCCATTTGATGATTGGCCGGCCAGAGAATCGGTTTGTCGACTGTGGCTGCGCTAACTACCGGCGGCTCCGTATCGATCACTGTGACGGTAAATGTACATGAGTCGGTCGAACCATCGAGGTGCTGATCTGTAACGGTGACCGTGTTATCGCCAATGGGGAACGATGATCCCGAGGCCGGACTGCTTGTAACAGTGCCGCAGTTACCGGTGTAAGTTGCCGCAGGATAGGTAACTATCGCACTGCATTCGTTACCCTGGGCCTCGGCTGAAATATTCGTCGGACATGAAATCAGACAAGGTCCGCCGCAACAAAGCCTCGCCGTTTGGAAGATCGTGACGGAGTCAATGCGAATGCCTCCGCCGGTTGGACTCGTTCCTGTGTCAGTAACCAATCTCCATTTGAGCTGAGCATTCTGGCCGTAAGCAGCGGGCGGCAGAATAACGGTTGTCGTAACGAAACCGTTGGAATTGCCGGTCCAGGCCTGACGGCCATTTATCGCACTGCCCGCTGAGGTGATTGCGCCGCTGTAACCTCCTCCATCAACAAACGAACCACCAGCCGCGATGATGTCCTGGTAAGCCCCGCCATTGATGCTGATTTCAAGAACGGCACCATCTGCAGCGCTCTCAGTGTTGTAGCTGTTACTGAACGAAACCCGCACATCAGGAGCACCGCCGGATGCAGGTGCTGTGGGAACCGCGATAACCGGAGACACCAACTCACTGTTCCCCGCGCTCGTGGAAGCAGCGCCGAACGCTGCGTTCGGCAGTGTTGGAGGAGGTCCTCCAAGTGAGGTCACCCAGGCCGCTGGGCCACCGGTGCGAGCAGTGGTCCAACCGGCTGGCAGCGTCGGAACAGTGACTCCATCAAAGTTTTCAGAAAACGTCGGAGCCATCTGCTGCAGAACTCCGAGTGTGAACGGGAAGCTGAAGTTTCCGAGATCCAGATCTCCATCCTGCAGATGGAAAGTGAGAATGATCATTCCTCCACAGCTTGCAGAATTGGAGAAGTGGAAACTGCGAAAAGCTGCAACGCCAGTGGTCGCCACTTCACCATAGTGTTCGGGTGCACTCGGGAACGTTACTCCACCAGTTGGTAAAAGTGTTACGACAAGGTCTTCCGTTGATCCACCGGCTATGTTGGAGATACCAAAGTTTACCGTTACGTCTTCTCCAGGATCGATAACGCCGTTGCCAGGTAAACAGCCTTCAGCAACGATTGTTGGCGCCGTAGTCCTGATTACTGGTAGCTGACGACCCGGAATTCCAATTTCCCAAATGCCGCGACCGTGCGTTGCGACACGCAGGAAACGTTGCACATTGGAAATCTTGACGTCGAACACTGCGACTTTAGGCAGACCGTTGCCGTACGGAAGCCAATTGGCGCCGCCATCTGAGGAGTGATACACACCGATATCCGTGCCGGCGTAGAGTGAGTTCGAATCCTGGGGATCGACTGCGATCGAACTTACAGGAACACGAGGAATCCCGTTGCTTGAAGGGACCCAGGTGGGACTTGGATCATTCAAATTCGTTGTCTTGAAGATTTGTTGGCCAAATGGTGGTGAGAAACTGGTGAACGTTATGTAAGCCGTGAATTTGTTGTTCGGATCGATGACGGCTCGACCGATGGAGTTTCTCGTTGTATCTGCCGGATTTGGAGCTGGAAAATTCGCTCCGGTCACATTCGTCAAAGTACTCGACCCGGTGGTTGTTGCGAAAACCTCGCCATCGCGCATTCCAACGACGCGAACGTTGTCGTCTTGCGGTGAGATTCCGATAGTCGTTACTACAACTCCAGAACCTGCTGGACTGGATGGCACTAATGGCCCCTGGCTCACCAGCGTCATATTGTCCCCTCGATTGATTGAGCGGTAGAGGCGGTCAGTTCCGAAGTACAAAGTGTTTGGATTGCCCGGACCAAGTTCCAGCGGTGCATAGAACAGCACATTATCAGCGCAACGAAAGCCGTTGTTTGAAGTCGTCCCAGAACAACCTTTGAAGGTCCAGGTGAAGATGCCGTTCACGTTCGCCGCGGTACTCGTAGCGCGCTCGAAACCAATCTGACTGTTCGTTTGATTGAAGAACGTGTGATACGAAAGAACGTTTGTTGTGTCAGGTGCATTTGAATCGATCGCTGCGTATCCGCCATCGCCGTCCTGACAGTGTGTCCAGGTTGTGCCGTTTGGTGCGAGACAGTTTGTGCCGTTGTCCTGAGTTCCACCCATCAAGAAATAACGATCGAATGGATGGACCGACACACTCTGGAATTGAGTAGCACTGAAGTCGGGGTTGTTGAGACTCACCCAGGTTGTCCCGTTGTTTGTAGATCTCCAAATTCCGCCGTCGCTACCGGTGTAAACAACATTCGGGTTCGATGGTGCGATAGCGAGAGCGTGTTCGTCAGCGTGCAGCGTGCTGTCGTTACGAGCAAAACTGGCGCCCCCATTTGTAGATCGTTTCATTACTTCAATCGTGCAGCTGCCTGAACCACCTCTCGCCGCGCCGCCGAGATGTATGGTCTGGTTATCAGGTGTGGCCGCGATAGCCATGTCATAGAAGCATTGCCCGCCGCAGAATCCGGTTGAACCCGGCAACGGCGTCGACCATGTCAATCCTCCATCAGTTGACCTCCGGAGCAATCCGGCGGTGGTTGATGAACATGCAGCTCCACCGAGAGCTGCGCTCGATATCTCTCCAGTGGCGGCATAAATCGTCAGGCTCGATTGATTACGGTTGAGGTACAACTCGGCCCGTCCGATCGTCGAGCCATCAGGAATTGTCAGCGTCCGCGTGAATGTTGGTGTCGGATCGAGAGCGTTAGCAGTGCGATAAAGTCCACCATCAGAGCTCGCCCCGACCACGGAGAGGACTAACAGATTTGGATTAACTGGATCGAGGCCTGCATCAATGACGTTCCGATCATTTGGAGATGGCACGCCTGTAATGGTTACCTGTTCAAAGGTGGGACTTCCCGTCTGGGCGTTCATTGAACGATATAAGCCTCTTCGTGGAGCGTTGAAGAGGGAAGTGTTTGGATTGCCACCAGTGCCCTGTGCTGTGACGACAAAGATTGTGTTGTTGTTCAGCGGATTAACGAGTATTCGACCAATCGACCGGCCAGTGAAAACATCGTTGCCAAGACCGTCTAATCGATATGGTCCTCCGAGGGTCGGTGACGGTGAGTTAGCATTTCTGATTATGTAGAGACCTTTACCGCCGAAGCTATCCGCAGAAAGACTATTTTCCCCGGTGCCGATGTAAACGATGTTGCTGTCAGTGGGATCGATGGTAATCGCGCCAATAGCGAGTGTCTCCAGGTCGAATGGAAACAAAGCGGTCCAGTGGGCCCCGCCATCAGTTGACTTGTATAGCCCACCTTGTGCAGTGCCGACGTAAACCGTATCCGGATCCGTTGGATGAACTGCGATGGATATGGTACGGCCGCTTACGGGAACTCTTGTGTTACTGGTTTGACCAAGGGGAATCGGTGCTGGTCCAAGGAACACCCAATCAGAACTCAACATTTCCGGTACAAAGCCTTGTGCAACACGACGCTTCAGGGCTTTTGTCTGACGGTCCATCTCGGCGATCGCTTGTTCGCGTGCGTCAGGAGGAACGTCGCCATCTCGTCCGCGAAGCATGTCGATATAGTCGCCCCGCGCGCGAAGGTAAGTTTCTTTATCGATTTTCCCGGCCATTCCTGGTGGCAAATCAGGATCGTCGTTCTCTTCGTTTTCTTCAGTTGGAGGTACTAACGTGGTTCTTATTGGGTTTTTGCCGTTCTCGCGTGCCGACCTTCGCTCACGTGGTTCGGGTCTTCGCTCTTGTGGTTCAGATTCTCTCCTCTGTCTCTGTAATGCCGACTGACTAAAACTGCCAGGTGCCAGACTCACGGCCACTACCATTCCGGCGACGATCATGGCAAAGAACACGGTCCACCTAGACGATCTCTTCATTGTGCGCTCCTTGGGCGAGATATTGTCGATCATCCGCACGAATGAGCGACTCAGCTTGTTCAGGGGCGTAAGAGAGGGTGGACCAAGCGAACTAATCCGTCATGACGGTTTGGAAGATTCGCTGTTCGAAGTCGTAATTGAGAATGGGATCCTAATGGGCACACTAAGGTGTGCGGAGGATTGAAGTCAAGAAAAAATAAATTGGAAGACGGTGGGTTTTGTTCCAGTTTTTTAAATAGGTCTAATGAAGAAATCTCGGCACGAGCAGCGCAGATTGTTGAGGGCCATTCCGGCATCAACAACATGACAAGACGTTAAATTAAGTGTGATTGGAAAGCTCTTGAGTCGGAGCGCGTCCGTCCTCGGATGCCCCCGTCGAACAGAAGCACCGCAACCAGATAGACGAAAGCTCTTCTGTCGGAGCGCGGCCGTCCTCGGCCGCCCCCTCTGAACAGAACGACCATGACCAGAGAGAGGGACGCGCTCAGACAGAAGAGCTTTGCTCTCCTGTTATGTTGGTTCTGTTCGACGGGGGCGGCCGAGGACGGCCGCGCTCCGACAGAAGAGCTTTCATGTGTTAGGGGATGGTGGTTCTGCTCGGTGGGCTCAATACTTCAACCAACCGAGGAGACCATGCAGGACAGTCTCACGGTTTTCTTCATAGATCGCTTTCGTTAACGGGATTCCCATCGGGCATGCTTTCACGCAGTTCTGTGCATTACCGCAGTTGGTGATGCCATTCTCACCCATGATGCCTTCCAGTCGTTCTTCGCGCGTCTCTTTCCCGCTTGGATGCATATTGAATAAACGCACTTGAGCAATTGCCTGCGGCCCAATGTAATTGTCTCCTTCATATTGTGGACAAGCTTCAAGACAACAACCACACGTCATGCAGCGCGAATAGGCGTAACGTTCCTGGACCTCCTGTTGAGACATGCGAGGTCCGGGTCCAAGATTATAAGTGCCGTCCAATTCAATCCAGGCGTGAACGTTTTTCAGGTGGTCAAACATCGGAGAACGATCAACGATAAGATCGCGGACGTTTTGAAACTTCGACATTGGTTCAAGCTTGATTGGTTGTTCAAGATTATCTACCAGGGCCGAACACGACTGACGCGCCCGTCCATTGATCACCATCGTACAGATACCACACACCTGCTCCAGACAGTTCATATGCCAGACCGGCGGAGTGGTTTTGTTCCCCGATTTGTTAACGGGATTCTTCTGAATTTCCATCAGACAGGAAATTATGTTCAGGTTGGGCCGGTAAGGAATCTCAAACTGTTCCCAGTACTGAGGAGAGTCAGGATTGGCACGTCTCCGGATATGAATCTCCACAGTTTTCGGAGGCACCCTTGATGGTTTACTCGAATGCGTAGTGCTCATTAATTGTTTGTTTTGCCTCCTGCTTCATCAATCGATTTGCCTTGTTCACGTCTCGTAGCGTCGTTGGATAGAGGATTGTTCACCTCTCTTTGTCCTGACGCCAAACGATCGGGCCACTCAAATTAGCCGGCTTCTGTTCTGCGCCGGAAGAAACAAACTGAGGCGCGCCCTGTTTCGGCGCTGCCGCAGTCGCTTGTTTACCTTTGCTGTAATCACGTTTCCTTGGCTTGATGAGTGAAATGTCTACGGCTTCGTAAGAGAAGACTGGGCCTTCGCCAGAATACTCAGCAATAGTTGTCTTCAGAAAGTTTTCATCATCACGATTAGGGAATTCCGGCTTGTAATGTGCTCCTCGCGACTCGTTTCGATTGAGCGCGCCGAGTGTGATAACGCGTGCCAGTTCCAGCATATTGGCAAGATGCCGCGCGTGGGGCAGGGCCATGGTGGCCCAAAGGTTCGAGTCGTTAATGGAGATTCTTTTGTAGCGATCCATTAGCTCGACCAACTTGTTGTCAGTTTCCTTCAGCTTGTCGTTGTAGCGAACCACGGTAACGTTATCAGTCATCCACTTGCCCATTTCCTGGTGCAACACGTATTGATTCTCGTTGCCGCTCTGTTTGATCAGACCTTCATTTATCTCCTGCTGAAGTTTCAGCTCCTGATCGTAAATCTTTGAACCGTCTGCTCCGTTTCGCTCGACGTTCTTTGCGTATTCAATTGCTGCGGGTGCGGCCATAAATCCTCCGTACACACAGCTCACAAGTGAATTCGCGCCCAGTCGATTTGCGCCGTGAATCGAGTAGTCACATTCGCCAGCGGCCAGCAGGCCAGGAATGTTTGTGCGTTGATTGTAGTCAACCCATAACCCGCCCATTGAATAATGCACACCGGGGAATATTCGCATTGGGACGTGACGCGGATCGTCACCCACAAACATTTCGTAGATTTCCAGGATGGCCCCGAGTTTCCGATCCAGTGTCTCAGCCGGTATGTGTGTCAAATCCAAATAGACCTGGTTCTCGCCATTAATGCCTCGTCCTTCAATACAGATCTGGAAAATCGCGCGTGTGGCAATGTCTCGCGGAACAAGATTTCCATAAGCCGGATATTGTTCTTCAAGGAAATAGTAACGTTCTGATTCCGGAATCTGGGAAGGTGGGCGCGTATCCTTCGGATTGCGAGGCACCCAAACACGGCCGCCTTCACCACGCGCCGATTCCGACATCAATCGAAGTTTGTCCTCGCCTGGAATCGAGGTTGGATGGACCTGGATGAACTCGCCATTTCCGTACCTTGCCCCTTGTTGATAACAAGCGGAAACTGCACTGCCTGTGCACACCATCGAGTTGGTTGACTTCCCAAAGATTAACCCTGGGCCACCCGTCGCAATGATCACGGCGTCAGCGGGGAATGCTTTCAACTCGAGCGTCTGCAAGTCCATCGCGATCAATCCGCGACAAACTTGTGCGTCATCCAAAATGAGTGACAGCATTTCCCAGTGCTCAAATTTCCGGACTTTGCCGGTTACTTCATAGCGACGAACTTGCTCATCGAGCGCGTAGAGAAGTTGTTGACCTGTCGAAGCCCCGGCGAATGCGGTGCGGTGATGTTTCGTTCCACCAAACCGCCGAAAATCCAGGAGACCTTCGCTGGTTCTTGAGAAAGGGACACCCATTCGATCAAACAAGTAAATGATCGAAGGCGCCATCTCGCACATCAGTTTTGCGGGCGGTTGGTCGGCCAGAAAATCGCCGCCATAAACAGTGTCGTCGAAGTGTTCCCAAGTCGAGTCGCCCTCGCCTTTTGTATTAACCGCGCCGTTGATACCACCCTGGGCACAGACGGAATGAGAACGTTTGACTGGAACGACAGAAAAGAGATCGACCACGTGTCCGCCTTCGGCGATCTTCATTGCGGCAGCAAGTCCGGCAAGTCCGCCACCTACAATCGCGATCTTCATACCATTGCTTGCCATTACTAAATGATGCCTCCTAAGAGTCCGCCCGGTCGGATAAATGCGACTGCTGCGTTAATGCCGACCAGCAGCAGCACGACACCAAAGCCGATGCACGCATAACCGGTTACCCGTTGTGCGCGTTCGCCAATCGTGATTCCCCAATCAACAAGGAAGAGCCAAATGCCGTTTGCCAGATGCCAAACGGTTGCAGTGATTCCGATCACGTAAATGATGAAGATTGGAACCATATGGAATTCATTTGCGACAATGCTAAACGCTTCAGGAACATGCGTTGCGACCGACTTGGTATTCAGACCCGGTATCATGCCGAACCTGAAATTCAACACGTGGAACGTGATAAAGAAAAACAGAATTACGCCGGTGATTCTTTGAATTAGATAGAACCAATTACGCGGATAAGGATAGGCAAGGTTGTTTGGCCGTGCTTCAACTGTTATTACCAATCCGTATACAGCGTGATAGATCAGAGGTATAAAGATGCCGCCAATCTCAACGAAAAGAATGTATGGGATCGACTGCAGATCCTTCACCGCATCGTTAAAGTCTGCAGCTCCGGAAAGAGCTTTGGAATTCGTGTAAAAGTGTTCGAGTAAAAAGAGTCCAAGGGGAACGATACCGGAAAGCTGATGCAGCTTGCGCAGGACGAAAGTCCTGCTCAAACGAATAGCCAAGAATACACTCCTTTGCAGAATGGCTTGATCATTGAGTCGATTCGACGAAGATCAGGCAGGTTGTAATTGAGTTTATCCAGAACAGTTGAATTATATTTAGAAGACGATGAAAAGCAAAACCGAGTTGCCGGACAAGTCATTAACAGAGTTGGCTGACCTAATTCGCGCTCGGTCCATCTCGCCTCTGGAGGTTGCTGAGGCCCATCTGGAACGCGTCGAGGCGTTGAACCCCAGGTTGAATGCGATTGTTACTTTGGCCCCTGATTTATTGGACCGTGCGGCAGCTTTGACTCGAAGTGAACCCAGCGGACCTCTTTACGGTGTGCCAGTTACGATTAAAGACACCATCGACACAGCGGGAATAAGAACGACGAGCGGCTCCAAAATTCGTTCTGCTTATGTTCCAACTCACGACGCGCCCTCGGTCGCACGACTAAAAGCCGCGGGCGCGGTTGTTTTGGGAAAAACAAATGCGGCCGAAATGGCGATGGACTACACCGCAGACAATCCGGTCTTCGGCAGAACGAACCACCCGCTTGACGAATCATTAACGCCCGGCGGTTCCAGCGGAGGAGAAGCGGTAGCGATTGCTACACACATGAGTCCCGGGGGTATCGGAAGTGACCTCGCAGGATCAATTCGAATCCCGGCGCACTTCTGTGGAATTGCCGGGCTGAAGCCAACGACAGGAAGGGTTCCGGGCGACTCGCAGTTTCCGCCGAGCATCGGACCATATTCACTTGGTGCTGTGATTGGGCCAATGGCTCGAGGGGTTGCAGATTTGCGAATCTTGTTTCGTGTACTCTCGAACGAACAGCGAGACGGTGCACCATCGTTGAAAGGGCTACGCGTTGCCTGGTACACGAATGATGGAGTTGCGCCTGTCACGGAAGTGACTTCCCGAGCCGTTTCAAAAGCAGCATCGATCTTGCGTGAAGCCGGGCTGATCACTGAAGAGTACCGTCCGCCAAACATTGAAAATGCAAACAGTCTCTGGCTGCGTGTTTTTTCTCGTGCTTCAGTTGTGCAGTTGCGCAGTGTGTATCAGGGACGTGAGATTGAAGGTGGTTCTTTTGTCAGCTGGCGATTGAGAACTGCCGACGACACGCCTGCACCAACGCTGGATGAGTACATTGCCGGCTGGATGGAGCGCGATAGACAAAGAGCTGAATTGCTCGAGTGGATGGAGACGACACCGATTCTATTATGTCCGGTTGGGGCCACACCTGCGTACAAACATGATACGTTGAAAGTCATGGTTGGTGGTTCGACCATGGGTACTTTCCGAGCGTTTAGTTATGCGCAGGCATTTAATGTTTTTGACTTGCCGGTGGTGACGATTCCGGTTTCAAAGACAGATGCAGGTTTACCGATTGGCGTGCAGATTGTTGGTAGACCGGGTTGCGAAGAATTAGTTTTGGATGTGGCCGAGGTAATTGAGCGGGCCAGTTCGTAGTTCAATCGAACAGAAGCATCATCCCCAAACACACGAAAGCTCTTCTGTCGGAGCGCGGCCGTCTTCGGCCGCCCCCGTCGAATAGAACCCAGTAACCTCCGCTTGCGGAGTGAAGAACTGTGAGTTGGGCAGCCGTTGAAATTCAAGGGCTTCTATTCGACGGGGGCGGCCGAAGACGGCCGCGCTCCGACAGAAGAGCTTTCGTGTGTTAAGGGATCCTGCTTCTGTTCGATGGGGGCGGCCGAGGACGAACGCGAGGCTTTAAGGCAAGCACTAAGGCCAAAAGCCAAAGACCCAAGTCCAACCTCATTGTTTCCTAAGTCGCCCCGTTATATATTCGCCCCGCAATTTTCCACTGTTCACAGCAAACCAGGAGTTGAGTATGGATCCCCTTGCGTCAGTGTTGCTCTTTCTGTTCTTCGGATTCATCGGCATCGTGCTATTGGTGGTTGCGGTTAAGACTATTCGCATCGTTCCGCAAGCGACCGTGATGTTGGTTGAACGACTTGGTAAGTTCGACAAGGTCGCCAGTAGCGGTCTAAACATTCTCGTGCCATTTTTTGATAAGCCTCGCGCTGTGTATTGGACAAACACTCGTCCTGGACTCGTCTCCATCGATTTGCGCGAACAGTACATCGATCTGCCTCCTCAGCCGGTGATCACTCGCGACAACGTGACGATTCACGTTGATTCGGTCGTTTACTGGCAAATCACGGATCCGGTCAAAGCTGTCTATGAGATGAACGATCTCGTAGGCGGCATTGTGCAGCTGACGATTACAGGTATGCGCGCGGTTATGGGCGACATGGACCTCGATCACACATTGTCTCAGCGAGATCAAATCAATTCGAAACTGCGCATCATCCTCGACGAAGCTACTGACAAATGGGGAGTGAAGGTTACTCGCGTCGATGTGAAGAACATCAATCCACCTGAAGACGTTCGCATCACGATGGAGAAACAGATGACCGCCGAGCGCAATCGACGAGCGTTAGTCCTGCAAGCGGAAGGCGATCGTCAGGCTGCAATCACTCGTGCCGAAGGTGAAAAGCAAGCGGCCGTCACGAGGGCCGAAGGTGAAAAGCAGTCAGCGATTCTGGCAGCAGAAGGTGCGGCGCAAGCCCGGCTTCGCAACGCCGAGGCTGAAGCGGAGGCGATCGGGCGTATTGCTGATGCGATGCATGAGCACGGGAATCCGGCACAGTACTTAATAACCACTCGTTACATCGAAAGTCTTCGTGACATGACCCGAACGAACAACTCGAAAGTAATCTTCATGCCAGTTGAAACTTCAGCCATGCTTTCGAGTGTTGGGGCGATCAAGGAAGTGTTCGCACAATCGGGGCAGGATAGCGGCGAGCAACCGAATCCACCTCCGCAACCAAAACCACGCGAACTGCCGAGATAACGTGCTTGGCAGGTCAGACAATAGCCTATTTGACCTATAGGACCTATTTACTGATCAACTTGTGTCGCGAAACCACCGTGTACCTCGAGCCTTTGCTGCTAAGTTCACTTCTAAAGAGCAGCAGCTCGGTAACCGGCATTTCCAGAGGCGTGAACCCGAAGTTTTGATTCGCCTCCGCCAGTTCTCGCGCACCTTCACGCTTTCTGATTCGCGCAATGGTTAAGTGAGGTCTATAGGCACGCGCCTCTCTCTCAAACCCTTTCCTGGCACATTCTGCTTCGATAGATTCATGCAGATGCTTGAGTTGTCCACCCGAGTCGTCGATGCCGATCCACAACACGCGTGGTTGCCTGTTGTTGGGAAATGCGCCAGCACCACCAATTGAAACCTTAAACTGTGAAATGTCCTCGACAGCGCGAGACAGAGCATCGGTTATTCGGTTCACTCGCACATGGTCGACATTCCCAAAGAACTTCAGTGTCAAATGAATGTTGTTGACTCGTGCCCAGCTTGGCTGAGACTCGGGAACAGCATCACGCACCTGCTGGATATGTTTTTCGATTCGAGTGCGAATGATTTCCGGCAACTCAACTGCACAAAACATTCGCCATTGTTCGTTGCTCACTTCGATGGTTCCAACACGAGCGTCTCTTTTGTGGCTGCGGCTATTGCGGCCTCGCTGAACGGAAAAACTCTTGGCGTGACGGCCTTCCAATCATCGAGTTGATCTTTCCAGTGAGGATTTTTTGGTAGTCCAGACTCGCCTAGCGAAATCCCATGCTGTGTCAGATCCCAGTTGCTGGGATCCGCGATAAGGCGCATCGAGACCGCTGAGCCGACATTCACGGTAGCGCCAATCAGACCGCCCGTTCCGTTTTGCGGAAACGGTGGAATGGTGAACTGCATTCCAATCAGCGGCGCGTTGCCAAGAGGATGCGGAAAGCGTGCCTTTGCCATTTCACCCCAGGTCCATTTTGTCTCATCCGCACCGAGACTCTTTGTCAAATTGGTTATTGCCTCGTCGTAGCAAGCGCGTAACAGATCCGCATAACTGGCGATTCCTTTAGGTAACCACTCCGCTGGTTGATCCTTGATGATTCGATCAAGTGTGCTGTCGAAGTTAGCCCAGCCATAGTTCTTTACCAGGTCAGGGCCAAGTGCTGCAGTCAGAATCTTCGATCGAAACGCTAAACGCATTTGAGAAACAATGGGGGCGACGCGTGACTCAGCGTTTACCAAACCGTCCCAACTTTCAAACGATTTCAGAGTGGCAGCTAACTTTTCATCTGCCGGAGTTAACGTTGGCTGAAGTGTCTTCACTGCTTGTGACGCGAAGAGAGCACCGGCAATCGAATAGACGTCGCCTTGTATTCGGCGGAAGTCATCGGAGTTTAGCTTCGGTTTTTGACTCAATAAGTCAAAGATACGTCTGGCGCGATATGGTTGTGCCCACGAATGCGTCAAAAAATATGGATAGTCAGTACCAACGATTCTTTGATTCGCGGTCACGATAATGCCTGACGGTGGATCGTAAAGTTGTGGGAGTTTGTCGATGGGGATATAGCTGCCCCATTCACCCGCATCCGTAGAACCATCATATGGCACGCTACCATCGCCCGATTTCCTGATTGGGATAACGCCGGCCGCGTGATAACCAATGTGTCCATCGACGTCCGCGTAGACGATGTTTTGAGTTGGAGCGGTAAAGACTGCCAAAGCTGTATTGAATTCTTGCCAGTTGCGCGCACGATTGAGTAGATAAGTACTGTCTGGCTTGTTTCTTGTTGGATCGAGTGCAGTCCAACGGAGCGCATAACGTTTGCCGTCACGTTCAAAAACAATCGGACCGTGGCGAGTCTCGCTAACATCGAGAGTGAGTGTGTCCGCCGAGAGATCCATAAGACCTTTTCTAACCTTGATCTCTTCGTGTCTGATCTTTACATCCTGCCAGCCCGATGGTGTTTGATAGCGTTGCGGATTGTTCGGATCGAATTTCTCGAGATAGACGTCTTGAACATCGGGTCCAACATTAGTAAAGCCCCACGCAATATGATCGTTGTGTCCAATAACAACACCTGGCAAACCGGCAGCTGTCACCCCTGCAACACGAACGCCAGGTGCTGTCAAATGAACCATGTACCAAATCGGAGGGGCAGTTGGCGAAAGGTGTGGGTCGTTAGCGAGTAACGGTTTTCCGGAAGTGGTATGGGTTCCACTAACGACCCAGTTGTTGCTTGCAGCAAGTCCGTCGGCATAGAAGCCCAGTTGTTCAAGCGCCGCTCGACTAATCGCGTCACCTCGCGCGAGATCTTTTATTGCATCGGGGGACAAGCCAGACGTGGCTCGGGCAGTTTGTTTCGAAGTTGTTTTAGTGTCCTTACCAACAACCAGCACATCGATGGGAGATGTTTCCGGTAGCAGTGCGGCCCGCTTATCTGCCGGAAGGCTTTCCATCGCCTCCCGCATCAGATCTAATCGCCACGTGTTTGAAAGGGCTTCAAAGAATATCTTGATCACTATAAGGGAGTCTGCCGGCGTCCACGGTTTGGGCGAGTAGCCGAGAATTTGAAACTCCGGCGGCAAAGTCTTAGGCCCGAGCGTCGCGATGTATGCGTTCACACCCGCGGAATACGCTTCGAGTACGGCTCGTGATTGTGGCGTGGCCTGCGCAAGTTCTGCATCAACAACATGTGCAAAACCGAGAGTGCGATGGAGTTTATCCTGATCGAGTGCTGGACTATTCGGGAGGTTTGGCAGAACTTCAGATAACTCACCTCGCGCGTTTCTCCGAAACAAATCCATCTGCCAGAGTCGATCAGTCGCGGTTGCATAGCCTTGTGCGAAGTAAAGGTCTTCATCGTTTTTAGCTTCAATATAAGGAATCCCTCGCTCATCGCGGCGGATTACGACGCGATCTTTGAGACCTTTGATCTGAAGAGTAGTTGTAGCCGGACTCGAGGTTAGCTGAGTTTGCTGAGGCGAACCCATTGAGCTTATGCAAAAGAGAAGCGTCAAACAAAGGAAGGCTTTCATAATGAAGACCTCGTGTTGGAATGGCTGTCGGCGCGAGATGGTAACACAGGCAACGTAAAGCTTTGTCTGAAGTTAAGATGCTTTCACAAAGAACAAAGCAACTCGACAAAGAACAAGTTAGGAAGGGTGGTTTACCGCCGCTGAATTTGGGCTGGGCATCGAAGCCGGGGTAAGCCGCCCTTCCTAACTTGTTCTTTGTCGAGTTCTGTTTTTCTTCCTGCTGATGAGGTCAGATTCAAACCCTGCGCTTCAGACGAAGATTGTTGACCATACCTCACGGCCAGTCTAGAATCACCGCCATGCTGCGGGCGAAACTTTTACGGAGCGTCATCTTGACACTGTCATGTGTTGCGTTGGGCTCTTCGGTATTTGCTCAGCAGCGTCCACTCATCACTGAAGACGTCGATATCATTCCACCAGGCACATTGAGAATTGAAGGCGGGCTGGACTTCATGCAGGGCGCTAAGTATCCGGTGTCTGGCCTCAAAGGAGATCTAACGCGCGTCGGTGTAATTGGCGTCAGCATCGGAATGGGCCCGAACGTGGAATTTCAAATCGAGGGTGTTGCTCAGAACTACCTCAGCATTAACTCGCGAGGTCCATCTGCAATTCCCCTAAACTTAGCGCCCGGTGCGAATTCCAGCACTGATACCGGCGACTTTACTCTATGGGCGAAGTTCAAGCTGAGGAATGAAACGAAACGAGGCCCATCACTAGGATTTCGCTTTGGGGTCGGTTTGCCCAATTCAAGTCAGGGCACCGGCATCGGCTTGAATCAGACAAACGCGTACGGCTCGATTCTAGTTGGAAAGAAGTTTGGTCAGGATGGACGTTTCAACACATTCGGCAATTTGGGAATTGCGATTCTGACTGCACCAACTCAATTCTTTTCGCAGAACGATGTCATTACTTATGGAATGGCTGGCATCCTTCGCATCAACAAGCAATTCAGCGTTGCCGGCGAAGTGAATGGGAGAGCGAATACTCGACCAGGCTCCGGACCATTAGGAACCGAATCTCAATCTGAAGCTCGATTAGGCATGCAGATTCGAGCATCAGGTTTACGATTTGACTTCGCAGGTATCAAAGGTCTCACCAGTTTTTCTCCAAACTCCGGCTTTACTGTAGGAGTTACCTACGACACACCTCCTGTCTTTGCTCCGATCAAGCAATAACCCTTTGGACTTTTGTGCTTGGAGCTTTGTACTTTGATCTTTGATCTTGGTACTTTGTGTCGCCATTTGATGACTACCGAGATGCAAAGCACAAAGCTCAAAAATCAAAGTTCACAAAATTATGTATGATTGGCTGGCCATCATCGCACGCTGGTTAGAGCGTTATGTACTTGGCCTGCCGATTTATCTGGCCGCCCCGGCGATGATCATCATCGGTGCTTTGGACTCCTCTTTATTGTCTCTCCCCGAAATCAACGATTATCTCGTCGTAGGTAGATGTTTCAGACAGCACCATGCCGTTTTTTACTTTCCGCTGTTTGCGGCCCTGGGCTCCGTTCTCGGTTGCTTCTTGCTTTACACCATCATGCGTCGCGGTGGTCAGGCTGTACTAAGAAGACGGTTTAGTATCGACAGTATCAAGCGCGTGGAGAAAGCGTATGCGAGATTCGGTTTTCTCGCGATAGCAGTTCCGGCAGTTTTGCCTCCGCCCCTTCCTTTCAAAATCTTTGTTGCCACGGCCGGGACGCTTGAGTATCCACGGTGGAGGTTTCTTTTGACCGTCCTGGTGGCACGTTCATTGCGCTACTACGTCGAAGGTATATTGGCAGTTTTTTACGGCAGGCGGGTGCTGATATTCTTAAGAGACAATGGAGTCGTGATCATCAGCATAGTTGCCACTATCGGTCTCATTGCATTGCTCATTTATATGTTAATCAAGCGGCGCAAAAATTTCCGTCAAGAGAAGCTTTCCACCGACGAACCGTCGCCTCGAAAGGAATAATTTTTGAAATCATTCATCCACCCCGTAACCAAAGCACTCACGCGGCTTTCTGAATACCTGGTTACTTTTGGTCCGGCTGGTCTGTTTGTAGTTTCAGTACTCGACTCCAGCTTCGTTCCCCTACCAAGCAGCGCTGACGCACTCATGCTTCTGCTTTCGACGACTCATCCGCGCTGGATGGTCGCCTATGCCCTTATCGCAACTGCTGGTTCTGCCGTGGGCTGTTGGATTCTATACGTTGTTTCTCGACGTGCCGGATCGCGCGCCTTAAGTCGGTTCTCTGAAGCAAAGCAGAAACGAGTTAAAGACTTAATCGATCGTTACGACATGTTGTCTGTTCTGGTGGCCACACTTTTGCCGCCCCCGTTTCCGCTCAAACTCTTCGTCGTTACTGCGGGTGTTTTTAGATTCAGTTTGTGGCGGTTCATTACTGCCATCGTAGTAGGACGCGCTTTTCGATTCTTACTCGAGGGTTATTTCGCAGTGCGTTATGGCGCCGAGGCGAAGGTAATTCTGGCGAAGTACTATCCGTGGATTGGCGTGGCAGTGGCGGTTGGCATAATAATTTTCGTGATAATGCGAAAGGTCCTTAAGCGAGATCCGGCCGCGGCAGTTGAAAGGACTTTAGAGACTGGGAACTAGCGATAGCTCGGTTGGATCAGACGGCGCTACCGGCTTGATTTCCGGAAATTGAAAAGTTCGAGCTGTTACGAGGTCTTTCACTCCGTGATCTTCTTCGAGTTTTGTTAGCAAAAACAGGAAGATTTCTGCCGTAGCTAAAGCGTCGCTGCCTGCACGGTGTCGGCTGGCAATTGGGATCGAGAAGTAATCCGCAATTGTATCGAGCCGATGATTGGGGATGTCCGGCAATACACGTCGCGAGAGTCTGACGGTGCAAAGATGAGGATTCAGCATGCGATGGGCCGGATAGACTCGTGAGATTTCATGATTCAGGAAGCTAGTGTCGAACGGTGCGTTGTGGGCGACCAGCACCGAATCGCTGACGAAGTCGAGCCACTTTGGTGCGACTTCCGCGAAGACGGGTTGCCGTCTCACCATTTCATTCGTTATCCCGGTAAGGGTCGCAACAAAACGCGGAATCGGGATCTCCGGATTAACCAGCTGCAAAAACTTGTCAACGATACGCCCGCCTCGAATTCGATACGCGCCAAGCTCAATCAGTCGATTCGGCGGAGTTTTCGCTCCGGTTGCTTCCACATCAACAACGACGAAGTCCAGATCCTTAAGTAAACGGTTGTCCCAATCGTCTTGTTGCAATTCGACTGTGTGGTTGTTGACGATTTTAAAGCGACGGTCGTTTCTGATCAGATCTGCGACCAGCAGCCCGGCGAGTTCATCGTCAATGTGGGAAAGTTTGAATACAGCATCGACGATCTCTGATGCTGCGGCACGTCCTCCTGAGTCGTTTAGAAGATCGATTGTGTCCTGAACTAGAGTAGAGTCGGAAACCAGATTTGGATAAGGCGGCATGCGGGCACCGATTGTAACACGCTGGGCGAAATATGAGGTGATAATTTGAAACCTGAAGAAGTAATAAACGAATTCAAGAAAACGGATGCGCTTCTCGAAGGCCATTTCCGATTGACGAGTGGTTTGCACAGTACAGTCTACTTACAATGCGCACGAGTTCTGCAGTTTCCCGAAAAAGCAGAACAGTTCGGTAGAGCAATTGCCGATCATTTCTCTGGAGAGAACGTTCAAGTGGTTGCGTCGCCAGCCATTGGTGGATTGATTGTCGGCCACGAAGTCGCTCGTGCACTTGGAGCGAGATTCATCTGGACAGAACGAGAAGACGGTAAGATGACATTGAGACGCGGCTTCAACGTAAATCCGGGAGAGCGCATTGTTGTTGTTGAAGATGTGATTACGACTGGCGGTTCAACCAAAGAAACGATCGACTGCCTACGAGAAGCCGGTGCGAACGTTGTAGGGGCGGCGTCGATCATCGATCGCTCGGGCGGTGATGTTGAAGTTGGCGTGCCGAGAATTGCCCTCGCTTCGTTGAAAGTTTTGGCTGTCGATCCTTCGGACTGTGATGCGTGCAAACAGGGTGAGCCAGTTGTAAAGCCTGGCAGTCGGAAATAGGACGAATTGGACCTATAGGACCCATTTTTGAACTACAAGCTCCTTATCCAATACGACGGCACCGATTTTCACGGCTGGCAGATCCAGGGTGAGTTGCGAACAGTCCAGGGAGAACTAACAAGAGCGCTTTCTCTCATTGAAGGCAGTGATGTTGTCGTGCATGGATCTGGACGCACTGACGCCGGTGTCCACGCCGAAGGCCAGGTTGCGAGTGTCGTTATCACTCGTGAAATCAGTGTGGAGAAGCTGCGTTCGGCGATCAATGCGAACATTGGTAAAGATCTTCGTGTCCTCAGGGTTGAAATTGTTGACGAGACCTTTCATGCGCGTTACTCGGCAACAGGTAAGACCTATCTTTATAGAATTCTGAACGGCCCGGTCCTTTCTCCGTTTTGGGCACGATATGCTTATCAGGAGGCGCGATCGTTAGACATCAAAGCAATGCTTACGGCTGCGGAGTTGTTTCTCGGTGAACACGATTGGACGGCATTTTCGGCGACGCAATCGGACGTAGAAGATCGGCGCCGAACAATTAGGTTTCTAGAGATCGCAGAACACGAAGACGAACGCGCCAAAGATCGATTGATTGAAATTAAGGTAACCGGAAATGGCTTTTTACGTTACATGGTGCGGACTATTGCCGGTGCTCTTATGGCTGTAGGTCGTGAAGACCTCGATATTGATAAGATTCGTGAAGCGATTGACGACGGTGTTCGGCATAACGAAATTGTTACTGCACCACCTCATGGTCTGACGTTACTTGAGGTTTTATATTGACGCGACCATTTAAGATTTAAGATTTAAGATTTAAGATTGAGCTCATCCATGTGGAACAAATCTTAAATCTGAAATTTCAATCATGCTTTCTGATTTCTCTACCGTTGTAAAAAAAGGTTCTCGCGAAGACACGTTGCTGCAGGCGGTGGATTGGGATCGCTTGCCAAAACACGTCGCGATCATCATGGACGGTAATGGTCGTTGGGCCGCTCAACGCGGCCAGCCGCGTATAGCTGGTCATCGTGCGGGTGTCGAGGCAGTACGCGCGGCCGTCGATACTGGCGCGCGTTTGGGTCTACAAGCATTGACCCTCTACGCGTTTTCTACAGAGAACTGGAAAAGACCGCGGTATGAAGTAGACGCGTTGATGCGAATGCTGCGTCGATATTTGCGTATTGAATTGGACGAGATTGACCGTCAGAACATTAGATTCCAAACAATCGGTCGCACTGCGGCGCTGGCAGAGAACGTTCGCAATGAGATTGCGCGTGCAACTGAACGAACCGCGAAGAACCGCGGAATGGTGCTCAGCGTCGCCTTGAACTATGGCGGACGCGCTGAAATTGTCGACGCCACTCGCGCGGCAGTTAGACGTTTGCTCGATGAGGGAGGGAAGCCGGATGAATTGAGCGAAGAACGAATTGCTAACGAACTTTACACGAGGAACCTGCCCGATCTTGATTTGCTTGTGCGGACAAGCGGCGAATTGCGCATTTCAAATTTTCTCTTGTGGCAGAGTGCGTATAGCGAGATCTATGTGACCGAGACTCTGTGGCCGGATTTTAGACGACAGCAGTTGCTGGAAGCCGTTGTTGATTATCAAAGGCGAGACAGAAGGTTTGGTGGGTTGAAGTTGGTTGTAGGTCGCCGAGAATAAGCTGGGTTTTTCGTAGGACGTTCCATATAATCAGACCCAATGAAAGTTTTTATCAGTCACTCACACGAAACCAAGACACTAGCTAAAGAAATCGGTGCAGCGTTACAACGGGCTGGTTTCGAGGTCTGGGATCACGCACAGGAGATCTTTCCAGGTGACAATTGGGCCAAATTGACAAGCGATGCTCTCGAAGAAGCCCAGGCAATGGTTGTTTTATTAAGCCCGCACGACGTTGATTACTATCCGATCCGCTACGAAATAAACTTTGCTCTCGTAGGTAGGCAGTTCGAGAGGCGACTGATACCGGTCTTTGTCGGTATTGACGATGAATCAGTGCTCAACCGTTTGCCATGGATTCTTCACCGACTGACGCCTATCAGTCTTCCAGCTGACGGGAAGGACCAACGAGGGATAGAGAAAATAGCACAGGCGTTGCAGGCGGCAGCCTGATGAACCTCACAGAACATGTGTGCTCTGCCGAAGGAAGCTTTTCTTTCCTTTTCCAGTTTTGATGCGGCCTTCGCTGGCGAATTGGTTGCCATATTGCGTCGACACGGGGTCCCCGTATGGTACAGCCCAACCGATCTAATCGGTGCTCAGCAGTGGCATGATGAAATCGGAGATGCTTTAAGGCGATGCGACTGGTTTCTTATTGTCCTTTCGCCTAATTCACTTCAATCACATTGGGTGAAAAGAGAACTTTATTTTGCCTTAAACGACGCGCGTTATGTTGGCCGGATTGTCCCGCTGCTTCTTCAACCGTGCGACTACCCATTGTTCTCGTGGACGCTCCCTGGCATGCAGCTAATTGACTTTGTGAGAGATCTTGAAACTGGTTACATTGAGTTATTAAGAATTTGGGGGATTGGCTATAGGCCACCTGATGCCTAACGTATGAAAAGACTCCTAACTGCATTAGTGGCATTACCCATTTTGATCGCCTCAATTTTAATCCCCCAACTCTGGTGGTTATTTGTGACGCTTGCTGCTGGAGCAATGGTTGTTGGGCTTTGGGAATTCTATCAACTCGCGAAACGATTAAAGATCAAACCTGACATAGTTGCAGGTTATATCGCAAGTGTGGCTGTCTTTACGGTTTCACTGTACAACGACGTTCTTTTTCACCTCGTAGTTAGTCAACTGGTAATTATTGTCCTGACTGGAGGAGTACTCACAGCTACCGCATTACGAGGAACTGAATTCGACAAGATGATTAGCTCGGTTGGGACTACGATTTTAGGTGTACTTTATGTGTCTTTTTTCGGAAGCTATTTAGTTGCCGTGCGCATGGGGTTCCCTCAAATATTGTCGTCTCACCTCCTTATCTTCTTCTTCATGGTTTTAATGGGTGGCGATGCAGGTGCCTACTACACCGGCCGCTCATTCGGTAAACGCAAGCTCGCGCCAAAGATCAGCCCCGGCAAGACATGGGAAGGAGTTATTGGTGGGATTGTCGCAGCCTTATTGATGGGAACACTTGCTCACTACTGGTTTTTTCGTGAACTGCCGTTGAAGTGGACGTTGCCTCTGGCTTTCGTAATGACGGTCGTCGGTATCCTCGGTGACCTGACTGAAAGTGCTCTAAAACGAGGTGCCGGTGCGAAAGATGCGGCAAACATTCTTCCAGGTCACGGTGGTATTCTCGACCGACTGGATAGCTTGCTCTTCAACGCGCCGCTCATCTACTATTTTGCTCGCTTTTACTTCAACAGCTGATCCCCCAGAAGAAGCTGGCTGATGACCAACCGCAAACTCGTTCTCATAATTCTCGGCATCGTAGGCGCGATTACCTTTCTCGTACTGCTCTTTGTCGCAGGTATTGTCGGTTTTGCGTTTTATTCAATTAGCAATAGTCAGGCGGCGGTGAACGCAAAGGATTTTCTGCGTCATAATGAGAAACTTAAGGCTGATATCGGTGAAGTAAAAGACTTCGGCAGTTTCATTACCGGAAGCGTGAATATAAATAACGACAACGGCGAGGCAGTGATCAGTCTAAAAGTGATTGGTGACCGGGACACAGTCAACGCTACTGTTCATCTCTTATTTACGAACGGTCAGGCATGGCGAGTTAGTTCAGCTTCATACGTCAACCATTCAGGCCAAACGATCAGTCTTCAAGATCCCTACGATACAAGGACGATAATTACCCCGCTCCCTCTTTGGTTAGCAGCTTAGTATGGTCACTAAAAACGTAGCGATACTTGGTTCAACCGGTTCAATCGGCTGCAACACTCTCCGCGTGATTGAAACGTTGACCCGTCCAACCTTGCGAGTTGTAGCGTTGGGTGCTGGTCACAATATGCAGCGATTGGCTGATCAAGTTGTTACGCATTTGCCTGAAGTTGTTTCAGTCGAAAGTGAAAACGCCGCACACGAACTGCGCGAACTGCTGTTTGAGCGAAATGTGGATTTGCCGCGCATCGTTATTGGCGAAGAAGGCCTGGTAGAAGTCGCAACGCACAAAGAGGCGGATTGCGTGGTTAGTGCGACAGTCGGCGCCATCGGCTTTCTGCCAACATTGCGTGCGCTGGAGGCAGGGAAGCGCGTTGCTCTGGCCAACAAAGAAACGCTCGTTATGGCGGGTGAATTGATGACGCGAGCTGCTCAGAAATCCGGAGCTGAGCTTCTTCCGGTTGATTCAGAGCACAACGCATTACATCAATGTCTGCGTGGTGAACGCCGTGCAGAAGTTAAACGCATCGTGCTCACAGCGTCCGGTGGCCCGTTTAGAACCAGGAACAAGTCGCAGATGAAAGAGGCGAGCGTATCTGAAGCCATGCGACATCCTACCTGGAACATGGGCGCGAAAATTACGATCGACTCCGCCACTTTGATGAACAAAGGCCTGGAAGTCATTGAAGCCCACTGGCTATTCGGATTCGGACCTGCCGAAATCGGAATACTCGTCCATCCTGAGTCTGTCGTGCACTCTATGATCGAATTGGTTGATGGCTCTGTGATCGCACAAATGGGCATCACTGACATGCGACACGCAATCCAGTATGCCCTGACATATCCCGAACGCCATTCGTGTTCCCTGCCGGCACTCGATCTAACTGCAGTTTCTTCTCTTCATTTTGAAGCACCTGACCTCGATCGCTTTCCTTGTATTCGTCTCGCTTACCAGGCTCTCGAAACTGCAGGAACGTTACCGGCAGCGATGAACGCAGCAAACGAGGAAGCCGTTGCTGCTTTTCTCGACGAGCGAATATGCCTGACTGAGATCCCGGTGATAATCGAGAATGTAATGAGCAGACACGATTCACACCCGGTGGAAACGATTGAGACAGTGTTGGAAGTTGACCAGTGGGCGCGACTAGCAGCTCGCGAAGAGATCGAAAAGCTTGCGAAGAAGCCAGCGAGCGTTGCGTAAGGAGGTATCCGCAGATTACACAGATTACGCAGATTTTGTTTGATAGAGAGGAAAGCGCCTAACTCAATAGCAAGAAAATCTGCGTAATCTGTGTAATCTGCGGATAACTGTCTTGATGAATTGTTTGACGCAAACGTGACGCGCCGCGTACACTCGCGTGTGCAACCCGCAAGGGTCGATTTGCTGTCTAAACGAGCTGATTTGGAATGAAATTGCTAAGAAAAGAGCGCTTTTGATGAGTTTTCTAATCTATCCCGCGGCGTTTGTTTTTATTCTCGGATCCGCGGTTGTTCTTCACGAGTTTGGTCATTTTCTCGTGGCCAAACTGCTGGGGATCCGAGTCGAAACATTTTCCGTAGGTTTTGGTCCTCGCATATTCGGAAAAAAGATTGGTCACACAGATTATCGTCTCTCGGCGATTCCGTTGGGTGGATACGTGAAGCTCGGTGGGGATGAATCGAATGCCCCGCTCGAAGGTCAAGGCGCGACTGACATTCCCGAGGAGGAAATGTTTAATCTGCGTCCGCGCTATCAAAGAATAATGGTAGCGCTCGCGGGACCGGTGATGAACATCCTGACGGCAATGGCCATCCCGTTTGCGGCGGGAATGATTTATGGAGTGCCGACGGCACCAAAGCCTATCGTTAGCTACGTAACTCCCGGGGGAGCTGCCGACCAGGCGGGCCTGAAATTAGGTGATCGCGTTGTTGCTTTTAATGGTTCAGAGGATCCATCCTGGGACAATATGCAGGGAGACGCGTTGTTGTCCCCCGGAACCCCTTTCCCGATAACTGTCGAACGCGATGGACAGCAGCTGTCACTAACAATCAAACCAACCGCGCGTGTTGAGAACGGGGAGACTGCTGGATTTCTCGATTTCATTCCCGACTATGGTGGAATACCAGCGCTCATCCATGACGTTAATCCGGGCTCTCCTGCCGAGGAATCAGGTCTCCGCAGTGGCGATCGAGTTTTGATGATTGGTGGACAACAGGTACGCAGCGCAGCACAGGTGACCGAATACATCCGAAATCACCCAGACGCCATTAAGTTCACACTTGAACGCGATGGGAACCGTACGGAAATCACCACGAGCACCCGACGACTTCCAGGCAACAAACTTGGCGTGACAATTGGGGATCAGATTCCACTTGAACGCTCCGGAATTTTTCCTGCTTTGCGATACGCTTACGACTCGAATATTCAGATCCTGCGTCTAACAGGCAAAGCGCTCGGTCAGGTATTCGCTGGACAGCGTTCCGTTCGAAACACATTGTCTGGTCCGATCGGTATTTATCAAGCTGCCAAGAAATCGGTTGAGACCCTGGGTTGGGATGGAGTCTTTGGAATGCTGGGATTCCTGAGCTTGAATCTTGGGATCTTCAACCTGTTGCCAATTCCGGTGCTCGATGGTGGCGCAATTTTCCTGTTGCTGATTGAGGGCCTTCTGGCCATTATCGGTCTTTCGATTTCCGCGGTCGTGCGTGATCGTATACAGCAGGTCGGTTTCGTGATGGTTTTGTTGTTGATGGTCTTTGTGGTTGCCAACGATCTGGCGAAGAAGTTTAGCTCTTCACCCGAAGCGGAAAAGCCGGCTGCTACTGCGCCGGCCAAATAGAATGCCCGCAAAAATAGAATGATCGCAGAGTTCAAGTCCGACGTACAAACTGTCAAAAGCACCTGCTGAAGGAGTTTGGCGTCGGATTTGTCTTGGTTTCATCATGCGGCAAACAAAAGCTGTTCAAGTAAAGCATCTGCAGATTGGTGGTGGTGCTCCTGTTGTCATCCAGTCGATGACCAAGACCGATACCGCTGACGTTGGCGCGACCGTGGCACAGATTGAAGAGATGGTCCGGGCAGGTTGCGAAATCGTTCGACTGGCCGTGCCCGACAACGACGCCGCGATTGCGTTAAAAGAGATTCGGAAGCGGGTGCCCGATGTTCCGCTGGTGGCTGATATCCATTTTCACTATAAGCTTGCACTTATGGCTCTCGAAGCTGGAATCGACAAGCTTCGACTCAATCCCGGCAACATCGGTGCCCATGAAAGGATTCGCGAAGTTGTCCGGGCCGCGCACTCACAACGAGTTCCGATTCGAATTGGTGTGAACGGCGGATCGCTTGAAAAGGATCTGCTGAAGAAGTACGGCACTGCGACGCCCGAGGCAATGGTTGAATCGGCCTTGCGTCATATCAAGATCCTCGAGGATCTCGATTTCACAGACATCATCATTTCACTGAAAGCTTCCGACGTTCATCGTACTGTGGCGGCGTATCGGTTACTTGCACAGAAAGTCGATTATCCATTTCACCTTGGGGTGACTGAGGCGGGCACGTCGTTTAGCGGTACGGTGAAGTCTTCAATCGGGCTCGGGATTCTGCTTCACGAAGGCATCGGCGACACGATTCGAGTTTCACTTGCTGCAGAGCCGCAGGAGGAAGTTCGCGTTGCATGGGAAATTGTGAAGTCGTTGGGACTGCGAACGCGAGGCGTGACAGTTGTTGCATGTCCGACATGTGGCAGACTCGATGTGGACAACTTTGTCGGGATCGTCACCGAGATTGAACGACGGCTCGCGCACATTGAAGAGCCGCTGCATTTGTCGATTATGGGTTGCGCGGTAAACGGACCCGGCGAGGCGCATGACTCTCAACTTGGCATAACGTTCGGACGCGGTGTGGGGATGATTTTTAAAGACGGCGTGCCGATGCGAAAAGTCGCAGGGGAGGATATCGTCGAAGCTTTCGTGATGGAAACTGAAAAGCTTTTGGCTGAGGGCGCAACAGCAAAGGCTGCCGAACCCGAATTAGTAAGTATCACCAAATAGATCTCTGATGGCCTTGGATCTTTGGTCTTGGGCTTTTCATTTGTATCTTCGCCCTGATCTTCACATCCAGGCTACCATCGATTCACAGAGGCCAAAGACCCAGAGCCAAAGACCCAAGACCATCCGTCATCATTTAACGCTAAACCGTTTGAGCGGGATTTCTCCTGACGCCATTGTTACAAACAAAGCGTCCGTTGCCGCTTTTCGATTGATATTGACAATCAGTTGTTCGCGCATGTCCTCGATCTCCAGAATCCAGGCGGCCGCCTTCACAGGATCAATCTTTCGACTAATCAGTTCTAGATCCTTGTATAGATCTTCATTGACTAACAGTTCGCGCTCTGACCCAAGGGATAACATCCACGCGTCGCGAATCAGCGTCTCCAACACATCCAAACGTTCTTCAAACTCGTCTTTATACTGCGCTTCATTCAGTTGTTCTGATGATCGAAGAAGTTGCGCCAGGTTATTCGTAACAACAAGCGCTTCCAACACCACAAGCATAGCCGTACGTTGCGACGTGAACGTATCAAGATCACCTGATAAGGCGCGTGCGATGCTCCCGCCAGCGGCACGTGCTCGCAAGCGCGCGGATGATTCATCAGCCAATTTATTAGTCGTCAAGTGGCGCTCAATTTCCGCGGGTGTGAGTGGCGAGAATCTGATTGCCTGACACCGCGAAAGAATCGTGGGCAACAACATCGCGGGTCGCGAGGTAATCAGAATCAGATGAGATGTACTCGGCGGTTCTTCCAAAACCTTCAAAAGGGCATTGGCTGATGAGTCGTTCAACGTTTCAGCTTCATCGATGATAAAAATTCTCGCTCTACCTTCCATAGGCCGAAAGTTCGCCTCAGTTTCGATTTGTCGCATCTGAACGACTCGCAACACACGTCGAGGTGCTACGACCATGCCGACATCCGGGTGGTTCGTCCAGATCATTGGAATCCAATCGTCCGGATTGGAACTCGTCGGGTAATTGAGATGACCGATCCTTTTGCAAGCTGAACATGAGCCGCAACCCTGGTTGTCAATTGGAGTACGACAATTCAGTGCGCGCGCAACTTCGAGAGCAAAGAGTTTCTTGCCAATGCCTTCTTCTCCAACAAACAGCAAAGCTCCAGGCAGGCGGCCTGAGCTGAGCATCCGCTTTAAAACGTCTTTGACGCGATCGTTTCCAGTTAATGAATCAAACATAATCTTTCGATCTTGGATAGATGGGTTAGGAATTTAAGATTGAAGATTTCAGATTTAAGATTGGTTTTCGTAGGTTAGCTGTCAGTAGCCAGCAGAATAGTTCGTATAGGTTAAATAGGCCCTATTACGACTGATGCTTGACCACTGTTCAAGAATCTTAAATTCCTCTCCGGTTTATCGGACATGGCCGCGTTCTTTTAAGAATGGCACCAGAATACTTTTAAGCCGCTCTTGTGTATCTTCAACCGCGCCACTCGAATCAATGACTTTAACTCGCTCCGGTTGGGCAGCAGCAATTTGTAAATAGGCTTTTCTAACACGCTCATGAAAATCACGGTGCTCAATGTCGAGACGATCAAGTTTGTTCCTGACATTGGACCGTCGGGTCGTTCTATTTGTTGACTCTGATACGGGCAGATCAAACAACAAAGTTAGATCTGGTACCAGGCCTTCCGTCGCGAGCCGTACGATCTCTTCAACCAGGTCAGCCTTAAACCCGCGACCAGCACCCTGATAAGCAACAGTCGCATCTGCGTAGCGATCCGAAATTACTACTCGGCCTGCCTGCAATGCCGGCCGCAGAATGCGCCGCACATGCTGCGCACGATCGGCGGCGAAAACGAGCAGCTCCGTTAGTGGATCGACTTCCTCTTGCGCATCGAGCAGTGCCGCTCGCAGACGCAAACCGATTGTGGTCCCACCCGGTTCTCTGGTCACCAATGCCTCGCAACCGAGTCCTTTGAGAAAGGTGCTAACTAGCCGTAATTGCGTTGATTTTCCGCTACCGTCGATGCCTTCGAAGGTAATAAAGGTTCCAGTCACAGGACCCCTGCTTCTTGAGAGTGTTGTTCGTGAGAGTGTAAACGAAGAATCAAGCTTCACGCGAGGTCACGTCCTCATGACGTGCATGCGTTTCCGTGGTATGCGGTGAATGGAGGTCGCCGGTCTTGCGGGATTGCGAGATGGTGGAAATAGCGTGTTTGAAGATCAATTGCTCCTGAGAGCCTGACTCAAGTAGCACTGAAAACTTGTCGAAGCTTCGAATCCGACCGGTTAGCTTGGCGCCATTCAGGAGATAGATAACGACCGCAGTCTTCTCGCGTCTGACCGTATTGAGAAAAGCGTCCTGGATATTTTGCGGCGACTGTTTACCGTCGGACATTTTGAAACCTGGGGAAGCTCACGAGAATGCGCGGTTGCAATCAGATTACAACAGGGGTTAGAGGCTGACAAGAGATAGACCGAGATGTGATAGAAAGATGATTATTTGGTTGTGATCTGGTCCGAAAGCTTTTCCAAAACCAATTCCAAAACCTCGTTTTCTTCGCCAAAACCCTGAATCCATTCAAGGTCGGCTTCATGGCGAAACCATGTCGATTGACGCTTGGCGTAGTGTCGAACGTCCAGCCTGGTCTGTTCAATCGCGCTTTCCAGCGTTCGCTTAGATTGTAAGAACTCAACCACACGGCGATAGCCATGGGCTCCAAGCGCGTTTGAATGGGCCGGAACCCCTTTGTCGAGGAGGGTCTTTACCTCGTCGACAAGTCCAGCTGCGAAGTGCATCTCGGTGCGTTGATTGATGCGTTCATACAGTTCCTTTCGCGGCGGATTGAGCGCGAGGATTCGAAGACGCCGAGTGCTTTCGTGAGGCTCTGGCCTCTGATCAAACTGCTCGGTGATTGAACGACCTGTTTGCAGCCTTACTTCAAGTGCGCGTTGCACTCGCGGCCAATCACGCGGAAAGAAACGAACCGCGGCGAGTGGATCAACTCTTTTCAGTAGCCGGTGCAGATATTCTGGCCCATGACGTTCACGAACCACGGTGATTCGATGTCGGAGCGACGCATCGGTTGCCGGACTCGTAAAGAATGGACGTCGTAATGCTCGCAAGTAAAACCCGGTGCCGCCGACGAGTAGGGGCATCCTGCCACGGCTCTCAATCTCCTCAATGATCTGTGCCGCTTCACGGGCCCATTCACCTGCCGTGTAGTTCACCATCGGAGAAACAAAATCAATGAGGTGGTGAGGAATGCCTTTGCGCTCAGCAAGCGGCACCTTTGCAGTGGCGATTTCGATCTCTTTATAGACTTGAACAGAATCGCAGTTGATTATTTCGCCATTGAGTCTTAACGCGACTTCGATGGCGAGAGTGCTTTTGCCGGAAGCAGTTGGACCGACTATGGCAACAACTGGGTCAGTGGAACTCACGCGCGAGAGGATAGCACGCGAAAAAGAATAAGCAGCCAGATGAGAGCCAGGACTAAGAGACCACCGAGGATTTGGTTGCGGGTGAAGCGCATTAGAAGTGACTAGTACTTAAATAGATCCTCGACTGCTATTTCGAAGCCGGGCAAAAGGTCACTCGTTAGAGCGTCCGAAGGGTTGAATGTCACTTCATCAGTTTCAATATAGTGATACACAAGGACTGAGTGATTCTCTTGATCGACAACCCAATACTCCTGAACGCCATACTTCTGATATAGCCGACGTTTGGCCATAAGATCCCGTCGCCGGTTTTCAGAGCCTGGCGAAAGAACTTCCATAACAATCTCAGGCGCAGCACTGAATCGATCGTTTGCGACAATCTGTGACCATCGTTCGTTACTGACGAACACAAGATCGGGGATTACCGCGTCCAAGTTACTAAAGACTGCGCCTGCGCCAGGCACTATCTTGCCGATCGGATTTATCTTTAAGTAACTAATAAAGGCTCCCAATAGATTGACAAGCACAAGTTGGTGAGGAAGTCCGGGTGCAGCTGACACGTATAGTTCTCCTTCAATCAATTCGTAGCGCTTGCCGTCGTCATCTGGATACTTCTCCAGATCCGCCACAGTGATGAGGTGTTCGATTGAAGACATATTTTGAATCCGGTCTTGGGTCTTTGGTTTTTGGTCTTAGGCTTCGAATTCGGGATCAAAGACCAAAAGCCAAAGACCCAGGACCTAATACATTCTGGTTATTTCAATTCCCGTGTAATACGCCTTAAGAATCTGTTCGTAACTCCATCCTTGTCTGGCAAGTCCGTACGCACCAACCTGGCACATACCGACCCCATGACCCCAGCCACGTCCGGTGAAGACAAATTCCGACACGCGCCCATTGTCATCAAACTCACGGTCGATCACAAAAAGTTGTTCCTTCAAACCAAGCGCCGATCGAATTCTCCCGCCCCGTACGTGCGCCGTTCCATTTGTGCCGATCACTTCCAAATCGGTTACTCGATGTGAAGAACCGCGCGCGTCAACGCGTAGATCAACCAGTTGTCCGATGCCTCTTGCTGCGCGTGCAAGGCGCGCCTGTGCTTGTCCTGGACTTAATCCCACAGTCCAGTTACTGAACGGCGAGAATCTGTCCGCGGCTGCGCCATTTGGTGCGGGTCTAACTTCAAGGTAGTCTGCCAATCCATCTGCGCCTAAATGAAAGGTGACGGCTTCACCACCCACCAGCGCCAGAGACCGGACTCCATAAGCCGCCTCGCCAATCTGGCGAAACAAGAACACTTCTGGATTAACTCTGATCGATTGATCCCTGCCGCGCGTCGAGCGCAGCACAAGTTGTCCGTCGCTGGTTGGCCGTGCATTTCCTCTTTGAAGTTGAAGGAGGTTTCGACTCTCGAGGAGTCTGACAATGGCATGAACAACGCGCGCGCGAGACAACGGCGTGCGTGGCCGAATGGTCGCGTCCGGATAGATGAACAGGTGTCCATCCCGCACCAGCATCGCCAGATCGGCCCGATTGGGAAGCGGAACATCGTTGGCGTCACGAACCGCAAGCAGATAATCCGCGTCGGCTTCGTTCAGTAGCGTGCTGGATCGACTGTCTCCCAAAACTGCTGCCGCGAGCGCCGAGGCGA
Organism: Pyrinomonadaceae bacterium; assembly: GCA_036522415.1. GTDB lineage: Bacteria > Acidobacteriota > Blastocatellia > Pyrinomonadales > Pyrinomonadaceae > PSRF01. Next base: position 21,511 of record DATDFV010000023.1, on the reverse strand, counting down.
AAGCGGGTGGTCGATTAATGTCGTCTGTGAATGCTGGAGTTGGCTGGTGGGCGATTCGCGCGGCGTTAGCCAAAAGATTCTTCACTTCCGCGACGCTGGCGTCAGCCGCGAACCATGCGTCTGAAACACGTGACGGGAAAGTATTGACGTTCTGAATTACAAGAAGACTGACATCGCGTGCCAGCGGGACATAACTGTCGGTGTGTAGCTCCGCCGGTTCCCGATTCGTCTTGATCGTGAATGGACTCAACGCACTCAAGCCTTCAGCCGCACACTCGCGACTCCGTAGGTACGGCACGGGCTGGTTAAAAATGCTTTCGGAGTCCTCAGTTCTACCTCCACATGTTGACGTGTAGAGCGCATTAATTGGTTCGCCGGCGTAGGTAGCAATCAATCCACGAGTCTCATCAACTGCACGCGTAGACAAGGGATTCTCTGAAGTCAGGCCGCGATAAACCTGGGAGCGAGTTGTTGGTAGAACATCAAAACCTTCCGCCATGAATTGACCGCGATTCTTTAATGCATAGGTCCGAGCGGCAATGGCCTGGGCCTTCAATGCTTCAATCGCTGGATATCCGCCAGGCGATAATTCATTCGCGACAACTCCTCGTACGTAATCTTCGAGACCCAATTCATTCACTACTGTTAACGAGCCGCGCAAGTTCGTGAAGACTTCAATCCGACCCCGATACGGTCGATCGTTGTAGCGAACCGGAGCATCCTTTTCGTCGTCAGATGCCAACGACACAGGTGCGCTGGAACTAAACAAATGACCGTTGGTTGCTGATGCGCCGACGACCTCACGTGAGGGAAGACTTATCCGCGAAGCTAGACGCACTGAAGTGTCGCTGGTTCTTTCGCCGATCTTTTCGTTCTGTCGAGACGATGGACCTAAGACAGTTGCATCGTAGCCAGCAGCTTCGAGAGTTTCGCTAATCTGTTCGGCTTCTTCTCGAGGTTTGAAAGAAATCAACACACCCCATGTCTTCGTTTCCGTATCTAAAGTAACTTGCGGATCTTCACCTGTAATTTTCTTGATCTCTTTTTCGGTTTGTTCTGCTTCATCACGCGTTGTCGCACCGGCAACGATCACTCGATAGAGTTCTTCCGTGGCCTGTTGAGGAATGGGCGACAACATATGAGGCTCAACTCGTACCCGTGACGTATCCAATGCAACCAAAGTATTTCCGCCACCACTGGCATTCATGAGCCGGGCAGTCGTAGAGATGACTGCCGACCGTGCATTCGTATTCAAAGCAACTCGAATCTTAGGCTCGGGCCCAGCGAGACTGCTGATGGTTGGAGTTGGTATGACTGAAGGAGAGGTTTTCGCGACCGGCCACTCGGATTCGACTCTTCTGGGGCGACTACCCTCCGAAGAGCCTTGTTGCGCGAACACAAATGAAGAAAAGAGTGATTGAGTAAGTAGAACGGTAATGACTCTCCGCGTCAGGGAACTGAGCATAGTTGTACGTCCTTGACGGCCTCAGTATCAGGGAGGGCATTGCCGCAGGAGGATAATACTACAACATTGCCGATTTCCGATTGCTGATTGGGTCTTAGGCTTTTGGCCTTTGGTCTTCGAAATAGATGTTCTCTAACAAGTAGTCGAAAGGCCCAAAACCTAAGACCAAAGGCCAAATCGGCGATCCCGACGAGTCGGTATCGGAAATTGGCAATGACTTCCCGGGCCGCTCTGTGGTATAGACGGGTCATACCCCCGCAGCAGAATCAAGTGATGGCAAAGAGCAGGCGGTCGCCCATTCACAGGAGGAGTTGTCTTCTTGGGGACAAATACTTCCTATAAGTCGAAGCTCCTGGGAGTCGCGGTCGTAACTCTCGCGTTGCTACTCGGCGTAAGTTGTCTTCCTAAACCGCCAACGGAATCGGGCGATATATCAATAACACTTTACGGGTTCTCGATCATGAAGGAGTCCCTCGAGAAGTCGATCTTCCCTGGTTTCCAGGCGAAATGGAAACGAGAACACAATCAGGATGTGCGCTTCACGTCTTCGTTTGCCGGATCCGAGACTGTGACGAATCAAATCCTACAAGGAGTCCAGGCCGACATCGCGATTCTTTCAATCGACCGTGATGTCCAACGCCTGAAGGACAAAGGCTTTGTCAAAATTGATTGGCATGCGCTCCCATACAAAGGAATTGTTAACAAGACACCTTTTGTGATTCTCGTTCGCAAGGGAAACCCTAAAGGCATTCACGACTTTCCAGATCTGGCAAAACCGGGAGTGCGATTGATCCATCCAGATCCGATTAGTTCAGGCGGCGCACAATGGTCGTTACTGGCTATTTATGGATCGGAGCTCAAGAAGTCTGAGAAAGAAACAGGTGAGAGGGATGAGGCACGAGCTTTCAAAACCCTCGAAGCAATCTGGGCCAATGTGATTTCAACACCCGGATCCGCGCGCGAAGCGAGAACGCAATTCGAAACCGGATTTGGTGATGCACTGATTACGTATGAACTGGAAGGCTTACTGATGAAAGCGGCGGGGACAGCCGATGCGGAGATTGTGATCCCGAAGGCCACGATCTTCAGTGAACACCCGGCAGTGGTCATCGATAAAAATGTTCCTGCCTCCCAGCGTGCAGTCGTAGAGGCCTTTCAGCAGTATCTGTGGAGTGATGAAGCTCAGCAGGCATTTGTCAAATACCATTTCCGCTCGGCGACTAACGAGAGCTTCAACACGGGAAACACAGAACTAAGCAATATCGAGTTGCCATTTACGATCGACTATTTTGGCGGGTGGGACAAAGCCTATCCAGAGGTAATTGAAAAAATTTTTAGGGATAGAGTGCAGAGGAGATGAAGGATTGGTCGGGGTCAGAAATATAGGACCTATAGGACCTAGTCGACCTATCAACCACTGAACTGATTATGTCTACAGTGGTCCCAACAATGCGTCACGTTCGCGGGTTTGACGTTGTTCGACCCCTGAGTATCGGCATGCTCGTTTTCATGATGCTGCCGCTCGTCTTTCTACCGTTGCTTTCGATCTTCATCTTTGGAACCAGCAGTGGCTTAGGAACGTTTTGGGCTGCCTTGACTGCGCCGGAGGCCGTCTTCGCGTTGAAGCTCTCGATGGCGACGAGTTTTTGGGCCACTGTCTTCAACGTCTTGTTTGGGTTGTTCGCCTCCTACGTGCTCTCTCGTTATAACTTCTGGGGTCGCAACGCACTCATCGTGACGATCTCGCTTCCAACTGCAATTCCTACCGCGGTGGCCGGCTTCGCTTTATTACTGTTATGGGGACCATATGGAACGCTCGGTCGCTTTCTGGCTCCGCACGGTATTCAGGTGATGTTCACCGCCGGCGCTATCATTCTCGCAAATGTTTTTGTCACGTTCCCGCTTGCCTTCGGTGTGATAAAACCGGTCTTTGACACTATGAGTCGTTCGCTGGAAGAAGCTTCCGCGACCATCGGTGCGACGCGTTGGCAGACTTTCTGGCACGTCACTTTGCCATCGCTTCGTGGAGCCATCGTTTCCGGTGCGCTATTGACGTTTGCCAGAGCGGTCGGCGAATTTGGTTCGACGATTCTGGTCTCAGGCAACCTGGCGGGGCACACTCAAACGGCTCCGTTATACATTTTTGCAAAATTTAACGAAGGTCAAATCGAGGCTGCGAACGCAATCGCCATCGTTTTGGCACTCTTTTCATTTTTGATTTTCAGCGTGTTGTTTTTCGCCCGCGACTGGCTGGATGTAGACTGAGGAAAACACTTTGAAAGCGAAAGAAAAGCTTATCGAAGAATACAAAGTTCCAGTGCCACCACCTGCATCGCAGAAAGCTACGAGTGTGGTTGGGGTCAGTAAGCGATTCGGGAAGACCAGTGTGTTGGAAAATATCACCTTCGATGTTGCTGAAGGCGAAGCACTCGTGTTGCTTGGTGCCTCGGGCAGTGGAAAGACCACAATCCTGCGAATCATTGCCGGGCTTGAACAGCCCTACACAGGCAAAGTAATCCTGCACGGACGTGAGGTGACCGAACTACCGGCGCGCGAACGCGGCGTCGGTGTGATATTTCAATCGTACGCCCTCTTTCCAAAGATGACGGTTGAAAAGAACATCGGATATGGATTGCGAATCCGCAAGAGGAAGCGCAAAGAGATTCGCGAGACAGTGAATGAACTCTTAACCCTGGTCCAATTGGAAGAACACCGAAAGAAATATCCGTCGCAACTTTCGGGTGGTCAGCAACAGCGCGTAGCCATCGCCAGAACTCTGGCGTACAAACCCGAGGTGTTACTGTTTGATGAACCGTTTGGCGCTCTCGATACGCAGACGCGTCACCATCTGCGACGAGAAATTCGAGCGTTACTTCGGAAGGTGAACGTGCCGGCAATCTTCATTACTCACGATCAAGAAGAGGCCCTGGAGCTAGGCGATCGTGTTGCTGTGCTTAACAAAGGACACATTGAACAGATCGGGACTCCGTACGAAATCTATAATCGACCGGCAACTGAGTACGTTGCGACTTTTCTTGGCGCGGCAAATATTCTCGAAGCTGTTGTGCGCAAGTCAGCTTTGGAGTTTGGTAAAACACGGATTGCAACGAATTTGGATCCTGAAAAGTTTAAGGATGGAGCCTGTGTAAAGATTGTTTTTCGCCCCGAAGATGTATCTTTGAGCAAAACCGAATTCGTCAAACCGGGTCATCACAAGATCTCCGCTGCCGTCGTTGAGGAGATAAGTTTTGTCGGCGCGTATGAGAGAGTTCGGCTGCGCCTCGAGAAGAATGGTCGTGAGGAGTGTGCAACCGATGACCAATTCTTCTTAACAACCGATACTCCTGAAAGTCAGTCCTCTAAATCGATCGTCGCCACGCACCCCAAGTCTGAAGCAAGCGCCATGAAGCTGCGCGTTGGAGAGCGTGTAGTTGTGGCTATTGCCTCCTTCACCGTTTTGCCCGCAAGCGCAATCAAGTAGAACTTAATTCGAGAACATACAGAGCGGTTCTTGTCTCGAATCGATATGACTCTATGAAGGCCGTGAAAACAGCATTAATTCCTTGTGTACTTTTCCTTCTGTGTGGCGTGGTTTGTTGCCAAACTGCTCCTTCGCGTAACGACACGCAAAACTGGAATGATGTTTTCTTAACAGTGCCGCTATCGAAACACGTCGATTACGTTATGCAGGGTACGTTGCGTAACGGCAGAAATGTCCATCGACCTGTGGACGAACGTCTGGGCATCGGATTTTCATTCAAGCTTGGCAAATACCTCACGATCGCTCCGAACTATCTGTATATTGGGATGCAACCCTTTGAAGGGCGGCGAGTGTTTGAAGATCGACTCTCAGTTCCTGCCACCGTTCGAGTGCCGATTGCTCGGTTTGTATTTTCTGACAGGAATTTGTTTGAACGACGCTTTCGACGGCCGGGAATAAATTCTACGCGTTATCGCAACCGCTTACAGGTTGAACATCCGATTGGGCCACCTAAACAGAAGCTTTCGTTATTCATTTCGGACGAGGTTTTTTTCGACTGGTCATTCAATGCGTGGGTTAGAAATCGCGCGGCAGTTGGGATAAGCAAAGTCGTTAATAAACACTTGACGCTTGATTTGTATTACCTCCGACAAAACGATTCGCACAGTGTGCCGGGAGATCTGCATGTCATCGGATCGATTTGGAGGATTAAGTTGTGAGAGGCCAGTGAAGTCATTATAGGACCTATACGACCTATTCCTGTTCGAGGGCAGTAGTTGCCATCGTATGAAATTCTCGTCTTACAGCATTAATGTTTGCGAATGGAAGTTGTCGTGCGTGAGTTCGATTGGTGAGCAGAATGAACACTCGGTCGTTTTGTGAGTCGATCCAAACGCTGGTGCCAGTGAAGCCGTTATGACCAAAGCTGTCTGGAGGCAGTTCAGGACCAGCGGTCGAATCCTTTGAGACTGCGAGTTGCCATCCGAGTGATCTTGCCTCTTCCAATCCGGGAGTCATGTTGGTTCGAAAATGTGTGCATGTCTCAGGCTTCAGTAGTGAGCTATGAGCTGCAAGAAATTGATTCGACAAAACCAGAACGTCGGCAGCGGTTGAAAACAATCCTGCATGTCCCGCTGCGCCGCCCAGAAAATAGGCATTTCCATCGTGGACCTCGCCCCAGATCACGCGCTGTCGTGAATTCGAATAAATCCCCGCGCCAGTTTCTTCGCACATATTGCGTTCATAAGTGTTTCCGGTCTCACACGCCGCGATGCCTGTTTGTAACGCCAATTCAGGATTAAAAAATGTGTGCCCCAGTTGAAGTTGTTGGATGATTTCGTGCTGTGCGAGGGCGGCGAGTCTCTGACCCGTCATTCGCTCGAGGAGAAAACCCAGAGTGATGAATCCCAGATCGCTATATATCACTCTCGTTCCTGGATGATATTCAAGATCAAGATTGGCGATCGCACCAACTGCCCGATCAGGTTCATCGTTAGTTAGCAGATAAAGAGGACGCCATGCAGGAAGACCGGAGGTGTGAGTTAGCAACTCACGCACAGTAATCATCTGCTTGTCAGTGCGTTCGAACTCAGGCAGGTAATGAGAAACAGAACTGTCGAGGGTCAATTCGCCAAGTTCAATTCTCCGTGCGCAAAGCATGCCGGTAATCAGCGGTTTTGTAACAGAAGCGAGATCGTAGACGGTGTCGGTCTTATTTTTGATTCGGTATGGCTCAATCACAGAATGACCGAGCGCGTCGGCGAAAACTATCTTGCCACTTTGTGCAACCAGATAAACGGCCGAAGGGAAATCGCCTGCTGAGATGTGTTGCTCAAGAAGAGCGGAGAGTTGTGGGCTGGAAGACATTTCAGATCTCAGATCCCAGATCCCAGATTTTACTCGGTGTCTAAAGATCTGAGATCTGGGATCTGAGATCTGAGATCATTCCCGGATGTTCCGCGTGTTCGCGTATACGATCGAGGGTACGTAAAGCAAGACTCAATGCGTTCCTTCCCTCCGAACCTGAAACTGCAGGAGGTTTCCCCTCTCGCACGGCTTCGAGAAACGAAACTATTTCTGCACGTAGAGGTTCAATGTCGATCACATCAAGGTGTCGAATATGGACGCCGGGCCAGCTACCAGTTGCGGTGGGCGGTGCGAGACTACTAACAGACGCACGCCTGGTCGTGTAATCCACAGCGACATAGTCATGTGGTTGAAAGAAGCGCATCTTTCTGATCTTCTCCGTTCCCACGCGCGAGGCGGTGATGTTTGCAACTGCCCCGGAGGAAAACTCAAGACGCGCGTTCGCTGCATCTACCTTGGAGGTGAGAATTGGTATCCCAACCGCGTGGATATCGGTCACCTCCACCTCTTCGCCCACCAACCACTGAACAATATCGAGGTCATGAATCATTAAATCCAAAACGACATCGATGTCGAGTGATCTCGCAGTGAACTCGCCAACTCTGTGTATTTCAAAGTAGACAGGTTTTCGTACGTGAGGTCGAAGAGCAACCATTGCCGGATTGAACCGTTCGAGATGACCAACCTGGAGACTTGACTTGCCGGACGCAGCGGCACTAATCATCTGATCGGCTTCATCGAGCGTACGTGCGATCGGTTTCTCAACGAGCACATGGACTCCGGATTCCAGGAGTCCACAGGCGATTTCGCAATGAACCTCAGTCGGCACCGCCAGGCTTACGGCATTAACCTTCCCGACAACATCATGCCAGTCCGTTAGACGCTCGACGTGCCATTCTTCACTGACTGATTTGGCGGTTTGTTCATTCAAGTCGACGACGCACACAAACTCTGAGAAACCCTCGGCAGCAAGGGCGGCATGCAAGCGTGCGTGTTGTCGTCCTAAACTTCCGACTCCGATGACGGCTGTACGAATTGGCATCAAGGTTTGTATAAGACTTATAGGACCTATTCGACCTATAATCACCGCGATCATCAACTACTAGCTTCTGTTCACGGAATATACTTGCATCCTTCGACGCTTGCCAAGCGACTCCAATTTTTCATCTCCATAGTCTTTCTCGCTTTCTACTTCTTCGGTCTCGGTCATCTCCCACTCGTTGGTCCAGACGAACCGCGCTACGCACAAGTTGCTCGCGAGATGTTCTTGCGTCGTGATTGGATCAGTCCCACTCTAGGCGGACACACCTGGTTCGAGAAACCTGCGTTGCTCTACTGGTTGATTATTCCTGCGTATAGAGCATTTGGAGTGCATGAATGGACGGCGCGTCTTGGACCCGCACTTTGCGGCGTCTTAACAATTGCAGGCATTTGGTGGCTGGCTCGTGAGATTGAGCGTACGTCAAAGAATAGACGCCTGTCAGAATGCAGCCTCTTACTGACGAGTTCGTGTTTGGGACTCATTGTGTTTTCTCGCGGAGTTAGCTTTGACATCGTCGTGACTGCCACGCTCACCTGGGCCTTTTGCTTTTTTCTTCGATCACAACTTACGGGCGAAAGTTATAAACAGAACCAGTTACTCTTTGGTTTCTATGTTTTGGTGGGGCTTTCGCTACTAGCCAAAGGCTTGGTAGGGATAGTCGTTCCTGCGGGTGTGATTACTCTCTACTTTTTAATGCGTAGAGAGTGGCCAGCCCGAAAGCTCTGGTTGAGTCTCATCTGGGGAGCACCGGTGAGCTTGGTCGTTTCAGCAGTTTGGTATGGCCCAGTTATTTACAGACATGGATGGCAATTCATCGATGAGTTCTTTGTACAGCATCACTTCGCGCGATATCTATCCAACAAATACCATCATCCGCAACCGTTCTACTTTTACCCTGTAATCCTTCTGATGTTGACAGTGCCCTGGACGCCATTTTTGATTCAAGCTCTCTGGTTGATAAAGAAATGGAACTGGCGAGGCGACGACGCTGCGGCACGATCTCGAGTCTTTCTACTGGCATGGATTCTATTCCCAATTGTCTTCTTCTCGTTTTCCGGATCGAAGTTGCCCGGCTACATCCTTCCGGTCTTACCTCCTTCGCTGCTGCTATTGAGCACAAGCATCACCCAGCGTGAAAGCGTGTATCATTCGCGCTGGTCCTGGATAACCCTGGGTGTAATTTGCATGACGTTGGGCGTGGCTGGTGCAATTTATGGCATCCGGGTAGAACATTTATCCACAGTCTGCGTTCTGTTTTGTTCTATACCGTTTACTGCTGCAGGACTTTTCGCGGTCGTTTGGAATCGAAGCCCAACCTACTTGCTCCTAACTATAGCGGGCGCATTGTTGCTGGCATTGGTCCTCATACTGAATTGTGCCGCCAGCATACTTGCGTCGCGAGAATCAACCAGAGATTTGCTGGCTTTGGCGGACGCCCGCGGCTATACAAACCTCTCAGTGCTCGCAATGCATGGAGATGATCGCTCGGCTCAGTTTTATGCGACGGGCCGCGTGATGTACGGCAACGATGGCGAAGTTATCTCTCTCGATGAAGCGCCGGCAATAGTCGATTCAGTTCGAAAACGGAAGGAAAGAATTCTAGCGTTTATTCCAGCAGAGAATATTGAGTTGTTCAGAGGCAAGCCCGGCATTGAAGTGATCGGTAGTAACGGAAAACTTGCGTTGTTGTGTCTGTACTAGGCGGGATATCAACGCAAATACTTATCAAAGAAGTCGATCACGATACGGTCGTAGGCCTCGCCCTGTTCTCCTGTGGCCGAAGGCAGGTTTAGACCACTCAGCGGTAAGTCGGTCCTGGTATCAACATTCGCTCCATTCGGAAAACAGTCTTTTAGCGATGTGGTTGATGCGATCAGGTAACCCGCATCAGCGCCGGATAAGAGCATGATTCGTTGGTCTCTCAACGATGCCGCAATGTCACACGCACTGGTGGGTTTATACGCTCCCAACATGTAAACCCTTGTTGCGCTGGCTGCGAGGGATTTGAACAGCTGGTTATCGAAACCGGTACAGTTTGTAATAGTCGCATCGACGAGTTCTGTCGAGGATCTGGGAATAGAGTCGAGGGCCAGGACCTTGATCTGATTTTCATGTTGCGCTGCTTTCAAGGCCGCGTACGCCCCCAACTCCACCCCGTAAACTCCGAACCGATCACCAACGAGCTTGGACTTGCCCTCTGATTTGAGGCCACGCAGGAAATCGAGCGCCGCCAGCAGATCATCATCTTCTCTGCCAGACAATGAACTCCACTTCACAAGTGGGTTTAGACCATGTCCTCGCATGTCCGGCCAGAGGATCGTGAAGCTTGTAGTCTCGTTAATCTTTACACCTAGATTGAATGAGTACGATCGATCGGCTCCGTAACGATGCAATAAGACCACCGCTGGTGCACCTGCCGCGCCCTTTAGCAGCCAGCCGCGCGCACGAGTGCCGTCGCGATTGGTCCATGTCTCGTCGGTTACCTTCAAAGCCGGGCTGCTTATTTGTGAGAACGATTGCGGAGTTACAAGGTAGGCGCTTTTTGCAGGCCTCGAAATGCAGTAGACGACGAACGACAGTGCAACCAATGCTGCCACCAGGATCACGAGTACGATGGGCAAAAGAGATCTGAGCAGTCGCTTGCCGAGTTTTCTTTTCGGTGGCATTAGGGTCGTTGATTGAACTGAGTTGGTGTCAGCTTAGGTTCTTGTGGGCCGACACCTTTTGAGTCGCTTCATAATAGTCTTCTGGCGTGTTGATGTTAACAAAAAAGTTCTCGGAGTGTTGGAGATGTTCCAGCTCAGAGAATGAGACCCATCGCGTGTGAACCACCTCGATTAGATCGAGTGGTCTACGGCGACCCACCTCGATCAGTTCTGCTGCTCGTTGTAAACAGGGATTGACACGGTAAAGGGCGCATAACGGTTGAGGTCGGCCATCAGCTTGAATTGGAACAACGGCATCGTGATCGTTTCTGAAGCTAGTGAGTAGCAGGAGAAGTTGCGGAGTTATGAAGGGCAAATCACAAGCAGTGACGATGGCCCATTCGGAATTGCACGCAGCTAATGCTCCATGAATGCCACCGAGGGCTCCCCACTGTGGGTAGATGTCAGAGACTACGTCGCGATCTTCGTTGCGAGACAAACCAACGATGCGTACACGGGACACGACCTTTCCCAGCGTATTCTTGATACGTCGTATTAAAGGTTCGTTCTCCAGCAGGAGTTGGGATTTGTCAGTACCCATGCGGCGCGATGCACCGCCGGCGAGGATGAAGGCTTCGATGTCATGCATAACAACTCGCTGGAGGAATCACACCAAAAGCAAGCAGTGGCCAGTGGTCAGTAGTCAGTAGTATAGGACGTATAGGAAATATAGGACATATAGGAATGACCACAGAGTACTTACTACTGACCACTGACTACTAAGAAGTGATTCAGCCATAACCTTGACCGATTTCTTTAGCGAAGTTTATAGTCGCAGAGTGTCGCAAAGCACGCTTTGTGCATCTCATTAGACGTTAAGCAGTCTCGACAATCTGTAGTGCATTTGAGGTAGTTCTTAATGAATAGATTGGCCCCGGTTTTGGCGATTTTTTTGGCTTTAGTCTTATGTCCTTCTTTGAAGGCCCAGAAGCTTACGGCCCCAGTCACTAACGGCCCCGCATTATTTCCGCTGGAAGATATCCGTCCCGGCATGAAAGGTACGGCGAAGACGGTCTTCAGTGGTACGCAACCTGAAGAGTTTGGTGTTGAAATCCTTGGTGTTTTGCCAGGATTTCCCGGTCCGAGACAGTCGGCGATCATCGCCCGATTGACTGGCGCTAACGCCGAAAGGACAGGCGTGTTTGGCGGTATGTCGGGTTCGCCCGTATTCATTGACGGCAAAATCGTCGGGGCTATCGCCTTCAGCTTCCCATTTTCAAAGGAACCCATCGCTGGTATCACGCCAATCAAGCAGATGATCGATCTATTCAACAAGGGATCGGAAAACCAGAACGACAAGCCCAAGGAGTCCCGGGCAGTTTCCTTCTCGCAGCTAGCCGCAACTGATTGGAAGCCGAACTTACCGAAACCGGCAGTTTCTTCAGTATCACTATTCGCGCCTGTCGCCGCTGATTCACCATTACTGCCGCTGTTAGGTCAACAGATGACTCCAATCGCGACGCCTCTTGTTTTCAGCGGTATCAGCCAGGAAGCGCTCGCCATGTTTTCGCCTCAGCTCATCGCCAGTGGTCTGTTACCCGTTTCGGGAGCGGGCGGTACGGCACCCATTACGCCCCTGGCAGCCCACAACGACAAAACATTTCCGTATGGAAGCTCGATAAGTGTGCAACTGGTTCGTGGTGATTACTCGCTGGCAGCAGCGGGTACCGTAACCATGCGTGATGGAGATCGGATCTATGCGTTCGGTCATCCCTTCCTTAGTCTCGGTTCGTCTGACATGCCGATGTCAGAATGCTCAGTTGTTACGGTAATCCCGAACGTAAACAATTCATTCAAACTAGCTGTCCCGGGTCAAATGGTTGGTTCAATTTCGCAGGATCGCGCATCGGGGATATTCGGACTTCTCGGGCAGTCGCCAAAGATGATTCCCGTTAAGATCAATCTACACACGAGTCGCGAGCGCACGGAAACCTATTCTTACGAGATCGCCAATGACACTTTTTTGACGCCTCTCCTTTTGAACATCACCGTATTCAATACGATTACGTCGAGTGAACGCGCGCTTGGCGACTCTACGATTTCACTAAAGGGAGAAATCAAGGTCAAAGGACAGGACACGATTCAGATCGATCGCCGATTTTCAGCAAACAACTCTGCGATTATGGCGGCTGGTTCGGTAGCGGCGCCTGTTGGATCGCTGATGGCCAGCGGCTTCGATGACGTTCAGCTTGATGACATCACTTTGGACATTTCTTCTTCGGATTCGAAGTATGCGGGAACGTTGGAGCGGATAGCGCTAGATCGAACTGAAGTCCGTCGCGGTGAGAAGATCGAGGTACAGGCTTACGTGAGAACCGAATCGGGAAGACAGTTTGTGCAGCGAATTCCGGTTCAGATTCCTGAGGATGCGGCACCCGGACAGCTCTTAGTATTCGTTGGTGATGGTGGTGCATTGCAGGAAGGATCACCAGCCAAGAGTTTTGTACCGAGAGATCTGGGTCAATTGGTGCGGGCAATTAATACTGTGAAGAAGAGCGACCGGCTCTACGTAAAACTCTTTCGTATTACGAACGGCGCGGTCATTGGCACGAACGAACTGCCCAGTTTGCCTCCCTCGGTGGTTGCTACCCTGAATAGCGAGAGGACGGCGGGTGGCTACACGCCAACGGTACTTTCTCCGGTTTATGAAATGGAGTTACCGCCAGCTGAGTTTGTAATTTCTGGGCAGCAGTTGATTGCGATCGATGTGGTGCCGTAGTTTCGGGGCCACACAAAAATGTCCGACGAACTTTAGTTTGTCGTCGTCGATCCGAATTATCTCGGGGCTTGAATTCGACGACAAACTAAACTTCGTCGGACATTTTCGTTCAGATTCGAGTTACTTTCCAACCTTTGCCAGTGCGTTGGCTCGCTCCCTAAATGCTCCTGAGAGTTGGTCGACCTCTTCGGCAGAATAATTTGCAGCACGGAACGCATCCTTCAATTGGTCATCGCTAAGGCGGCTTAGCAACTCACTTAACCAGCGCGCATCGGAAATAGTTAGACCCTCAAAAAGCTTCTTGTTTTTGCCACCGTAATTAAAATCAATGACGTTGCCATTCACTTTTTCAATGAAAGTCGCTTTGACATAGTCGGATGGTTTATTTCTAGTTCGAGAGAAAGCGCCGCCAGTCTTTCCAAATGAACCTCCGAGGTCACTGATGATGTAGCGCAAAGGAGCATCAGACTCTTTGCGGGTCGTGAGGATTTGGTTGTTGTCGTCTTTCATGTCCCAGTTGTTAATCATCAACATCAGGATCTTTAAGCCGCGAAACTCGGGAGTGCCTTTGAATGGATTGTCATCCCAACTCCACCTTCCAGTCCGCTTAACATCAGCCGGCCGCGCTTCTAGTCGCACATTATCGAAGTCGCCTTTCCCTTCGATCTTCAGGTGCGGCACGAGGTACGCAATTTCTGTTTCATAGCCAAGGGCCCACAGGATCCGATTCGCTGCCGTATCTGGTTGAGCTTCTTTCCCAATCTTGGCGATCCATTCATTGCCGGCGCCATCTTTGACGCGATACTTGGTTGAATAACCGCCAGATTTCTGCTCGACGAAAGTTACTCGGCTTAGATCCGGCTTCATCGAATCACCACCGGCGCCGAGTACAAGGTTTCGACTTTGAATGTCTGTCGGATCTTTCCAGAGAACGGGCGTGCCTGTATAAGTCTTTTTCTCCTTCTTGTCTTTCTTGTCTTTGTCAGATTGAGATAGTCCTGCGGCTGGAAGCGCGAGCACAATTAGCATTGACCACAGCAGCCACACTCTAGTCTTGTTCCTAATCATAATTTTCTCCGCCGTGTTGGTTTCTAATACAAAAGATCGCTGGCACGTCCGCTAAACAAGCAAACTTGCGTTTATTGATGTACACCCGGAATTTTACAGCAACGCCGATACCGTCACATATAAACGCAAAAAGCCAGCACCTTTCGGCGCTGGCCTTTTATTACGCTGAAGATTGAACGCTACGGTTTAGGTGGAGTTGCTCCTTGTGGACAAGACCACAATTCGATCTGCATTGAGTCGCGTGCGCCACCAACCAGAGTGACGATTCGATGAGCGTCAATCCCGCGTGAGTTTACGAGGTAGTCAACGATTTGCGCGGTATGTCTCTGCGCGTTTGCAGACTTACCGCTACGTCCGGGATAGATAACAACATATGCTGTCGAAGTAGGGTCGTTCTGAATTTCGACGGCATAATTATCGAGTCGCGCCTTCTCGTCATTTCTGGAGATCTCGGGAAACTCGTCGAACTTCCGACATTTCGCGGATGGAAGTGGCACTGAAGCGGAGCAGTTTGCTGAGCAATCGATCGTATAGCCGCCCATTGATAATGTGGCCTTTACTGTCTCACCAGCTAGTCCAGTAGTGTCAACTCTAATCGAACTGGTGCCTTGACCTTCGACAATCGTGCCCGCGGAAACCGTCCAATTGTAGACTGGAGGGACAGGCGGATTTCCGCCGGAAACTCGAGCACTAAAAGTGAGCGGTTGATTGATGCCAATGTTTGTGGGACAGCTGATCTCTACGACGGGACAGCTTGGCTGAATTACGGGTGGGCACGTTTTTACAGCAACCGTTGTCGAGGTAAATGCCTCGCACTCGCCATCGGTGTTGCCCGTCTCAATTTTGATGGACGCTTTGTAAATGCCAGGCGCCACACCAGTCAAATCCCATGTCACTGCGGGACCATCACCCGATATGCGGCCTACAGTCGTTGTCCAGTGATACTTAATCGGGTTCCCATCCGGTGACGTTGCGCGGGCGTTCAACTGAACAGCTGCGTTGCCGGCGCATTCGCTGACCACCGTTGCGTCTGAAGATAGGGCCAGTGTCGGCGGTGCGTACGCCCCAATGTATTTGACCTTCTTCTGAGCCAAGGCAGAAGCCGCAACAAGAAGAACAGCCACCAATGCGATTGGTAGCAGCAAGACAGTTAGGGGCTGCTGGGGTTTAGACATCTCAACTCCTCAATTCAAGATCCCATTCACGACATTGGACCGTCCGAAAGGGTCGTGCAGGGAAGACGGGTTGATAAAGAAATAGAGGCAATGGCCCAAAGGTTCCACAAGGCTAGCAGATAGCTGTCGAGTTTCCTAACAATTTGTGCAACTGAGCAAGGAGTGAGTGGGCGAGTGGGTGATGGGGCGATCGGGCGGGCGCGTCCACGCACCCCCTCGCCCAATCACCCCCTCGCCCACTCCTCAGTTTGACTACCATTGCAGTTTCGCGTTTCATAAAGACGAATCGTTCAAATCCGCCCCATGAAAAAGGTGCCGATCATTCTTGTCCTGTCGGTTTTGTTAGGTCTGTCTGCGTGTAGCCGCGGGCGAACATCCAATTCGAACAACTCGAACCAGTCATCAACTGCGAACGGTGTAAATCCTGATCCAACTCAAGCGCGCTCATTTCTGGAAAAGGGGAAACTTCTTTATCGCGACGATAAAGACTCCGAAGCTTCGGAGGCATTCAAACAGGCGCTTGAGCACGACCCTACGTTGGCGGAAGCCCATTTTCGTCTGGGATTGGCATATGAAGCGTTGACCAAGGCAGATGAGGCGGAAAGTGAATACAAAAAGGCAGTCGAGAGTTACAAAAAGTATTTTGGGAATAACGAGGACAATGAAAAGGATGCGGAGGCCCATTACAATCTGGGTCAGACCTATGCTGCTCTTCACCAATACAGCGACGCGATCCGAGAATTCAAGCAAGCCACCAGGATTCGGTCAGATGATGCAGACATCTATTACGATTTAGGTATGGCCCACACGCATTTGGCGCAATATACGGAGGCGGCAAACGCATTTTCCAAGTCGTTGGAGATCGATCCCGAGAACTATCGGGCCCAGGACGCTCTGGATGAAGCTCGCGAAGGCATCAAGCGAATTCAGGCTGGAAAGAGACATCAGGAAGATTTACTCAAGAAGGAAAAGGAAGACGAGTTGAAGAAGGCCGGCGAAGGTTTACCTGACCCGCACTCAACCAAGCCTCCACCGTCAAAAGGATTGAAAGGTTAAGACAGTAAGCAATGGCCACTTACACGCCACCGCCATATTTCCCGCAGGGCTCGCTCGCCCCACCGGATGCGAAGCGGTATCGCAAGTTCAAGTTGATTATCGCACTCGTGTGCGTGATTTTGTTCCTGGCGTTAGGAGTCGCGTCAGTGGCCGTTTGGTATTTGGTGAGATCGATATTTTAGGCGGAGCTACAACCATCGTCGAGTTCTTGCCTGATAGCCGCGGTACTCATCGCCGAAGACCTCTGTAAGTCTCACTTCTTCGACGGGAATAACCAGCGAATTCACATAACCGATAACTAACGGCAGCAACAAGAGCGGCCAAACTTGTCGCAGGATCAGTGCTTCTCCAATGTATGCGACCGCGAGGCCTACATACATAGGATTTCGCGTCAAGCGATACGGTCCCCAGGTAACGAACCGAGACGATTTCTCGCCTGGAACTGTCGTTGTACGCACCTTTTGAAAGGTTAGCCAACCCCAACCAGCTATAACTGCGCCAGCGGCAAATACCAGGGCTCCGGCGATCCCTAGACGCGGAACTCGCTTGATAACGAGATGCGGACCAGTAGCGTAATCGATAGCTGCGCCGGCCAAGTACGTTAGGATAAATACCCATGGAACGGGAATCCGCAGAAGAAACCGGAAGAAGGAATTCCTTTTGGTGGACTGGTCGTTAGGCATTGTCGCTCGTATCAGTAATTCGACGCCGAATATCTCACAAATTATGCACACTTAGCACTCGTCTGCTTGACACAGTTCGCACGCATCCGTATAGTCTGCCGTTTCGGACAAGCGGTCTGAAGCAAACAAAGCAACGTCCAGTTGGTTCTGTCGGTGTGGAGGCGTTGCGTCGGCTAGTAAAACTGCCGGTTGACAATTATTGTGGCGTAAATGGCATGCGTCGCGGTTGTTTTTCCTCCGTTCCAACGCATCGCCCGCGCAGGAGTTAACTCCTTCTCGTCCAGACATGCGACGCCACAGAAAAGTTTTGGCTCAAGGGAAGCCACGATCCGCACCCGCCCGATAGCGAATTCAGAACGTCCCTAAATCAAAGTTTTAACAGGGCAGCGGCCTGCGCTGACTGCCGGACTGGTTCCGGAAAGAGGCAGGCACGAGCCCTTTTGCGCGCCCAATGCGCCGAGTGATAAGAGGAAAACAGTGCCGACGATAAATCAACTTGTTCGCAAAGGCCGTCAGCAGGTTAAGTACAAAACGGCCAGCCCTGCGCTCCAAAGTTCGCCACAGAAACGGGGCGTTTGCACGCGCGTTTACACACAAACACCAAAGAAACCGAATTCTGCCCTCCGCAAAGTCGCTCGCGTTCGGTTGACCAACGGGATCGAGGTTACGACCTATATTCCCGGCGTGGGTCACAACCTGCAGGAACACTCGATTGTCCTTATTAGAGGAGGCCGCGTGAAAGACCTGCCGGGAGTTCGTTATCACGTCATTCGCGGAACGCTGGACTCCGTTGGTGTGGCGGATCGCAAACAGGGCCGTTCCAAATACGGCGCTAAACGGCCAAAGGCCAGTGCAGGTAAGTAACAAGACTTTGAAGAGAGATTAACTCGGAAGCTCATTATGCCAAGACGACGAGTAGCTGAACGACGAGACGTACTTCCCGATCCTGTCTACAACAGCCCGCTAGTAACGAAGTTCATTAGTGGGGTGATGTGGGATGGCAAGAAGTCTTTAGCTGAGACGATTTTTTACGATGCCATGCGACAGCTGGGAGACAAGACCGGTGAAGAGCCGCTCAAGGTTTTCAAACGGGCGATTGATAACGTTAAGCCGACTGTGGAAGTGAAATCGCGTCGCGTCGGCGGTTCAACCTACCAGGTGCCGATTGAAGTACACCAGGAACGACGAGGCGCGCTGGCTATCCGGTGGATCGTTTCATATGCGCGCGGGCGCGGCGAGAAGACCATGACAGATCGATTGGCGGCCGAAATTCTCGACGCAGCAAACAATCGTGGTAACGCAGTCAAGAAGAAGGAAGATACACATCGCATGGCTGACGCCAACAAGGCGTTTGCGCATTACAAGTGGTAGAGAAAGCATAGGACCTATTTGACCTATAGGACCTATTTACAGCAATGGCTAAGCAAGACCTAAATCTGACAAGGAACATCGGCATCATGGCGCACATCGATGCCGGCAAGACCACCACCACGGAACGTATTCTTTATTACACTGGAATCACGCATAAGATCGGTGAAGTGCACGAGGGTACGGCAACCATGGATTGGATGGAACAGGAGCAGGAGCGCGGTATCACCATTACCAGCGCGGCGACTACGTGTTTCTGGGATAGAAACGGTGTCGATCATCGAATCAATATTATCGATACTCCTGGTCACGTTGATTTTACGATGGAGGTTGAGCGTTCGCTCCGTGTGCTCGATGGTGCAGTTGCTGTATTCGATGGCGTGGCTGGAGTAGAGCCGCAATCTGAAACTGTGTGGCGTCAGGCCGACAAATATCAGGTGCCTCGTATTTGTTTCATTAACAAACTTGATCGCGCTGGGGCCTCATTCGATCGATCGTTTGAATCCATCATCACTCGCCTGGGCGCCAATCCAGTTGCGTTGCAGATTCCGATTGGGCTCGAGGATCAGTTGAAAGGTGTCGTTGATCTGATTGCGATGAAGGGTTTGATCTGGAACGATGAAACCAAAGGATCCGAATACGAGACTGTAGAGATTCCCGATGATTTGAAAGATGCAGCCGCCGCTGCTCGAGAAAAACTAATTGAGGCGGTTGCCAGCGTCGATGACGATTTGATGCACAAGTACATCGAAGGCGAGGAAATTACAGAAAAAGAGATTCGCGCTGGTCTCCGCAAGGGAACTATCGAGCTCAAGCTCGTTCCGGTCGTTACAGGGTCAGCATTCAAGAACAAAGGCGTGCAGACATTGCTCGACGCCGTAGTTGATTACCTGCCGTCTCCTTTAGACATTCCACCAGTTGAAGGAACGAATCCGAAGAATGGTCAGGAGGAACAACGTCCGGCTGACGCAGGCGCTCCGTTTTCTGGGCTCGTCTTCAAAATTATGGCCGACAAACACCTTGGTCAGTTGTCGTTCGTGCGTATTTACAGCGGAACAATCAAGGCCGGTTCATATGCCTACAATCCAGTAAAGGATTCGAAAGAGCGTGTCGGTCGCTTGATGCGAATGCACGCGAACAAGCGTGAGGATATCGAGACGGCGAGTGCCGGCGAAATCATTGCTATCGGCGGCATGAAGCAAGTCACTACTGGCGATACGATCTGTGATGAGAACAAGCCCGTTTTGCTGGAAGCGATGGAATTTCCAGCGCCCGTTATTCGGGTTGCAGTAGAACCAAAGACGCGCCAGGACCAGGACAAGCTAGGCGTCGCTTTGAATCGCCTTGCTCAGGAAGATCCTTCGTTCAATGTTTCGACGGACCAGGAGACAGGGCAAACGATCATTGCTGGTATGGGTGAGTTGCACCTGGAGATCATTGTCGATCGCATGAAGCGCGAGTTTGGCGTGGAAGCGAATGTCGGCAAACCTCAAGTGGCATATCGCGAAACGATTACCCAAGCAGCGCCTGGCAAAGAAGTCTATAAGAAGCAAACCGGTGGTCGTGGTCAGTTCGGACATGTGGAGCTGGAGATTGAGCCTGCTCCAGGTGAAGGTTTTGTGTTCGTTAATGAGATCACTGGTGGTGCGATTCCTCGCGAATACATCAAGCCAGTTGAGCAGGGTGTGAAGGATGCGATGGAGCGTGGCTTCCTCGCGGGGTACGAACTCGTTGACATCAAGGTGCGGCTGACATTCGGGTCGTATCACGAAGTCGATTCTGATGAGCGTTCTTTCCACATCGCTGGTTCGCTTGCATTTCAGGATGCCGTGAAGAAGGCCAAGCCAGTTTTGCTTGAGCCAATCATGCGGGTTGAAGTTGTAACGCCAAATGACTACACGGGAGCGGTCAATGGTGATTTGAATTCGCGACGTGGCCGGATTGAAAGCATGGAGCCGCGGGTTGGTGGTGCTCAGGTGATCACTGCATTCGTACCGCTTTCGGAAATGTTCGGTTACACGACTGACTTGCGCTCGGCCACTCAGGGACGCGCAACCTCAACAATGCACTTCGAGCGTTACGAGCAGGCGCCGAAGAATATTGCCGAAGAGGTGATCGCAAAAGTCCAGGGGGTCGCAAAATAACGAGGGTTGCAGTGGCACAGGCTTTCGAGTCTGTGCCTTTTCTTTTCAACTTAAAGGTGTCACAGAATTTTCAGGATTAGAAAATCAATCCTGAAAAATCATGAAATCCTGTAAAGGAAACACGGGGACAAAAAGATGTCGAAGGAAAAATTTGACCGTTCCAAGCCGCACGTGAACATCGGGACGATTGGACACGTGGATCACGGCAAGACGACCTTGACGGCGGCGATCACGAAGGTTTTGGCGAAGAACAATCCGAAAGTGCAGTTCGTCGCTTTCGACCAGATCGACAAGGCGCCGGAAGAGAAGGCGCGCGGAATCACGATCGCCACGGCGCACGTGGAGTATGAGACGAAGAACCGTCACTACGCCCATGTCGACTGTCCCGGACACGCCGACTACGTCAAGAACATGATCACCGGGGCGGCGCAGATGGACGGCGCGATCCTGGTGGTGTCGGCAGCCGACGGCCCGATGCCGCAGACGCGCGAGCACATCCTTTTGGCGCGCCAGGTCGGGGTGCCGGCGCTGGTGGTCTACCTCAACAAGGTCGACATGGTGGACGACCCGGAGCTGCTCGAGCTGGTCGAGCTCGAGGTGCGCGAGCTCTTGTCGAAGTACGAGTTCCCCGGCGACGACATTCCGATCGTCAAGGGCTCGGCTGTCGCCGCCCTCGAGGGCAAGACCCCCGAGATCGGTCACGACGCCATTCTCGAGCTGATGAAGGCCGTCGACAGCT
>DATDFV010000022.1:0-39048 GCA_036522415.1 Pyrinomonadaceae bacterium | reverse complement strand
TACGACGCAAGACCTTACTCGAGCGCAGCGGGTTAAAGCGCCGAACTGCATTTGGTGGATCACTCCTAATCCTTTCGAATACGTGCTCACATCATGTAAAGAATCAATTCGTGATTGCATAACACGCAACCTGACTTTCACTTTCATAATTCCGGAAGATACTGCCGATGATGCGAGACCGGTGTTCAAAAAGATAGCACCTGACAAGCCCGGCAGTATTAGGATCGTGGAGATTCCCAGTGAAGAGTTTCGCCGAGAGGCAGTAACGGATTACGTCGTTGTCGACCCAGACGCTTTAACAACAGAAGTTTATCTTGAGCTGCCAGTGGGACCACGTGGCTATTGGATCAGCGTGGTTAGAGAACCTGCAGGAAACCTCGTAGAGCGGTTTCGAACCCTGGCCAAGGGACACGGCAAAGATCTTTCCAGTTCCCCAACCGTCGTCGCGTTGAGTGCCGCAACTTAGATTGCACGCGACAAAGATTACTCGAAAGGCACCAACCGCTAGTGAGTTAATTAAGTTCCATAATTGACTCTAAGGTCGTAAATTGGTGCCGAGGGCGGGAGTCGAACCCGCACGTCCTTTCGGACAACGGATTTTAAGTCGGGTGAAGGTGGTCTAACCTGATCTTACGAAACCATACAAGCCAGTATTTACGCGCCTAGCGGTCGTCAAGGTATCGCTTCGGCTGGCTTAGTATCGACACGTCCCGCCACCATCTTAGCCCCATCTTTCATCGAGGCATCGCACAACTCAAGCCACCTAAAGAAGACGCGCAATCTCACCGTCGCATCAATCCTGTCCGTTCTTTTTTCTCAAGCTCTGAATTTGAACTGTGGGTTGTTGTCTCAATATGTGTTGACGGTACAGTCTTGTCATCTGCTCCTGATAAGCGTTTTCCTCCGTCCGAGCTTCAGGATGCTCAACTCTACCGTTGCCCATCCGGGCTTGTGCATTACGAGCGTTGATCTTTTCAACGTGAGCTGTCTTTGGTATTCCGAATTGATCAAGATCTACTTGGGCCGGAGCGTCTGCTGCCTCCAAATTGACATTAAGTGAATGCTCTGTCGAAGCCAAAGGTACGTTCTTACCAGCGGCAAAAATCTGATGTCGGCCATGTTCCCCGTACCATTTCGTCAAGGTGGCGGTCATGTGGATTTTCTCGATGATCTGTCGCCAACCCACGCCTGTGTTGTATGCGCAAAAAGAGATCTCGCCTTCCTGTGTTCCATACGGAATGATGCACATCTCTGTGCGTCGAAAATCATAGTTGAAAAGATCTTGGAACCACATCCCTGCGATGAAAAACAGACCCCACCGATTGGATCGCTTTCTAAGGTTTCGTGCAATGAAGTTCTTCTCACCCGGAATTACGTTTTTCTTATTGCCTGCCCGTACATTACGATTGACAGCCCTTATCATATCAATCATCCGAAACTGGGATGGAGCTCTAAGAGAGTCGTAGTTTCGGACAAGGGCCAACGCTAGTGCGATCATAGACAGGATGGGACCACGTCCTGCGTCGTTTATCTGAGCTATATCCCTGGCAAGTTGTTCGGCTCGAACAAAAGATGTCACCGGTACCGCCTCCTTAGTCTTCTTGTCGACGATGAGCGCCATCCAAGTACCGCAATTCGGATGGCAACCGCAACTAAGTGTTCCCCACACAGCGTTGGGACCGTGAATTAGGTCGCAGCAATCACTAAACGTTGAAAGAAAAGATATGGGAAACCAATCGCGGCTCGGTTCTCCGATTCCGGTTTGATTCTTAACGTCATGTGCAAGATGTGACAAGGTGTATCGCTGTGCGTATCGACGCTCATCGGTGATTTTTTCGTCACGGCCCGTGAACGACACTGGTTGAAAGGCAACAAGTGAAATCTTAGTAGGATTATCTAACGCGAATTCAATCACGCGACCAACTTGTTGATTGTTTACACCATTGATGATCGTGACTACTGGAACGATGTTAACGCCAGCGGCGTGGAGATTTTCGATCGCACGAAGCTTCACATCAAACAGATTTGCGACGCCTCGGTGAGAGTTAGCAGCGTTCCCAATTCCGTCGAATTGCAAATAAGCAAACCGAAGTCCCGCCTCAGCCGCGGCCTTAGCGAGGTGAGGATTCTTTGCAAAATCGATCCCATTCGTCGCCGCCTGAACGCTGTCATAGCCAAGTTCGCGGGCGTATTTGATGGAATCGAGAAAGTGAGGAGACATTGTCGGCTCGCCGCCAGAAAACTGAACCGACATCTGGCGCCTTGGTTTGATTGAGATTGCATTATCTAAAATCTCTTTAATCTCGGCCCAGCTTAATTCATGGACAAAACCAACCTGATTAGCATCCATGAAACATGGATCACACATCATGTTACAACGATTTGTTAGGTCGATCGTGAGTACAGCTCCGCGCCCGTATTGGATACTGCTGTTGCCATGGTCGTGCAATTGCTCGTCACAGTGCGAGCGAATATCACGACCTGGGAACACCTCTTCAATATGCTTGAAGAACGCCGGATCAATCGCAATGACATCTTCAAGGTGTCCATGAAATCGGCAGTCTTTCACCATCATAATCTTGCCATCGCGTTCCAAAATCGTTGCTTTGATCTCACCCATCCTTTGTTCTCGCAAAACGGCCAAGTCGACCCTTCCGTCTAAAATGGCTTTGCGCGTTTCACGCACGCAGCTTGGACAGAGCGAGTCAGTTTGACGGGGCCAGCCAAGTGTAGGCTTAGTCTTTTCCCATGATTTTAAGAGGGGCCTATCCGACCATTTTGGCGTGAAGGCTGTAACAGGTCTAACCGTATTTACTTTAGTAAATACAGCCCACGACACATTGGCAACAATTGTCATTCCTTTCTCAAGGCATTTGCAGAACGAACGCATGATCTATCTCCTAAATCAGTTAGCAAGAGCAGGCCGGGTGCTGCTTGGCAACATTATAGAACTCCATAACTTCCTACATCGTAGATTATTGTCAATGTGCAATTGCGGTAGCAAATTGAGCTTGATTCATCCGAAACTGAGGAGTATTGTTTGCACGACCTTGCACCTTACTTCGTTGTGTCGTCTAGTACCTTATGGTACAAGCCGTGTGGTCAATCCAGTCGAAGACAGTATAGGAGATATCCATGAGAGTCGAATCTCACCATAGAATCGATCGGGATGTTTTGTTTGCTTCGGTAAGTTATGGAATAACTCTTGTCCGTTTCTTCACAGCTGTAATTGTCGGTGCATCTATCTTGTTTGAGACTGCTGACCGTTCTTTCGTTGTAACTGGCATTGTCTTGATAATGGGCTCAGATTACCTCGACGGCCTAATGTTCGACAAATCTAATTTTGTCTTTAATAAACATTGGCGAATAAAAAGACGAATCGCCGATTCTGTCTGTGATCGATTAGTGATTCAGCTTATCTGCATTCCTCTGTTGATGGGGAACGGTTCCTTTCTCTGGTTATACCTAGCGCTCTTGGCCAGAGAAATGGTCATTTCAAGTTATATTTCAAGACAGCTGGCGCGAGGGTTTCTTGTCTATCCAAGATCTATTTCAAAAATCGCCTGTGCAATGGTGGGTATAGCCGTTATCGCCTTTATGACTTTCTCAATGGTGGTGACTACGATTATGGGTATTTTGATGATTGTGCTCAGTCTATTCGCATTACTTGATTACGCTCGTAGAGTACAAAGCCGCCATCTCTCGATCTCATCGCCAAAGAAATCACGGCTCAGCCTTGAAGAGATCTTCTAGTCAATCAAACAACCAGGGTCGATCTGAAAATCTTCTCACGAAGGTGGTCATTACCTCATGCCACAACAACAGGCGGATCCTTTAATCGAATACCATATTAGACGTCTTAGGTATCTGATAGCCCCAGCAGTAATAGTCAACATCTATTACGCATTCTTCCTGTATTACGTTCACTCCTCTCGTTTTATTTCACGCAGCGAAACGGAGTTTGTTAGACCTTCGATGAGTGGCCCGCTCGCCTTTCAACTGATAATCCTGTTTCTTCTCTTGCTTGGCGCTGTGTTTCGTACGGTATTTCTCAGGAATGCGGGAGCAACCGTAAACTTTACTATGCTTGCTTCCGCAACGACACTTTTTATTCTCACCATCTGCGGCCCAGTATATTTTTGGGGTGGCTCACACAAGTCGGTCTTCGGTCCCCTGCTTGCCACGGTAGCCGGCCTGACCGTAATAGTCGCACAAACGCGAACCGTACGTTTGATCTTTGGTCTGTTTTGTTTAGTTCTATTTACGTATTTTTCCCTACCGCTCCATTATCAAGAGATCTTTCCGGTGAGAGGAGCAATTAGTGAGGTTTCTCCAGTCACCGGCGATGAACTCTATGCTACCTTTCAAACTGTTGCTGCAGTTGCGACAATTTGCATAGTCTTTCTTTTGACATGGAGGCACGCGCAAGATCGAACGATCTTTGGCGATGACGCAAAGACTCACGTTCTTCGTGAACATACAACAGCGAGAGCGCGAACAGAAATGGTTCAGAGCTCCATAAAGTTCGTGGTCGATATTCGAAATAAGGTATTGGCGGGAGGAGGACAGGATTATTTGGAGTGCCTCGGCAAGCTCGAAACTGAAATGAAACAGCTCGGACAGAATGTGAGTAGGAACGATGTTTGGTGCGGCGATTGGTCTCCAGCAACAGATGAACTGGTAAAAGGAACCTTGAGATCGATTTCTGACATTGAAACGCCTGAGACCGCTAACTCTGAAATTCAGTCTCAGGTAATCGACATAGCTAAGAGTATTCTCGGAAAACGGAAACACAACTGGCGTCAGATGTTCAGACGATAGAAGATATGTCCCTGTCATTTTCAGGGATGCACCGCAACGCGCCTTCTCAATTGTAGATATAGCCAATCTTTGGCATCGAATTGGCTTTGACAACGTGCTTAATCAGGGAGTTATTTTCGATGGGGACGATACGCTGTGGAGGACGGAACAACTCTACGACGATGCCCGATCTCGCATTCGCAAGATTGTTTCTGAAACCGGTATTGATGGGTCCGATTGGGAGAGACTTGAACGTAAATTGGATGTGGAGAATGTTGCAACCCTCGGTTTTGGGGTTGATCGGTTCCCAACATCATGTATCCAAGCCTACGAGGAACTCTGTCATAGGAGTGGAACTCAAATCGACGCCCTGATCTCAAGTCAAGTCCGTGAAGCAGCGGTGTCTCCTTTTAAACGCGATCCCGCTGTCGTTCCGGGAGCACTCGAGACGTTGATATCTTTGCGGAGTCAGGGGGTCAGGTTAGCACTTCTAAGCAAAGGAGTTCTTAAACTCCAATTGCGTCGTATCAAAGCCAGTGGTTTAGCGAGCTATTTCGATACGATAAAAATAGTTACTGAAAAAACACCGGATGTCATTCGCGACGTGTTGAGTACCTTAAGAGTGAAACCAGAGTTGGCGTGGATGGTTGGGAATAGTATTCGTTCCGATATACTCCCCGCCCTCACCGCCGGCATTCATGTAATTTGGATCGAGTCCCATACGTGGGAATACGAACGAGCCCTTGACCATTTGGTCGATAGCCGTGTTGTTGTGGCCCAAAACGTGACAGAAGTGCCCAAGTTGATTTCGAGGCAAGTATGAAATTACTGCCGCTAGCACTCCATCCCAAGCCCGAACTGATAAAGTTCGACACCAGCCTACGATATACTGATATTCTCTTCGGCTTCGTAATTCGAGAGATATTTTTACGCTTACAATATTGGCAAAGTATAAATCGTTTTATATTGCTTCAATTGTCAGGATGTGTTGCCTTAGTGCTAGGTAGCTGGATAGGGTATCGTCGCAGCCTCAATCGCTCTTCCTTTGAAGTCAAGTTCTTTAACCTGCCTTTCTTCCGGTTTCTTCTTGATCAAGCGATGCTGATTCTGTATTTCCAAGTGGCGGGCTCGACTCCTGTGGATCTTTCTACGCTCACTTCCAATCCGGTGAACCCCGATGAATTAGCCCAAAACACAGTAAGGTTATTGGCTTACATTTTTCTTCTCTATCTGTTCTGGGATTTACTAGGAATCTGGATGGCGAAGTCAACGGACTCAGGAAAGCCTCGCTATCCCGAAACTCGGGAGAACGTCGACAAGGAGAAGAACTCGATTGAGGATCTCAATAAATGGCAACGGGCCGATTGGCCTGGTGTAGCGATTACGACAGCTGCATTGGCAGCATTCACATTGTTGAGTCTGCTAATCACCCGAGGTTGCGCTCCATCAGGCCACCCCATTCTCACTTTCACGGCCGCCATTGTTCTTCTGGTACTATATCGGTTTGTAAAGGAGATAAAGACCGAGTGGCGACAAATGAAGCAATCCGGATAACATCGGAGGCTCGAGAATTATTCGACCTCATTGGCGGCGTCTCGTACAGGTTCCAAAGGCCGTTTACTTCGCTACGACTTCAAGCTCTTCTTCAGTTGCCGCGCATTGCCGACATAAATGGGTTCGCTTCATTTGAGGAAACTGATTTGTTCCTAAGGGAGCTTGCTACTGAACTACCCAGAAATTGCGAGTGGTTTGTTAGTGAAGTCTCCCGAGACTCACCTCGGTTCTTGAACTTCCATGAAGTGGCACTAGAACAGGCGTGCGATGTCATGGCTCGGTTCCATTACCTTCGTTCACCGCGATTGGATGGCCGCTATTACGGCTTGAGTTCCAAGCACGGTCAGTTAGTTGCGATTTGCGTGTCGTCTCCATTGGATGTTGAGTACTTGGGCAATCTTCTGAGTAATAACGATCGGGGTAACGTAAGCGCTAGAGTATTGTCCCGAGTCTTTGCATTTGAAGGAGCTCCGCGCAATACGATATCTCATCTATTGTCGAGAGCTGCGCATGCAGAACGTAAGCTAGGTGTGACGGATTGGGTGAGTTACGTAAATCCAAATATGGGATTTAGTGGTATCTCTTATTTGGCGAGCGGCTGGCATTTGCTTGGTGAGCAACCCGGTACAACTTATAGATACCTTGATAATCGTTATATTACCGATCGAGAGTTAGCGACTAAATTCGGTTGTCATGACGATGATGCTTACAATCAACTCTTGGGTGAGCGTTTTGCAAAGAATAAGATGCAACTGGAACCGTTGCTTGTCTTTTCCCGCCAACTTGCTCAGAAAAATTCTAGAGATCGCACAAACGGAGAGTCGAAACAGCTACATGCAACTACTTCTCGCATTAAGCAAGTGAACCATGAACTAAAGACACTAATCGCAGGTCGATAGCGCAATTCTTACGGTAACTGTAATTCGGGACGACCCACTACTCTCGCGCGTTCATTTCTTATAGCTACGATCTCTGCAAGATCAGCTTGCAAGGCAAGACCTGCTACGCTCTGCTTATCGACTTCGTCGATAAACTGCCTATTTTCAGGTTGGAGAACTTTGATTGCTTCAGCTAGGTACGTGTTTGTTTGCTCTTGTCGAGTGAGATGGCAAATTAAACAGAGGATATTGTAGGGTTGCCCCTCGTCGTTCACTCGTGCGTAATGCAAATAGTCTGTAAAGCTCATGGTCCAACCGTGAGTTTGAGAAATGCGAAGAAGTTCTTTAGGCCAAGCGCCCAAAAAGAAGTCAAATCTGTCCGCGTTCTTCCATTGTTCTGGCTCGCGCGTACCCCGCGAGGCTAAGAGAGCTGCGGAGTATTCTTCGAAACGATTTCCATTTTCTTCGACTATTCTCTCCAATCTGTTGAAAGCTTCGGTTGGGACCTCGTTATTAAACTTGCAGGTGACCGCCATAATAAATTCATCAACGCTTATCCTCTTACCTTCCTCATCACGTGTGTCTCGGCTTTGCAGTGCAACCATCTGGTCCACGGTCCGATTTATCTCGAGAATGTCCGGAGGTTCTGGGTAGTAATATCCACAAAAATCAAGATTTAAGAAATCAAATGGAAACTTGGCAGCAAATTCTAGATGTTGACGCTTGAGCTGGAGAGCGTCTCGCTGATCATCCGCCAAATCTTGGTCTTCAAGCTCTAGTTGAATGCTGCCAACGGTTGGGAACTGGGCGGTATAATCGTCGTCTTGAAAGAGCACTACTGGCTCAAGCCTGTTGGGGAAACCTGAACCTTCAACCCCCAACATTTCAATGATCTCTGGGTAGTCTTCTTGGTCCGATTCGCAGAAAACGACTTCCGACAAATTACCGTAAGAGGCGTCGTGACTTAAAATGCCTTCTCGCGCCAACATGAACACATCGATCATTGTACGCGCGCAAAGTGTAAAGTATCGAAAGGGCCGACGCCCATCTAAAGCATCGTGCAATTGTTGTGCACGCACCAGCCAATGTTGAGATCGTTTCGTATGTTTTTTGAGGCAATCCCACCACTTTCCAAACTCGTGAGGCATATTTGATCCCCTACGGTTGATTATCGAAGACCTTCGCGAGGAGCGTGTAGAATTCCTCGCGTTGTTTTTCTCCCTTCTCGCGAAGCGCCTTCTCGAAAGCGATGCTAATCTGTTGAACAAGTTCTTGGTACTTCCGGCGCTTGAGTAGTGGGAGTAGCACAGGATGTTTTACGTTTATAAGGATTGTCTGATCGTGGTCAGAGAATTTTATTGGTCCCGCAGTACGACCATCGAGAGTTTCCACCGTTTTGATGTGGCGAAATTTCCCCTTTGAATGTTCGGTTATAGTTCGTAAGAAACTCTTGTCACGTTGAACTTTCGCGCCAGTCTTCCGGGCTTTATTGCGCGTTTTCTCTTCAGTCCAAGTTTCTGGGAAAACAGTTGAATGAAGAAGTGAATGCAGGTATGCCTGCATTCTTAAATAATGGGGATCGAGGTTATTGAAGCTGTCTCTATCGATGTTGAGTGCGTCCTCGAAACCTTCTTCAATCATCAATTCTGAGGAAACCATGTGGTAACGAGGCCCTTCACCATAAGGGTAGTTCATCAAGGTCGTGTCATAAGCGCCAATTGCAACGTCACGCACTCGTACCAACACACCTTGAATGTCCTTTGGATAGAGCCGACCCGTCTGTTGGAAAAGATAGCCCCAGAATGCCAGTGGACGCCCCCCCACCTTGGGATTGGAATATTGGAGCTTATAAGCGCTGAACTTTATGTCGGAATCAGCGACGCTCACTTCATATTTTCTGACCGCCACTTGTTCTTTATGTTGTCCGTCCTGTAACTCAAAACTCTTGTTGGCTGGTTGTGATATCCCGCACTGACCTGCAGTAGTTGCTAAGCGATCCGACGGAAGTTTCAGGGGCCGTTTAAGGTGAAGGTTATCGAAGTAAACTGTGAAGTTGTTATCAGTTAGCTTCTGCTCATATTCTTGAAAAAACTCCAATTTCAAGAGCACATTGAACTCCGAGTCGAAATACCTATTGGGTGGGGCGAGTGCGAGGCCGAAGAGAAGCTGATCGTAGTCTGATGCTAAAATCAATGCTTGTGTAGGACTCTTAGAGTCGAAAAGCAAGTTAGTGAATTCACCGAACGAGTCGTAAGGACGCTTCGACTTTAAATATTTCTGCTTCAAATACCGACTTAATTCGCCCATCCTTTTTCTGAAACTCTCTCTCAAATATTTTGTATATATCCGAACACCTTTCTTTTCTAGATCGAAACTCAGACTGTCAATACGATACTCACCGCCCTTTATGATCTCGTCTTCTGGGGTCATTTTCAATCGATCTATTTCTTGTCTTGTGTAAGGAGGAAATCGAATTGATGCCGTGAAAGCCTCTTCGCTTTCCTCATGGTGAGAGATCAAATCGAATTGAGTACATACTTGAGCCAAAGACAAGATACCTATGCCTAGTCGACCTATCACTCTTCGATGATGAATAGGAGTTATTTGAGCCTCGTCGATGCGCTTGAAACTGGAGCCAACTCCTCGTTCCATAAGTCGTTTAAATTCGGTACGCGAGATTCCCACTCCGTTGTCTTCGCAACTGAAACTCTCAAAACGTGGAAAGCCCGTATGTATTTTTACGGTCGTTGCATCGGCATCGAATGCGTTTGAGATTAATTCTTTGATTGCTCCAGCGGGAGTTCGATAAAGACCTTGAGACAAATGGCCGAACACTTTTGCCGTGAGTTTTATAGGTTTCCAATCATCTAGCTTCGGCATGCAATACCTATACTTTCTTTTGGAGGACGAGAATATTCTCATCTACTTCGCGTGAGGTCGAACTTGACCAGCGTGTACGCCAGTGTGTAATTTCGACCACTCTGAAACCTGCCTTCTCAGCCAGTGATGCAAGTATCTTCGCTGTCGGAATATGCACCCTCAGATACGACGATTGATCTCCGACTACGTAAGCACACATTCCTTTTGGCTTCAGAAGTTTTGCCATGCTCGCAAAGTGTCGTCGCATACCACCAAAGTATTCTCCCACAACTGTTGGGTAGAGTTTGCCGAATCCATGGTCTACTTTTCTAGTTTTTCTTTGTAACTTTTGTACGATTGATTTGATAGATGTAATCCTATTGACCAATGCCGCATCGTTGTCTTCGGAATAAATGTTTTTTGTGTGAGAACGGATCATGTTCTCCTTGATCGATCTTAGACTCGCCCGATCGGAGACTAGACCCAAGAAAGCAAGCTCAAGACGAGAGTTTCTGGTGTAGTCATGTTCTGTTGGGTACGGAGGCGAACAGATTCCCGCGGAAAATTGTTTTCGTGTCGATGGTCTAAGCAGTCGATAGCATTCTCGCGAGTCGCCTTGAAAGACCTGAACGCCGCCGGTGTTTAGTGCTGTTACCGCAAGCAAGTCACTAGCCATCTCCAAAACCCTGGCTTCGAATCCACGGTAAACACCTGCGTCCCGGCGCCGAGTACCGCAATACAACTCGGGACCGAACCTGATGTTTGATGCACCCTGAATTACTTGCGCAAGTAGCGCCAACATCAAAAGTTCTTTGTAAGCCGAAGAAGTAGGTAACCGATCAATAGCACATTTAATTGCTAACGATTTTCGGAGGGGACGGCTGCTCATCCATCCACGTTCAATCATTCCTGTTGACTCTAAGTATTGATAAATCGGGTGCCGTATATATTTGGGTAGGGTGCGTACCCGTTTCCGATAGTCGCGTCGGACATCATCTAACAAATCCAAGACACGAGTGCTCTTAAGACTCCAATTGGTTTTGACACGCGAAGAAAAGCAACTCGAAGGATTAGCATCGATTCCTACAGCGTCGATATTATGTTTCTTAC
This sequence comes from Pyrinomonadaceae bacterium, assembly GCA_036522415.1. Taxonomy (GTDB): domain Bacteria; phylum Acidobacteriota; class Blastocatellia; order Pyrinomonadales; family Pyrinomonadaceae; genus PSRF01. Next base: position 27,847 of record DATDFV010000022.1, on the reverse strand, counting down.
ATTCAACAAGAGTGGTCCCGCTTCCACAAAATGGGTCAATTACCGTGTCGCCCGGTTGCAACTCAAATCGATCCAGCAAATTGTTAACAAGATGATCTGAATAACCCTGAACGATCCGATACCAGTTATGAACTTCGCCGTTCAGAATTGTTTGCTGGGAAGCAATAATCTCTTCATTGGTTGATAATGAGTTTCGTGGTATAGCAGCACATCCTCTGAGGTAAGGTCGTATGTTGCAAGCGCATTATAGGTGCGATGTGTTGGGAACACCAGCAAATTTGCAGAACTAAAAGGCTGAGTCCTAAAGAGACCTCGTCCAGCGGGCTTCAGGGCATTCGTAGATGTATTTCTGAAGCGCCGCCTGCTTCTCGAAACGTTGCTTCTCGAGACGAACGGTCTGGCCTTCTTTGGAGATAATAAGTGTCATGTTCTGCCCGCGAGCAAGTATGGCCCTAGATTCTAGCATCGCACCGTAGAGTCGAGTGGAACGGGAAGCGTGGGCACGTTTCAATTCTGTAACGGTTGTTCGTTGTTCTCCATTCGAGACTGGAAATCTGCTACCGATTGTTTGGCAAGGTAGTCGGCTTTTTCCTTGCCGTAGGCGCGAAGCTTCTTCCACTCGTCGGTTGTCAGAGTGTCATCTGCAATCATCTGAAAACCGAAGGCAACGAAGAATTGAGTGCGCACTATTAGCTGAAATAGAAGGCACTCTTTTTTCGAAAAGTCCTACTCGCGATCGAGCCTATCCTGCAATGCCATGCGGCACCAGTCGTGCAGTGTGAGATAGTTTCGACGACCTCTTGGACGGTCCTCAACCAGGTCTCATCGGTCACACGAAAACCGATGGTAGGTAGATAACAAACGTTCCACTTTGGCATCAGTCTTTCTCCCTCAAGTATCACCTGAACATGTTTGCTGTGCATGGGCCTGCATGCGGAGCATGCGCGCGCTTACAAATGTATGCGGACGCAGACAAACGTATGCGAGGGCATACAAAAACCGATATCTCCTTTGGTCGACGCGTTTACATTTGAATACAAATGTATGCAGCGTAGACAGATGTATGCGTGCGTAAACAAAACGCGAAAAACCTTTAGGGGTGACGTGTCTGAAAGAATTCAGGTGCGCAGCAACTCGTCACCATACACGTTCGCTTGGCTTATCTCTTCTCTTACGCCGAGTTTTCTCTTTCATGTTGGAGGCAAGCAGAGGTCGAGAAATAGATCGAGTGGTTGCACATCTTCTTTGATAAGTCGTGGGCAATCCTTATCTTTTCGTGCCCCAGTGTCGCCTTTTGGAAACGTCAACTTTCTCGTCACAGCGTCAAGTTTTTCGTCGCAGCGTCAACTTTTTCGTCGCGTCGAATAGTCAGAGAGTATGACAAACGTCCGCAGCTTGAATCCCGGGATATTCGCACTTTAATTGGATTGTGATGCTGCGGCATACAACGCTAAGACCGAACTCTGATCGCGGCATGCTACTTGAAACTGAAAAGAGCATGAGTTCCTTTCGGGAGTTAACAACGGACGATCACAGGATTCGGGAAGTAGCTATAGAACTGACGCGCATTTACGAGCGTGCTCGAGGAGAATCCTTAGCGCTACTCGAATCTCAACCATCTCAGCGGATCATCCCACCGGTTCGTGAGTGGATGAGTGCAACCCAACTCGCCGAATACTGGCAGCTCTACAATGACAAGAGCGAACCGACTACCGCCGGCATATTGAAGTGGTCAAAGCGCCCTCAGGATCAATTCCACTTCCGCATGCTTACATGGGTGACCTTCTTCGATTCAACCGAGTTGAGGTGGACTTATGGGCAAAAGAAGAGGCCGAAAGGCGACGAGTTCAAAACGAAAAGCGGCGCTTAAAAATCGCGTGACTCCAGAGTCGTCGAAGATTAGAATCGCGACACTTTGACGACTGCTAGCGCTTATGAAACTAAGGAGAAAACAATGGTCTATAAGCGCTGGAAAGGAAAGAAAGTTAAGCCGGGTGATCCGAACTACGATCAAGCTCGATGGTGGATGGAATACCGTCTGAATGGTCGAAGGATTCACCAGGCAATACGTGAAGCACGCACCAAGAAGCAGGCTGAACGTGCGGAGGTCAGCGAACGGGAAGCGATCTACAACCGGCGATACCACAAAGCTCCGGACATAGGTTTCAAAGACTACTACGACGAATCCTATTTGCCGTGGCTGCAAGAAAAGAAAGCATCGCAGGTTTTAGACGCTGAGAGCCGCGTGAAGAAGCTAAAAGAGTTCTTTGGACACCGGATGCTGAGCGACATTACAAGACGCGATGTAGAACGTTTTCAGTCGACTCTACGCGGCAAGAAAACACCACGAGAGGCTCCGCGCAAGGGCGCGACGGTCAATCGTTACGTTTACCTTTTGTCAGCAATTTTTTCGCGCGCAATTCGCGACGAAGTTGTTGAGTTCAATCCGTGTAGTCGGTTCGAACAAGAACAAGAGACCAGACGGGAACGCTATCTCCTTCCGTCTGAGCAATCGAAGCTGATGCAAGTACTGGACGGTGACCTGGCATACCTAAGAGCACCGATCGAAGTCTCTCTCGGAACTGGTGTCCGAAAACATACTGAGTTGCTGAAACTGAAAATAGAAAACGTAAACTTCAGCAACATGTCGGTGTTTCGCCCAGCTAACGGGCGAGACGTAGAAGTGAGACCGAACTGGTTTCTTTTGGTGGACACGAAGGGTAAACGTCCGCGCCATCGTTTGATGCCAATGAATCCTCCGGTCCGCACAGCTTTGGAAAAGGTGATTGATAGTCGCACGAAAGGAGATGTCTTCGATTATTCGCAGACAGGTGTAAGCCTAAGCACGGTCCGACGTGGTTTTGTAAAAGCATGTGAGCGAGCTGGAATACCGTTCGGGCTCACGGTTGAAGGCGGAGTGATCTGGCATGACCTCAGACGTACGTTCGCTACTGAGTTACGAGGGCGACAAGTACATGAGTACGACATCGCAGATCTACTCGGCCACACTATTCAAAGCGTCACGGGTACATACGCACGCAGCACACCCGAGGCGCTGGAAGATGCAGTCAACAGACTTACCGAACCGCGAGGCTCTGTGATCCAATTCAGAAGAAAGGCAAGTTAGCAGTGTCACCATCTTAGCCCCATCTTCGCTTTTGGGGCCCAGATGATTCCAGGGCTAAGTTGATGGAAGACGTGAAAACAGTAGGAAAAGGTATGGTGCCGAGGGCGGGAGTCGAACCCGCACGTCCTTGCGGACAACGGATTTTAAGTCCGCAGCGTCTGCCATTCCGCCACCCCGGCACCTGTGGATTCGAAGATAACACACACTACTTTGTTCTTTGTACCTAGTACTTTGTTCTTTGTGCTTTGTTCTTTGTGCTTTGTGCTTTGTACTTTGTTCTATGCTTTGGCTTGGTGTTACTCAACAAGTCAGTACCAAGTACAAAACCAATTCATCCATACTTGCACCTCGCACATCCAACATCTAAACTAAACGCACTCCAAAAGGGGAGTAGGTCACCCGCCTCCAGGGTTCGATGAAGTCGTCAACACGGTACCTCAGTAGGTGCCCGGCCATCGAGAAGAGCAGTTAAAGCTCAACGACCAAGACCTTTTGCGGCTTAGGTTCTAAGCGCGCAAAAGGTTTTTTCTTTTGCGTCAGGATTCAAATCTGCGGCGTCGAAAGGATTGGTTATGGTTGAGCTTTTTCCGTTCTTCGAATACTGGTGGTTTTATCTTGGCTTCATTGGCCTCGTTCTGCTGCTTCTGGCAATCGATCTCGGCATCTTTCACAAGAACGCGCACGCAGTTAGCTTTCGTGAAGCTGCCAGCTGGACCATCGTCTGGATCTCGCTCGCACTCCTATTCAACGTGCTGCTCTATCAGTACGCGATGTGGAAGTTTCCGCGCGACCCGAGACTGGTTGCCATACCCGGTTTCGATCCTGGTGCTGCCGCATGGCGTGTCTCACTTGAATTTCTCACTGGCTATGTAATCGAAAAGTCACTATCGGTCGACAACATCTTTGTCTTCGTGATGGTGTTCTCATACTTCGCGATTCCTCCGAAGTATCAACATCGAGTGCTGTTCTACGGCATTCTCGGAGCAATCATCTTCCGCGCAATATTTGTGGCGATGGGTGCAGCCCTGATGAAGTATCACATGGTTGTGATCTTCTTCGGTGTCTTTCTGGTCTTTACGGGTATCAAGATCATCCTCGCGAAGGAAAAGTCACCTGACCCTGGACGAAATTTGCTCGTGCGGCTTCTGCGCTTTGCGTTTCCAGTTACGCAAGAGCTCCATGGACCGAAATTTTTTAGTCGAGAAAATGGAAAACTTTTTGTCACTCCTTTACTGGTTGCCCTCGTCTTTCTCGAAGCAACTGACATCGTGTTTGCAGTTGATTCGGTTCCGGCGATCTTCGCGTTTACAAAAGAGCCGCTGATCGTGTTCACATCAAATATTTTTGCCATTCTCGGTTTGCGTGCGCTGTACTTCATGCTTGCCGGCGCTGTCGAGAAATTCTATCTGTTGCGATATGGGTTGGGCGCCGTTCTTGTTTTCGTTGGATTGAAAATGGCCTGGTTCAATAGTTACTTCGACGGCGGTTTTCCGATCGTTGTTTCGCTGGCTGTTATCGGTGTGTTGATCGGATTGTCGATTGCGCTGTCACTTCTCTTCCCGAGAAACAGTACTACAGAGATGCCAATAGATAACTTCCCATCTGGAACGCGTCCAACGAATACGGAGAGACGCTCGACCATTCGTGTTCTCCGCAAAGTAATTGCTCTTTATTTGCTTCTGTTGGGTGCGGGGCTAATTCTCGGAGCAGCGTTCAACTACAGCTGGTGATTACGGCGAACTTGGAACGGGTCAGTACCACCTCGCGGTAGCGGGCACTAGCCGGACTGTTAAGGAGGGCTCAGAGGGTATATTTATATCTTGGTAAGAGATCTTTGTTGAGGCTTTGCCTCAAAAGTCTCCTCAGCCTGCAAAGCAGGCGCGAGCGTAAAGCCTGGGCGTTAGCCCCAGCGTGGGTGCGACCAGGTTGCCAGCCCGTGATAACGGGCGATAGCACTCTATTTCTCGGCTTTCGTCCGCCTTCGCGGGCTTTTAACTAACCCGATTGCCTTCCTGGGGCTCACGCCTCAGGCTTTAGGCTTACACCTGCTCCGCAGGTTAAGAAGTGAGTTAAGATCGGACGTGTTCATAGTTAACCGGTTTAAGCCTCGGCACTCGCAGCTAAGATTCAATCTGCTTTCAGCACTCACACGCTGATGATAAAATCCTACCAGCCGATGACCACCAACGAACCCATGTCGGAAGAGCAGGAAGTCTTCCTTAATCACATTCAAAAGAAGGGTCTCAAGCGTACTTCACAAAGGGATCTGATTCTGGATGTGTTCCTTCGCACTGAAGCTCATCTCTCAAATGAGGATCTGTATCAGTTAGTTAAGCAGGAAGATCCAACAGTCGGGCAGACTACCGTCTACAGAACGTTGAAGCTTCTTACTGAGGCGGGGCTCGCGCGTGAGGTTCGCTTTGGAGATGGACGCACGCACTACGAACATAACTACAAACACCAGCACCACGATCACATGATCTGTTCGGAGTGCGGCAAGATAATAGAATTCTTCTCGGCTGAACTTGAAGCAATTCAAGATGCCATGGCGGCAAAACACCGGTTCGAAGTTACTCAACACCTGCTGCGTATCATCGGTATCTGCGCTGAATGCCGGCGCGCGAAGAAACAGAATCCCACCGTTGAATCAGCCGCAACAAAACTGAGCGTGGCCAGAAGAGTGGGGCGGTAGCTCTGAAATTCCCAGCAAATAATCAGAGATCTCGATCCTGGGAACGCAGGCGTCCCCGCCTGCCCGCGGCAGAAGAACCAACTCATTTGCTTGAGTAGCTCAGAGCAATGCATGTTGGTTCTTCTGGACGTGGGCAGGCGGGACGCCTGCGCTCCCAGGACGATGGTCTTTGATTACTTCACGTCTCTTTAATAAAAGCGACGGCAGGCCGTCGCACTCCAATGCTTTTGCCTTCCTTCCTCAACCGGTGTAACTTCAGTTTTAAATATCTATTTGAGGTTTGGTGATTCCCATGAACGTTTCCATCACATTCGAACCGTCTGGTATTTCCGGGCTGGTTGCTCAGGGCACTTACCTGATCGATGCCGCACGGAGAATGGGTGCTCCACTGGGTGCCGGTTGTTTGGCCGGGAAAGGAGACTGTCCTTCTTGCGTCGTTGCCATAAAAGCCGGCGCGAGTTTGTTATCACCGCCAACGGGCGTCGAAGATAAACTGCTGGGCACCGCTGGGTTGAGTGACTCTTTACGCATGGCTTGTCAGGCAAAGATAGAAGGTCAGGGCGACATCGTATTAATGGTGACAGCCTTTCGCCCACAGGAGACGTCGCCAGTTGATCTACCATCAGACATTGAAAAGAAATTTGGCGAACTCAGTCTCAATCAAAAGATCGCGTCGCTGCTAAAGTTTGAAGCTATCACGATGTCAGAAGCATTCGATGCTGCACTTAAGAAGCCAATCGCGGTCGGAACTCGTGCGTTCGATTCAGTTTTGGCTCGTGCTCGTGCGGCAAAGACAAACGCGAAAGCAAAACAGTAGTCGATGAAACGCAGTTCAATTTCAAATCAGCAGACGGGTGCGACGATAGATGGCCTGAGTTGCTTCTCGCCCAGCAGCCGGCGAGTACTGGGCTCGCAACCTAAAACACTCGTAGCTCTCGCGTTGTTTAGCGTTATCCCGTTTCTCGGTGGCTGCCCTCGTAAGGAACTTCCTCCGGGCGACAAGCCGATTAGCATATCTGTCAGTTCTCCGAGTCCGAGTCCGGCTCCAATTCCAACGTCTTTCAATGGCGAACGCGCCATGACGCACGTCAAGAAACAGTTGGAGTTCGGTCCCAGGCCACCTGACACGCCCGAGCTCGTCAAAACCCGCAATTACATCGTTAACGAATTGAAATCGTATGGATTGACCGTTTCCACGGATGAGTTTGTCGCAAACACACCGCAGGGACGGAAGAAGATGGCAAACATCATTGCGGAAATTCCCGGGGAATCAACGAATATCATTATCATTGCCAGTCATTACGACACGAAATTTTTCAAGGATCTGCACTTTGTCGGAGCGAATGATCCTGGCGCTTCTGTAGGAACATTGCTGGAAATCGCGAGAGTAGCCGCAAGCTCGTCAACTAAACCGAAATCGACTTATCGCTTCGTTTTCTTCGACGGTGAAGAAGCGTTTTGTGAAGGGTGGGACGATTGTGGCACACCAGAGAATCCAGATCACACGTACGGCAGCCGTCAGTACGCGCAGGAATTGGTTGATCGACATCAAGCACAAAATGTTCAGGCGCTCATCCTCCTCGACATGATGGGTTACACAAAACTGGAGTTGGGGCGCGATACGATGTCGTCACGCTGGTTGCAGAACATCATTTGGCAAACTGGTCGTGAACTGGGTTACACCAAGATTTTCGTGGATCGTCCCGAAGGTGTTGGTGGCGACGATCACGAACCATTTCTCCGTGCCGGAATTGACTCGGTCGATCTGATTCAGTTGAACGACTACAGTTACTGGCACACGCCGGAAGACACTCTTGATAAAATTTCAGCGCAGAGTATGAAGATCGTTGGCGAAACTGTGCTGGCGAGTTTACCGCGCATCGCGGCCCATCCTTCAGCTGGCACGCGGCCATCGGCAGCACAATAGTCATTCGGGAGCAGTCAGATGTTGAGTTCACCTGAGATTCTGGTACCAGTTGATTTTTCTCCGTGCTCTATCAATGCCTTAAGAGTGGCGCTTGGTTTGGCTTCACCCGATGGCGATCTAACTTTGCTGCACGTTATCGATGAACACTTCGTCGAGGATGCTGTCGGCGCAAGCCTTGGGACTACGGAAGAGATTCGTGAGCGTCTTCGACAACAAGCAGAGGCAAACTTCGACGCAACCCTTGCGGATATCGATGCAGGGCAAGTTGATTTAGAGAGAATGATTGTTGTCGGCTCGCCTTTTGTTGAGATTCTAAAGATATCTCGCGATCTTGATCTGCCGATGATCGTAATGGGCGTGCGCGGTCGATCCACACCACCGGAAGAGATTCTGTTTGGTTCGACGGCCGAGAAAGTTCTGCGGGGGTCAAGGGTGCCCGTTCTGTGTGTGCCGTTCTGATGTCCGATAAACTTCAGTTTGTCGTGGCATGACCGAAACGCCTGCTGAAATCGAAGCGATCCCTTAACCACGTCACGACAAACTGAAGTTTATCGGACACTATGAAAAAGATCGCAGTCATTCCTGGAGACGGGATCGGGCCCGAGGTGATAAATCAAGCGGTCCGCGTGCTTCAGCATTTTCAATCCACAAATGACCTAAAACTCGAATTCGTGCACTTCGATTGGGGCGCCGATAAGTTTTTGAAAGAGGGCCTTAGCCTCCCTGAAGGCGCACTCGAGATGCTGTCAAGCGATTTTGACGCCATCCTTGCCGGAGCTTTCGGTGATCCTCGCATCCCTTCAAACAAACATGCCGAAGACATTCTGCTCGGTATGCGTCGCGGTCTGGATCTTTACATAAACCTCAGGCCCGTCCGTCTATTACACGAGCGACTGACTCCACTTCGAAATCGGAAAGTCGAGGATGTCGACTTCGTAGTGTTCAGAGAAAACACCGAAGGCGCGTATTGCGGAGCGGGCGGATTTCTGAAAAGAGGCACTGACAACGAAGTCGCGCTTCAGGAAGAAATCAACACTCGTCACGGCGTTGAACGAATCATCGTGGCTGCTTTTGAGTACGCAGAAAACAATCAACGCAAGAGTGTGACGATGGCCGACAAGTCCAACGTGCAGCGGTTTGGCGGCGATCTTTGGCAACGAGTTTTTAAGGAGGTCGCTGCTGGATATTCACACATCAAAGCAAATCATCAATACGTAGATGCGATGGCGATGTTTATGGTGCTCGACCCGGGGCAGTACGACGTAATCGTCAGCAACAATCTATTCGGCGACATCCTGACCGATCTCGGTGCAGCCATTCAGGGGGGGCTTGGACTCGCTGCATCGGGAAATATTCATCCGGGTCGGGTCTCCTTATTCGAACCGGTACATGGCAGTGCTCCACCGTTAGCAGGGCGAGGCATCGCTAATCCAATAGGTGCTATTCTGACTTCAGCGATGATGTTAGAATACCTCGGCTTCCAAAAAGAGAGTAACGCGATTGAAGTTGCTGTTCGTGCGGCCGTTTCCGCAAACGAGACGACCAGTGATCTTGGTGGTGATCTTTCAACAGAGCAGGCAGGGAGTGCAGTAATTGCACACCTCGGAAAGCAGTGAGGTGTTATGAAGTCAGGTAACAGGCGATTCGCGCAAAAAATCATTGCACTAGTTGTGATAGTTACGATGCTTTACGGCGCGGGAGTGGCGCCGATCGTGATGTTGTTCGTCTCCGGAGTTGTGTTCGTTGTATTTCTGGTGACGAGACGCGCGCAGAATCGCGAGGTGGAGCGACTATTCGATTTTTTTGTTACGGCTGAGTCGATTCTCCGTGACGAAGAGCGACGATGGTATGGCTTTGAAGTTGGTGAAGTCATCGAGCAAGGCGAATTAGTTCTCGAAGAACTACCCGATCCACCCCCGATCCACTTGTTCACGCTCGGCGCACTCCATCACTCAATTGGAAACAATGCGTCAGCAGTGGAGTATCTGTCACACATCATTGAAGATGAACACTTCAATGAACGCAATCGCGATATGGCATCCCCTCAGTTAAGACGGTATGTGACGTTGCTGAGGAAGATTGAAATGGAACCTTCACTGGCTCCGGAGACACTGGGCGCAATTAGATCTCTCGAGCGAATGCGTCGCCGCCAGGCATTCACTATGCTGGCTGACAGTCGCAAAGCATTGAAGCTCAATGCGACGAATGACCAGCAAACGAAGATCGAAACGAAGCCCGCAACTAAGCTGACGGTACCTCTGCCGATTACGGATCTCTTGAAAGATATCTATCAGGACGATCAACCCCCTACTAACTAGTTCGATCTCAGTTCATTTGTTTGAAACACTAACAGCCGAAATCATTGCCATCGGATCGGAATTGTTAGCGCCCGATCGAACCGATACCAACAGCCTGTGGCTCACCGAACAACTCAACCGGCTTGGTATCGAAGTGAAACTCAAAACAATCGTCGGCGATGACGATGCACGCCTCGAAGAAGCAATCAAAGACGCAACCAGGCGCTCAAAAGTCGTAATCACTACCGGTGGTCTGGGCCCTACCGAAGATGACATCACCCGAAAGATAACCGCACGTGCACTCGGTAGGCGTCTCTTACTTGATGAAAACGTGCTCGCCGAAATCAAACAACGGTTTCAAAGCTTTGGGGTAACGATGCCAGAGCGCAATTCAAGACAAGCGATGGTTATCGAGGATGCTGAGGTGTTGCCAAATCCAAACGGTACCGCACCAGGGATGTTTCTGGAACACAACGGCACCGCGATCGTTCTCTTGCCCGGTCCGCCAAGAGAAATGCAGCCGATGTTTAGCAATCACGTCGTTTCAAAGCTGGAGCAACGATCTGGCAGTCTGCGAGTTGTCCGGCGAATGTTGCGCGTCGCTGGCATGGGTGAATCGGCGGTTGATGAGAAGATCGCACCTGTTTACACAAAGTATGAAAATCCGCAAACAACGATTCTGTTCAATCAAAGCGAGATAGAGATCCACCTGACCGCGCGTGGACGAACTGAGGACGAAGCGAATCAGTTGCTGGATCGAGTCGTTCTCGAAATTGAGGAACAACTGGGCAATGCAATCTTCGCGTTTCGCGGCGAGAAGATGGAGGAGGTTATTGGACTAAAGCTCGCGGTCGGTGGTTACACTCTGGCCGTCGCTGAAAGTTGTACAGGTGGTTTGCTGGCGGAACGTTTGACGGAAGTACCTGGTTCATCAAAGTACTTCATCGAAGGTGTTGTTACATATTCCAACGAGTCGAAAACACGTCTACTGGGTGTCGAACCGATCTTGTTATTGGAGCATGGCGCAGTTAGTGGGCCAGTTGCCGAAGCAATGTCGGAAGGCATGCGAAACCGCGCAGCTACTGACTTCGCATTATCGATCACTGGAATTGCGGGACCAGACGGCGGGACTGAAGATAAACCTGTCGGAACAGTATTCATTGCCATCTCTTCAGAGGCTGGCACTGAACATCGAAGACTGAAAGTTCCAGGTGATCGAAATCTGATCCGGTGGCGTGCGACGCAAGCGGCGATGGATCTATTGAGGCGAAGATTGATTTAGACAACTCAGCCCCAGGCGTCCGCACCATCCTGGGGCTGAAGTTCGGGAATTCGCTGAGAAACTCTAGTTGCAGTCTACGCTTGTATTGTCAACGACCGTGGTGACATTGCCATTCGCATCAATCGTCTCATGGATGGTCTGATGCACCTGCAAGTTGTTATTTGGACCTTGCCCGATCATCCTGAAGTTATTGACGAATGTAAATTCGAAAGCGCCGTTGGTGAGCGGGATCGTGTCCGTTTCCTGGGTGTTGCCAACCCCACGGTATGTGTCGCCCGTCGTTTGTCCGACGCCGGTTGCCCCTTGCGGTCCCACATAAGTTTTAATGGTCGCGCGGTTACCGTTGATCGTAATGTGGTCCTCGATGTGGAGCGTACCTTGAACCAGCACATTCTCTCCCGCACCGCCATTGGCACATGGAACGAAAGCAACCAGCGCAAATGGGACGAAGTCATTAGTTGTTATGGCGATTGCTTGTGAAAACGCCACTGCTGCCAGACTAAGCGTCAAGAAGGTCATCCCTATGGTCAAAGTAATAGTCTTTCGCTTGAAGAGAAATTTTTTCATTTGTCTTGTCTCCTAGTGAAGAAAAGCCCGGAAAACAACTACGCCGCATCGAAGTTGGCGGACGGAATCGATAGCTGACTGAAGACCTTGTTAGGGCTGCGGCTTCACGCCTGCGTATCGCGGAAAATTCCCTTGTGGGCGCAGACCTTACCTTTGGCCACGTCATTATGTCAACAGTTTGGGCGAGCTCCACTCGAATGTCGAAAGGCTTTATTAGTGTTTCTCTCTTAACCGATCACCTATAGCTTTGACATACGCCTCCACACCCTCGGCGTATTTACCCTGTCGATAAAGATCCTCGGCAGGTTCAGCGAGGCTAAGACAAACTTCATCAGGCAATACTTTTTCGAGCGCCCGGCTAACTTGCAAACGCCACTCCCGATCCTTGATCGAGAGAGCAAGGACGAGCCCTCTCCTACTGTCTCCGCCTGGCGCCCACTGACGTGCGAGGGCTAACGAGTAGTCAAACAATGATTGGCCATTCGTCGAATCAATCGTGACAACAACAAACTCAACGTCAGAGTCACTCTTCACTTGAGCCAATGCTGATTCGAGGTTCTTCTTCTGCGCAGCATTGAACGCGTTGGCAAAGTCGTTAACCAGTCCGACTCGTTGAGGAAACGCTTGAGAGCTTACGCTCGCACTCGGGCTCGGAGTGGCTGGTGCGTTTTGCGATGCCGGAGGTGGACGGTGACACGAAGTCGCAATCGCCAAAAGCAGAAAAAAGACCAGTCCTGGAGTGCGACGGCCTGCCGTCGCTTTGTTATATCGGACCGGAGCAAGTCCAGTATTCTTCGTGTTCATCTTTTTTCGTGTGAGTAACAAAGCGGCGGCAGGGCCGCCGCACTCCAAAGTCAATCAAGTTTGCGCCAGGTGTCGCAGCTATCAACATCGCAGTCGTGCGGGTAGTATGCTTGCACAATTCGATCGGCTGCATCCTGCGCTGCTGTTAGTGTCCAACGATAGAACTCGATCGGATTACGATGCTCACCTTTTGGCTCTCGAATCTGAATAAAGAACCGGTGATTATCAGGCGTTGCCAGAGCTTTAATCGTGTCGTCCAGATGAAGTCGTTGCCAATGACTCATAATTAACCTTTGGAGTGCGACGGCCTGCCGTCGCTTTGTTAGATCTGACAGAATCAAATCGAGTTCTCTTCGCGCTCATCTTTTTCGTAACAAAGCGGTGGCAGGCCGCCGCACTCCAAAGCTCTTGTGGTTGAACGAAACCGATGACTATATTAGCGACAAACACCGGGAGTTAACTCTAATTGCGAATGGTCATCCCTATCATCGTGAGTTATCTCTTAGGCTCGATACCTGTCGGTTACCTGATTGTAAACGCCCGGACCGGAGGCGACATCCGCAAAACTGGTTCCGGCGGAACCGGCGCAACGAATGTATCACGACGCGCAGGAAAAGGTGCCGGCATTCTGACCTTAGTACTCGATGCCTTAAAAGGTTCTGCTGCTGTAATCATCGCCACGATCATGCTGCGTGATACTAATCATGCGTCGTGGTGGATCGGAATCGCGGGAATCGTGGCGATCGTTGGACACATCTTCCCAGTTTGGCTTGGATTTCGCGGTGGGAAAGGCGTCGCGACCGGCGTGGGAGTTTTTCTGGTTCTGACACCGGTAGCAGTGCTTCTTTCCGGCGTATTGTTTCTGATCGTAGTCGTGTTCACGCGTTATGTTTCACTTGGCTCGATGATCGGTGCTCTTAGCGTGCCGGCGTTCGCGTGGCTCCTGAATTACGGCACACCGCTCGTCTTTACAACCCTCTTCGCCGCCGTATTGATCATGTACGCGCATCGACAGAATATCCAACGTTTACTGACAGGCTCGGAGAACAAATTTCGGTGATATCGACACGTCGAATTGCAGTTGTCGGAGCTGGAAGCTGGGGCACGGCCCTGGCAGTTATCTCTGCAAGAGCTGGTCACGACGTTAGAGTGTGGTCACGCGATCGCAACATCGTCGCGTCAATCAACACATTGCAGTTCAATCCAAAACATCTCTCGACAATTACCCTTCCCGATGGAGTCATTGCCACAAATGAATTTGCAGATGCACTGGACGGGTCGGCGCTCGTTTTGTTGGCAGTTCCTTCGCACGCTGCGAGAGAGGTTTTGGCCGCGATGAAACCCCACGTTTCAGGCTCTTCAATTGTCGTTAGTCTTACGAAAGGAATGGAGATTGAAACTGGGCTCAGAATCTCTGAACTCGTGTGCCAAATTTTTGGCGACGCTTTCAAAAATAGATTTGTCTGCCTTTCCGGACCATCATTCGCCAAGGAAGTTGTGCAGGATCAGCCAACGGCGATCGTGGCAGCAAGTAGCGACCAAATCGCTGCACATGAAGTGCAAACCGCACTGAGTTTCAGGAATCTGCGTATCTACACCAACGCGGATGTCGTTGGCACAGAACTCTGCGGCTCAATCAAAAACGTCATGGCCATAGCTGCTGGTATGACTGCAGGGCTGGGCCTTGGCTCGAATAGTGTTGCGGCATTGATTACACGTGGTCTGGCTGAGATGACCCGTTTGGTGCTGAAGTGCGGAGGACAGCTGGAAACGATGGTAGGTCTGGCTGGTTTGGGAGATCTGGTGTTGACATGTACAGGAGGTCTCTCACGGAACCGATACGTCGGCGAAGAACTGGGAAAGGGCAGACCGCTGGTTGAGATAACCGGGACCATGAACGAAGTAGCCGAGGGAATCAAAACCAGTCGTGCAGTAAAACAATTGGCTGAGGACGTGGGCGTCGAGATGCCGATCACGAATGAAGTTGTTGCCGTGCTTTACGAAGGCAAGTCACCTCGAGCGGCAGTGGCTGAATTGATGAGCCGCCCGCTTCGAGCTGAATGATGACTATTTAAGATTTCAGATTTTAGATTTAAGATTGGCCGCGGTTGTCCGACGAACTTTAGTGTGTCGTGCGTGGTTGAGCGGCCCTTGAGAAAACTGAGGCCCATCACGACAAACTAAAGTTCGTCGGACAACCGCAACCAATCTTAAATCTGAAGTCTTAAATCCCCAGAGGAGCCCATTCACATGTCCAATTCGATTCTGCGTCGCATACCGGTCTTGCTGTGTCTCACATTCGCCTGTCTCGCCGTCACACAGCTTAGTGATGCTCTTGGTCAACAAACTCAAGCACCAACAGATCCACTCAAGCCTTTGCAATGGCGAAGTATTGGCCCTTACCGGGGTGGTCGAGCCGATGCCGTCACCGGCGTTGCTTCACAACCGATGGTCTTCTACTACGGTGCGACTGGTGGCGGCGTTTGGAAAACAACCGACGGCGGAATCAATTGGGAAGTAGTTTCGGATGCATCAGTTTTTGGCACTGGATCGGTCGGAGCGATCGCACTCTCGGATTCTGATCCAAACACGATTTATGTCGGCATGGGCGAGCCCGCGATTCGAGGCAATACCTCACATGGCGACGGAGTGTACAAATCGACTGACGCTGGTAAGACATGGAAACGCGTGGGACTGGAAGACTCACGGCAGATCTCTCGCATTCGTGTTCATCCAAAAAACCCGGACATCGTCTACGTTGCTGCACAAGGTCACGTATGGGGGCCCAACGAAACTCGCGGCGTCTATCGTTCAAAAGATGGCGGTAAGACCTGGGAAAGAGTTCTGTACAAAGGCAACAAAGCTGGTGCCTGCGACCTGGTAATGGACCCAACGAACCCAAGCGTTCTTTACGCCGGACTTTGGGAGGTGTATCGAAAACCCTGGACGCTCGAAAGCGGTGGACCAACAAGCGGCATCTTCAAATCAACTGATGGCGGTGATACATGGACTGACATAACGCGTAATCCGGGTTTGCCGAAGGGAACGATCGGTATTAGTGGCATCACCGTTTCGTCGGCAAATCCCGATCGCGTTTGGGCAATCGTTGAAGCCGAAGATGGTGGCGTGTTCCGATCAGAGAATGGCGGTCGAACCTGGGCCAAGGTAAATGAGGAGCGGCGTCTTCGTCAGCGCGCGTGGTATTACACTCGAATCTATGCTGACACGAAGAGTGCCGACACAGTCTACGTTCTGAATACAGGCTTCTATCGTTCAAACGACGGCGGTCGCACCTTCACTCCGATATCCGTTCCGCACGGCGACAACCATGATCTCTGGATTGCGCCGGATGATCCTAATCGAATGATTGAGAGTAACGATGGCGGCTCGAATGTCTCCTTCAATGGCGGTCGCAGTTGGACCGAACAAGATCAACCAACAGCTCAGTTTTATCGCGTGACGCTGGATAATGACTTTCCATATCACGTTTATGGTGCCCAGCAAGATAACTCGACCGTTAAGATTGCAAGCCGCACCAACGAAGGCGGCATAACAACGAGCGATTGGTACGACGTCGGAGGTGGCGAATCCGGTTGGATTGCTCCATCGCCAAAAGACTCCGAAATTATTTTCGCTGGATCATATGGTGGGCTGACGACTCGTTACGATCATCGCACGGGACAGCTCCGCGACATCAATCCATATCCAAACAATCCCATGGGCGCGGGAGCAGACGTTCTGAAGTACCGCTTTCAATGGAACTTTCCAATCGTGTTTTCTCCGCATGATCCAAACACGATGTATCTCGGATCAAATGTTTTGTTCAAAACAACCAATGAAGGACAGAGTTGGGAAATCGTCAGTCCCGATCTAACTCGAAACGACAAATCCAAACAGGGATCTTCAGGCGGCCCAATTACCAAAGACAACACAAGCATCGAGTATTACGACACGATCTTCACCGTGATGGAGTCGCCTGTACAAGCTGGAACGATTTGGGTTGGGACTGACGATGGGTTGGTTCAACTTTCGCGAGATGGCGGCAAGAACTGGTCAAACGTTACTCCTCCAACAAGCATGATGCCTGAATGGATTCAAATCAACTCGATTGAAGCGTCACCGAATGATCCGGCAACTGCTTACGTTGCTGCGACCATGTATAAGTTTGACGATAACCGTCCTTATCTCTATCGCACGAACGACTACGGTAAGACCTGGAAAAAGATCGTGAACGGAATTCCGGAAACAACGTTCACGCGAGTTATCCGTGAGGATCCAAACAAACGGGGGTTGCTATATGCGGGTACAGAAACGGGCATATATCTTTCATTTGATAACGGCGAACGCTGGCAACCAATGCAGTTCAATCTTCCAGTTGTGCCGATCACAGATCTCGCAATTCACAAACGCGAAAATGAGTTAGTCGCAGCAACGCAAGGCCGATCTTTTTGGATCTTCGATGACCTTCCGTTGATTCACCAGATGATGGATGCCGGTGGCTTTGGTGCCGCAAGTGAGACACAACTCTTTAAACCGAAGGACAGCTATCGAATGCCTGGAGGCGGAGGTTTTCCATTAGGTCCTACAGCGACTGTCGGCAAAAACCCGGCGAGTGGAGTAACCGTTTACTATTCGCTGAAGACCAAACCAACGTCAGATGTACAACTGGAGTTTTTCGACTCCACCGGCAAATCTATTCGAAAGTTCACGGGAAAAATTCAACGCACGGGTACGACTAATCAGCCGAACCAAGCCGCTCCACCACCCGATGAAGGAGGGTTCGGCGGCGGCGGCGCAGCCCCAACCGTATCGATGGACGTCGGATTAAATAGGTTCATTTGGGACACTCGCTATTCCGATGCCGTTAGATTTCCCGGAATGATTTTGTGGGCAGGTGAGACGCGTGGGCCAAAAATTGCGCCGGGCAATTATCAGGTGAAGCTGACCGTGGACGGCAAAACGTTGAGCCAGAACTTTGAAGTCAAACCTGACCCACGTTTGACCGCCGCTCCCGCTGATTATGCCAAACAGGTCGAGCTGTCATTGAGGATTCGCGATAAGTTGACCGAAACGAACAACGCAATCATTCAGATTAGAGATGTCCGAAAACAAGTCGAGGACTTGTTAAAGCGAGTTACAGGTCAACCGAGTTTCAAGGTGATAAACGACGCTGGCACTGCACTCAATAAGAAACTGACCACAATTGAAGAGGCTCTGTACCAGACGAAAAACCAAAGCAGTCAGGATCCGCTGAATTTTCCGATTCGACTGAATAACAAACTTGCGGCCCTCGGAGGCGTCGTCGGAGGCCCCGAATCGGCGCCGACCGCACAATCGTACGCAGTTTATGACGAGCTTGCCGGGCAAATTGACGCAGAGCTTCAGAAGCTTTCGCAGATCATGAAGACGGACGTACTTGCGTTCAACCAATTGGTGAAGGATCAAAACATTCCGGCAGTCGTGGTGAAAACGTCTAGTGAAAATCCATAAGTTAGCCGACAGCAGGACACAGATCTAGAACAAAGCAGATGTACGCTAGTTTGTGCTTTGTGCTTGTTTTTCGTCATTCACTCCAGAGGAGTGAAATGTATATAGAACACGAACCAAAAGGATTGTGGCACTCCTTTAGGTGTGCAATGTTCTCTGCAACGGATCCGAAGAAAACGTGATTTTGATTCCGCCTTCGAGAAACCGTCAACCGCTGGTTCGAATTGATAAGAGCTATAAACATTCCACTCCTCCGGAGTAAAGACGTTGATTGCCCCAACAAACGGATGACAGCCAAAGCACGAAGTACAAAGCACTAAATACCAAAATCTGTGGCTAATGCTATGAAACCCGAAATCATCAGAGTCCCAACTAAGCCGTTCGAAGGTCAGCGTCCTGGCACATCAGGGTTGCGCAAGAAAACACGCGTCTTCATGCAACCAAACTATCTCGAGAACGCTGTGCAATCTGTTTTTAACGTCATCCGCGAAACCGCTGGAGACTTCGGTCAACACATGTTGGTCATTGGTGGCGATGGTCGCTACTACAATCGCGAAGCAATAAAAATAATCATCAACATGGCGGTCGCAAACGGCTTTGGAAAGTTGCTGGTTGCTCGCGGAGGGTTGATGTCGACGCCCGCAGTTTCCGCAGTCATCAGGCGTCGCGGCGCCCTGGGAGGATTGATTCTGTCAGCAAGTCACAACGCGGGCGGCATCGATGAAGATTTTGGGATCAAATACAACATTCACAATGGCGGGCCAGCACCCGAGTCAGTTACCGAAGCTATTCATGAACAGACTCAAAAGATCACTGAGTACATAACTATCTCCGATGCAAACGTGGACATTGACCATGAAGGTTCAACGCGAATTGGTCAGACTCAAATAGACGTAATCAATTCGCTAACGGATTATTGCGAACTGATGGAAGAGTTGTTTGACTTTGAATCCATTCGCCGACTCTTCGCAAGTCGATTCCGGATGACGTTCGACGCAATGCACGCGATCACTGGTCCGTATGCGCACCATCTCCTGGAAGAGCGACTGGGAGCAGCGCCAGGGACAGTCGTCAAGGGAACTCCCCTGCCAGACTTTGGTGGTCATCACCCGGATCCAAATCTCGTCTACGCTGCAGATCTCGTCGCTCGATTAGCTGACGACGATGGACCTGACTTTGGCGCCGCTTGTGACGGCGACGGAGATCGCAACCTGATTCTCGGACGAAAATTTTTTGTCTCGCCGGGCGATTCCCTTGCCTTAATAGCTGAGCATGCGAAAGACGCAATTCCCGCCTTTCGCGACGGACTGGCAGGCGTTGCGAGGTCGATGCCTACGTCAACGGCTGCGGATCGAGTTGCGCAGCAATTGGGTATCAGGTTTTATGAAACGCCGACCGGTTGG
The DNA here is from genome assembly GCA_036522415.1 of Pyrinomonadaceae bacterium. GTDB lineage: Bacteria > Acidobacteriota > Blastocatellia > Pyrinomonadales > Pyrinomonadaceae > PSRF01. The sequence goes on along the minus strand of DATDFV010000022.1, from coordinate 8,261 downwards.
AAGTTCTTTGGCAGCCTGCTGGATGCAGGGTTATGCACAATCTGTGGCGAGGAAAGTTTCGGAACAGGGTCGAATCATGTTCGCGAGAAGGATGGCGTTTGGGCTGTGCTTGCATGGTTGTCGATCCTTGCGCACACGGGGAAATCCGTCGAGCAAGTGGTGCGGGAACATTGGCGACGCTTTGGTCGCAGTTACTATCAGCGTCACGATTTCGAGGGAATCGATACTGACGCGGCAGCTCGGATGATTGCGGCACTTCGAGAAAAGATCCCAGGTTTGAATGGCAAAGACTTCGGTGGTTCGAAGATCACGACTGCTGATGATTTCAGCTACACAGATCCGGTTGATGGTAGTACGGCGACGAAACAAGGTATTCGTTTGCTGTTGGCGGATGGCTCGCGAGCGGTGTTTCGTCTATCAGGGACTGGGACCTCAGGCGCGACTTTGCGACTGTACGTCGAGAGATACTTAAGAGACGAAGGCGTCAGCGACGTAAATCAGATTCTTGCGCCCTTGTTGAAGGATGCAAAAGACTTGTTGCGGTTGAAAGAGTTCACCGGGCGTGATAAGCCAAACGTGATTACGTAAGCCACTCTCTGCGTCTCTGCGTTCTCTGCGTCTCAGCGTTCTCTACGTCTCTGAGCTAGTAGAAGTTGTAACCCTCAATGAACGCTGAGACGCAGAGACCGCAGAGACGCAGAGTAAGCGATCAACTAAAAGTCGTATGCAAACCCAACTTGCGCACCGACTCTGGGGCTCGCCGCAAATTTTCCTGCCAGAAGTCCAAACGACAGGGTCAATTTTTTTGTCAGCGCATAATCACCGCCAAATTGAGAGGTCAGTTGTCCTCTATCTAAAGCAAAGCTATTAGTCACTGCTCCGAACACTTCTACTCCGAGTTGCAAGCGAGGCGTGATGTCTCGAACGATTGAACCGTTTCCTGTGTAAACCTGACCTCGCTTAGTTTCAATACCGATAAGACCAGTGGAGTTGTTACCGCTGAAGAGGACACCTCCATTCAATCGACCTTTCGTCTTCTTTGTAAGCGATTTTTGAATGACGCCGTACAGCCAGTAGTCCACGAGTCCCGATCCAAGTTGTTTCTGAGTATTGCCAGTCGGGGCTTCAACATAAAACACCAAAGCCAAAGCCGGTCTCTTTGAACCTTCACGTTCTAAAAGAAAGTTGTACTTCAATCCAAACTGCGTATCACCAACTCCCGATACGTCGAGAGGTGAGACTGTCCGGGAGTTGATCAGGTTAAGCCATGGTGCGTTTACATCTAATTCCAGTTTATCGGTAATTCCGTAGTTCAGGGTAAATACGAGCGTGTTCTGGCGCTTTGTCGGGTATGCAGATTTCTGGAGGACGTCGTGTTCATTGTAAACCTCCACGTGGAACTTGCCTTTGTGTGTAGTGTCACTGTCGTCGGTATAGAACGGGAGTTGGGCAAAACAGTTGGACTTGATTGCAAGTGTTAGAAGAACCGCACAGAAGAGGATTCGGTAGGGGGCTCGCTTCATGGATGATGAGATCGATTAGCTCTTCCAGGTGATTATCATGCCCAGTGCCGCAAGGAACAGCAGCGCCGTAGTAGCCCAACCTACAAGATTACTGACTCTGTTATTTATTCGCGTGCCCATTACTCGCTTATTGCGGGCAACTAGCATGATAAGCAACAACATCGGCGGCGCAAGCACTCCATTGATCACCGCGGTCCAAAATAATGCCGTAATCGGGTTGACTCCAACAAAATTAATTAAGACGCCTACGATAGTCGAGACCGCGATAACGATATAAAACTGTTTCGCTCGTGACGGCTTCTCATTAAGTCCATACTTAAAGCTGAATGTCTCGGCGACAGCATATGCTGCCGAACTCGTTAGTATCGGAACCGCCAGGAAACCGGAGCCAACTATTCCGAGCGCAAAGAGGAGTGCGGCTGCATTCCCTGCTACTGGTCGGAGTGCCTCTGCCGCTTCACTAGCAGATTGGATGTTAGTTCGACCCGCTGCGTGAAGCGTTGATGCAGATGCGAGGATGACAAAATAGGAAACGACATTCGACAGAATCATGCCAACAACGGTGTCCATCATCAGTGATTTCAGCTCCGGGTTACTTGCACCTTTTCGTTGCCGCAGTCGTTTTCGGCCCATGTTGATCTCTTCCTCAACTTCTTCGCTTGCCTGCCAGAAAAAGAGGTAGGGTGAAATCGTCGTTCCCAAAATCGCTACCAGCGTAGTCAGATACTGATTGTCATATCGGAACGTTGGAACGAAGGTTGCTTTAATAACTGGTCCCCAGTTTCTTGTCGCGAGCAATGCCGCTCCGACGTAAGCAAACAACGTCAGAGTCAACCATTTGAAAGTCTTCGAGATGAGTCGGTATGAACCCCAAACTTGAACCACAAGGATTATGCCGGCCACTGGGAAAACGAGCGCGAGTATCGGAATCGGGGCGAAAATGTTAATTGCCGCAGCAATCGCAGCAATATCAACACCAGCGTTGATAGTATTGGCAATGATTAGACCAATCACCACCGGATACAGCCAAGTGCGCGAATAGTGACGTTTAAGTACGCCCGCAAGTCCTCTCCCGCTAACCAAACCAATCTTGCCGCAGATGTACTGGACTACGATCATCAACGGCAACGTCAGGGTCATTGCCCAGAGCGTCACAAAGCCAAGCGACGCACCGGCCATCGAGTACGTGCCAATTCCTGAGGGATCATCGTCAGATGCGCCAGTGATAAGGCCTGGACCCAGAATTCGAAAAGCACGCTTGAGCGTACTTGCTTCAATTGGCTGGGCACGTTTCATGGTGGTCAGCGGTCGGTAGTCAGTAGTAGGTAGAATAGGTCAGATAAGTCCTATAGGTCCTATACCATTCATCACTGACCATCATCTACTTCCCTTTCCCCGCCTTGATGTGCAACGACATCACCACGTCGTCACGAATCAGATTATCTGTAGGGCCCGCATAATTGATGCCGAAATCCCTCCGGTTTATTGAGAACGTGCTCTCAACATTAATTGCTTCTGGTGTAACACTAATTGTCGCCGGAAAACTTATTGATTTCGTAATACCGTGCAGTTGGAAATTTCCAGTGATCGTATGCGAAGCCCCTTTATCACCACCGGATTTGATCTCGGTCGAGGTAAAGATCGCTTGCGGAAACTTGGCCACGTCGAAGAAGTCAGCCGTTTTGAGATGTTCGGTTAACTTATCTGCATCGGCTTTTACCGAGGCAGTGTTTATCGTCAAGTTCACCCGACTCTTTTCTGGTTGGCCAGCGTAATCAATTACTCCCGAGAAATCCTGGAATTCGCCCTGATGACTACCAGTAACTTGCGACGCCAGAAACTCAATTTTCGAATTCTGCGGATTGATCACGTACTTCTCGGCTGATGCAGAAGACTGGGGAGTCGCCGAGGATGCTTCACCAGTTACAGCTCTGGATTTATCAGCCGCTGGATTTGAGCAGGCGACAAGTAATAAACTCGACAATATCAACGTTAAAGTTTTCAAACGCATTAACCAATTCCTCCTGTTTCCATAAGCAAAGTTCAGTCGCTTCGTTCTGAAACGCCTATCAGCGCAAACCAGAATTTATCCGCAGATTCACAGATTACGCAGATTTCCTTTTCTGAATCGAGTGAGCCTTTTCCTCTCCGTCAAAGAATCTGTGTAATCTGCGGATAAATTCTTATTTGCACTGCTTCCCCTTCCTTTCGGTTGATTCAAGGGGTCCAGGCCAACAGCTTATCCGTGAAAGAATCAATGTACAAAGCACCTTAATCACATATGCCCGTTATTCAGGCCTTCGGCTACAATCAGATTGATGGTTTGTGACGTTGCAGTTATTGGAGCCGGAGTATTCGGCGCCTGGATAGCGTACCAGCTAAGACGTGCGGGCGCTTCCGTAATTCTCATCGATGCGTACGGACCAGGAAACAGTCGGGCCAGCTCCGGCGGAGAGTCTCGAATTATTCGAATGGGTTACGGTCCGGATGAAATTTACACTCGTTCGGCCGTTCGCTCGTTCGCGCTCTGGCGAGAGTTCTTCGAACGCGTCGAGTCTTTGCCACCTTTATTTCACAAGACCGGGGTACTTTGGGTCGCACGAAGTAAAGATCCTTATTGCGAAGCTACACTAAACACTCTCCTGGGCGCTGGAGTAAGCATCGAGCAATTGAAGACTGAAGACTTAAGGGATCGGTATCCCCAGTTTCACTTCGCCGATCAGACTTGGGGCATTCTGGAGCGCGACAGTGGTGCCGTTATCGCTCGACGCTCGGTGCAGGCCCTCGCACATCAAACGGCCCTGGATGGAACCACGATTATCAACGAGGCCGTTTTGACCCCTGAGTCCGACGCCCAGCCAAACTCCATCATTACGAACAAAGGCAATCGAATCTCAGCCGGCAAGTTTGTGTTCGCATGTGGACCCTGGTTACCGAAGATCTTTCCCAAAACTCTTGAGGGTTATATTCACGTCACACGTCAAGAGGTGTTTTTCTTTGGAACGCCGGGAGGGGACGTGCGCTTCTCGCCTGAACAGATGCCAGTCTGGATTGACTTCAACGACCTTATCTACGCACTTCCGAGCCTCGAGAACAGAGGCTTCAAACTCGCCATTGACGCGCATGGTCCGGAATTCGATCCCGATACTGTTGATAGGGTGGTGACAGAAGCGAACTTGCTGGCAGTCCGCGAATACCTAAAGCGACGCGTACCGGCATTGTCCGACGCGCCCGTTACCGAGACACGCATCTGTCAATACGAGAACACGTCAAATGGCGACTTTCTGATCGATCGCCATCCGGTGTTTGATAACGTGTGGCTCGTAGGTGGCGGCTCGGGTCATGGATTCAAACACGGACCAGCAGTTGCGGAGTACGTCGTGAAGATGCTTTCGGGTGACAGTAAGGCTGAACCACGATTTGAACTGGCAAACAAAAGACGTGAACAGCAGAGAGCAGTCTATTGATACGAGCAAAGCGAACGAATGTCCGACGGACTTTAGTTTGTCGTGGTGCCGGAAACGAGCCTCGGGTTTTGCGAGGCCTTCGTAAGTCACCGATCTGAGTTGGCAGCAACGACAAACTAAAGTTCGTCGGACATCCGATCGCTTCGCTCGCTGTTTTTATCGGTACCACGCTTTGATAAAGTTTAGGATCAAGATATTCTCCTCCTCGACTACCATTCAGAGGACGCTAAGCAGTCAATCATGCAAACGCACGATGAAATCGAGGAGTTTGCCGGACAACGAATCCTTGCCATGGATCCTCGTTCGGAGAAGCCATCACGCGCGTGTCCTGGCTGCTCGTCCACTAAAGCACGGAAGCTTGGTACTAAAAACGAACTTGAGATCGTCTCGTGCGTGCAGTGTCGGACGCTTTATTGCCCTTACTCACCCTGGTACAAAAGTGAGACGTACTACGGCGACTACTACACTCATCACGGAATAGATGAGCCACCACTCGTTGCGAGACGTCTAACTGAGATCACTGCCGCTTTTTCACGTTATCGCCATACAAATCGACTACTCGACGTCGGCTGTGGCGCGGGCTCACTGCTACAGGCAGCACGGGACAATGGCTGGGACGCCCAGGGAATAGACGTTTCCGCTTCCGCAGTTTCCCACGTTCGAAAGCTGGGATTTGAAGTATTCCACGGCGAACTAAGCGACGCTCAGCTGGCAACCGGACAATTTGATGTCATTACGGCCGTAGAGATTCTCGAGCATCTCTTTAATCCCCTGGCAGCGGTAAACGAAATATATCGGTTGTTACGACCGGGAGGTTTGTTCTGGTTGACGACTCCGAATTGTCGGAGTCTTGCTGCACGTTTGATGGGACTGGGATGGAGAGTCGTTTCACCACCCGAGCATCTTCAATTATTTTCGGTGGGAGGCCTGCAAACGCTGTTATCGCGCGCGGGTTTTACTGAAGTGCAATTGAGGAGCAGCGGTGGCAATCCACTCGAGCTGTGCCGCTCACTGAAAAAAAGGGAAAAGGCGGTTCAAAACCCGCAGGAAACCTTCGACTCAGTAGCACGTAATTATCGGCTCAACGAAGCAATGACTAAGAGTAATACGCGGCGTGCGCTGAAGAATGCGGCGAATGGGCTCTTGAATCTTAGCAGGCTTGGGGATTCGCTCAAGGCGTTCGCAATCCGGTAAGTACGACGGGCTGTTAGCCGGTCGGCGGTTTGCCCATAATATTACGCAACCGGAACCACGACAGGCTGACAGCCTATCGTACTTAATCAGAGCTTTCTTTAGTTTGTCGTGACATAAATTGGCTATTCATCATGGATGATAGCGCGTGAGTTTGACGCCAGAACAAACTGAAACCTATCGGACATGCCCGATCCCGAACTCTCAATTGTCATCGTAAACTGGAATACCGGGGAGCTCTTACGACGCTGTGTCGAGTCAATCGCAACGTCGAACATCCCAAGCCAGTTTGAAGTGGTTGTTATCGACAACGCCTCTCAGGACGAGAGCCTGGCTTTAATTCACGACAGCTCTCTTGCTCAATCCTTACTGGCAAAACAACAACTAACAATAGTTCAAAACTCAGAAAACTTCGGATTCGGTCGGGCGAATAATCAAGCGTTTTCACTTAACCAATCGCCCTTTGTGTTTCTGCTAAACCCTGATGCGCAGGTTGAATCAGACACCATCGGAAAGTTGCTTCAGACAATCCGAAGCGACGCTCGCATCGGCGCGTGTGGGCCAAGGATTCTGAATGCCGATGGCTCAATCCAAACAAGTGTTTACTTCAGTCCACCAAGTCCGTGGCATACCTTTTTTTGGCAGTTGAAGCTTTATCACATGCTTCCTGCCGAACTGCGCGGAGAGCTTCTGCTAGGCAGGCACTGGACTCACAACCGCCGCCGTGATGTACCGATGATGATTGGCGCAGCACTTCTAGTACGGCGCGAGGTCATTGATCAGGTGGGTGGATTTGACGAACAGTTCGAAATGTACAGCGAAGATCATGAGTGGTGCTGGAGAATGCGTAAGGCAGGTTGGCGAGTTGTATTCGACCCCTCAGCGGCCGTAACTCATCATGGCGGCGTCAGCGCCACAAGACGTTGGTCTGACGAAGAGAAGCTGCGCGTGAAACTTGACTCGGGGTTCAAATTCGAACAGCTAGCGCTCTCACGACTGAAGCTAATCGCGAATCAGGTCGCAAACTGTGTCGTGGTCTCAGCACAAATTGCAGCACGCAAAATAACCGGTAACGAAATTGGCGACTTGCGCCTGATCAAAAAAATCCATACTGAACACTTAAAACAGGCTCTCAAACGTGAACACCGCGGTGAGCCGTCCTCTGATCCGGCGCACCGCGGTGTCTCCGCTTGAAACATACGTTTACGGTTTGGCTGAGTTATAATCCTCGAGCAGTTTCTGAGCGCGTATGCTGGGACTGATTAAGGCCAGTTTTTGTGACCAATCGTAACCGCTGAAAACCCCGACCACTTCCGCCTTGGAATTGTAAACAGGGCTTCCTGAAAACCCGTCACGACTATCGATCTTAACCGACCAGTATTCCTGGTTTCCCAACATGTAGTTGCCGTAGAAGGACCCGTGACTGATGACCTTGTCTCCGTGCGGTCTCGCGATCAATACGAGCTTGTCATCTTTGGTTGGTGAGGTTTGAAACGTTGGCGGCTTGGCATCCCTGGAGTTACGACACATCTCCAGCAACGCGAGATCAGATTCCTTGTCGACCTTGATTACTTTCGCTCGACACCCTTCGATGTAAACCTTGACGTTCAGTTCGTCTCCAGGTCGGAAGCCCAGCATGATCTTTTTAGTGCTGCTGAGATTACCGGAAATCACGTGATACGCCGTCATTACCAGTCCATTGCCTACAAGGAATCCTGTCGCGTAGCCATTCGGTCCCACATCAAACAGTACCGACATGGCATGTTCGAGTGCATTCTGATCTTTCTTTGTGAATTCGAGTTCCAACGACAGTGTGTAGCGCTCCTGCTGCTTCAGCATCCTTGACGTGCTTGTGTCAGCTACGCAAAGAGGAGTGAGCAGAAGAGTCACGAGGGCCATACTGGTAAGCCAAGCTAGCTTAGGTTTCATCGGGGCCTCCGTTCCTTTTCAAGTATCCCTTAGTCTGGGCGAATCGGCTGAATCGTCCGTCGAGAAACTTGGAAGCAGTCAGTATCACCTCGCGGTAGCGGGTGGGTGCGAAGTTAACGTCGTGACATCGAACAAGCTTCGCACCCACCCG
>DATDFV010000021.1:0-8941 GCA_036522415.1 Pyrinomonadaceae bacterium | reverse complement strand
TCACGTTAATTCGTGAAACGAAAGCGGCGGGGACTCTCCAAGAGTCTTTGCCGCTTTTGTCTCAGCGATAGGCCACTTAATCACAGCTCAGGAGCTTCGACAGATCGGCGCGAGTGTTATCTGCGGTCTTCAAAAAGCCATTGGTGTGTTCCTTACCTATTAAGATGCACTAGAGCAGTGGGATGCATTATCACCTGAGCAGAGAAGGAACTTGGCGAGGTTATCTGCCGAGGTCGAGCTTGCTTACAAATACTCAGCCCTATTGAATCGGTTTGTCCGGTTTGCCGAGACTGATTATAAATTCGTCTTGTGGAGAGCCTCCGAACTTCTGACCAGTTATACCCTCAGCATAAAGTGCCCACTCATCAAGATAACCGCGCGAGGAATGTTTGTTGATAGTTGCGACGCAACTTCTGTTGAACCACTTTTCGGGAAATGGATAGCTAGGCTTATCGCTGCGCAAGTAGTGCAGGTCTGAGTCCACGTAAGCCTGAAACTCTTTATCATCTATGAAGAAACTATAATAACCAGGAGTGTCCTTAAACAATGCCTTCGCCACAACGATCAGATCATCCTTCGTAATGTTCTTCGGGACTAGGACGTTATGCCAGAGATTCCCATCAGGTCTGCCGTTATGTCGGTAGCTGCCGAGAAACTTAATCTTCACCGGAAGAGAGTCCGATTGTGCAAGTGCTGGAGTAATGAGCAGTAGTAAGGTTACGAAAATCTTCATGCCGCTCATTGTATTACGACCGCCGATTTATTCGCCGCACTAACTTTTTGCATCCACACTCAACCTACCATCCCCAAACCAAACCAATCACCGAATAGGTTTCTCCCAAAAACTGTTTTTCGAAACGGCACGTTCACAAATTAGCCCATGTTCACGAATCGTGAACAATCGCGTTTGGTAAACGAGGATCCAAACGTGCTTTGAAAAACAGCGTTCCGGAAAAATCATTTTGGCGAAAGTTTGCCTAGGCAGAAGTCTCTTTAGAAATCGTGGCGTTTCTGCGAGCCGACCCTGCGAGGTTTGGCAGAACTACTCCCTGACGTAGCGCGTCCTCATATCAAAGAAGTTGGTCCTCATGTCCTTGGTCTTGCCTTACCATCCAAGGTTTCTCGACCAGCTCTTCAAACATAATCTCTCGACCGGAGCGCGCCTCGCTAACGGGCGTCCTTCAGGAGCCTTAGTCCCTTTGGCCACTAAATACAAGGTCTCTGCGTTTATCAACTTCAGCAACAGAGTCTGAAGAGTACGAAGAGAGTCTCGCTGATTTCCTGACGCGGCGGCTCTTCCGAATCGTAAATCCCAGCCTGCTTTCTTCGACGCGCACCCAGTACCTCCTCAGTAGCGCACGGATCACCGGCCCCATCCTTCACCGCCCCGATTGCTTCCATGAGCGCCGAGACCTGATAGACCTGGTCCATACATATTGCAGGATGAAACTGGTTTTAGAGCGTTCTTTTTCTTCCGCGTGGTCTAGCTGTCATATTGCCTCCGCTTTATCCGATTTGCGGAGAACAAAAATAAAGCCACAAACTAAAGAGCGCATGGAGCTTGAGCAACTCCCAGTCGGCCCAAGTTTATTCATATGCTTGCCTTTATTTTAGAGTTACTGAAAAGACTAGACTTACAGGATTCTTAAAGTTTGAAATCGCGCTCTATCCTGTCTGGCTGCCCACCCCAGTTTTTTCTTTATCACCTCCCGCAAACTTTATTTCAGTCAAATGGCGCTCAAGCAAACCTTGGTTCTCGGTTACGAGTGAAGGCGCATTAGGAACAGTAAAGCGGAAAGATCCACAGAGAAATAGATGCGAGGCGTACGATAATCGTCATTATGTAAGACAAACCGTGCATGACATCGCATTTTGATGGCAGACGTGTTGCCCGATTACATAATGCGCGACTGTCGCACACCGCCGGTGTGGCAGGCGATTCATCGTCGGACTAGTTTGCAGAAGGGTTTGACGTGTTCACGCGTTAACGAAAGTCAATGCGCACGTCTTTTTGGCTAGAGCTTAGGCACCCACATCGGTCTTGGCAGGTAACTCGTGTTGAGTTGCGTTCTTTGCAGCATTTTTAGAGGCATCAACCATAGAATCGACGATGGTCCTCATGAACTCTTCCACGTCTGCGTCGTCAATTAAGGCAACGAACTTGTTTTTCTCATGAACGAAGAGCGTCTTTTTAAACTTTGTCAGAAAATCCATTCCAACAAGAAAGTCCGTTGAATTTGGTTCTAGTATGATAATTCCTGCCGCTGACTCCGCTTCAACAGTCACGGATCCGAGTGCTGTGTATTTGAACGCAACGCCTCCGTCGGCAAGAATTACTCTAGTGGTGCCGTAAAGAATCAATCCGAGCGGAAAGGCTCTCACGGTTGGCATTGATAGAAAACCGCTAAAGCCTGTATCGATGATTGCCTCGAAGTCTTGTTGGGTACCCAAGGCGCCAGTGATTTTGATCTTGAGGGTCGGTGAGCCTAGCGGGTTAAATGACCCAATCCATGTTGGCATCGCGTGTGTAACTAACTCGAAAAGCCCCCGGTGAGCCAACCTTGATTAAGTGAAAAATCCCGGTTGGAGCAGCTTTACGAGCGTTTTCCAACACCTCCTCCGGTGAGACTCCAACAAATGCGTTTCCCGTGGTTACGTCGATGGCAACAAATTGGCCTGGATGCTCAATTTCATAAGTTGCTTGGTATTTCTCTTTGTATATTTGTTCCCCCCGGTCGGCGATCTCCGAAGGGTTTCTTAACTCTGTCATGGCGTCGTCCCGTTGAAGCTGGAGGGGAGTAATTGCCTGAGAATGATATAGGACAGGCAGCGTATATCGCAAAGCCCTTCTATAGTCAAGGTATGTTGTTACATATAACTATTGGTCAAACCTCGCTCAGGGCCGCATCTTGGAATAGCATGAAAACATCAAATGAATCCAACTGAGTTCGAGTGCGCTTGCAGTCAAACCTGCTAGAACGAATTGCTTACACGCCTGATTACGAAGACTTGCGCGGTAAGTTTCACAATTGGGACATAAATAATTAGGTACATTCAAAACTCACAACGCTGCCACATTAACCACGTCTAGTAATCGTCGCGACCGGCTTCGGACGTCGTCCGTAGTTGCAAGAACCCTTAAAGGAAGGGCCTAGGTGCTTAGCAAGTGGTCCAGACGAGCTGGCTCGTAGCACACTGAACTTACGATAGGATCATCTCGACTCGGCACGAGCGGGACTAGCGCTCACTCTGGCATGTCGCAGCAATCCATAGTGCAAGCGGACTCATACATACTGCTTCGCGAATGTGAGAGCATCCCTCGTTGCGATGAAGCGATATTCGTGGCTTGTTGCCTACGTGACACTAAAACCCGAAACGATGAGTGGACGCTGCTCTCGATATACGCCTAGCGTGAGCGCATCGTAACGATTGAAGAAGGTTTCGAAACGAAATATATGACTGGTGCCATTGTCATCTTCGAGCACTATATCTGCCGCTCCAAGAAGACCTCCGCGTCGATCCAGGCAATAACTTTGAATGTGAGCGAAGACAGCCCATTCCCGAATATTCGAAAAACGATTCTCAAACTCTTGCGATGTAACGAAATACCGCAACGGATTAAGTGGGTCAAAGTCTGGTGGCAGTCGACATGGATGATAACTAATGGCGCCGAGCATGGGAACCTGACTTTGCTCTACGTAACGCCACAACGTAGTTGTAATTGTATTGCCAAAGCGCTTTTTAAGTTCATTAACGGCTGCTATTCCTGCTGTAATAGCACGCGCGTCGTGAATAAATCGATCTTGCAGGAATAATAACTGCCCTGCTGCGAAGTTCGCCTCGTTCTCAATATGCACGTGGCAAGCCGGCGTTAATGTCTGTTTATTGTCACCCAACATGGTTCCATCGTGCCACCAGATGAGACTGTGACCTATTTCGTGAGCCTCACTCCAGCGCTGTTTGGCTTCCGGGAGCGTGCTATCGATTAGAATTCGTTTTCGGTCAGGCAGAAAGAGAGATCGGAGGTCCCACTTCTTAATGGCGTCGCCAATTAATGTGGGACGTGCAAGCACCTGCTTTCCAGCCAAGATTAATCTGTGAGCTACTTCTCTTAGAACTCCCTCTTCTTTCGAGGAATAGTAGTGACGATCGAGCCGAAGGAGCTCTCGCACCTCTGGCAGATGTAATGGCGGTTCTGGCGAACCCAAATCGCGCAAGACTTTTTGAACTTGATTATTTATGTCTTGCGCGGTTCGGTCGCGTAGAAAAACATTCTTCACTGCCTGTTACTTCTCATTCAGGAACTTGACGAACTCCTCTAAAGCACGCTGCTCATCCTTACTTAGCTTCTCCACAGACTCCGACCGAGCTGCGAATCGAACCGCTTCGTGACCCAGCATGGAGTCTCGAACGACGGAGTTCCCTGACAGTTGCAACATACTCTCTACGGAAAGCCCAACCATCTTAGCGAGCTGATACACCGTACGAGGTTCCGGCGTATAGTGAATATCATGCTCAATGGCAACAAGTTCTCCCATATCTATGTCGGCTTTCTCAGCAAGTTCATCCATTCGCAGCTTCTTCTTTCGTCGCCACAAATTTATCAACCTCCCGAAAGCTAGCCGAGAATTCTCGGTCTCAGCTTGCGCAGCTTGTGCAGCCAACGCGTGTTCGTGTTTCGCTTGATCTGTTTCCAGCATCTGAAGATTGAACACACCTGCTGAGACTTCTGCATTCTCTTCCTGTTCCGCGCGTTTTGTAAGCCACTCTTTGCTTAGATTCAATTTCATAACGTTTCTCACTTTAAGAATTTAGATGCTTGTTCAGGTGTCATTTCAAAGTATTTGAGATCGTGAGCCGACGGATCAGATCCAAGATTAGTCATTCCACACGCCTTCTCGTACCATTCGTCCGCCTGACGTAGGGAGTGCAACCCAATGCGGCCATCAAACTCTTCGTCTAGACTTAATTGGATCGCAACCGTTATTAATACAGTTCCTACTAACGAAAAACGAGGTTCACGAGACATACTCCCCAAATTCCAAGGCGCAGCTGCCAAAAAATGAACGTAGACCAAGGGTTTTCCCTTTTGCGACTCTATCCGGCCCGTTTTCCCAGCCGTCACGCAGAGCATCAGACCTTGGATCTCAGAGCTGTGTTCTATCCCAAACATGCGATACGCAAGTACGCCCTCGACCGCCTTCTGCTTATCACGCCAATTCCAATGAGCGTGCTGCGGCCACTGGTTTCGTGGGACACCTTCCGATTGCAGTCTCGCCAATTCTTTCTGCAGATAGGGGTCCCATTGGCCTTCGGCCAATTCGACATCCTCCCTGGTAACTCCGTCGATGAGGGTTGCTTCTACGAGCATTCCGGTTCGACGATCTTTAATGTGAACAAGACTTCGTTCGCTCATATCAACATTAACTCCGCCTTCTCTTTCGTCGTGTCGTGTTCGAAAAATAGCTTCTCTCCTCTTGCCAAACGCCTGTCAAGCATCTGATACAGACGCAGCGCTTGCCTAAGGACCGCTGTCTTGCTGATGTCTTTCTGCGCTGAAAGATCATCAAGCGCTTTCATCTCCGCCTCAGTCAGATTTAGTGTCATCGTCCTTTTGGCGGCACTTATCGATTGGTTCACTTTGCCGACCTCCTCCCAAGTCGCACTATCCTAACAAGCTTTAGCTAAAATGTAAAGGAATTTGTCCATTGACATTAGCTAAATTTTATGTAATTCTTATGTACGTCGCGGGCGGCCCTAAGGTTCCGTGACTAAGTTAAGGAGAAGGAGAAGCTAATGGAGAATAAGGAAAACGGTCAAAAACCGCACAACGTTACTATCGTTGTTCATGATGAAGATACCGGTAAAAACCCGATTCAACTGAAGGCGACAAGCGCCGATTCCGTTCAGACATTCATTGACAAACTCTATGAGGCGTTGAGGACTTCGCAAAAGCCAGATGACCGTCTGCGATGTGGGAAGTCAGAAATCAACGTTTTCACCTTCGCGGCCCTGAATATTGTCGATTTTTTGCGCGAGCACTGCGCTGCACACGAATGGGTATTTGCTGGAGCCACAGGAGGCGCCTTGTGCTTGCGACGCCCGTAAAAGTAGATCCTGAAATCGCGGCGACGAAATTCAAAGCACATCTCACTTGGCTTTCGTCGCCCCGCGCAATCGAACTCGGTTTGCAATTGATCAAGCAGGAGGAATTGTGGGCGGCAATACAGATTCCCGCCTTCAAAGAAGATGGCGGCACTGATGAGTATTTTTTGCGCCTAGGAGCTGAATACTACGACAAATGGCCTCCCACAGCGATTTTTGTCGAGCCTCACACTTGGGTTCGAGCTGAAAGCGAAACAAGGTGGTTGCCAGTCATTCAATGTCAGGGTATCAACTGGTTTGCCCTTCACTCACCTTATAGAGGGGGAACTGTCACGTTACCACAAATGCTTTGCTTCACCTTCACCGCGGAATACTACATGGTTCCTCACTCACCACCCGAGACAAGTGTTTGGCGCCAAGGGCATCACACACTCACTGCCACGCTAACTAGACTGGCGGAAGTCTTAAGGTACCCGCATTACAAAGGACCGGGATCAACATGATGATACTTTCAGAGCTTTTGTGGGACACGCTGCTCGACGAATTCCGATGGCCCAGAGGGGACGCCGAAAGGGTTGCTTACATCGATGGTTTTGAGTTCGAAGAAATCAGAATTGCTACAACACTGACAATTCCCGAAGCGAGGCTTTGTCCTACGTATTTCACAGTCTCGGGTAACGCAATGAGTGAGGCAGGCAAGCATTTTCGGAATTTTGGAATGCAGCGACTGGCCCAAGTGCACACTCATCCTGGAGGCGACGTCCGACATTCGGAGTTTGATGATGGAAACGCATATTCGCAATTGGATGGAGCAATCTCAATCGTTATTCCTTATCACGGTCGTAGACGCCCGACAGTCCTTGATTGTGGCCTGCACCTTCGCTTGGAGGCAGGTTGGGTAAAGCTGCGCCAGCAAGAAGTCACTAAACTTATTCAAATCGTGCCTGGCTGTTTGGATTTTCGGAGATACTAATGTTGGATATAGGAAATAGACATGCTGGAACTGCTGGCGGCGCTCTTCATATCGGAGGTAAACCCGTAACTGTCGAAATACGGCTCGGTAGAGATGCGTATCTCGCCTCCGTCCAGCACACTGCGTGGATGCTAATGAACTTGCTCTGTCGGTTAACAGGCTCGATTTGTGAGATACGTCTCAGTTGTACCACCCAGTCTTTAGTCGTATCGAAACTTTCTCCTCACATCAGAGGGGGGTTGCCGTTGACTTCGGCCTTGTTGGAGGGGATACAAGCGATTGGTACAGATCGCGAGGGATTCGTCCCGACAAAAATCGCGGACGAAGGAATTGCAGAAATCATAGTTTCCGTTGGATATGAGTACGACCCAACCGCAACGTTTTGCGCCATCGGCAATGGCATGTGCGGCGGACTCTTCAGCAGAGTCATTACTCCTCCATTGTGCACGTCAAATTTGACTGTTGGTCCATACGTTGCAGCCTGCCTGGCCGCCGCCGAGATATTCCGTTATGTACGTCTCATCGATTATGAATCCCAACGACAGATGTTTCTGAACATCGTGAATTACAACCTTAGCAGCGATCCAACGTGGAGTGATCAAGACTACGGTTGCGAGTTTCCATCAGTTTTACTGGCGGGAGTGGGAGCCGTAGGCACAGCGTTTCTGCACACACTGTATCCGCTTCCAGTACTAGGAACGATATTCTTGGCGGACAATGATCCCAAGGGTATTGACGATACTAATTTGGGCCGTTACACGCTCTTCGGATGTGACTCAATCGGAAAACAGAAGGCTACGGAAGCATCCAGGCTGTTGCGTGGTGCAAGTTTTTCAACGGTCCCACATGATGGGGGATTTGAGCATTTCCTAGATCGTGAAGGCGCACTGCAAATATTGCTTTCAGCAGTGGATACGAACGAGGCACGGCATGCGCTACAGGAACGTTATGTGCCGTTATCTTTTTCGGCTTCAACGCTTAATCTACGGGCTGAAATCTTGCGCTGTGGGCCTCCGGGAAAGGGCGCATGTCTAAGTTGTTTTAATCCTATTATTCGCTATAAATGGACAGAAGATGACATCCGGACGCTACTTCTCAGAAAGCCGACGCTAATGCTAAGGCTTACCGAAAAGTTAAAGCTCAATCCAACTGAAGTCATCGCTTGGATTCACAATCGTAAATGCAGTGAAACTGGAGAAAGATTAGTTGAAGAGTTGAGAACCGACGATGGTGCTATACCCGCGTTTTCTGTTGGCTTCGTTTCTCTCCTGGCCGGCACGATACTAGCAGCCGAACTGTTAAAAGTAGCGAATGGCTATTCAGGGCCATTGAATGAAAGTCGAAACCGGGCAGTGTTTCAATTCCAGAATCCGACAGCAATGACAAATAGGGCGACGTTTTACCCGCGCGACGAACAGTGTCAAGCATGCTCGTCGCAAAACGTAGCAACCGGAATTTGGGCGAATAGATATCGACAACTCGCAGCTGCATACAGCGATCAATCCAGCGAGTGTTAAATCCTAAGCGGCACGGGCGAATGGACCAAGCGGCCTAAGCCCGTCCGAAAAAATGTCCCCGATTCGTCACTCGACTCGATGCAAATCGATGAAAATCGATGTCAAAGCCTGATAAAGAAATCGTTTCTGTGATAACTGCAACCTGTTGAAGAATTGTTAATTTAATGCCACCGCGAGTCAATGAATGATAAAGACTGCAATAGTGGTCCAATCGCGTTCGCAATGCGGAGTTCAGGCCATTCGCTTCCCTGGTTTATAACTGCTTTCTCCATGGTAGTCGCGATCAGAATCTGATCCGCATTCCCTGGCCCACTTCTCTCGAGATCTCACGACCGACTGCAGCTAT
>DATDFV010000020.1:0-4030 GCA_036522415.1 Pyrinomonadaceae bacterium | reverse complement strand
TTGTTGTTCGGTGGATTTCGTCGTTCAGGCCTCTGGTTTTATAACTCCCGCGCAGGCTGCTACACCTTCCTGCCCTACGGTTATTACGCGTCGTCTTCGCCGTACGGAATTTCTTATCCTACGACCGTCTATGGTGGTTCTAACGGCGCAGGATTCGGAAACTATGGCCCGGGAAACATCGCACCAATTGCCACGAATGGAGTTCCGGTTAGTTCAGGGTCGAGCGCACCGAGTTCTTCATCGATACCAGTGAGAACAATGCCGGTCTCCTCCGCTCCTGTAACAAGAGCCGAGCCTGAGGGTAGGCGTCCAACCCGCGAAAGGCCTTAGTGGCGTGACTCTTTCAAAAGGTCCTCGAGTTCCTGATTAATCATCGCCTTAATTTCGGGCTGTTTTAATCCAGCCAGGATCAGTTGCGTTAGTGCAGTTCTTAGTTGGAGCCTCAGTCTATCCTCCGGCTTTTCCCGCAGAGTCTGTGAAATGACAACCGCACCCGAGCCGTGGCGAACTCTGATTAGCCCTTCCTTCTGGAGGCGCCGATAAGCGAAGGCCACGGTATTCAGGTTCACGCCGAGGTCAGAAGCGACTTGGCGGACCGGAGGTAGCATGGTTCCTTCGGCCAATTCTCCACGCGCAATCAGGGTCTTAATCTCATCCACCAACTGCTGGTAGAGAGGTCGTGCGTCTCGTTCATCAACGGTTACGTACATAATTGTCTGTTGACTGTATACAATAGACAATTAGCGGTTGTCTAGTAAAGCCTAATCTAAATTGACTGAGGGAACCGTTAAGAACCGGGTGGACTTTGTCTGGACTCTGTGCCTGATTTTCTAGTATCAACTGGCTTTGCACAAAAAGTCAGATACCATCTGCTTTAGCAGCGTGGAGTCTCAGCTTCGCGCTAGGTGCCGCTTTAGAGTGACGGTTAGATACCACCTGCTTCAGCAGCGTGGAGTTTCAATTTTCCGCTACTGAGCAGCTTCTTACCGCGGTTTTAGCGAGAAGTTGAATCTCCACGCTGCTAAAGCAGGTGGTATCACCCCATAAGGTTCAGGGCGCACTCTAGCGCAAATTTGAATCTCCACGCTGCTAAAGCAGGTGGTATCTGACTTTTTGTGCAAAGCCGTATCAACTACTACCCTCTAGGATTGTTGTTCGTCATTCAAGATTTCTGGAACGCTATGGTTTCAGAGCCGTGTCGCTATCGTTTTGCTAGAAACCTCAAGAACCAATCGCCCCAGGGATCGTCGCTTGGTTCGTCCGAGATAATTGTCAGGTCATAGCCCCTATCCTCGAAAAACATCAATAGATCATTTCGATCGAAGTGATACGCAAACTGATTGATGGCCGAGTTAAAGGAGTTGCCGATAAGAATTCGTTTAAGCTGGTACTTCTTTCCTTCATACTCGAGTGTTTCGTTCGTAGAATTGAGCGCCGTTGGCGGCTTAACGCGTTGATCTACGTTTGTTGTATACCCGCCGACGAAGATGTTATCGGCCAGGGACATTAGATTCTCGAGGAAAAGGAACGGGGCAAAGCTGTGATAGTAGACGCCGTGGGCGAACGCCAGATCGAAGCGCCCATATTTGTTGGCGTCCGCGTTGTGAAAATCGTCCATTACGAGCGAAACGTTCTTCCAACCGAAACAGTAGAGCGCAATCAGTGATTTTATAAGACTTACCGCGCGAGCCTCGATTCCTAAAACACTCTTTGCGCCCAAATGGACCAGACCGGCAGTTTGAGAACACTCCATTGGGCCAAACTCAATCACCGTCTTTCCCGAAATTGGAAACACCTCATTCAACTTGTCGAGCGGACCATAGTACTCATGTCCCAGATAGAGAGGAACGATTTCAGTAAAACTCTCGACCGAGTATTCGAGTAAAGCTTGGCCTTCCAAGAGGGTTGTAAACGGGAGAACTAACTCTTGAATTCCGATTAAACGCGATCCAAACTGATCCTTTAGTTGCTTTACAACTCTCCAATGGCGTTCATTTTTTGGAAGCTTACAAATGATGATCAGCGCTTGTTTCGCTATTGAGCTCAAATCTGTTTGAGTTTCCCAGTCCCAATCGATTCCTCGGACCTCTCGACCGGCAGCAACAAAACCCGAAGAAAGGAATTTGATTTGCGCTGGACTGCCCAATAAGAACAACGGACCATCCGACGACCGTAATCGAACCGGAATCAAGTCCCGAAAAACGGGTTGATTCCAGATCTTGGGAACAATCAGACTTCCGTCTTCCATTTCCCCAAGCTCTTTTTGTTGACGCTTCCTTCGAAGTTCAAGTCCCATCAGATCAAAAGACTTCTTGATTGCAGTTTTAGCAATAGTCTTCATCAAAATGATTTCCTTAAGTCAAGAATGTAAGATTTAAGAAATCTTAACAAACCAATTTTTACAAAGATAGCGGGGTATACCGTCGAAGGTCGATCTGGGCCGAGGCGTTGGATCTCGAGTATGTGCGAGTGATGCCGACATAAGCTAACGCCATAATCTGGCCAATTGACGCGGCGCGATTCCAGGCAATAGCGCTTGCCGCTGTTGAGCACGAGTGTTCATTTTTTTGGCATAACTGGCGTCTAGTGCTGATTTCGTGTGAGGTGATTGGCCAGATGCATCGACGAGTAAACTACAGCGTCCACCCTGGCCTCTGAGACCGTATCTCCAACGATGAATACGTTCGAGAATGGAAAGCTCGTCGCCTGTTTGTCGATGGTTGATTGGATTCCCATTACCATTCCGAGCTTGCGTCTGGTCAGATCGTAGTAGGTTCGTGGATTTGCTGTTTCAATTACTTCGATCCCCGACCCGAATTCCGGCAGCGCGCGATGTAGTATCGACCAGACAACTTCAAGTGCTGCCTGGTCCCATTCTAGAAAATCCTCCCCGGTTGTCTGGAATGAAAACCATGGCATAGCTTCAGTGCCGGTTTTGATCGTTGCAGCACACATCCCATCGGATTGGAGCTCTCGAATTGAAACTGTTAGTTCGCCTGACAGGTTGTTCTGTTCGTCTGATTCAGATGTCTCAACCAGAAAGTTATTCGCCGGCAATCGCTCCAGGGCTGAGACTTCCACCGCGGCATAGACGAGGTAGGCGCCTTTACCCTGCAGGCGTGCCAATGAGGTTTTAATTTGTGGCGGTGTGCGGTTAAGTCCGATTAATTTTCCGAACGTATCCCAGATGGTCAGATTACTAACGATTGCCCTTCGAGCTGAAACAGTTTCGCCGTTTAGCAAGTCGACGCCAATTGGTTCACCGCGATCACTGTAGGCGAGCCGAAGAACGGGCTGGTTGAGTCGAAGGGTTCCTCCGCTGGCCTTAATCGAGTCGGCCAATCGCTCAGCCAGGGTCGCGATACCACCGTCGATCGAGTAGAGCGGCTGTCGCGGAACGCTTAGCGCGCGGCTTGCTGAAACGAGAGAGCAACGATCAATGCTGGAATGCAGGAACGCTCGCAGTTGCACATCGATGAAGTGTTGAAACCGAGGCGATGTTGTTGACGCCGCACTTAGTGCTGTGCCTTCTTTAGCGTCATCGGCTTTATTCCAGAGTCTGCGCAGTGATTTCCTAAACCCGGGTTTTTTATCAGACAGCACCTCATTCACGTGGATGACACGTTCATAGAATTCGACTGCAGCCTTAGCACATTCAGGAAATGCTCTACGCAGCTCAGCAAAGAACTCACCCGCATCTCGCTTCAAGCGAATGTCTTGACTTTCAAAACGGACAACATAATCACTTTCGATCGGCGATGCTTTTGGCATCTCCGTCGCCAATTCTGAAAACAGCTGCTCATAGATCTCGCCACTGCCCCAACCAGTGTAAATGCCCATTCCAGGCTCGAAATCCAGGCCGCCAAACTCAACCCGACCAATGCAGCCGCCAACCTGTGATTGCCTCTCAAGAATGCAGACATTCATCCCGCGTTTGGCCAGCAGCGCTGCAACCGTGAGTCCACCGATGCCTGCACCAACTACGACAACGTCGTAAGTCATAATCAGAATAACAAGTGGTGAAGAGATT
>DATDFV010000019.1:0-26018 GCA_036522415.1 Pyrinomonadaceae bacterium | reverse complement strand
TTCTCAGTGGACCGAGCTGGGTCAAGCCGTTTTTGTCAGCGGTACACTTAAGCCACAGCCCTAAACTCCCAAGCTTTACAAAACTTTACGATACCTTTACAAAACTTCGATTTCTTTCAACCTATCTAAGCTCACAATAGGACTATCGGGTGGAGTGGCGCAGTTGAGGAACCGTCCTCATTCCGTGGACGAGGTCTTGAGCGTTGCGGCACTCACACTGCTTATAAATCATCTGTCCCCCGCTTGATTTTGATTGCGTTTGCGGGTGTTCACAGGAAGAGCACAAGATGAATGAAGATGCTGCCAAACAATCGATTGAATTAACGCCCTTATCTCCGGAACCGAAATCAGAACCCAAACAGAAAGCTTCAAGCCGCAGGTCGCGGATTGTGCAGCTTGCCAGTGTTGCTGGGCTTGCGATCGTGCTGCTCTTTGTTTGGTATCTGTTCGGTTCCAAACCCAACAAGGCTGCAAACCGCCAACGCGCCGAAGTTGTTCCCGTCGAAATGGCTACCGCAACTCAGACTGATGTTCCAATTCAGGTGAAGAGTATCGGCAGCGTCGAATCCATTTCAGCGGTTGCCGTCCGTTCTCAGGTTGAAGGTACGCTGATGGCGGTCCACTTCACCCCTGGACAGGAAGTGAAGAAAGGCGATCCACTTTTCACCATCGATCCGCGACCTCTGCAGGCCATGCTCGCGCAGGCAAGTGCGAACCTTGCGAAAGCAGTTGCCGCTGTGGACCAGGGAAAACAAGTGCTCGCAAAAGATCAGGCCGGGGCCACCAATGCACGAACAATTATGCGCCGCGATGCAACCCTGATTGAGAACGGTGTGATTTCGCGCGAAGAGTACGACAACGCCGTTGCCGCTTCACAAGCTGCTGATGCGACCGTCCGTGCCGATCAATCTGCCGTTGATAGTCTCAATGCAGCAGCCAAAGCTGAGCAGGCAAATGTTCGCAATGCTCAAGTCCAACTGGGTTACTCGACCATCCGCGCTCCGATTGCTGGTAAGACTGGAAATCTCGTGGTTACCACCGGCAACCTGGTTCGCGCCAACGACACGACTCCAATGGTTACGATCACCCAATCGTCACCGATTTACGTGACCTTTACGGTTGCGGAACCAGACTTCCTCAGAATACGTGACTATGCGAGCAAGGCTGGTTTTCGTACCGAAGTTTCAATTCCGGGAAGTTCGCAACCTGCACAGGAAGGCAAGCTCTCTTTAATAGACAACACCGTCGATACCAGCACCGGCACGATTCGACTAAAAGCTACTTTTGAAAACGGCGATCGTTTGTTGTATTCAGGCCTCTTTGCGAACGTAATTCTCACGCTCGGCACCGAGCACCAGGCGGTTGTGATTCCTTCGCAAGCCGTTCAGATCGGCCAGGACAGTTCCTTTGTCTATGCCGTCAAGCCTGACATGACCGTCGAAGTTCGTAACGTCAAAACAGGACCTGCTTACAACGAGATGGTGGTGATCGAGGATGGTATTAAGCCGGGAGACAAAGTCGTAACGGATGGCCAACTTCGTCTGGTGCCGGGCGCATTGGTGCAAGCGAAGGACCAGCAAAAGAACACAAATAACGGGTCTGCTCCAGCGTCCGAGAGTTCTGGCGCAAGAAAAAGATAAGGCGGTGGCGCATGTCAGAGCTCTTCATTCAACGCCCAATCACCACGACACTGGTGATGGCCGGAATAGTTCTATTCGGCTTGATCGGATATCGAGCCCTTCCGGTAAGCGATCTTCCAAACGTTGACTTTCCAACGATTCAGGTGACCGCAAGTCTTCCTGGCGCCAATCCTGAAACGATGGCGTCCTCAGTTGCAACGCCACTCGAACGTCAGTTCTCCACAATCGCGGGACTAAGTTCAGTAAGTTCGACGAGCACACTCGGCAGTACTCAGATCACTTTGCAGTTTGATCTGAGGAGAGATATCGACGCCGCTGCGCAGGATGTCCAAACGGCAATCGCCGCAGCCGCCAGGCAGTTGCCAACCGGCATGCCGAACCCGCCAACACTCAAGAAAGTAAATCCGGCGGACCAACCGATCATGTATCTGCGAGTCGCGTCATCGACTCTGCCGCTTTCCAGGGTCAATGAATTTGCCGACACCTTAATCGCGCAACGCCTTTCAACGATTAATGGCGTGGCGCAAGTTCTGGTCACCGGTGAACAGAAATACGCCGTGCGCGTCCAGGTTGATCCGTCGGCCCTCGCGAGCCGTGCAATCGGTTTGGATGATGTCGTAACTGCTTTACAGAGAGGTAACGTCAATCAACCAGTCGGCACGTTGTACGGTGTCCATCGTAGTTACACTGTGCAGGCAAATGGTCAATTAACTGACGCCGACGCCTACAGGTCGCTGATTGTTGTTTATCGCAACGGCGCCCCGGTTGTGCTGAAAGATCTCGGTAACATTGTCGATAGCGTCGAAAACAATCGACTGGCCAGTTATTACAACGGACAGCAAGTCGTCACGCTCACCATTCAACGACAGCCAGGAACGAACACAGTCGAAGTCGTTGATGCGATTCGACAACTCCTGCCGTCGTTTCGACAGCAACTCCCAGCCTCGGTCACGCTCGATGTCCTTTACGATCGCTCGAACTCGATTCGCGAGTCGGTCAACGACGTCCAGTTTTCACTTCTGCTCGCGATTGCTCTGGTCGTGCTCGTGATCTTTCTGTTTCTGAGAAACGTTCGAGCCACAATCATCCCCACATTCGCTCTGCCGACTTCGATCGTCTTCACGTTTGCGGTGATGTACCTCCTGGGATTCAGTCTCGACAACCTCTCGCTGATGGCCCTGACGCTATCAGTCGGTTTTGTCGTCGATGATGCGGTCGTCATGTTGGAAAACATCTGGCGACGGATTGAGTTGGGCGAAAACGTGAGAGAGGCCGCGCTCAAGGGTTCCAGAGAGATCGGCTTCACAATTGTGTCGATGACGATTTCGCTGGTTGCAGTGTTCATTCCGGTTTTGTTCCTGGGTGGAATTCTTGGGCGTCTGTTCCGTGAGTTTGCGATCACTATCAGCGTTGCCATCTTAGTCTCGGGGTTTGTGTCGTTGAGTTTGACGCCAATGTTGTGCAGCCGCTTTTTGAAAGCGGCGAAGAAGAAAGCGCAGGATCAAGTTGGTAATGAGCCGGGCGGTGACGCCCGCGGTTCCAGCACTGCCGGGCATGTTCCGGTTAGTGGATTTTGGGGTTGGACTGAAAGTGCTTATGAGCGTTTGGTCGGAGGCTATCGCTGGACACTTGAGATCGTCTTAGAACACAAAGTGCTGACGGTGATGATTAGCGCGATCTTGTTTGTGGTGACGATTGCACTCTTCTACATGATTCCCAAAGGCTTTATTCCCAATGACGATACGAGTCAAATCGTTGGTTACACGGAAGCGGCCGAAGGAATTTCCTTTGCGGAAATGTCGCGTCATCAAGGCGAGATCGTGGACATCATTAGAAAGAACCCGAATGTTGTTGGCGTGCTTTCAACCGTGGGTCAGAGCGATGTAAGCGCCGCAAGCAACACGGGCAACATTCTGATTCTGCTGAAGCCTTTCAATCAACGAAAGGCAGACGTCGACACCGTTATCGATCAACTGCGCCCGCAGATGAATCAAATTCCCGGAATTCGTATTTACTTGCAAAACCCACCGCTCGTTCAGATCGGCGGACAAGTAACAAAGAGTCCTTACCAGATAACCCTTCAGGGACCCGACCGAGACGAACTGTACAAGAATGCACGGGCGCTACAGGATAAACTCCATGCACTTCCAGATCTGATCGACGTTACTTCTGACATCCAGGTAAATAATCCGCAACTGAATGTTCAGATCGATCGTGACAAAGCTTCGTCAGTAGGAATTTCTGTTCAGCAGATTGAAGACATTCTCAACGATGCGTTTGGCACACGTCAGATTTCGACCATTTACGCCACCAGCAACGAATATGAGGTGATCGTAGAAGTAAGGCCCGAGTATCAACGCGATGCTTCGGCACTTGGACAGCTGTACATCAAACCGACAGCGCCGGTTCCTACCAATGTTCCCACCGGAACGTCTTCGACGGCGATGACTCCGACAGTCTCTTCCATCTCAGCTAACACCGCTACAAACTCGCTCATCGCGCCTGCAACGCAATCAAGCGCGTCTTCGAGTTCAACACCTCGATTGGTTCCGTTGAGCGCGGTTGCAACTCTCTCGAATAGTGTTGGTCCTCTGCTCGTAAATCACGTTGGACAACTTCCATCAGCAACGATTTCGTTCAACCTTCGAACTGGTGCGTCACTTAGTCGGGCCACTGAAACAGTCCAGAAGCTGGCGAACGAAACACTGCCACAGACGATCACTTTCGGTTTTCAGGGCACGGCGCAAGTATTTCAGACATCATTGCAGAATCTGACGCTGCTTTTGGTCGTTGCCGTTCTGGTCATCTACCTCGTACTGGGCATTCTTTACGAAAGCTTCATTCATCCGTTGACGATTCTCTCCGGTCTGCCTTCTGCGGGTTTGGGAGCGTTGTTGACTCTGTTGTTGTTTGGTCGAGAGCTCGATGTTTACGCGTTCGTTGGTCTGATTATGTTGATAGGTATCGTTGAAAAAAACGCAATCATGATGATCGACTTCGCACTTGATGCACAGAGGAATGAAAAGAAGGAGGCCGAGGAAGCAATCTTTCAGGCATGTCTGATTCGCTTCCGCCCAATCATGATGACCACTATGGCAGCGCTAATGGGAACCCTGCCAATCGCTCTTGGGTGGGGCGCGGGAGCGACGTCGAGACGAGGACTGGGATTAGCTGTGGTTGGTGGTCTCGCAGTTTCACAGGTGCTGACTCTGTATTTGACACCCGTTGTGTACATCTATTTTGAACAAGGACAGGAGTGGGTGACGAATTGGTTGCAAAGAAGAAGGCAAAGAGATGAAGACCTGCGACCGGTGAAAGCTTGATGTGAGGTCTGATGTCCGACGAACTTTAGTTTGTCGTGCGTGTTAATCAAGACCCTCTATTACAAAAGGGGCCTTAATCCCGACCCACGACAAACTGTAAAGTTCGTCGGACATCCAACTGATAATGGCAGACGAGCAAAAGCAAAAAGATCTCGAAGCGCCGATTCATACCAGCGGTATTTCACCGCTGTTCATCAGGCGGCCGATTACAACCACGCTGATAATGGTGGGCATCGTGCTGTTCGGGTTAATCAGTTATCACGCTCTTCCCGTCAGCGATCTTCCAGCAGTTGACTATCCAACCATCAACGTCAATGCAAGTCTTCCAGGCGCGAACCCTGAGACGATGGCCTCTTCGGTTGCGACGCCTCTCGAGCGACAGTTCTCTGGTATTGCAGGTATCGATTCAATCAATTCGACAAACTCGCAGGGCTCAACTTCGATCACATTGCAATTTGATCTAAGTCGAAACATCGATGCGGCTGCTCAGGATGTTCAGACAGCAATCTCAGCTTCCTTACCGCAACTGCCGCCGGGCATGCCATCGCCTCCAAGCCTCCGAAAAGTTAATCCCGCCGATAGTCCGATTTTGTTCATGTCGTTGAACTCGCCGGTGCTGCCACTGGCTACGGTCGACGAGTATGCCGAAACACTTGTCGCCCAGCGGATTTCAATTGTTGACGGTGTGGCCCAGGTTCAGGTTTACGGCGCGCAGAAATTTGCGGTGCGAGCGCAGATGGATCCTGAGTCGATGGCAGATCGCGGCATTGCCGTCGACGACGTTACTAACGCAATCAGAACTGGAAATCCAAATACACCTGTCGGCACGCTCTACGGCGCGTACAGAAATCTGACTCTCAAGACCAACGATCAACTTCCTAACGCTGCCGCTTTCGGCCAGTTGATTGTTACCTACCGAAATGGCGCCCCAGTTCGACTTCAAGACGTGGCGCACGTCGTTGACAGCGTCGAAAACAATCGAGTTGCCAGTTGGTTTAATGGAAGACGGTCGGTGACGCTCGCGGTTCAGCGTCAACCAGGAACAAACACCGTCGCGGTAGTCGATGCCATCAGAGCGTTGATGCCTCAATTCAAAGAACAGTTACCAGCTTCAGTCAGCCTCGACATTCTCTACGATCGATCAAACTCGATTCGCGATTCAGTAAATGACGTGCAGTTTTCATTGCTGCTGGCAGTGGCTCTGGTTGTCCTCGTTATTTTCCTTTTCCTTCGAAATGTACGCGCGACGATCATTCCAACACTCGCGCTTCCAACATCGATTGTTGGCACCTTTGCAGTGATGTATCTGTTGGGTTTCAGTCTGGACAATCTATCGCTAATGGCTTTGACGTTATCGGTCGGATTCGTGGTGGATGACGCAGTGGTGATGCTGGAAAACATCGTGCGACGAGTTGAGCACGGAGAAAGTGTCAAAGAGGCCGCGCTGAATGGTTCCAGCGAAATAGGATTCACGATAGTTTCGATGACCGTGTCGCTCGTGGCCGTGTTCATACCAGTTCTTTTCATGGGTGGAATTCTCGGTCGCTTGTTCCGCGAGTTTGCAATCACGATCAGTGCGGCAATCCTCGTCTCCGGAGTTGTTGCGCTAACTCTGACGCCAATGTTGTGTAGTCGCTTATTGAAAGCGAAAGGAATCCGGGAGAGTGCGCATCATGACTCCTCCGAAGCAAAGCAGCGAAAGAGTTGGTGGTCGATCAGTGAGAATGCCTACAACTTCATTCTTAACGGTTATCAATGGACGCTCCGGCATGTTCTGGATCACAGCCTGATAATGATCGTTGTCATGGTATTGCTCATCGTGGCAACCGTTTACCTCTTTCGCGTCGTGCCTAAGGGATTCATACCCAGTGGCGATAGTGGATTGTTGTTAGCCAGCATGGAGGCCGCACAAGGCGTGTCGTTCGAAGACATGGTGAAACATCAAAACGCTATTGCCGAAATCATCAGGCGCGATCCTAACGTCGCGGCGATGAGTTCAACAGTGGGCGCCGGTGGAAGAAATAGCGGTGGCAACACAGGAACGATTTTCATCGTTCTTAAGCCACTGAAGCAGCGCGTTAGTGCTGATCAAGTTGTGGAAGAGTTGCGCCCGAAAGTGTCACGCGAACCCGGTTTTCGAGTCATCATTCAGAATCCACCATCAATAAATATCGGTGGGCGCGTTTCGCGCAGTCTTTATCAGGTCACGCTTCAGGGCACCGACACCTCAGAGTTGTACGATGGCGTGCAACTGCTCGAAAGCAAAATGCGGCAGATGCCCGGCCTTCAGGATGTGAACACTGATCTGCAAATCAATACGCCTCAGATCAATGTTGATATCGATCGCAAGCAAGCATCTGCAGTGGGTGTCAGCGTTTCGCAAATCCAAACAGCATTGGGCGACGCATTTGGGACGCGCCAGATCTCAACCATCTACACTTCGACCAACGAATACCAGGTAATTCTCGAAGTCAAACCAGAATATCAATACGATCCCGCAGCACTAGGACGGCTGTACGTACGATCTTCAACGGGAAACCTCGTGCCGCTTGCGACAGTGGCAACGCTCTCGACCGGAGTTGGTCCCGCACAGGTAAACCACCTGGGCCAACTTCCTTCGGCTACGATCTCATTTAACTTGAGACCAGGTGTTTCTTTGAGTCAGGCAACTACGGAAGTGCAGAATCTGGCAAAACAGACTCTGCCTGCATCTATTACAACTTCGTTTCAAGGCACCGCCCAGGTCTTTCAGTCATCACTTCAGAATCTGACGTTACTGCTAGGAGTGGCGATTCTTGTGATCTACCTCGTGCTTGGCATTCTCTATGAAAGCTTTATTCACCCATTCACGATTCTTTCTGGGTTACCTTCGGCGGGCATGGGTGCTTTGTTGACGTTGTTGATCTTTGGGAGAGAGTTGGATATTTACGCCTTCGTGGGACTGATCATGCTGGTGGGTCTCGTGAAGAAGAACGCAATCATGATGGTCGACTTTGCGATTGCGTCCCAGCGCGAGGGCAGCAGCGCTCGCGAGTCGATCTATCAAGCCTGCATTGTGCGTTTTCGACCAATCATGATGACAACTCTCGCCGCGTTGATGGGAACATTGCCGATTGCACTGGGGTTCGGCGCTGGGGCATCGGCACGACGCGGGCTTGGATTAGCAGTCGTCGGCGGTCTGATCGTTTCGCAAACATTGACGCTCTATATCACGCCGGTTGTGTATCTCTACTTTGAAAGGTTTCAGGAGTGGTTACAGGGCGAGAAGCGTGATGAGCGAACGGATCATAAGCAAGTTGGCGTTGTGTCCTAGATCAAAATGTACGACAGGCTGTTAGCCTGTCGTCGTGTGTAGGGCACAGACTGCACGAACACGATTAGACTAACAGTCTGTCGTACCTCACTCTCGTCTTCTTCCCCTAATCCCGCTTTAAAAGTTTGACACCTTACAACTCCGTCTATCGACTGCGGGTCGCTTACGCCAATAGCTTAGTCGGTCTTGTGGTCGGATTTCTCTCTCAATTTAGCATTCGACCTACAGGGCGCAAGTTTCTTTTCAACTAGCTCTGACTTGCATTACTTTGCCTCACAGTTCTGATTAGACAAACAAATAAATCTACCTCCAGGGACGGCGGCGAGCCAACAACTCGTCGCCGCCTCTTGCTTTAGAAATTGATCAAATGACATCG
Organism: Pyrinomonadaceae bacterium; assembly: GCA_036522415.1. GTDB lineage: Bacteria > Acidobacteriota > Blastocatellia > Pyrinomonadales > Pyrinomonadaceae > PSRF01. The sequence continues at coordinate 17,366 of DATDFV010000019.1, read as the reverse complement.
TCCTGGGACGCCGCAGGCGTCCTCGCCTGTCCGCGTCGGAAGAACCAACCCAATGTCATCGAGTGGATCCATTAAATGTTCTTGGTTAGGTTCGACGCGGGCAGGCGAGGTCGCCTGCGGTCCCAGGACGATGAGCTTCAGCGAGACTCAGCACTTTGCTTGCTGAGATCCTTGATGAGCACAACGTCACTCGTCTTTCTTCCACGCGCCAGCGCGAGTTTCTTTCCGTCACGTGACCAGGCGTAGTAGAAGATCAGATCAGACTTGAAGCGGGTCAACTGTTTCGGTGGCCCGCCTCCGACAGGTTGGGCCCAGATATTCGATACGTCATCCTTAGTGTCAATATATGTAAGCGATTTCCCATCGACGGTCCAACTTGTCGTCTGCCCGTAAAATCCAGGGCCGAGCGTCCCGAATAAAGCAGGAAGGTCGAAGATCTTTGTTGGACGACCACCCGTCGAAGCAATCACACCTGTTCGACGACGCAGGACTTTCTCGTCCAAAAGTCCGATGGCTATGCTTCCATCCAGAGGGGAGACCCCTAAAGCAGACGCATAATAATCGGTTATGCGCAGCGCGGTCCCTCCTTCAACCGGCAACTTCCAAACAGAAAGTTGACCTTGCGCATCAGACGTATAGATGATGTGGTTGTCGAGTGTGCACCGAGGATCAACGTCATGGGTGCCGAATGACAGCTGCGTGGGATTTGTTCCATCTATATTCATTCTCCAAATGTTGAGTGACCCATTTGCTGAACGATTCGATTGGAAGATAACGTACTTGCCGTCGGCTGAAACACATGGGAACAGATTCAGGCCCACGTTCGCAGTTAGTTGACGGTTATCACTGCCGTCGTTATTCATCAGCCACAAGTCTCGTGTGCCACTCTCGTTGGAACCGTGAACCATTTTTCCATCGGGTGTCCAGGCTATTCCGGCAACACCATCAAATTTGTTCGAGGTGATTTGCTTTGGGTTGGAGAAATCATCAACGGAACTAATCCAAATATCCGATTCTCCTTCACTCCGTACAGTCACAGCACTCGTACCATCAGCGGTAACGCTGAGATCCTCATAATTATTGAGATCGTTAGTGACTGTCTCGACTTTGCCCTCAGGATAAGAACTATAGAAGATCTGCGCATTCTTTCTCTCCGCATCTATTGCGGTAAAGAGAAGTCCTGTAGCGTCCGGCAACCAGCAGATCGAGTGAATGGCATTCCATCGTTGAAAAGTCAGTTGCTTTTCGGTTTTGGTTTTTACATCGACTACCACAACATTCGTATACGAGTCGGAACCTCTCAGCGGGACCGCAATGTGATCTCCATCCGGAGACCATGCGGGATCACCTGCCGTTCCGAAAAAGAAATTATTCATATCATGAGTGATTAACTTCTCTTCACCGGTTCCATCCTGATTAGCGAGCATTAAAGAGGCCGTTTTATTTATTGGATATCCGCGCACGAAAACGAACCGCTGGCTGTTCGGTGAAAATGACGCCGAGCTGTCTATGTCATGTAGGAGTCGTCTGGGTGTGCCCCCAAGGACGGGAATCGTCTCAAGTACAATGTCTTTCGGCGCAGATCTGACGTAGTAGATATGATTTCCATCCGGAGAGAAACTTAGATTGGAGATGTCGCCGCCATTTGACGGAAGAATCTGTTGATCACTGCCCGTGGCAATGTGCCTTAGCCAAAGACTTTTCTGCTCCAAAGTTCCCGCAACATGTACGACATATTTGCCATCTGGCGAAACGACCGCCGAACTGGCTTTACCATGACTTGTCAGACGGGTAAGGTTGAATTTGCTAAACGGAGGAGGTGTATTGCGGGCTGCCAACCTTGGCCAAACATACTTAATACCGAGACCAAATAGGGTCAGAACAACAGCTCCGATGATTGTCAGTATTGGCGCGCGGCTTCTCCATGAAGAGGACCTACCCATTGATTGAGTTGATAGAGAAATGCGTTTCTCGGCTGTGAGCCGAGACTCAAGACCTTCCGGGTGCCTTCGAAATTCGTTTAAATCCTTCTGAAACTCGCGCGCAGTCTGGTATCGGTCATCTCTGCGTTTGCACAGCCCCTTCATTACTAGCGACTCGAGCACCGCGGGTATGTTGTCAACTAATTCACTTAAAGGTCGTGGCTCCTTTTCAAGTATGGAAACGATAAGCCTGCCTCGCGTTGCGCCTTCGAACGGGACATGACCACTGAGCATCTCATAAAGGACTACGCTCAAACTCCAGATGTCTGTGCGCGCATCAACCTTTAGACCGTCTGCTTGTTCGGGTGACATGTACGGCGCAGTGCCAATTGTTATTCCCTCACTGGTGCTCAGCAGAGGCCGTGTGGGCAAATCTGTTTCACTACTTTGCGCTTCGGTTAGTTTTGCGATTCCGAAATCGAGCACCTTGATGTGGCCTTCCTTCTGACCAAGGCCGCCACGACAGATCATGATGTTCTCAGGCTTGATATCGCGGTGAACAATTCCTTTCGAGTGCGCACTGATTAACGCATCAGCAACTTGGATTGTTATATCGATGGCTTCATCGATCTTCATCGGCTGACCGCCGATTAGCTCGCGAAGTGTGCTTCCTTCGATAAACTCGCTGGCAATGTAACGGCACGAATTCCACTCGCCGATTTCATAGATTGTGAGAATGTTTGGATGATTAAGCGACGATGCTGCGCGCGCTTCCTGCTCAAATCGCCGCAAACGCTCTGAATCCAAAGTGAAGTTGGAAGGCAGGAATTTGAGTGCGACCTGACGACCTAGTGTTATGTCCTGGGCTAAATAAACGTCGCCCATGCCACCGGCGCCAAGATGTTCGAGCACGCGGTAGTGACTGATGACTTTACCGATGACGCTGTGAGGCTCGTGGAGGTTCGCAATGTTCCGAGCTTCAACATCAATCGCCGGCGATTCGATAAACGTCCCTGCGCTTTCGTGCGCAGCCAGCAGTGCTTTAAGGTGAGGCCGCAGATCTTCGTCCGCGCTTTCAATGACATGAGTACGTTTTTCTGGAGGCTGAGCAAGAGCTTCCTGAAAAAGTTTCTCCAGTTCCTGCCAACGTTCAGGGTTCATTATTAAGTGAGTTGTAAAGCCACGCTTTCGCCATACTCCAATCGCGTTTTACAGTTAACGGCGTAACACCGAGGACCTCGGCCGTTTCTTCAACACTAAGTCCGCCAAAGAAACGCAATTCGACTACTCTGCTTTTGCGTTCATCGATCGCAGTCAACCGTTCGAGCGCATCATTAAGTGCAACTAAATCTTTGCCGCGCGCGGGTGAGACGACCATCACCTCGTCGAAAGTAATCTTGTGGGCGCCGCCACCGCGCTTTGCGTACTTACGTTTTCGTGCGTGATCGACCAGTATGCGTCGCATAAGTTGTGCAGAGAGCGCAAAGAAATGCGCTCGATTCTTCCAGTGCACATGTTTCTGATCGACGAGTTTGAGGTAGACCTCGTTTACGAGTGCGGTCGTTTGCAGAGTGTGTCCAGGTCGTTCCTGTCGCATGTAGTGGTGCGCCAACCGATGTAACTCACGATCAACAAGTGGGATGAGTTCATCAAGCGCGGCCTGACTGCCGTTACTCCAATCGAGCAATAGTTCAGTTACCTGATGTGGCGAAGGCGAGGCCATTGGACTTCACCGATTGTATTGGTTGGTTACACTGCGCGGCGGATTATATCAGGAGAATGGAAGGAGACGAGTCGGCGAGTGGAAGAAGGGCGTGTGGCGGTCATGAGCGACGATTTTTGTCGATTCGTACGCTAACGTACCTAGCTTTAGGATTAATATTGAAGTGTTGCGCTGTTGGGGTGGTGAGTGTATAGAGTGCGTCGATGGTGAACCCAAACACTGGAAACTTAGTCGCTCTTATCAGGGAACAGCGAGACGGACTACTCGCAAGTTGGCGTCGACAAGTGCGCCAGCTTCCCGGAGCTGCGAACCTTGATGCTCCAACCATAGATGATCAAGTACCAGAACTTCTCGACGATTTGGCGAACGCCCTAAGAGCCGAAAACGAAAACGTTGATACTAATACTATTTCTGCAGAGCATGGATTGCTTCGCTGGGAAGCCGGGTTCGACGTTAAGGAGGTTGTAACCGAATACAATATTCTGCGCCAGTGTTTGCAGGATGCAGCAGAAGCCGCCGGCATTGATCTGAGTGGAAAAACCCTTCACGTCATCAACAGCGTATTCGACGACGCTATAGGCAAGGCGGTAAAAGCCTTTGAGACAATGATGACGATCGAACTTCAGCAACGCCATGAAGAACACCTGGCCTTCGTCTTACATGACTTAAGAACACCTTTGGAAGCATTGTCGCTCGCGACAGCTGTGCTTGAACGCTCCCTTCCCGAGTATGAAAGAAGTTCCTCCACCAACTCTGCCCTTACTGTGTTGCGTGGCAACATCGAACGTCTCGCGTCCGGTATGCGCAGAGTTCTATTAAAAACTTCGGGAATCGAGAAATCCATTCGGCCTGAATTCGTTTGGTTGAAGTTGCGTGCGGAGGTAGATCGGATCGTCAGAGACCTGGAGCCACTCGCCGCATCAGCGGGCACGGAAGTAAGAAACGAAGTAGACGATCAAGTGGAAGTATACGGCGACGAACTGCTGCTTACGCAGATATTGCAAAACCTTTTATCGAACGCCATCAAATTTACTTCGGACGGCGTAATAGAGATCGGTGCTCGTGAAGCAGACAATGAGCGGGCCGTCGAGTGTTGGGTGAAGGACTCCGGTCAAGGAATACCACGCTCACGGATTGAAAAAGTATTTGAGAGGTTTGAGACAACTTCAGAGCCCGAAACAGGCGGTCTAGGACTAGGACTTGCCATAGTCAAGGAAATTGTTGAATTACATCAGGGAGTGCTTCGGGTTGAAAGTGAGGAAGGAAAAGGATCGACCTTCACGTTCGTGCTGCCTCATCCCCAATAAGTTTCGTGAGAGGCATGCGATTGCCCGAAATTAAGACAGGCCTTCTTTTAGCCACCCGGTTCTCTCGCAACAAGCGGTCAAGAACCCCCTCCAGAGTATCGAAATCGATGGGCTTAACGATGAATTCATTACAGCCCGCTCTAGCTGCCAAGGTTCTATATTCGTCCGCATCGAGAGCTGTCAACATAACAATAGGAACGCGCTCCAGATCTTCATTCAGCCGACGTAGACGACGAACCAAAGCGGCTCCCGTTATGTCAGGCAAATTAAAGTCTGTGACAATCAAATCAATGTGGTTTTTGGCGGCGATAGACAGAGCAACCTTGCCATTTGCTACAGTAAAAACGGCATAGTTCAAGGTCTCCAGCAGTAGTTTAAGCATCTGCCGGGTATCTGCGTAATCCTCCACAATCAAAATCACCGGTTGGGTTCTGGTTCGTTCCATAGCCTGGCACCAACTTCAGCTTCTACCGTCGCCATCGCAACAGAATCGAACGTTCGTTCGACACTCTTGTTAACTGCGCGCAATCTTCGTACCTCACAAGCGGCAATTTAGCTTTAACGGTCCTGAAGAAGGATCTGTACCCTTTCGTTTCATTACCATCCCTGCAAGTTTCGCCCTTTGCTCATCCTTTTCACTTGATACTTTTCACAACCATTTCTCGCGGTATGCGTCGAAAGCAGCCTAACCACTGAACGCTGCCGAGTTTCCGATAACTCAAAGACTGTGGGTGCACGATGAACCGCCGTGTGTTAGCGATAGCCCTGCTTTTCCGTGTCGGCAAGCTCCCTTGCGAAGGTCTCAACGGGAGAAAGCGCGCACGCCTTCTACAGCTTCGTACTGAAAGCTCGCATTTGAATCATAAATAAGCGCCGCGGATTAATGACTCTCAGTTTCAAGAAAGGATTGGAACTATGAACAAGTTTAGAATCAGCATGTCCAACTTATTAGTAATTGCCTTGGCAGTTTCAATTTTCCTGTGTTGCACAACATACGCAAGCGCGCAATGTACCGAAGTTACTTCGGGTTTGCGTGACCCGCTCGCCCTCGCCCTTTCAAACCAAGGCAACGTGGTGGCTTCAGAATCAGGTGAGCGAGTTTTGCCGGGTACGACGGTGCTACCGGGCAGGATTTCGATCGTCGACACCAATGGCAACCGGCGAACACTGCTCGATGGTCTACCCTCAGCACTCAACGATGTGGGCGATGCTTCCGGACCAGCCGGAATTTTAATGCGGGGCCGAACGCTCTATGTCGCGATGGGAGTTGGTGATGTCACGCGCAATGGCGGCGGACCCGGCCTCAATATACCGAACCCCAACGGACCTTCGTCACCAATTTTCAGCTCAGTGCTGGAAATTCATTTCAGCTCAAATGTCGAAAAGACTACGACGGGATTTACGATGACGTTCGCCGATCAACAAGCGCTTGCCAATGGCGAAACGCTGACGTTCTCAAACGGTGACGGCGACAACATCACGGTTCGAATGGTTGTGAACTTTCCGGACTTCATCGTATTGACACCGCCGTTCATCGCGGCATCGAATCCTTTCCATCTCGCAGCCATTGAAGATCATCTGTACGTGACCGACGGAGGAAGGAATTTAGTTTGGGATGTGGACCTGGAGACCGGCTCGTTCTCAACGCTAGTGTCCTTTCCAAAAATTGCGAACCCGACACCTGTTGGCCCACCTTTGTTCGATGCGGTTCCGACGGGGATAACGGTTTCAGGTGATCAACTCCTGGTCACCTTATTTGGCGGTTTTCCATTCCCACCAGGCGTGTCTTCGGTCGAACAAGTTGATCCATTAACGGGAAATCACAGTGCGTTTATTACTGGGCGACGGACAGCTATCGACGTACTACCGATAAACACGAGTGGAGACATTGATTATCTGGTTTTGCAACACAATTCGGGACCAGTGTTATTGCCGCCGTGGTCGGGCCCCGGCATCCTGTTGCGATTCGATAATCCGGGCGATCCACCAACTACGATTGCGAGTTGTCTAACTCGTCCGACTGCGATGGTATTAGACAAGAAGAGCGGCCTACTTTACGTTACCGAACTTCAGGGTCGCATTGTCTCAATCGCACCATGAAGCTTGAACAAACCATTGAGCCCGCGAAGGTCTGTCACTTTCGCGGGCGCTCTTCGACACGCACGTCCGTCGAACCACTAGGTCCAATAGGTGCGATCAAGCGATCGATATCCTACTGCTTCTGAAACATGCGTCGAGGCGATGTGATCACAGCCTTCGAGATCCGCGATCGTCCGACTGACCTTGAGAATTCGATCATAAGCCCGCGCTGATAGGCCTTGCCGAATCATCGCTTGTTCGAGTAATCGTTCACTTGGTTCATCTATCTGGCACTGCTTGCGAATCATGCGAGGAGTCATCGCCGCATTGCAAAAAATCTTTTCACTCTGAAAGCGTTTGAGCTGGCGTTCACGCGCTGTTATTACGCGCTGACGAATCGTTTCGGAACTGTCAGTCTCGGGCGCTTCGTCGCCCGCAAGCTCGCGAAACTTTACTGCCGGCACATCGATATGAATATCGATCCGATCCAGCAATGGTCCGGAGATGCGTCCAACGTAACGCTGGATCTGCAATGGCGAACAACGACACTCGCGCGTCGGATCATTCCAGAAACCGCAGGGACATGGTTTACGCCGAGAATGAAAGAATCTTTTTGCCTCTGGGATTTGACGTGAGGGCCGCATGAAATCGCGAAAAGGATTATGAAAGCGCCGTGGGGTTGTGCAGGTGTATGTCGTCCGAGGAAGCTGCACTGAAGTTTGCCACGCAGCGAGGCCGGAGCTTATCACCAGATCTGTTGAGTATCAGCGGCTTGAGCGTGATCAATAACTGGAAGCTGCGGCCATTCACGGAATATTCTCGGACAAACTGTCTATCGATAACAGTTCCAACGCTAGCATCGGTTCTAACAAGCGACTCGTCTGGTCGAACTTCAACTGTAGTGGCGACACCACCAACTCCTAACTGCGTACTAACCTAATTAAGCGTCTAACCAAGACGGGTGCTAGCACAAATACAATTTAAAGCTCAAGCACAACCCTGATACAACGAAATGTTGCTCAAGAAACAGTTGAGATCGTTTCTCCGTATCATGCGGTCTTGCTGCTACGTTATCCAGTTATCAAATGCAACGTCCGTTGCGGCTTCCCGGATAACGGTCATTGAGTCGTCGGTTGCGAAAATTAAGTTATGCTCTCTGGCAACCGAAACGGCCCAAAGATCGTTCATGTCTACGCCTAACGAAACTAAATGGGCTTCAGTTCTCACGCGATGTGTGGGAGGAGGGCATTTCTTCCAAATTCGATCCAATAGTTCTGCGTAGTCAATTCTAGTATGAATCGAAACTGGTAGAGCCGTTGCAACGAAATATTTATTGAGAAATCGATTGTATTCCTCTTGCCTTTGGGCATCTGGAGGATTGGCCATCAGATGCCCAGCCTCTATCTCGCCAAGGGTGATGGCACAAACTCGTATTTGCCAGTCGACGGGAACTGTGTTGTAACGCTTTACAACATTCGGAACCTTTCTAAAAAGCGCAGAAACGTGATTATTGTCTAAGAGATACCCGCGCAAACGCCCTCCTAGCCGAGCGCCATACGTCTGCGCATCTCTCCGGCTGTTGCGGCGTGGAACGTTGGTGAGAGGTATTGAGAAAGCGAAAAATAAACCTCGCAGTTAGCGGGTAAATAGTCACCAAAGTCATGTGAGGTTGGACGTGCTTGATTCTGCCCCTGGAAGAATCTTAGCAACTGATACTCTAGCTTGGGTGGCATTCGGTACGCATCAAGCACATGGGCATCTATTTCAAAGAGAAGACGCTCCAGCTCTTTATTATCTACTCCAGGCGGGTGCCGGCTGACTTTCTGATATTCTCGAATCGACGCACGTATTTGTTCGCTCTTGCTTTCAGTAAAATGCGGTACTGGAATAAGTTTTAATGTTTCTATACTAACGTCAAATTTGCCTTCTCGAGTTGCTACAAAAGCATTAGCCACAGGTGAATTGAGAACGGCCGATAGTAACCATTCATTCCAACCTTCAGCATTTGGCCATACGCCGATATAAGTTTCATGACAAGATAACCCAACGGTATCTGGGAATGACGTTATTCTCCATGGTCCGCGCGATCGGGCGAACTTTTGAAGAATTGCTTTAGGTTTATGCCACGGATGTTTGTAGGCGTTTCGTCTCTGGTTCGCTGGCTGTGTGTTTAGAAACCAGGTTCGCGGTGTTTGAAAAACATTGAATGCCGATTGCGGAGCGACTCCCGGAATGAACCCTGCGGAGGGTTCCTCATGAATTAACTTTGCCCTATTTCCGGTCTCCTTTCCGTTTTTCGTTAAAGGCTTGTTCCATTCTATTCCGCGATGTAACTCAGCGACCTGATTAAGCACTTCGTAACTGCTTAGGTAGTCCCAGACTTCAGGAAGATCTGGAACAGCGAAAGAGCTGGCCGCTTTTTCTGCGCCAAGCACTACGACATGATCAGATGTTACCTGGTGTCCTAATTCAAATTCTCTCCAGGCCTTATGATCATCCTTAACCTTGCGGCTAATTAGGCGGCAAGCATCATGTGGAATCGGTTCTGTCGCAATTAAAAGTCCGATTTCCGAGTCAGCATCAAAGGCTTTGTCAGGCAATACCGTAAGTTCGATCTGCGCGAACCGGTCGACTAAACGACGGCGAACGTTTGAGTAGGATCTGCCGTCAACAATTATTCGCGGCAGGACAAAGCCCAGAACCCCTCCAGGGTGCAAACTCTCAAGGACCTTGTTCAGTAACTCCGCCGGCTTTTCAGAAGAAGAAGGCTGATAATGTTCTCTTTCGTCGGGCGCAAATTTGCCAAAAGGTGGATTGCATAACACCACACCAGCCCGCTGAAGATGTTGAGGTAATACTTCTGCCTCAAAAACATCCCCTTCAATAACATTCCATCCTCCGGGATTCGGGAAGTCCGCAAGCGTGAGAGCCAGTTTGCTGATCTCGACTCCAAAGGGATCTTTTTCAATGCCCACGAGGCGCTGTGTAAAATACTTGTGTCTTTCTGCGGGCGGAGCGCCGAAAAGTCTGAGACGTAATGCATTCATTGCACCTATCAAGAAAACAGCACTACCTGAGCACGGTTCTAGAACTGTAAGTCGATCGTCTCCAGTATGCTGGAACGGAATCTTCTCCACTATGTAGCGCACTATGCTCCTGGACGTTCTATGAATTCTCAGTCGTTCCTTCGTAGTGTCGTCGATTAGCATTGCGGACCACATCTGGGCCAAAACTTCCACTGACAAATTGCGAAAATCTAATTGGTGCCATATGCGAGACGCAGCAACCTCTCTGGCCGGCCGATTTAGAAGTTTGGGCGCGGCTTCTTTGTAGCGCAGTGCAACCGCATTCAATATTTCGTCTGGATCGCTACTGAGCGCCTTGAACCCATTGACCTTGCGATCGTGAAATACCTTTGCCGTTAGAATCCAGAATATTAGTTTGAACAGCCGCGCCGGCTCAGGGTCTCGTTGGGTTGTCTCACGATACACAGCCTGCGTTGCAGACAGAGCGTCGTGCAACAACGGCTCCAAGGTTTCCTGGATTTGCTCTTCCAGTTCGGGTACTAAGCCTGCGAAGAGAGTAAGTTGGGGGGCCCAATGGAAGGTTCCAATGTTCTTATCACGCAGGAATTGTTGCGGCTTCCAATCAGGAGCCCGACTTTCCATCAACTGGCGAATTCGGTCGCTTGGATAACGGCCGACCAAGCCGTGATTATTTTCATTCCGCGATACCGCCCACTCTCGGACCTCAGAGTTATCAACTTCCAGGACAATAGGTGCACCAAGGGACCGAAGAGTATTTACAAGTCCCTGCTCGCGAAGTCCGTTGCTTAGGGCCACGCCAATACAAGCGGATTCATAGGAAGGTGGTGTCTGTCCAAACGTCGCAGCGGCAATTTGACGTTCCTGCATCTGAGACGTGAAGTAATCACGAAAGGCGTATCCCTCCTCCAACAGCGCCCCTTGATAACCTATATCTCGAAGGCCAGCAATAACGTCCGCATATGTGTCGTCATTAAAAAGTGTGGTCATCGCGGTGTCTGGAAAGCGGGCTTCGAAAGGCGAACATTAGCGAAAATGCGGATCCTTGTCAACATCTAAGATCATGTAGCTAAAGCACTTAGACCTAACTATTGCAGCGTCAGCACTTAGAGAGGCGGGGCTTCTAGTCTGGACCACCCCCCAACGTTCTTTTGTTGTTGTACCCCGTCTGATCAAATGCTCCTTTTTTGCAATTCAAGTGCTCCTTACGCTGAGGAGCATTTGGGCTGCAATTTGTAAAGGCCGACCGCAGGGCGATAACTTCTCGATGGACAGGTAGTTAGAGATGCTTTTTAGCGACTTCTTGCAGGAGACTGAGGATCACTTTAGGTGTCGAAAACCCTCGGCCCTTGCCCGAAGTCACCAACTTACGTGGCGACACCGCTTCGGTCGGCATTTTATATTGTCAACGGCGGGAATACGCCAGCAGGCCGTAACTTCATCACTCATGGCCACTTAGCCGTAAGTTTTGAGCTGCCCGTCGGACGAGGAGGTCAGGTCGCGGTAGGGATGCCGATGCTCGACACCACGCTGACTGCGACGCCGAAGCTGCCGCAGCCACATCCGTAGTACTCCTTTCCGGAACACCCAGAGTTGCTTCCAGTTGCCCGGAATCGCATGGTATTGGAAATAGCCCCGCACCACGGGCTGCAACCATTTCCCGTCTTCGCGTTCGACTGGTGCCGGCGCTGATTTCGGCAGTGTGCAGTGGCCCCTCTCGGCAAAGTTATTTGGCCCCACCTAGGTGTTAAACACAGAACCTCTTTAAACCAGCCTTAAGTTCGGTTTCTTACAATTAGAGCACTTACCTAATGGACCAATTGGATGTTGCTTGCTGTACCTCGCCACTGATCTTGCCGACTTTTGTCACCGTTTTCGCTGACCTGGCTAGGTCAGCAAGAACTTGTCAAATCTACGCCTACTATTTACTCGGGCTAACTCTTTCGTAGAAGAGCACTTAACCCGGGTTCTGGAGGCCGCTTCGAGGAGGTCCCGGTCAGCACTTTAGCTGGCGACAACCCTCGGCCCCTGCCCAAAGTCACCAACTTACGTGGCGAAAGCGCTTCGGTCGTCATTTTCTGTTGTCAACGGTGGGAATACGCTAGCAGGCCGTAACTCAATCAGCCATGGCCACTTAGCCGCAATCTTTGAGCTGCCCGCCGGACGAGGAGGTCAGCACTTTTCGCGGCGACGTACAGAGAGATCCCTTTTTGCTTTTCGGCAAGAGCCGATTACAGAAATATGTGACGGTGCCCCGCCGCCGTACAGAGGGGTACAACGGCGTACAACGGGTTAGCCGCTAATAAAATTTCCCTCCAAAACATGCCATTGCCTACCCCGACAGCGTCCTTAGAAGTAGGATCTCTGTAACACGCCCGTAAAATCAATTTGGGAGGCAGAAGGACTCTGTCGACTTTAAAGGTTCAAACAGTCGCTTCTACGCACGCTGACCTATTTCTAGAGCGTTACGAACGGCTGCGCGCGCGGGCCTTGCAACTGACGCAGCACGATCAAGAGCGAGCCGAAGATCTTTTGCACGACGCGTTTGTCCAATTCACGCTTTCACATCCTGATCTCCACTCAATTCGCGACCCAGACAATTATCTCTTTGTGGTCTTGCGCAACCTTCATCTGTCGCAGATGCGCCGGGCGGCTCGCGGCGCCGCTCGCGAACTTTCGATTGTCGAATACGACTCAGCAGAACTCGGACTCTGGGCCGTTGATCCGCGTGATCAGATGAAGATACAGGACGAGCTACGTACCGTCTGCCATTACGCATGCGTGCGAAAACGGACTGCCAAAGCAGGAAGCGTACTGATCCTTCGTTTCTTTCATGGTTACTACCCCGAAGAAGTTGCTCAAGTTCTGTTGATCACTCCTGCAGCGGTAAAGGAACGTCTACGCCTCGCGCGTGCTGAAGCCAAGCTCTATCTGAGCGATCCGAGTCGTTTGAACGTTATCCGCGAGGACAACACGAAGGAGCGGCCCCACGCGGAAATCGGAAGACTCTCCGATGATCTTCTTCAAGAGCTGCGACGCACAATCTTTGATGCACGTGCAGGCAAATGCTTTACAAAGAAAGAACTTCACGATCTGTATTCCACCGAAGACGAAACAAAGCTCTCTACTGAAGCGGTAGCGCATCTTGTTAGCTGCTCGAAATGTCTTGATGAGGTCAACAGATTTCTTGGTCTGCCGCCGCTCGCGGAACGTTTTGCGACAGACATGATCGGCAAGGACACACGGAAACGCGGTGGACCAGGAGCTTCTTCGGGGAAGACCGCAGGCGGAATGAATACCCTCACGCGATACTTACGGCGCGCGCAACAAGTTTATCGGCATGAGCCTCACGAGCTTTGTGTCGCAGTCAACGGTTATCTGCAAGGATCGCACAAGATCAGCGCTGAACAGAATGAATTGCGGTTAGTGATCGATATGGCTGAACCGGTCGGCTTCGTCGAGGTTTTCAGTGAGCAGGGAGTTCGGCTGTTGTTGTTGAATGTGGAACCGCTGCCGACTGGACCAGTGCAACAAGAGACGAGCGTGGAGTTGAGTGGTGGGCGTACGCTCGATACGAGTTTGAGTTTCGTTGGAGCTTGGCCGGAAGTCTACGTGTCTTATAGGGGGCCCGATGTCCGATATGCTTTAGCTTGTCGTGACTTGCCAAATGAGGTTCCTGGAGATCAATCGAGTTCGGCTTTGGTTGTTCGCGACGAGCTCAAGCATATCGAACACGCCGACAAGCTGAAGCATATCGGACACTTACTGACCGGTTTCTTCCGCGACCTGAGACTCAAGAGGTCAGACTCAACAATCTTATCGCGACCAACGACTGCGACCGCACTGCTCGCACTCTTACTCATTGCGGCATTCACCCTAGTGTGGAAATCACGTCTAAGCACTCCTTTAGTCGCATCCGATCTTCTGCAGCGTGCGACCCAGACTGAAGACGCGATTCTCGCCCGTTCGGATACCGCCATTCACCGCGCACTGCAAATTGAAGAGCGTCGCGCGTCAGCTGACGGCGACGTCGTAGATCGAGTGCGTGTTGACGTCTGGCAGAGTTCGGCTAAGGGAGTCACGGCGCGGCGGCTTTATGACGAGCGCGGCCTATTGCTCGGAGGCGAATGGCTCAAGGACGCGGAGACGCAGGGGCGCGGAGACGCGGTGAGTCCCGGTTCGCGCACGGTCTATTTGAATCACGTGCTCACAAAGAAGAGCACGGGCAACGATCAGTCGCCAATCAGCAATTGGCAATCGACAATCGGCAATCTACAAGTGTGGCAGCTGTCGCCATCCAGCAAGGAATTCTCATCGGTTGTACAGGGAGGAATGGCGCTGGGAACGCACGCGTCCTCGCCTGCCGTCGCCAGTCTGGACCAGGTTCGAGTTGAAGAGAATGCCAATCATTATGTTCTTCACTTCGCGAATTCTAACCCGAATCAAAGTTTATTGAGCGCAAGTCTAATTCTTAGTCGCGGCGACCTTCATGCAATAGAAGAGACGATCCTTATCCGGCAGGGACTTGAAACTCGGACTTTCAGAATTACTGAGACTTCGTACGAGCGAAGACCACTAAGCACTGTTGCCCCCGCAGTGTTCGAACCTGATCCTCAGCTTCTTAGTGACACGGAGACGGGGAGACACGGAGACGCGGCGACATTCCCTGTGTCCCTGCTTCACCGTGCCTCCGCGTCTCCGGTAGTGGCGACTCCCGAGTTGGAATTGGACGTAATCAAGCAGCTTGATCAAGTCAATGCGTTATACGGAGAGCAGATCAGTCTGACGCGTACGGCGGAAGGGAAGTTGCACGTTCAGGGAATTGTCGACACTGAGAATCGAAAAAGTGAAGTGCTTCAAGCATTGGCACCGGTGAAGAGCAACACGGCCGTCATTATCGATATTGAGACAGTTACAGAAGCTGTCAAGCGCCAGAAACGCGAACGCGAGACTTCTCAGACTTCCGCAGAGACAAGAGCGGTCCAGGTAGAGACGAAGAGCGCCATTCCTGCGGAGCCGGAGTTGCGCACCTATTTTTTGAAAAAAGGCGTGGCGGGTGACGCAGTTGAGGGGGAAATACGACGCTACACAGACCGCGTAGTCTCCCGCTCGCGTCAAGCGCGCCGGCATGCGCTGGCGCTGAAGCAAATTGCGGAAAGTTTTTCGCCGGATGATTTGCGGACGCTGAATTCAAGTGCGCGTACGCAATGGCGCACATTGATAAGTCAGCACGCGAGATCGATTCTGCAAGAGTTGGAGACGTTGCAACGTGAGCTGAGTCCTCCTTTCCCTTCCGTCTCGTCGGGTGATGGCAGCGTTGGAGTGTTGATCTCTTCCGATTCTGATATCGCAATTGCAGCTAAACGCTTGTTTGAGTTGACCGGAACGGTTAACGAGGCAGTGGGCCAATCGTTTTCACTTGATACTGCTGCGCGGCGTTTAGCTCCGATTAAGAGTTCTGATTTTTCTCGCACCTTGCGCGACGCGTTAGGTCTATCTGCCCAGCTTTCTAAGTAATTGGTGAGGGCTGAGTCCTGCGCGCTCCAAAGATCTAAAACTTGGAACGTTCAAACTTGGAGGTACGTCCATGCTTCGCCAACCCTTGTTCATTGTACTGCGCGCTTTGCGATCTACGGCAATGCTTTGTCTCATTCTTCTCTTATCGTTCGCTTCTGCCTACGCGCAAACCTCGGCGGCAACTCTTAGCGGCACCGTTGTGGATCAAAACAACGCTATTGTTCCGAGTGTCGAAATCGTCATCACGAATCCGGCTACTGCATTGGAGCGGACTACCACAACTAGTGACGCCGGCTACTTCACCGTGCCACTTCTTCCGCCCGGTACCTACGTTATTACGGCAAAGCGTCAGGGCTTTGCTCCAATCAGAATTTCTAATCTCGTATTGAATGTTGGTGATAACAAATCAGTGCAAATCGAGTTAAGGGCCGGCGATGTGAATGCCCAAGTTACGATCGATTCTGATGCGGAAACAGTAAGGACGGATGGTAGCGTAGGAACGGTTGTTAATCGACAGTTTGTAGCGAATATCCCGCTGAACGGCAGGAGCCTTCAGGCGCTCATCCAGCTCACTCCGGGTGTGGTTTTAACTTCAAACCGCGGCGACAGTGCTACCGGTGCGGCTCAGTTTAGTATAAATGGCCAGCGGACTACATCAAACTATTTCATGGTCGATGGCGTTAGCGCCAACACCGGAATCACTGTGGGTGTTGGCTTCGCTCCCGGTGCGTCCGGATCGGGACAAACCGCCGGGACCACAGCCCTCGGCGGCACTAACAGCTTGGTTTCTCTGGACGCTCTTCAGGAGTTTCGCGTTGAGACATCAACTTTTGCGGCAGAATTTGGACGCACGCCTGGTGGTCAGATATCGCTACTGACGCGCGGGGGAGCGAACGAATTCCACGGCAGTGCTTCCTATTATTTCCGAAACGATGCGCTCGATGCCAACGACTGGTTTGCTAATGCGAACAGACAGCCTAAGCCAAAGGAGCGCCAGAGTCTGTTTGGCGGGGTTTTCGGCGGGCCGATTAAGCGAGATCGGCTATTTTTCTTCGGATCGTATGAAGGTCTTAGGCTGCAGCAGCCGAAGGTAGCGGTCGTTACCGTCCCCTCGACAGCCTTGCGGACTCAAGCGCCAGCGGCGTTACGTCCATATCTGAATGCACTGCCATTACCGAATGGGCGGGATTTTGGAGACGGCACGGCCCAGTTAGCTGCGAGCTATTCTGAGCCCGCGAAATTTGATGTCTTCGCCATACGAATCGATGGAAGAGTGGCCAAAGATCTGATGGGCTTTTTCCGCTTTAGCCATGCTCCATCAGAAACAAAAAGCCGATTCTTTTCGCTCTCAACTTTGAGAGCTGTTCAGGCCCGCAATGACTCGTACACTGGTGGTATTACGTGGGTGCCGCAGCCGCATTTGACGTTCGACTGGCGAGTCAACTGGACGAGGAACGCTGGTCGAGCGTTCGATGATCTTGACACTTTCAACGGCGCGGTGATCCCGAATAGTTCTGACGTGTTTCTTCCGGGGCGCGATCCTTCGAAGGCGCAATTCAGCTTCAACGCCCCGGGTAGTTCAGGCTTTTTTTGGGGATCCGGGATTGCTGACATTCAACGTCAATTTAATGCTGTTGGAACGGCAGGGTGGTCAATTAACGCTCACCAGTTCAAGTTCGGTGTCGACTACCGTCGGTTGCTCCCTCTTTTGGGGGGCGCGGCAGGCGGTTTTCAAGAGCAGTTGTTTTTCCGCACAGCGGCAGATGTCGCCTCT
>DATDFV010000018.1:0-10599 GCA_036522415.1 Pyrinomonadaceae bacterium | reverse complement strand
AGCAGAGCGGTCGGGTTAGCAATTCCCTGACCTGCGATGTCTGGGGCAGAGCCATGCACTGCTTCAAACACGGCGCCTTTCTCTCCGATGTTTGCGCCCGGAACTAAGCCGAGTCCACCGACAAGGCCTGCGCAAAGATCCGAAACGATGTCGCCATAGAGATTTTCCAAGAGCATCACGTCAAACTGTTCGGGTCGCATGACCAGCTGCATACAAGCGTTATCAATGATCTTGTCGTCGGCAATTATCTCGGGGTAACTGGTGCTTACTTTACGAAAGCACTCGAGAAAGAGACCGTCAGAGAGCTTCATGATGTTCGCCTTGTGAACCGCTGTCACTTTCTTACGAGACTCGCGGCGCGAGTACTCAAAGGCAAACTTCGCGATGCGAGTTGAAGCCTTCTCGGTGATGATCTTCAAACTTTCCACCACACCCGGAACCACGACATGTTCCAAACCCGCGTACAAACTTTCTGTGTTTTCTCGAACAACAACCAGATCAAGCTCAGGATACCGACACGGAACGTTTGGCAGGGCGCGAACCGGCCGCAGATTGGCATAGAGATCGAGAGTTTTGCGCAGGCCCACATTGACCGAAGTAAACCCTTTGCCAACGGGAGTTGTTACCGGGCCCTTTAGTGCAACCTTGTTCTGCAAAATGGAATCGAGCAGCGCTTGCGGCAAAGTTTCTCCAAACTTTTCGAGCGCCTGTGCGCCAGCGTAATGCGTCTCCCATTGGATCTCGACGCCCGCGGCTTCAATAATGCGAACAACGTTGGAAGTGACTTCGGGGCCAATGCCATCCCCGGGAATTAATGTGATACGGTGCATGCAGTCTTTGGTCTTAGGTTTTTGGTCTTAGGTCTTTGGTCTTCGATGTTCTGGGTTGATGATAACAAGCGCCAGCCCAAGACCAAAGATCAAAGGCCAAAGACCAAAGGCCCAAAACCAAAGACCACAGACGCGATAGCAACAGAATTCCATGAGTAGTCATGAAATCATCATCGTCGGCGGCGGGGTGATTGGCTTGTCCATCGCACGGTCGCTCGCCCTTCGCGGTGTCAGTGATGTTTGCCTGTTGGAAAAATCCGGCCTTGGCACTGAAGCGTCGTTTGCGGCGGCAGGGATGCTTGCTCCGCAAGCCGAGGCCGATTCCCGCGACGCGTTTTTCGATTTACTTTGCAAAAGCCGAGACTCGTATCCCGAATTCGCCGCTGCTTTGAAAGAAGAAAGCGGCGTCGATATTGAACTCGACCAGACTGGAACGCTCTATCTCGCATTCAACGAGCACGATCAGATAGAGATCGATCGCAGGCATGAATGGCAAACTCGCGCCGGCCTCCCAGTCGCGAAACTCAACTCATCCGACGCCAGACTCCTGGAACCAAACATAGCGCCGAATGTTTCAGGCGCACTTCAATTTCCAAAGGATATTCAGGTAGAGAATCGGCGCTTGCTCAACGCATTGGTAAACAGCGTCGCGCAACTTACCGTCAGATTGCGGACTGGTATCAACGTCGAGGCAATTCGTATCGAGAGGAATCGTGTGACTGGCGTGCGAACTTCGGAAGGAACTCTCGATTGTCGCACCGTTGTCCTCGCCGCGGGGACCTGGACGAGTCTCATTCATCCAATGATCAAGGTAGAACCTGTTCGTGGCCAAATGGTTTGCCTTAACACTGCGCCGCACGTGACTCGGCACGTTATCTATAGTCCACGCGGTTACATTGTTCCCCGTCAGGATGGACGGCTTCTGGCAGGCTCCACCAGTGAGCGAGCAGGTTTTGTAAAAGAGGTAACTGTCGAAGCCGTAACCTCAATCCTGCGAAATGCCATCGAGATTTGCCCGGCCATTAAGTCTCTGCCCGTGGTTGATTTGTGGGCTGGTTTGAGGCCAAAAGCACCCGACGGTTTGCCAGTGCTTGGGCCTTGTGGTGAAATTGACGGGCTGATTTATGCAACCGGGCACTATCGAAACGGAATCCTATTAGCACCCATCACTGGAGAGTTAATAGCCAAAACCATCGTGGAGAATACTTTGCAACCTGAGCTTGCTCCTTTTAATCCAGATCGCTTTAGTTCTATGAGTGTAAGCTAGCCATGTCCGATATGCGCCTGTCTTGTCGTGACGAACCAACCAAGCCCCAAGATTCAGAGGTTTTAGAAACCCAGGGCTTGGTTGGTTGAGTCACGACAAGACAGGCGCATATCGGACACTCAGATTGAAATGTCGAAACTCCGGAATCAAATATTGTTTGTCGTAGCTTTGATCCTGTGTACGTCTGTTTTAGGACGATCGCAGTCGCTTGACGCGACGGCCGCAGATAAAGGGCCTGACAGTCGTTCTGCGCGCGAGATTTTTGAAGATGCAAATGGTTATCTCGGCCGGCGGTATCAGGAATTCAATAAGAAGAATCAACCTTACGACCCGAAGCTCGAGGCCCAGGTTAAAAAAGACCAACATGACCTTGCGCTCAAGAACGCTGCAATTCTTGAAAGTAGAAAACTGCGTGGTGACGATCGATATTTTCTCGGACTGCTCTATCACTTGGCCGGTGATGGAGACAACGCACTAAAGGCGATGTCGCAGTTCGTCAAAGAACAGCCGGATGGAGACAAGGCCCAGACAGCTCGGCATGTTGTCGTCTTGTATTCAGTTAAGAAAGACAAAGTCGCCGATGCGCTCGCAACGATTGACGACTACGCGAAGCATCAACCACAAAGTCCCGAAGATCGCTACAGGATGGAATTCTTAATTGCTGACGCTTTTCTGCGCGCGAAGGACTTCTCACAGATGGCTACGCATTCCGAACAGATGATGCTGGCCGCAAAGAAATTTACCACTGAACATAAGTCAGAAGTTGCAAAACGCGACGACATGTTTCTGAAGTCAGCGATGATGTTGTCGGATGCCTATGACAGGACAGGCCGGAAAGCGTTGGCGATTTCGATGTGGGAAGATCTTCGGCGGACATCGATGCAGTTACCGTCAGGAACACTGTACAAGATGGCAACTTTTCGGCTCGCTTCGTTGTCGCCAAACACCGACCTGCGAAAGATTTCAGATGAAGTTGCCACTGGAACAGTCGCGGCACCACCTGAACTTTCGGGTAGTCAGTGGATCGATCAAGAGCCCGTGAAATTGTCGAGCCTGCACGGTCAGGTTGTGTTGTTGGATTTTTGGGCGCCGTGGTGCGGACCCTGCCGTTTCACTTTTCCGAAGCTGAGTCTTTGGCATCAAGCTTACAAAGACAAGGGTCTGGTTATTCTGGGGGTGACGAAGTTCTACGGACACGACGATGAGCGCCAGCTGACGCCAGGAGAAGAGCTCGCCTATTTGCGTCAGTTCAAGAAGCAGAATCGACTTCCGTATGGTTTCATCGTTGACGATTCAAGTACGAATGATTTCAATTACGGCGTGTTTTCAATACCGATGTCGTTTCTGATCGATCGACGAGGGGCGATTCGTTTCATAGCAGTCGGTGCGGGAGAGAGTGAGATTGCAGAACTCGGCAAGATGATTAAGAAACTGATCGAAGAACCGGCTGAAGAGAAGTCAGTAGTCAGTAGTCAGTAGTTAAGTGGTCTTTGGCCTTTGGTCTTTGGCCTTTGACCCTTTGATGTTTTACTGGTTCCTGGGAGCCCCAAAGACCAAAGACCAAAGCACCATGGGTCAAAACATCGATATAGTTCGGATCTTAATAGCGTTCGTCGCTGGAATCGCTTCATTCCTTTCTCCGTGCGTGTTGCCACTCGTGCCGGGTTATATTTCCCTTATCTCCGGCGTCAGCATTGATGGGCTGAAAGAAGGAACGAGCAGCCGGCGTGCTGTCATCATCAACTCCCTCGCCTTCAACGCCGGACTATCAGTCATCTTTCTGATTCTCGGCACAACGGCTGGCCTTGTAGGCGCCGCCATCACAAGTAATCCATGGGTGCGAATTATTGGTGGCCTGGTAATCATCGTCTTTGGGTTGCAGTTAATTGGCATACTGAAGATTGCCACGCTCTACAAAGACACAAGGTTCTTTTCGCAGGATAAGCCGCGCGGCATTCTCGGGTCAGTCACATTAGGGATGGCGTTCGCGGCGGGCTGGACTCCGTGCATTGGACCAATACTGGGCGGAATTATCGGGCTCGCGGCCACGAGTGGCGGATGGAAAAGTGGATTAGTGCTTTCCAGTTTTTATTCTGCGGGTTTAGCAGTTCCTTTTCTATTGACGGGTCTCGGCATAAATAAGTTCCTTGGCTTCTATGGAAAGTTTCGCAAGCATCTTCACAAAGTCGAAGTTGTTTCAGGAATAGTTTTGATCGTTGTCGGCTTACTGGTCATGAGCGGTAAATCGACAGTGCTGGCGAGCTCAACGCTTACGAAATACGGCGTCAACGCTGAGGAGTTGGTTGTTAAATTTCAAAACTGGTGGTACGGCAATAAACCAGTTACACCAGGTCCTGCGGGTCCAAACACTGCTTATCAAAATGCACCCGACGTAGAGTTCCGTACTCTGGAAGGGAAGCCCTTTCGACTAACGGAACTGAAAGGCCAGGTTGTTCTGCTAAACTTCTGGGCGACCTGGTGCATTCCATGTCGCGAAGAAATTCCCGCGCTCAACTCTTTGCAACACGAGCTCGAGGCAAAGGGATTGAGAATAGTGGGCGCATCACTTGACGACGATGCCGAAGGAGTGAACGCTTACCAAAAGGATGTGCGGAAATTTGACTATCAAGTTCTGTTGGGAGGTAGCGACCTTAAAGTTAAGTTCGAACAGAACGTGTTACCGACTACTTATCTGATTGATCGCCAGGGACGTATTCGTCAAAAAATCATTGGCGCTCGAGATCGGGCCGGTTGGGAAGCGGCAATCAAACCCTTGTTGGATGAAGCGCCCACCCTGTCGAGCACTACGAACTAAGTGTGTGGAGTAATACCATGAAGAAACTTTCAGCTCTCATTTTTGTCTTTGTGTTGTCACCACTTCTCGCCTTCGCCCAGGCTGGTCACGAGTATTCTCCACTCGTTGAGAAGACGGTCAATTATAAGAATTGGTCGCTGCCTAACCTCACGACTGACAAAGCTGATGATTTGCGTTCGTTGGTGGCGGGCAAAAAGCTTGTGATGATCGTTTACTTCGCACCATGGTGTGGCAACTGGCGCAACGAAGCACCAATCGCAGCGAAACTGTATGAGAAATACAAAGGCCAGGGGTTCCAGGTTATCGGTGTTAGTGAGTACGCCACACGTGATGATGTGAAGAAGTACTTTGGCGATGCGGGCGCGCCCTTTCCTGTTGTCACCGAGTCTGAAACTCGCGACGACAAACAGAAGACGCTGCACTACGGCTATCGACAACTCACGGGCGACAGTCGCAACTGGGGTTCGCCATGGAACATCTTTCTTGAACCTTCCAAACTAAATGCCTCAGGCGACGTGCTTACCGAAAAAGCCTGGGTGGTTAACGGCGAGTTGATCGAAGACGAGGTGGATAAATTCATCGCGTCGAAAGTCACCGCAACGAGCGCCGTAATCACGCCGTGCAAGAATTAAGACTTCTCTTGGATACGGTCAGTACCACCTAGCGGTAGCGGGTGGGTGCGAAGCCTCAGATTGGATCGACAAAAGGCTTCGCACCCACCCGCTACGGCGAGGTGGTATCCAAGCGAGGTCTAAGAATCCAACCGGCTGGCAACACGTTTTCGGAGAGTGCCTGCACCTTTTGACGCTTCCACAGTTTTGCTGCTCATAATTCTTTAGAAAAACTCGCATTTTAGGCTGTCCTCTCCACGGGCATACCACTTGCCAATTCACCAGTCAGCGAAACGACGCTCCCGTCGAATCCCCAAGGGCGACGTTGCGAAGCGGGCGTGTAGCCCGGAGATTACGAGGAGAGAAAAACATGACGAACCGACACACACTGAGTTTTTCAATTTTCGCAGCTGCCGCCTTGGCACTTTGTTTACCTGCTCTCGCGGCAGCGCAATGGGGACAGTATCCCGACAATCGCTATCCAAACCGCAATGGTGGTTACGGACGCTACGACGAGCGCTACTTAAAAGATTCCGTAAAGCGACTTGACAACTTATCAAAGGATTTCGAACGAGATATGGATCGCGCGCTCGACCACAGCCGCGTAGACGGAACGAGACGTGAAGATCAAATCAATTCCGTCGTACATGACTTTCGTCGCGCCGTTGGTGATCTGAAGTCTCGAGTTGGAAATGGCCGTGACTTGAATCGCAGCTATAACGAAGCGCAGCGAGTAATGAGCTTGGCTGATCAAGTCGATCGCTTCGGCGCACGCAGACTGGATTCACGCACTGCTTCCGAATGGTCGCAGATTCAAGGTGAACTACGAAACATCAGCGACATTTACGGGATCGGATATCGCGGACGCAATGGCGACATCTACGACCGTAACAACAGAAACAACCGCAACAATGATTGGTGGAGACGCATTCCATTCCCTCGGTAATCCCGCCCGCTAAGCCCTGCCAGTAACCTTCTTTTAGAAAGCCTCGACTCGAACCGACGAGTCGAGGCTTTCGTCTGTGGTGTGGCGAGCGATATAGGACCTATATGACCTATAGGACCTATTCAACCCGATCGCGATCCGACATAATGCGCGCATGCCTGGGACACTTTACGTCGTCGCAACTCCTATCGGTAATCTTGGCGACATCACTCATCGTGGGATCCAGGTACTCAAAGACGTTGACGTGATCGCCTGCGAGGACACTCGACACACAAGAAAACTACTCCAGCACTTTGGCATCAACACAAAGACCATCAGCTACCACGAGCATAATGAGGAGAGTCGTTCCAAAGAATTGATTGCGCAGTTAGCAGATGGTCGCAATGTCGCACTAGTCTCAGATGCTGGGACACCGACCATTAGTGATCCCGGATTTCGACTCGTCAACGCCGCGCTCGAGAATGATATTCAAGTCGTTCCGGTTCCTGGACCCAGTGCAGTCATCACCGCGCTGGCCGCGTCCGGACTTCCCACTGATGAGTTCTTTTTTGCCGGCTTTCTACCTGGCAAGCCGACGGCGCGCCAAACACGGCTGCGCGAATTGAGTCAGATTCCAGGGACGGTAATCTTTTATGAGGCACCGCACCGGCTCGCGGCATCGCTCAAAGATGCACGAGAAGTTCTCGGTGAGCGCGAGGCGGTTGTCGCTCGCGAATTAACCAAATTACATGAAGAGATAAAGCGTGGCCGTCTTACCGACCTCGCGACGCATTACGCAAAGAATGAAAACCCGCGAGGCGAGTTTGTAGTTTTGATCGACAAGAATGTGCTTGATAACAAAAGCGCTCCGAATGCGAGGAGCATCGATTCATTGGTCACTGAGTTTGAAGAACAGGGGCTAGATCACCGTGCGGCCCTGAAAAAGGCGGCGCGTGAACTTGGTATTTCACGCGCCGAAGCTTATCGACAACTGTTAGCTGAACGTGCTCGTACTTAGTTAGTGCTCAATTGAGCCGGCAACGGCTTATCCACTTTCACACGCGTAGCGCGATTTGCCACTTCCCACAAGGTCATATAGACGGTCCGAGTGATCTTCTCCATCTTTTGATAATCGATCTTATCCGGCGAGTCTCCCGGCTGGTGGTAATCCTCGTGAACCCCATCGAAAAAGAAAATGATGGGAATTCCTTTCTTCGCGTAGTTGTAATGATCACTGCGGAAAAAGAAGCGGTTCGGATCCTTTGGATCATCGTAGCGAGTATCGTAGCCGATATTTAGATACGACTTGTTCACCGATTGCACTAGTTCACCCAATTCAGTGCTCATCATTGTCGAGCCAATCAGGTAGACATCGTTCGGACCAGTCAACTCCTTATTTCGCGGATTAGTGTCACCTTCCTTTTTGCTGCGGCCAATCATGTCGATATTGAGTTGTGTAACGATGTGGTCGAGCGGAACTG
This sequence comes from Pyrinomonadaceae bacterium, assembly GCA_036522415.1. Classification (GTDB taxonomy): domain Bacteria; phylum Acidobacteriota; class Blastocatellia; order Pyrinomonadales; family Pyrinomonadaceae; genus PSRF01. Next base: position 2,670 of record DATDFV010000018.1, on the reverse strand, counting down.
TTGGATACTCAGTGAAGTAGCGCGAACCCCACAATCCTTTTTCTTCGCCGCAATGCCACACAAACAGAACCGAACGTTTTGGACGCGTCGGCGCCTTGGCAAGTGCTTCGGCCATTCCGAGAAGAGCGGTGGTGCCCGAACCATCATCGTCCGCTCCGTTGCAGATTGGATCGGGTCCATTCGGCGCACAGATGCCGACATGATCGTAGTGCGCGCCCAGCGCAACGTATTCGTCTTTGAGAACCGGGTCGCTGCCTTCCCAGATTCCCACGACATTCTGCGTTGGCACCGTCTCGGTTCTCGACGAAAGATTCAGCGAAACTGTTTTCGACGCGTTGAGAACGAAAGACGACGGCAGCGTTGGAGTATACAAAGCGTTGAAAATTGTGGTGGCACTACTCTTCTCACCAACAAAAAGTGAGTTAGCCACTTCCGGTGTAACAACAATGGAAGGCAATGGCGCGCTCGTTGGTGTTTGGAACTTGGCGACCACAGTTGTTCCGCGATCCATTATTCGTTGTCGGTTTCGCTCCCAATTGGCGAGGTACTGAAAATCCGGAACGTAGATGATGCCGACTGCGCCAACCTTTCGCGCATAGTCGTTCACGTTCAGGAAGTCTTCGCCCTGCTTGCCAAAGTCAGCACGCGTAACGCCGCGCGGGGGCGTGTTGGGGCTGCCAAAGACAACTGCGATCTTGCCGCTTCCATCGACACCTTTATAAGCGTCAATATCCTTCGACTTGACGAACCACCCGGTTCCAGCGAAAACGAGTTGACCTGAGATCTGTCCCGAACCGCCGGCAGGAAGATAGTCGGTACCTTGAGTTAAAACTCGGCCGTTCAATTCAACTCGGGTTTCGGCACTATCGACACGATTGCGTGTGAGTTCAATTCTTTGCAGAAACGTTCCGTTATCGCCCGCAGGTTTGAATCCCCAGCGCGAGAGATTCATCGCGAGAAACTTCGCGGTTGTATCGAGACCACGTGAAGGCGTGTCGCGTCCCTCCATTTCATCGGAGGCGATGAACGACAAGTAATCCTTCAACTGCGCTGCCGCGATTGTATCGATGCCGCGTTGCGCCGCTGGTGAAGCCGCGGCGGCCTTTTTAAGTTTTTCGGCCGTTCGTTGGGCGTGAGTTGCTGGATAAGTGATGACGAGCAGACTCGTCAACACACATGTAACTGCTAATCTTCGCATGAAGGCACCTGAAAGACTGTTCTTTGAACTTTGTGCTTGGTGCTTTGTACAAGAATCAAAGTACCAAGTACAAAGATCAAAGCACGATTACGCTTCCTGTACAGCCTGAACGAGACGTGTCAGCGTATCTTTCGCGTCGCCATAAAGCATGCCTGTGACGGGTTTAAAAAACAAAGGGTTCTCGAGTCCGGAGAAACCTTTACCCTGTCCGCGCTTGAGAACGATCACTGACTTGGAGCGGTCAACGTCGAGAATCGGCATTCCCGCAATCGGGCTACTCGGGTTCTCACGTGCATCCGGATTCACGACGTCGTTAGCCCCAACGACAACTGCAACGTCTGTGGTGGGAAACTCTGGATTGATCTGTTCTAACTCGTAAAGAGACGAGTATGGAACATTTGCTTCAGCCAGCAACACGTTCATGTGACCAGGCATCCGACCCGCTACAGGATGAATACCGTACTTCACGGTAACGCCCCGCTTTTCCAGGACGTCCGCCAGTTCACGCACGGCATGTTGAGCCTGCGCAGTTGCCAAACCGTAACCAGGAACAAACACGACTTTATGCGCGTAAGCAAGCTGAGTCGCGACGTCGTCCATGCTGACCTCGCGCATGGTTCCTTCGTGAGTACCCGCACCAATAGCGGTGGCAGCACTTCCGAATGCACCGAACAAGACATTTGTCATTGAACGATTCATCGCTCGGCACATCAGGATCGACAGTATGAACCCGGAGAAACCGTCCAGCGTGCCGGCAATGATCAGGACTTTGTTATTGAGGACAAATCCCGTCGCGGCCGAAGCGAGACCGGCGTACGAATTCAGCAGCGACATAACAACCGGCATGTCTGCCGAACCGATCGGCATGACTAACAACAATCCGAAGACGAATGCGAGTCCAACCATCGTAAAGAACAACGGCATCGACCCTGGTACCACGACGAGATAAATGAAAATTCCGACGGTAATAGTCAACAGAGCCATGTTGAAAATATTTTGGCCCCTGTAAGTCATCGGAGTGCCGCGCACTAATCCCTGAAGTTTGGCAAACGCAAGCAAACTTCCGGTTGTCGTCAGCGACCCAAGCATTACTTCAAAGCCCAGCGCGCTCATCGTTATTCGTTCCAGATGGCCGCCGCCACCGTATGTCCTGTAAAACTCTGAGATTCCGACGAGCGCCGCTGCGAAAGCTCCGAATGCGTGCGACAACGCGGTTCGTTGAGGCATTGCAGTCATGGGCACCCACACACCCATTGCGAGCCCAACGAGAGAACCGATTACCAACCCGGTGATGATCCATGTAAAGGAAACAATCTCGTGATGCACCAACGTCCCAATGATGGCCATCAACATGCCGATCTCGGCGAGGTGCATCCCGCGTTTCGCGGATTCGGGATGGCTCATTCCCTTCAGTCCGAGGATGAAGAAGACTGAAGCGAGGAGGTAGCTGAATTCTATGAAGTAGGTGCGCA
>DATDFV010000017.1:0-14656 GCA_036522415.1 Pyrinomonadaceae bacterium | reverse complement strand
ATGACAGTGAACCAAGGAATTCCCGAGGCGCCTTTTATTGAGGGAGTCAACGTTTCAGGCTTTTTCAGTGCGGGGGACAATACCATCGCCGGCTTCACTCGTAATGGATTCGAGATGTCGGACCGGGTGAGTTGGGTGAAGGGCGAGGAGGCGAAGCGGCGGGGGGGCGAGAGGGTGAAGCGGCGAAGGGGCGAGAGGGTGAACCAGCGTTTACCGATTCGTCCCATCGCCCCCTCGCCCATTCGCCCACTCGCCCCATCCCCTCTCCCTCTCGCCCCATCTCCCCCTCGCCCTCTCGACCCCTCGCCCCCTCAGTTCTCTCCGCCTACCGCGCAATCGTCATCGGTGGACGCATCGAATGGTCTGTCGAGTGGGTGCAAAAGCTGACCGAATATGTGCGTAATGGCGGCACAGTTGTTCTCAATGCAGCCCAGACGAGCGGCGTACCACAAGGACTCCTTGGTGTGCGCTCAACGAATGAAACTGTCGAGACTGATACAGCGCGTTGCCTTTTGCCAGGTGATGAATCACAAGATCTCAGCGGACAATTGTTCCGTTATGAGAAAGTCGAGCTCAATGGCGCGCAGCCTCTGATTACGGCTCCCGATGGAGCTCCACTTGTGACAACAAACAGAGTCGGGAAGGGAAACGTCATCTTTTGCGCCGTGCCCGACCTCCTGGGAGAGGATGAGCGAATCGTTCCATTGGCTGCACACCTCCTTGCTCACATCTTTGTTGATACAACTCCGGTCAAAGTTTCAGGTGATGTCGAGTACTTAGTTAATCGTAACGATTCGGGATGGGTAGTCACGCTTTTGAACAACAATGGTGTTTACAAGCCGCAGCAGGGGATGGCTCAGGTAGATCGTACTGCTTATGTGAATGTGACTATTTCCGTTCGTGGGCGGCAGATTCAAAGTGCAAATGAATGGACAGAGGACAAGCCGCTCAGTGTAACGGGTCGCGATACTTTGAACGTGCGCGTTGCACCGGGCGGAGTGGCAGTTGTTGAGTTGAAAACCAGGTGATGCGAACTTGGCTGCAGTCAGTACCACCTCGCGGTAGCGGGTGGGTGCGTAGTCCAAAACCAATTGACAATAGACTGCATACCCACCCGCTACCGCGAGGTGGTACTGACTGCAGCCAAGTTCTTCTGAAGATCTCAAACAGTAACAATGCTTCCATCAAACTTCGTCAAACTGAAACCACTGAAGACTTCGTTGTAACACGGTCGAGCTTCCCTAAGAAGATTGATTGCGACCTGCTCGCCCAACTTCAGTGACTCGCTGCCGTCTGAGCGCCAGTGAACTCCAGCGGTATTTCTTGCCAGCGCAACGTTGGAAGCGATCTTGTTTAGTTCTCCACCGACAGTTAACTCACCTGCATCGGGTCCAATGTAAGGAACGAGAGCGAGGCCGTCTGCGGTTGGTTCCACCGGGTTGAGGCCGATATCGACAAGTTTCGTGCTCTCATTAAACCAGCATTTCAGAATGGTCGCGCACGCCCCCGCAACCGTTGCATGACCAGCACCGTAAGCGGGATGTGTTGGCGAGCCTTCGGGAAAAGCCATCGGCAGAAGTGAGTTGCCGCTCGGCATATATCCACCTAGTCGCGAAGAGGTGCTTAGGGAAGACAGGATCTCAGGATGAACAGGATAAGCAGCTCCATGATTCAGAGTTCGATCGACTCGTGCGGCATGAACTTCGGGACGCAGCCGCCGGTGCACGAACCACTTCTGAAACCAGACTGACTTCAGTGCCCTGGTTGCGACTTCACATAGAACCGTTGCGATATGCGGACCGCCAAAGGTCCCGAAACCGATTTGAGTAGGGTTATTTGCGTAGGGATTTGCCTCATCGAAGGGCGCTCCGGCTACCGCCAACACAAGGAACGCCTGGAAGTATGCCTGGAAAAGAACGTCAACGTGCACCCACTGTCCAGCGTCTCGACCGTTGCGGATGTAACGTGGAATGGAATCGAATGCATCTGGTCCTTGACTAATTCCACGTTGAACGCCAAGCCACGTAGCGAAGTCCGTCATATAGTTGACACCGGCGACTGTGGTCGTGATTCGCTGTTCAAGTTTGTTCGCGCCGAAATAGCAGTCTTGATAAAAATACTGAGAGAGATATGGGCCGGCTTTGTCACCCGGAGTCAAACCTCTAAATAACGTCCCCGTTGTAACAGCGCCGCCACTCTTTGCCCCTTTAAAGTCTGAACCGTAAAGCGATAGATCATGCGCGGCCGCATGTGCGATCGGATTCGCTCCGTACTGCGAATACGGAATGTCACGCAATAACGCCATCCAATAGTTCTCGGAGATTTCAGCTGCTTGTTCCCGACTAGCGAATGCGGGTGCTGGTGGTTGGACCAGAGAGTGAGCGTCAGCACCCTGCATATCGAAGGCAAGACCCGATTGCGGATTTGTCAGTTTTCGATCTCCACCCAGGGGGATTGCGTCGAAGTCTGCCGGCCGGCCACTGTTTATCGCCTGCAAGAGAGATTCGTAGGCGCTCAACACCACCGTACCGTCATTGTTGTGCGGCAAACCCTTTGAATAGCTACCTAACTTGTCTGGGTAAAGCGTCTCGTCAGCATTGTCAGGGTGTTGCAAGTTTGGTGGCGTGTTCTGCAAACCGGTTTGCGCAGCATCACGTCGCAGTTTCGCACATTCGTTTGCGCGTTGATTTGAACTTTGGACGGCACTAGCTTCGGCTTGGCGCGTACCAAACAATGGCTCTAATCCGATGGCGACCGAGGCAGCTCCCGCAGCACTGATCTGTCCAAGGAATGTTCGCCTATCGGTGTTCGAAGTATTGTTGTTCATGAGGGACCTCCGGGAATTACGAAATCGTTTGTACGAGAGGCTGTCAGCCTGTGGCGGAGTAAACCCAACCACGACAGGCTAACAGCCCATCGTACCGCTACGGGACTAAACACAGTCCGCTGCAGTCGCCTGGGAACACGACTAACTGTTGATCCTGACATGGCGCACCATCGTCCGGACAGCCTGCAAAAAAATTACGAAATTCTTTTGACCCTCCGCTTGCAAGCTCAGACCCGTGATAGCGAATGACAAGTGTGATTAGTGCTCCCGCAGGATTGCTCAAAGTTGGATCCGGTCCTTCATAGAGAATGAAGTTGTTGTACGGACCGTTCACTCCTAGCCTCGCACTAAAGTTGGCAAGTTCGGAGGCGCTTACGGGATGACCGGTTGCGCCAATTACGAGGTCAGGTTCGTCGTAAGTACAGATGTAGGTCTGACAATCCTGGGGATGGTTAAAAACCACCCACCACATTGTATATGCTCCAGGCCCCGCGAATGTATGGACGTTGGTAGTGAGACCGGCGGAGTTGCGAACCAGGCGTGCTTCAGCTCCGTCTATTACGTCGCCCAGTATGAACCCGTCGGGAGTTGTATATACGGGAACGGTGGTGCTTGAGGCGCCTTGGGCCGCAACTCTTTGCATTGACGAGCTACTCAGGCTCAGTGCGATCGCCAACAATAGAGTTGTTAAGAACAAAAGTCGTACTCGTTTCATATTGTTCTCCTCTCAATGGAAGTCAGTCGGGTTTTTGAGGATCCAGCAACAGCGACTCGTGGCAGATCCAGAAGGTGCCATTCGGCGTTTGAATGCCGTGCGCTGTCCCTTCTGATAGGCGACGCCAGAGGATGAATTCAGTCTCGGAGCCAAGCGATGCCGCGTGACCTACGGACAAAAAACCTCGAGCTGACGAACAAATGGGGCAGTGACCGATTGGTGGCGTTTCGACAATTCTGGTTCGTTCGATAGCCACAATTCGAATCGTTCTTCTCTTCGCCATTCCTTGTTGCTAGAATCTGCTCGTTTTTCCTGACCATCTTTAGACCTACGTTGCCCAGTAGTCCTGAACTAATCGCGAAATGATCCTGAAGTGATCCCGAAATCAGATCACGGACGTGTTCAAATCAGGTTTTAAAGGCGGAGGTAGCTGAAGAACGGTGCAATCCAGACCGAAATACTCGCTCGGTCCGTTCTTGATCGACTCAGAGAAGTATCAGATCACGAAAGCGGACGAAAGCATCCATCTTCCGGAGCTGCCGTTCCAAGTTCTGTTGTATCTAGTTCAGAATCGCGAGCGTTACATCAGTCGCCAGGAGTTGCTCGATCGCTTTTGGCAAGGTAACGACGTTTATGAAGAGACCCTTACCAAGTGCATCAGCACTATTCGTACTCAATTAGGCGATCCTCCTGCCACCCCGCTCTACATCGAGACAAGAAAGAAGGTCGGATATCGCTACATCGGGCCCTTTGAAGCCATTGTGTCGGCACCGCAGGAGCTGACAGTAGGAACGGAAATCGAGCGCATTCGCGAAGTTTCGATCCTGGTAGACGAGGAGGAACAGGACGAGCTTCCAGCTAACCATTATCGGGACTTACCTGCACACCGCAAATCCGCAGTTCGAAATCTTGCTCTGCTGACATTGCTGGCTTTGCTGGCTATTGGAAGTATCTCCTTCTATTACCTGCGACGTGCAAGTTCTGGTCAACCTGAGGTCGCTAGTTTTAATTCCATTGCCGTGCTGCCGCTGCGAAATCTCACCGGCAACCCGAATGAGGATTACTTCAGCGATGGCATAACTGAGAGTTTAATTACATCGCTTTCGCGAATCCCTGGACTAAGTGTTCAATCTCGAAGTTCCGTCTTCCGTTTCAAAAACAAGGACATCGACCTGAAGAGTCTTGGCAATCAGTTAGGAGTGGCCGCCGTTCTGGAAGGTACGGTTCGTAAGCTTGATCAGTCGGTACGGGTTTCAGTGCGACTTGTGAACGTTCGCGATGGCAAAGTGATTTGGGTCAGCGACAGCGAGGAGCATTCACTTGGAGATCTCTTCGCATTGCAGGATGAGATCGCTCGTAACGTCGCTTCAGGTTTAAAGCTTAAATTGACTGGTGAGTCTGAGAGACTCGTGGCGCATAGGTACACGGAAAACGTTGAAGCCTATCAGCTCTATCTACAAGGCAGATATTTTCTGAACAACTTTGCCAGTGACAAAGATCTGTTCAAAGCTATTAAGTACTTTGAAGCGGCGATAGCAAAAGATTCAAAGTACGCTCTCGCATACTCCGGAATCGCAGACGCTTACATCATGATGGCTGTCGACTGGGCTGATCCAAACGATGTGATGCCCAAAGCGCAACTCAACGCAGAAAAAGCGCTCAGCCTCGACAACGAACTAGGTGAAGCACACTACTCACGTGGAGCAGTAGCGTATTTCTACGAGTGGGACTGGGAAAAAGCGAAGCAGGAACTAAACAGGGCACTAGAGCTCGATGCGAAATCGATCGAAGTCAACACCTGCTATCTTCACTCACTGGAAACGTCGGAACAACCAGATCAAGCTATTGCGTTGATACGTCGAGTCCTGGATCGGAATCCGTTGTCAGTGGGCGTAAGCGCTGAGTTGGGTTGTGCCTCATACTATGCTGGACGTTTTGAACAATCGATCGAATTGAGCCGGCAGATGAATGAGATGGAGCCTGGTAATGGTTTAGCTCATTACAATCTTGCGCGTTCGCTTGGCCAGACCCGCCACTATGGTGATGCGCTCCAGGAAGTTGAGAAAACAGCGTCAATCTGGGGAAGGCTGCCGTCAGTACTTGCAGAAAGTGGTTTTGATTACGCAGCAATGGGAAACTCTGCTGAGGCTAAAAAGATTCTTGCTGAATTGCGTAGTCGATCTCCAAAAGAGTTTATTGATCCTTATCCGCTAGCTTTCATACTCGTCGCGCTCGGAGAAAAAGATGAAGCGCTTACAGCACTTGAGCAGGCTTACCAATTGAAGTCGGCATGGATGCCCTGGATCAAGGTTGAGCCTAAATTTCAATCGCTTCATTCCGACCCGCGATTCGCAGCGCTGCTGAAGAAGCTTAAGCTTGATAGTTCGTCATGACATCCGGTACGACAGGCTGTCAGCCTGTCGTGTGCAGCGAACGCGATCCTCGACAGGCTAACAGCCTGTCGTACGGGAGCGAGTCAACTATAAGCGTTCGAACTGCATCTATAGCCACAGTACCAACCAGTCTCCCCGGCGAGTTGTCTACCTGACACTCATCTCTATCTGACAAAGGAGTCCATCATGAAGCACGCGTTGCTCTGGGCAGCGATCTGTCTATTCGTCTGCAATTCACTCGTAATCGCTCAAAACACTCGACGTCGTCAACCACTCTCAAGGAAGCCTGCTGTCAGTGAAACTCAAACTGAAACACGCAGTACGGAGAACTTGCTTCCGATAAGACGCGTCATCCTTTACAGCAACGGCGTCGCTTACGTCGAGCGTCGCGGACTGGTGAACAATCACGCCGAGGTCAGTTTATCGTTCAAACAATCACAAGTTGATGACGTGCTCAAATCTATGGTGGTCCTCGATCTCGGGAAGGGTCGCGTGGGTGCTGTCAGTTACAACTCATCGGCGCCCCCTTCGAGCAGGTTGTCCGAGATTCCCTTTGCGATTTCGGCTGCTACTGATGGAAACAACGGCGGTGGGCTGGCTGGTGTGCTAAGCCAGTTACAAGGAGCGCGGGTTGTTGTCAGTACTGCGAGTCGAACGGTTGCGGGATCGATACTTACGGTCGAGGCCAAGACCTCCCAGATTGATGCTACGAAGCCTCCTGTCACCACACATAAGTTGGTCATCGCGTCTGACAACGGCGAAGTATCGGGCTTCGATTTAGCAGAGGTTCGTTCGATACAGTTAGCTGACGAAGGTTCGCGCCGCGATCTCACGGAGTTTGCGCACGCTGCTGCCTCTGCGCGTCGTCGCGATGCGAAAACGATTGTTGTGACTTCGGATGGCGTCGGTCAGCGGGAAATGGTTGTCAGCTACACAATCGCGGCGCCGATCTGGAAAACAACTTATCGAGTAGTCCTTGATCGGAAGGGGAAACCTTTCTTCCAGGGTTGGGCGATCGTCGACAACATCAGTGAAGAGGATTGGAACGGTATTCAGTTGTCACTCGTTTCGGGAACGCCGGTGTCGTTCATTCAACAAATTCAGAATCCGGTTTACCGGTATCGTCCGATTGTTCCCTTGGAAAAAGATCTAAATATGAAGCCTCAGACGTACGAGCCGGGAGAGATTGGTGCAACCGGGACGGGTTCCCTAAACGGTTTTGTTAATGATCCCAATGGCGCTCGCGTCGCCGGCGCCCGAGTCGTTGTCACAAATAATACTTCCAGTCAAAGCTTCGAAATCACGGCCAACGGCGATGGAGCGTATTCTGTGAATGACTTACCTCCTGGTACCTACACCGTAAAAGTATCTGCTGCCGGTTTTAAAGAGACTCGCGTAACAGCATTGAATGTTAAGCCCGGTGTGCGAACGAGTTTTGATGTTGGCTTGCAGGTAGGAAGTGTCCAGGAAGCAGTAACAATTGATGGAGAAAGCGCAACAGTTGGCGGTAATGTCGGTAATTTCACTCTGCGAAGTCTTCAGGACTTGCCGGTAAATGGACGCGGCGTTAGCAGCCTCTTAGCACTCACACCGGGCATAGTACCTAGACGAGCGACAGTCTCGGAGGTCATGACCGGTGGCCAATCAGGAGTTGAAGCAAAGACGAGCGCCAGCGAAGTTGGTGATCTGTTCGAATATAGAATCGAACAACCGGTCACAGTTCCTCGCGATCGATCGGCATTGATTCCCATTCTGCAAACTCGCATGGAAGGCGAACGGGTTTCGATCTTTAACGAGCAGAGTCCGTCGAATCGTCCCATGAGTGGCATGCTGCTGAAGAATACGTCGACACTGACTCTAGATGACGGTTCACTAACAGTGATTGATGGTGATGCTTACGCTGGTGAGGCGCTGATGCAGCGGCTAAAACCCTCCGAGGAGCGCCTAATCTCGTTTGCACTCGACCTCGGCACGCTTGTTAATACGCAGGAAGAAGAAGACCAGCGTCCGACTTACATGGTGAAAATCCACAATGGAGTTGCTGCTGCGTACTACTTCAACATTCGCAAGAAGACTTACACGATCATCAATCAAACCGATCAACCCCGAACGGTTTATCTGGAACATCCGATTTCACAAAATGACTATTGGGCGTTATCAGATGAAACTCCGAAGCCGGCGGATAAAACAGCGACACATTATCGTTTTCGCGTTAGCGTCGCTGCTCACCAGAAAGTTGAGTTTCCAGTTGTCGAACGCAAAGAACAATACGATTCCTTTTCCCTTGCAGATTTCAACCGCGGACAATTGGACCTATTCATTTCTCGTCGATACATCGACGAACAAACACGCCATGTGCTCGAAAGGATTATTGACCTGAAAGCGCAGCTGGTCAGAGCTGAGGAACAACTTCAGGAAAACAATAGAGACTCGACTGCGATAGCGCAGGACCAACAACGTCTGCGTGAGAACATCAAGACACTTACGTCTACGGCCGAAGCGAAGCAGTTGATAGCGCGGTATGTTTCCAAGGCCAATGAGCAGGAGAATTCGCTCGAGCGGTTGGAAGCAGAGCGCAAGAAGATAATGGAGGAACGCGCACGCCTGCAGAATGAATTAGCTGCCGCGATTCGCGGCGTTTCGCTTGAGCGGAAAATAGACTGAAGAGGCACTAACTAGAATCGAACAAGTAACTAGAATCGAACAAGTAAGAAGGGTGGTTTACCCCCGCTTTTCCCGATGAGTTAGATCGGGAAAAGAGCGGGGGTAAACCACCCTTCCGTACTTGTTCGATTCCAGCTGGTTCAATGCTGGCTACGGCTTCTTGGGTTTGCCCTTCCCTCCACTGGGTTGACTTTGCGGAGGTCCGCCTTTCTTCTGTTGCTCCTGACCGCGGGCCGCACCTTGTCCGTGCCCAGGGTTCCCTGGATTTGGACGTGCTTGTGCAGGTGGCGGCGTAGGTTGACGCTGTTGACCGCGTCCGTTTCCTGGATTGTGCGGTTGCTCCATCGCCCTCGGTTGCACCTGCTGAACCGGTCGCGACGGTTGCCGTACAGGCCTTGGCTGCTCCATCGCTCTCGGCTGCACCTGCTGAACCGGTTGCGATGGCCGATTGGCGGGTCGACCTCGGCCGTTGCCTAAATTGCGAGGCTGTTCCATCGCCCTCGGTTGCGCTTGCGGGATCGGTTGCGAAGGCCGCATGGCACGACCTCGTTGTTCCCTCATGCGTGGTTCAGCCACTGGCGCTCGATTAACCGGAGCAGACGGTCTAACAACTCGCATATTTCCAGGCTCTCTTCGCATTGACGGAGTTTGCGGTCGCTCTATTTGAGGCCGACCACGCGGTTGTGCGGGTTGAGCGACTCGTTCACCACGAGGTTGCATCAAGCCCCTCGCCGCACGATCAGCCTGAACGTTTGGCAATGCTCGCGGAGTATTCTGGATGCGCTGTTGACCCTGGCCAAAACGCCCACGAGCTGCTTCGTTATTTGGCTGTTGTGCTGGAGCTGGAACCTGGGCCGGCGCCTGTCCAACTTGTTCTGTGCCTCGCCCCCGTTCGTCTCTGACATTGAACTTGTTATTGCGCGATCTGTTGTTCACCTCTTCAACGCGCATTGTACTCGCCAGGTCTCTGCGGAATGGCGGCGCAACAGGCGTTGTGCTGGTGACCACCGTCGTATCCTGCAGCTTCTTTGCGATTCCTGGAGGCAAGTCGATCTTGCCTCGTCCCCACGCCGAATGAACGACAGCATTGCGCAGTGGCGTGAGAGTCAATGGATCGAGGACTGGTCTTACGTTAGCCAACATCTGTCGATCGGCCCTCCGTTCTCGGCGCCAATCGAAGCCTCGATCGAAGTCGTCGACCGAAACAACACTGACTGCGTTTGGAACGTATAGGTTTGCGACCTGCTGTTGCACCACCTGTGTTCGCGTCAGGTAGTACGGTTGCCAATCGTTGTAGTAATACCGCGGTGCGTACGGATCTCCGGGCGCCAGAGGAACCCAGCCGATATCATTTTGCGCAAACGGCAGGAACGCAACGAGCGCCGGCGAATAAAGCGGATATGTATTCACATTGTCGGGGACCCAATACCACTGATTACTAACATTCGCCCAGCGACCATAGTGATATGGGGCGTATCCCCACGGTTCGTCCGAAACCCATGTTGGGCCATACGGGTAATCAGTAAGCCAATACCCTTGCTGATACGGTGCCCATCCTGAGTCAACGCGAGGGCACCATGCATAGCCATAGCCGTTCAGATTCCGCCAGTCACCGTAGTAATCGAGATCAGAAATCCCGGGAATATAAGAGTTCACATACTGATAGCTCGATGTTCGTCGATATGGATCAAAATAGTAGGGGTCATTTAAGTAGACGTCGTAATCGCGATAGCGACCGTCGTAATATCTCGGATATTGATAAGCGTAGTAGTCGTCGACAAGATAACCCGCGTTGCGCCGATCAATTTGTGATAGCACAACGTTGGACGCCGATTGACCTAAGAGCGTCAACATTTCACCCTTACTGATTTGGCCACTTCCTCCCAAACCAACGACTTGCGCCAGACCACTCAATACTGAGACGAGTACGTTTCCATTGTTGATTCCAATGTCGTAAAGACCAGGCTGCTGAAGATCAACAGCCCCATACGGCGTTGCGACTTCGAAGAGATCGCCGGGCTGCAGATAACCAACGTCGAAAACCGCGGACCCGTCACGCAGCGCAAGTTGTGTTCGCTGGTCTGCCAGCGAAAGAATGTCAAGAGACGTGTTCGGGTTTAATCGCGCGAAGTTTCGTCCGGTAAATGCAAGACTCGCATGTGCGTTGTCACGAGTGTAGATTCGATCTCCCACCGTGAATGGTTGATTGACCGTGGCCGCGAGCCAGTTCTGATCTGTTGGCGCAGTGTTAGCACCGCTGTTGTTAAGTAAGACTTGTCCATCCACTCTTTGAATACGGGCTGCATTCGGTAACTCTTTTGCCGATGCTGTCTGTTCGTGTCTTACCCACCAGCCGACTCCCACGCCAGCGACTAGAGCAACGATCACTGCCACGATCGTGAGGTGGGGCCAGACCTTGAGATTGTTGAGATTTACGTTAGCCATAACTCCTCCCATAAGTTCGTTTCAGGGCTTGAATTCCAATTCCCATTTTTCAACAAGAATTTGGCAATCATCATGCCCTCTGTGACACTTGAGGTTGGGTGAACGAGGAAGAACAAAGTCGTAATCCGATCACCATCCAATTATCAGGTTACGACAAGAAAAAGGAGGCATCGTCCTGGGACCGCAGGCGTCCTCGCCTGCCTCGCGTCCAAATCAGGTACGTGGAATTTATGGATGCAGGCGGGGACGCCTGCGGTCCCAGGACGAGATATCCCATATCGTTTAGGAGTGACTTAAATAGGTGCAGGAAAACGGTCTTGTGGGCGTATATCGCTCGCTATTTCGAGCGGAACGGTGCTTGCCAAATTGGAGAGTGTCTCTCGTGTCTCCCCATGATGATCAATTGGAAGGGAAGGAAAATCGAATGAAGGGAAGTGTTGTAAAACGGTTTGCGGTAACCGCAACTCTCACGGCCTCGCTCTTGACCGCGACCGGACTTGCTAGTGCTCAAGGACGTCGCGGCCGTGGAGAAGAGCGCAGCCAGGAGAATCAAACGCAACGTGAGCAGCGCCAACAGGAGCGGCAAGCCTCGCGAGAATCTCGCCAACAGGCGCAGCAGTCACAACAAGCAGCGCAGCAGTCACAACAAGCGGATCGTCGCAGTCAGAATCAAGCACAACAGCAGCAACGCTGGGAACAACGACGCGACGACCAGCAAAGACGAAATCAGGAACAACAGCAGCGTTGGGAGCAGCAGCGCCAGGATCAGCAACGACAGTCCCAGGAACGCGACCAACGCTGGCAGCAACAGCGACAGGACCAGGAGCGCCAGTCGCAACAGCGCTTTGAACAGCAGCGTCAGCAGCAGGAGTTACAACGTCGAGCTGAGCAGCAGCGTCGCGACGAACAGCAGCGAGTTGATCAGCAACGCTGGCAACGCGACAACCAACAAAGGAACAATGATGACCGCTGGCGCGAACAGGAACGATTACGAAATCAACAACAGCAGCAGCAACAGCAGGAACAGTGGCAGCGACAGCAGCAGAATCGCGATCGCGGCGATTGGAACCGAAATCAGAATCGTGATCGCGGCGACTCCAATCGTCAGGACTGGCAACGTCGATGGCAGCAGGACCAGCAGAGACGCGTAGACCGTTATCGCGAGCTAGAGCAACGTCGTCAGCATTTTGCCTGGCAGCGCAACCTCGAGCAACAAAGACGGTTATCGCAGCTTCGTTTCCAGCAGCGCTACTTCGAAAGACTTCGCCAAGATCAGTTGCGACTGCAGCAATGGCGCTATAACAACGATTACTTCAACAACAACTATCGCTATTATCGCGGCTCATCGTATTACTACACGAGCCAGTATGGTGCGGAGATGCTCCGGCGAGCAATCAACGATGGTTATCAGGAAGGGTTCTACGCCGGGCAGGCTGATCGTCAGGACGGCTGGGGCTTCAATCCTCAAGACGACGCGTATCAGGACGCCAGCTACGGTTACGATAGTTACTACGTGGATCTGAGCGAGTACCAGTATTACTTCCGGGAAGGCTTTCGTCGTGGATATGAGGACGGTTACTACGGCCGCTATCAATACGGCAGCTACTCAAATGGTGGTTACAGCATTTTGGGAACGATCCTGGATAGCATATTGAGGTTCACGATCAACTAACCAAATGTCCGATATGCTTTAGCTTGTCGTGACTTAACAAAGAGGCCCTCTTATTCAACAGAACCCCATGTCTTGCTGTTGAATGAGAGGGCCTCTTTGTTAAGTCTCGACAAGACAGACGCATATCGGACATCAAGCACTACACAAGCTAACAGCCTGTCGTACTTACGTCGCGATTGCCTTCTCTGCTTTCGCACGAATGAAGGCGTAGTTCAATGCAGGTAGTGAATTGAACTTCGCTGCTTTCGTAAAAGAATCCTTCGCTTTTGCTGCGTCACCCTTTGCCTGGTACGCCTCACCCGTCAGGTAAAGAACAGCAGGATTCTGCTGGTTGCTCTGAGCAAGCTCGCTAATCGCTGCGTCGTAGTTCTTCTCCTGCAGAGCTATTCTGCCGGCAAGCTCGTGCGCTTGTTTGATCAAGTTGGAATTCTTCGCCAGGTCAGCGCCTTTACGAAACTCGTCCGTCTCTTTTTTCGCGGTTGCAAGGTCCTTTTGCTCGATTGCAATGCGAGCGAGGTTAAAGTGGTGAAACAGCGCAGCATTGTCCTTTATTTCTTTCGACTGACTTGAGTCGAGCGTCATCTTCAGACCTTGTTCGTAAGCTTGCTTAGCATCGGCAAACTTGCCCATCTCGAGCAGCACGTTCCCTTTTAATTGCAGATCGCCCGCCATGGCCGGCGTATCGTTTGTCTTTTGACCAAGGTCATATTGTTTTTGAACCTCGGCTAATGCCTGGTCCAGTTTGCCGGTATCAGCGGCGACGACCATTTGACCGAACAATGCCGTGCGACGTTCACCATCGCTGCGTGCCTTATCTGTCATCTTCTGCAACTCGGCGAGAGCTTCAGTTGGTTTGCCTTCGTAGGTCAAAGCAGCGGCAATTCCAAAATGTGAATTGAGGAAGTTCGAATCGATAGCAAGGGCCTTGTTGTATTGCGTGATTGCCTCGTCGAAGCGACCCATCTTCAAAAGCAATTCGGCATACGAATCGTAAGGGTTCGGATCATTTGGGATCAGTTCGATGTATTTCTTGAAAGCGTTTTCTGCCTCAGTATAGTTTTCATCCTGGCGGTACGCGTAGCCGAGAATGTTGAATGCGGTTGAGTAAGTTGGATCGAGATCCGTGGCTTTCTTATAGTGGGCAATGGCCTGTTTGTAGTCCTGCTGGCCGAAGTAGTAGCCACCGAGATTGAAGTGAGCGCGTTCGTCATTCGGATAGGTCGCAACAAGTCGCTCTAATGTTTCTCGTTGCTTGGTCTGATTCCCGTTTGCACCTGCCTCGGTAGCTTGAATCAACATACGCTCGCCGTCAGAGGCTTTCTCGGAAAGAGTTACTGCCTTCTTAAGATGATCGAAGAACTCCTTCGCAGTAGGAGAAACGTTCGCGCGATTGAGTTCAGCCAGCGCAAAATTTGGGTCAAGTGAAATCGCTTTGTCGAAGTGTTGGATTGAGTCAGTAATTCGAAGTTTCTCCTGGAGATCACGCCCAGCCAGATACTCCTTGCGGGCTTCTTCGGAAGAGGTGGTCACTGCGATTTTTCCAGTTTTATTGCCGGCACTATTAGCTGCAACAGATTGTCCCTGCTGACAACCCGTTAGTATGAGCGTCATCATCGCGAGCAGTGCGAGCAGAGCAAGAGCGAAGAGTTCAGAGTGGCGTCGCATTGTTGAGTACTCCTTATAGGTAGACCGTGTTGATACGACGCTGAGCACGAAACCACTGAGGCTTCTAACCAAGCGTCTTTTGTTGCAGGGAGACCGCTGTTATTAGCTGGCCGTCAAGCGCGCGTTTTGCGGGTTGGCCCAAACCTTTTCGGACGGACCAAAGTCAGCGCGGAGTAACCGCTCTTACTCTTCGTGATTGCCAGTTGTGCGCCGAAGAATATCGACGCCACAAAAGAGAGTCAAGAAGTTGTTTCAGCAATACGATTTTTTGGAGA
>DATDFV010000016.1:0-8540 GCA_036522415.1 Pyrinomonadaceae bacterium | reverse complement strand
AGCCGCTGGACGTTGAGCTGAGATTACGAAGGCGTTGCCGCGCTCCTGGACGCGGAGGCCTGTGAAGGCGACCCGGTCGGTACCACTCCCCGCTCTGACTGCAGACTCGGCGCCACCGCTTCCGCCATTTACGCCTGACTCGCCCCTATCGCCTATTAATAAGGCGAAGTCTTTTGCGGAAGGTGAAAGTAACCAGACATTGTCGTTGGCGATTGCTGATTGTCGATTGCCTAGTGCAATCTGAGGCTGTTTGCCGTGGTGATAGATCGTTTGGACACCATCCGATCGTCTCCAGTCGCCGGCCACGAGAGCGCCATGTTCGTCGTACAGACGGCGCGCAACCACACCGCGCTCGGCGCCTTGCCAAATCTCGATGCGCCGGCTCGCAACTAAATCGCCGGCGGTGGTCCGCTCTTCGAGTCGTAATGTTCTGTGTACGACCTGTTCTTTGCTGCTGGTGGAAGCGTCTTCAGCGATCGCGGCCCGATGGAGCAACTCAGAAACCGACAAAGCAGGCGTTGGCCCACGGCGGTAAACGAAAACCAATACAGCCAGGCAAAGCAGGGCGACGAGCAACGTCACCGTTGCAGGACGCAACCACAAGCCTGAGCCGACGCGGAACGCATTCAGGACTTTTGTTAGTACATGAGGCGCTGGGTTTTCCGTAAGACGGGCTGACAGC
Source organism: Pyrinomonadaceae bacterium (assembly GCA_036522415.1). GTDB lineage: Bacteria > Acidobacteriota > Blastocatellia > Pyrinomonadales > Pyrinomonadaceae > PSRF01. Next base: position 7,858 of record DATDFV010000016.1, on the reverse strand, counting down.
CTATCGTACACTACCGGTTCAGCTTCTGGTTGCTGAGACTTTAGAACCTGATCAGAAGTTTCGCTTTGAGCGGCCGTGAGCAGACCAGGATCGCTGTATGTGACATTCACCTGCGGCCGGCTTTCCGCAAAATCAACACTTAACTCCAAGCGGCGGCCATCACTTAACTCCACCCGTTGCTGATATTCTGCTGGGCCATCCGGCGGCGGTTCAACACCACAGAAGAGCAACCGCACTTCACGCTCGCTGAAAACCTCGATAAACCTGATACGCTCTTCGAGGCTCACGCTGAGTGCCTGATTGCTCAATTCCGAAGTCACGCTCTGGGTGCCAAGTATGAAACCATTCACCGCAACGCGAAGTTGCTGTGGACGATGATCCAGCAACTCCTTTACGCGACGCCGATGGTTCGAGAGAAAGTCATCACCATCCCCGCCACCTGGTCCAGCTCCTGTTCCTGCCCCTCCCTCCGGGCCACCATCTGATTTGCGCTTGTCCTTCTTGTCCTTAGTTAATGTGTTAGTGGGATAGCGAGTAGACATTAGCGGCAGCCCCAAAATCTCGTTGACCCGATCCAAACAACTCCGGCAACTCACGACGTGCGCGAGCCACTGACTGCTAACCTCGCCATTTCCAGCTCGGAGTTCATCCTCAGCAAAACAATCCCCACTTGCTGACGCGAAAATTAATGCTTGCAGCTCAAGCAGTAGATCTTCTGTCGGAATATCGGCGTGTTCCGCATTTACTCTGGACGATTCAGTGGTGGAAGTGATGAAGGCAAGTGAATTGGGATCGGAAAGAAATGCTCTCGCCTCGGCGCGCGCGCGACTGAGTGCCTGATCGACCGCGCCTGGACTCTTGCGAATAATGCGAGCAATCTCCACCGGGTAGTAGCCATGGAAGAATCGCAGGATCAGTACGCTGGCAATCTTCGAAGTACTCTTCCGTAGCAAGGCGTACTGGCAGATGCGACGCAATTCATCGCACGCCTGCGCTTCAGCTTCACGCTTCAGCGTTTCCAGACCAGCCCTCGCAGATTCATAATCGATGAGCGAACGCGTGCCGGCAGAGACTCGCGCGAGCTGGCGCAACTGCGACAGATGCATATTGCGCAGCATTGTGTGCAAATAAGCATCGAGGTTTTCTATTGTGCTGAGATCGGGATGACTTACAGTAAATTGCAGAAACACGTCATGCAGCAGATCCTCTGCTTGTTGCGGATCGTTTTGGACGAGCCGGCGCGCCCACGAACGCAAACGTGTGTAGCGCTGCAGAAACGCCTCTTCGTGATCTGGCTGTCTGACGAGAGTTTTGAGCATGTTACATTTATATGACGCCGAGACTGACTCAACCTCACACTGATAACCGCTAAATTTTAGAAATTGTGTGTGTTCTTGGGAATGGTGAGACTGTCGTGGGAACCTTGATCCCTCGTATACCTCGCCGCGGCTTGTGTGGGCGTCACGGCTTGTTACCAACAGGAAATCTAGTTGTCGACCATTGCTAGACTGCGGCTAAACTAGCAAGGGTTTGACTGCTCTTGTCTTCAAGGGAGTTTTTTGTTCGTCGCCGACTCCTGACACGGATGAGTTTCCCTCATGTCCTTCATTTCGGACACCATTCGCTCCCAGCGCTTGTACTGTTCCTGTTTTTCAGGAGTTGGATCTCTCTTACCTAACATCCAATAGTCGAACCAGTCGAGGTTCCTTTCCATCGATTCAGCCTCCTGCGCAGGGCGGGAGAAATTGTGTCCGGTCTTGGGGTAGATAATAAACTCATTCGGTACACCGCATCGCCATAGTGCGGTTTGGAACTCCATTCCCTGCGCCGCGAGACTCTGCTCACCGAACTCCAGCAACACCGGCGTAGTTAAACCGGCCACATGAAATATTGGCGATATCTTTATGTTTCTTTCGAGCGAAGCAGTAGGAGAACCCAATTCATAATAGTCATGAGTAATAAGGTTCAAGAAGCCGGCCTGTTGGCCGTAATTCGAGATCACATCGGCAGATCCCTCCGCAAAAGAGGCAGCGCGAAAAAGCTTCGGACGCGTCACGAGAACCAGGGGCCCAAGCCATCCGCCGTGACTGTGTCCGGTGATCCCGATCCTGGTTTCGTCGATAAAGCCCTTCAAAACAAGATTATTAATACCGGTTAAGATATCCTCTACCGGCTCCGCCGCGACGTCCCGAGGCGTACTGAAAGCTGTTGAATATGATCCTGTTCCGCGATAGTTCGGAAACAGAATTACATATCCATGCATCGCAGCCACACGATATGGATACGGCCACTCGGAAAACATTTCAAAGTCGTCAGGAACCGGGCCGCCCGGGCCGCCGTGCACCATTACTATAAGCGGATATTTTTTACCGGCCTGAAATCCTGCAGGCTTTGCAAGCCAACCTTCCACCTCAGCTCCATCTGTCGACTTCCAATGAACACGCTCAAACGTCGGAAGTCCCGCGTCTCGAAGACCAGAATTGAACGACGTCAACTGTGTAGACGAAATGAACGGTGCGCGTGCTACGAAAACTTCCGGCGGCTCCGTGGGAGAGGCACGAACGAAAGCGACCGTCTTACCGTCGCGTGAAAAACTGGAGTGCTGCTCGCTTCCTTTATGTTCGCCGATAGGAGTCAATTCCGCGTTCGACAGAGACATCCAGAACATCTGCCGACTGCCTCTTGAAGTGTTCTCGAGCAACAACCGGCTGCTTTCTATCCACTTCAGGCTAGATCCATGGAGCACTAGACGGTCCGCTCGAGGAATGGGAACAAAACGTGATTCGGTAAAGCGATAGATTCCGAGTTCGGGTTTGGCCTGCCAGCGTTTCGAGTAATTCGTGAAATAGAGGGCAAGACTGCTTCCGTCAGGTGACCACACGGGCGATGAATATCCTGTAGCGTCGTCAAAAGTGGGTATAGTGACAGTGCTGCCGTTCAAAATTTTCTCTGACCTTCCGTTTGAAGACGAATAGATGAACACACTGCCCCTTAATCGGTACAAATTATCCTGATCGGAAAAACCTATAAAAGCAATACATTGCCCGTCTGGTGACCATGCGAACTCTCCAACCGACCCTTCGAAATCGACTTTCTTGTTTTGCATGCTGTCTATATTGACCAACCAGAGTTCTACAGGCCTGTCGCGATTCAGAAAGATGGAATTGCTGAGAAGCTTATAAATATGAAAGTCCCATTTGTTTATTACTAGGCCGGCGTCCTTATCTCTCTGCGCCTCGAATGCTCCTTTGCTCTGGCTAAGCGCAGTGAAAGCGACCTGTCTGTTGTTGGGTGACCACTTGAATCCCTGGACGCCGCTCGGAGAATTCGTTACCTTTTTTGCCGTACCACCTCGCTTGCCCATGACCCAGATCTGAGGCGTTCCTCCACGTGATGAGAGAAATGCTATGTGGCTTCCATCAGGAGACCATTGGGCACCATCGGCGCTGTTCTTAATGCGAGGATCGATCTGGTCCGCACTCGTAAGCGGCATAGGTTTGCCGCTGCCGTCCGTCGGCATAACCCATACGGTTTTAAAGTAACGGTTCTGTTTCCAATCGGGCTCTCTTGTAGTGAAGATCACCTCGCTTCCGTCAGGCGACAGCTCGACCGCCTCTATCCTTTTCCAGGAGAGCAGATCGATGGGCCTCAGTGGACCGTTCTGTCCGTACGACGAAACCGGAAGTAATATCAACAGTAACCAGGCAAAGCTACGCGCTCTCATTCACTCTCCTAAGCTCTTATTTAAGGTCTAATGGGCGGGCTGAGTAAAACGTTTATCACAATTTCTCCAAGGCAGACGCACCTCCATCCCTGCGCCGCGTCGGCCCTTGAAACTCCTGAGACTTTAAAACTCAATCTTCAGCGACAACTGAATAGAGCGGGGACCGCCTACTCCGTAGAGAGGATTGAAACCTCCGACCTGGCCCCCGGTACCGAGTCCCGTATTCAGCATCGAAGGCGACACCCCGAAAGTCGCGCTGGAGAAGGTCAAACTACCGTTCACAGCGTTCACCGAGCCGAGCGATCCCGAGGGGTCGGCAAAGTTCGGATGATTGAAGATATTGAAGAGTTCCGCGCGAACCTGGGCTCCGACCCGTTCCGTCAATCTGATTCTTCGCCGCACACCAAAATTCAACTGATTGTTTGAGAAGCCGCGTAGCGCGTTGCGACCTAGGGTTCCCTGACGTAGATCGTTAGGCACAAGAAACGGACCAACCTGCCTCGCGGTGACATTACTGTTGTTGAATCTTCTTCCACCTCCAACAGTCGAATCATCAAGGTAGAGCGGAATTCCTTGAACGAGATCCGGTCTGAAGCTGAACGCTCCAAAACCGAGGTCCCTGCTGAAGACCACATCGACCGGTGTCGCTGAACGCGCGGTAAAGACTAGGTCTGCCGACCAGTGACCGAATATCGCCTTAGTAACCGAAGAGCCGCAACTCGGAATGTCATACGTCAAAGCTCCCGAGAAGCTGTGGCGTACGTCGAAGTCTGACGCCGCCCGCTCCTGTGCGAGATTGATATTGGTCGATGCCGGCAATGCCGTTGAATCGTTCGATGCAGTGTCGATGGAGTGTGACCAAGTGTAAGAGGCCAATGCTTGGAAGACACGCGACAACCTGCGCTGATACTGCGCCTGCAATGCATTGTAGCTGGATTCGGCGTTACTCCGATTGATTAGCAGGTTCGGGAAATTTACGTTCGCCCTAGGGTACCGCTCCTGGCGAATCAGTCGATGGCCCGACGATCCGATGTAGGAGAGGGTAAGGATCTGATTGCCTTTAAACAGATGCTCCGCTGCAGCATTCCATTGCAAAGTATACGGAGACTTAAGATTGCGATCCGCCACCAGTACGGATCCGAAAGGTCCCGTAAGAGACAGTTGCGGAAGTATGATGCTCGCACTGTTCGGCGGGAATGCTACGCCGTTGACCGTAGGACCACCTGCAACGCTAGGTGGATTGCTTGACACATTCGAGATTGCGCCGGCGGGAAGATCATAGAAAACACCGAAGCCGCCTCTCACTACCGTCGACCCCGCGGAGGTCAATCGATAGGCAGCACCAAAGCGCGGGGCAAAATTCTTCTTGTCCGTCTCCCAAAGTGGGGTGCCCACAGGCGCAAATGCAAGAGTAACCGGATTATCTGTCTGCGTCGGCGCCAAGAAAACGGTATCGTTGCGCCCATAAGGAGCAGGATTGACGTCATAGCGCAGGCCGTAGGTCAACATCAGTCTCGATGTAGCCCTCCAGTTGTCCTGAGCGAACGCCGAGTAGTTCCTGGATGCGTAGTCCACCCGCGACCTGCGGGCAAGAATGGACATGTTGATTGTAGGCGTAACTGAGTTGCTCCCAATCGAACCTATCGTTGGAAACGTATAGGCGAGATCGGCCGATCGCTGCAGTCTACTCGGGTTCAGCAACCGGAAGTCGATGCCGAATTTTAGCGAGTGATTGCCCGCTACCATCGAGACATTGTCGAGCGTATTTAGCTGCCGCTGTACCCCTTCGCCGTTTCGGCCAATTGTTATAGTCGAATTAATGACCGTCACGCTGAAAAACGTATCATCCGGCGGTACTCCCGAGGGAATCACGGCCGTTGTGATCGGCACAGCGCCGCCGAAACTATCCAAAGTCAAGACCGTACCCGCATCTTGGTGGCTGTAGTTTATACGGAACTCATTACTCATTCTTGAGTTGAATATCCACGTCGTGCCTACCGTAAACGTGTGCGTCCTAAAGAAAGCGCTCCTCGGATTGTTGAGCTGACCATTTCCGAGCCGTGCAATACTCCGGGAGGGAGCGTAGTTATATCTTCCAAAGAGACTTCCCTTCCTCATTTGATGATCGACCCTGATGCTTGTGGCATCTGCCGTCGTTGGATCCGAATAACTTGCCACCGCGACTGCGAGACCGTTGCCCTGATCGACTCCGTTGGGAAGAGAAAATGCGTCCAGAAACGGTTTCACCGATGCTGGTGCGACCTGCCGCAAACTGGTTGACGGCACCAGCGTAACGGCAGAAAGCGGCTGTCGCAGACGCAGCCCTTCATAAGAGAAGAAAAAAAACGTCTTGTCGTGACCGTTGTAGAAGCCGGGAATTCTGATTGGTCCGCCGAAGACGCCTCCAAAATCGTTCTGGCGGAGCGCCGGCTTCTTTAACCGTCTGGCATTCACAAACCAGTCGGTCGCATCCAGTACATCGTTCCGCAGGTAATCGAAGATCGAACCGTGATACTGATTGGTTCCCGAACGCGTTAGTAAGGAGATCTGACCACCCACACCTCGTCCGAACTCAGGTGCATAGGTTGACGTTTGAATGTTGAACTCCTGCAGCGCATCGACCGAAACTAGATTGCTGAAACCGCCGCTGGCGTTCAAGGCCGGTAGCTCACCCGCTCCAGCCTGTCCCGCACCGCCGCCCGCATTAATGCCGAAGTTCGCGCTTACGCCGTCGACAGTGTAATAGTTGGAGTTAGCGCGCTGGCCATTGATACTGAATTGTCCCTGCTCTGCGAAATTGGACTTTACGGCTACTACACCGGGTGAGAGGATGATCAGCGACTGAAAGCTGCGACCGTTAAGCGGAATATTTGCTACCAGCTGCCGATCCACGACCGTGCCTACGCTGCCATCTGTCCTAGTAGTCTCAGCATTCGAGTCAACGGTGACCTGCGCATTGACGTCACCCGCCTTCAATTGAATATTCAGCGCCTTCTGATCGCCGACGTTCAAAACCAGATTTGGAACTTCAACTGGCGAAAAGCCATCACGTCGCGCAGTTATTGTGTAGCGTCCTGGAGGCAGGAGTGGAACAGTGAAAGAGCCTGACTCATTTGTGTTTACCTGCCGTCGAGCTGAGGTGTCGACGTTCATTACAGTGACGTTGACCCCAGGTACAATGGCGCCGTTTTGATCTTCGACTGTGCCGCTAAGTGTTGCAGATGCACTCTGGGCATAGACAGCAAGCGGAATACAAAAGGCCAAAACCACGGCTAGTAAAACAAATGAGTGAGATTTAATGAACGCTGGGCGTGTCATGATATTTAGTCCTCCAGTAAAGTCGTGGACCATACTCCTTTTGGTTGTCGTTAAAGAGATCTGGGCTAAGGCGAAACTTGCACCCGGTCGCTACCGCTCCCGGTTCTGACTTGGCCCCGGGCCACTTGCTATCACCTGGGCCAACGATTCAGCGGTAGCCAGTGAACGCCAGAATTGCAGCGAGCGCACAGGTGCATCGACCGGACGATCTGCGTACAAAGAAAACGAGCGACGAAGACTCTCGTCATTAGCAACGATCAGCTGATACAAGCGCGAGACTGACTGCAAGAGCTCTTCATCGCTCGCCACTTTCGATTCAACTCCGCTCGTATCAGCCAACGTAGGGAAAAGCGGTTTCAACTCCACACGCAAAGCTTGCGTTTCCTGCCTGCATGCACGTCCATGCTCATTCAACATCGTTCGCAAACGGGTGCGAGCATCATTATCTAAGTTGGATAACTCCGTAGCGTTGAAGCGTTCAGCAATTTGTTTGAGTGCACGCGCGTGTAAGCGCGCCTGAAATGAATGCTGCAACATGCGATCAGCGAAGCGGCGCATCTCCAGTTCGAGCTGTTCACCCGACAGTCCGCGCAACCGAAAGAAATCACGCAGTTCGGAATCGACTGCGATCGTTTGCGTGGTAACTTGAACTGCTTCCAAACTGACGGACGACGATTGCCGCTGGCCTGCAGCTTGACGAGCTTGGCGAGATTGCCGCTCAGCAACCGTATCAACACTGACCCGCAGCGCAGGATTGTTTACGACTGGACCAAGGGCTCGCAGGATCTCTTGTTTGCGTTCAGCAGTGTCGATGAT
>DATDFV010000015.1:0-37147 GCA_036522415.1 Pyrinomonadaceae bacterium | reverse complement strand
TTTCTGCTCGGGCGACGTATCACTCAGAAAGTTACCGCCACCGATTTCAGGGCCCGCCAGATACTTTAGAAGATTCGGTTTTCGCAACGGCGGGTGAAACTCAATATGAAAATGAAAACCGCGATGATCTTCATTATCCGTTGGTGCCTGATGTAACGACATCACGTAGGGAAACGGCATTTGCCATAGATTGTCGAAGCGAACCAGAGTCTCCTTCAGGACTTCAGCCAGATCACTAACCTCAATATCGCTCAGCTGAGCCAGGCTGCGTCGTGTTTGTTTTGGAGCAACGTAGACTTCGTATGCATAGCGAGCGAAGTACGGAAGAAAGGCAATTGCTGATTCATTCTCACTAATTACCCTTAAACCGTCTTTCTGTTCAGCCTCGATAATTTCCTGAAAGAGAGGTCGTCCGGTTTTTGCAAAGTGGTGAGCACTCGCTGCCGCCTCTGTTTGGATGGTTTTGAAGACAAAATTTGTTGCGTAGATTTGGCAATGTGGATGCGGATTTGAAACACCCACGACTTCACCTTTGTTTTCGAAAATCAGCACGTGCTGCACATCCGGACGCGCGCCTAACTCTTTGTATTGTCCTTGCCACGCGGTAAGCAGGCTTTCGATCTCTTGTCGCTCCAGTTGTGCCAGGGAAAGATCATGCCGCGGTGTGTAGCAAACAACACGTGCAACTCCGCGCGCTGGCCGGTTTTGGTAGATGCCTGATGGCGCATGAAGATCGGCTGGAGCTTTGGATCCGACACACGGATGATCGTTATCAAAAACAAAAACGCCGCTGTAATTCGGATTTACTGCACCACTGATTCGCGCGTTACCGGGACACAGGTAACAATCATCAACATACTTTGGAACAATTTGAGCTTCGTGAGGTACGGTCTCGCCGCTCCACGGACGATCCTGCCGGTGCGCAGCAACTATTACCCACTCTTCTCTAAGTGGATGCCAACGTTCCTCCCAGATGCCACTGCTTGACTTTGCTGTGGTCACGGTCTCACTCAGTTGCCGGCAATTCGCTCTTAGTCGATTCGCGCATCAGAGCGACCTGCCTACGATTTCTACGTTCAGTCAAAATCTGATCGGCCATTACGCCGATCAAGATCACTGCGCCCATAACAGCGAAATCGAGGGAACTGGGAATACCGAGGAGGTTTACCAGGTTTCGTAGGACTTGCAACAACGCCGTGCCGATGAGAATACCGATGACCGAACCTTCGCCACCGCGCAAAGAACAACCGCCAAGCACGGCCGCAGCTATTCCGTACAACTCATAAGCATTTCCATGGTTAGCTGGTGAGACAGAGTTTGTATAAAACGCAAAGATGATCCCGGAGATTGCTGTTAGTGTACCAGACACAACGTAGGCAGTCGTGACAATCCCATTTGTGTTGATACCAGCATATCGGGCGGCCTCGGCATTCCGACCAGTCGCCAGCAAATAACGTCCGTACACTGAACGATGCAAAAGTACCCAGGTAATTATGCTGATTAGGATCAGCAGAACAAATGGCATTGGAATGCCAAAAAGATTTCCGTTTGCGAGGTAACGCAGAAAGTCCAGGCCCGAGACTGTGCCGAATCCCTTCGTCTCGTCATTAGTGATGAAACGCGCTAGTCCTCGATAAAAAAGTAAACCACACAACGTAACAATGAATGGTTGCATGTTAAGCCGCGTGATGAGAAGTCCGTGAATCAGGCCCAGGCACATCGCTATGATGATCGAAAGCAGAACTGCTGGAATCACTCCGAAATGCCATTCGGTCAACATCATTGAGAGCAACACACCCAGGAGCGCCATCATGGATCCAACAGAAAGCTCGATACCGCCCGTGATGATCACGATTCCCAGGCCGATGCTGAAAATGCCGAACGCACCAATCTGCCTGGCAAGGTTTTGCAGGTTGATGGGCAGAAGAAAATTTGGATTGACGGCCGCGACGACGATGCAGAGAACAATTAGAAGTACGAAGATGCCAAGCTCTTTTTTCATAGGCTTATCATGCGGCTCCAGTTGCCAAATGCATTACCGCCTCCTCGCTGAATTGTGGCCGTTCGAGAATCCCAGTTATTCGTCCTTCGTGCATGACTGCGATCCGATCGCTGATACCCAGCACTTCTTCCATTTCACTGCTTATTACAATTACTGACACACCCTCGGATGCAAGTTTGCGAATGAGCGCATAAATCTCGGCCTTAGCTCCAACATCAATTCCACGTGTTGGCTCGTCAAATATGATCACCTTTGGCGAGAAGGTGAGCCATCGCGCGAGAACGACCTTCTGCTGGTTACCACCGCTGAGATTTGCTGCGCGCATCTCGGGAGTGGGCGTTTTTATATTGATCGATTTGATCGCGCTGTTAGCAGCCTTTGTTTCTTTCGTTGTGTTAATGATTTTGGCGGTAGAGTAGTAGTCAAGATTTGGCAGCGAGATGTTTTCTCTTACGTTGAAATCAACGACGAGTCCACAACTTCGACGGTCCTCGGGAATGAGGTAGACTCCATGAGTGATCGCTTCCCGGGGGTTAGCGAAGTGTAGTGGTTGTCCGTTTAGTCTGATCTTACCTTCAACGGCTTCGTCGACACCGAAAATTGTCTTCGCCATCTCAGATCGCCCGGCGCCCACCAAACCGGCGATGCCAAGTACTTCGCCTCGTCCCACGTTGAACGAAATCGGATGGTTCGGATATCGCTGAGTCCGCAAACGTTCGACGGCAAACCAATCTCCATTTTCGCCGGCGACTCTATGACCGTTCCCGGTAAACATTTCCTTGAGATCGCGACCGACCATGAGTCGAACCATGTTGTCGCGATTGATCTCTCCGCGGTCCAATGCCCCCGCGTTGCGTCCGTCCCGCAGTACGACAGCGCGGTCAGCAATCTCTTCGACCTCATGGAGTCGATGGGAGATGTAAATGATGCTGACGTTGTGTGCCTTTAGATCCTTGACGATCTCGAGCAGTCGATTCGTTTCCGACAAACTTAAACTCGATGTTGGCTCGTCCATGATGATGATTCGTGCACCGGTCGAGATGGCGCGAGCGATTTCCACGAGTTGTTGTTGTGCAATTGAAAGACGATTTACAGGTGTGCGACTGGAAAGATCCAAACCAAGTTTTCTGAGCAGGGCATCAGCTTCAAAGTAGAGACGTCGACGATCGATCAACTTCAGGAAGCCGCCTTTGGTAGCTTCGCGGCGCAAAAAAATATTGGCCGCGATGTCGAGATTATCGAGAACGCTGAGTTCCTGATGGATAAACTCAATCCCGAGTGCACTTGCTTCGCGGGGTGAACGTATCTCAACAGGCTTACTATCGATACGAACGGTGCCGGAGTCGCGGGAAATCGCGCCTCCGAGTATCTTCATCAGAGTCGACTTACCGGCACCGTTTTCTCCGATCAGGGCAACAATCTCACCCGCATCAACAGTCAGAGTCACGTTGTCGAGCGCGACCACACCGGGGAATCGCTTGCTGATTCCAAGGAGTTCGAGGATGGGCGTTTTGTTTTCCATATTTCCCAAACTGTTCTCTCTGCGTCTCTGCGTTCTCTGCGTCTCTGTGTTTTGGTTAGCGATTATTTACTTACCACAAAGATGCTAAACGCGGAGACGCCGAGAACGCAGAGACGCAGAAACGCAGAGAATGACACGAGTCAGCCTCTACCACGCAACTGATTAATCTTCGTCGTAAATGCGTCTACATCCGCCTTCTTGATCGCCAGCGTCGGAACGAAGATCTGCTTGGTCGCGGGCACTACAGATTTATCTCCGTTGAGATATTTCTCCATCAAGGCCATCGATTGATACCCAAACTCAAACGGTTGCTGAACCACCGTCGCATAGATGGCTCCCTCCTTGATACCTCTCAACGTCTCATCCTCTTCATCGAAGGCGACGATCTTAACTTTATCGACCTTGTTTGCTTCTTTAACAGCGCTGAGTATGGCCGGACCGTTGTACGACCAGAGGCCAACCAATCCCGCAATGTCAGGAACGTTAACGAGAGTGTCAGCAGCGTTAGATTTGGCGCGGACTCGGTCTGTGTTGTCCGTTCTAACATCAACTATCTGAATATTCGAGCCGGCCAATACTTCTTTCAAACCTTGAAAGCGTTCGCGAGCGTTTTGTGCATCGAGCACACCAACGAACACCATGATCTTTCCACCTTGCGGTATGGCTTCTTTGACAAGACGACCCGCTTGTCTGCCGGCTTCAACATTGTCTGTTCCGATGTAGCACAGGCGGTTGCTGGTCGGTGCGTCGCTATCTTGTGTGACCACCACGGCCTGGGCTGCTGCCTTATTTAACATTGGTGATTGATTAGCTGGATCGACGGGACTGATCGCTATTCCGTTAATACCCTTAGCGAGGAGGTCGTCAACGATGCTTTGTTGTCCCGCGGCAGTTCCATCCGATGTGATTCGGAATTCGACTTCGATGCCCGGAATTTCCTTGGCCGCCTTTTCGGTTCCTTTGCGGGCTATAGTCCAGAAGTCGGAAGCGTTATTGGTGACAAATGCCAGTTTGTGTTTGCCGCCCGTTGTCGTGGTGCCATTACCACCTGATTTCGGATTGCACGCGAGAAAGAAAAGCGTGCAAAAAAGAGCGCAAAGAATTGCCGGAACTACACGAAGACTTTTTGATGGTTGCATTGGTGTCCCTCGTAGTTAGTTTGAGTTAACGACAAAAGCTATAAGCCGAGATCGTGCCTGAATTCTAATTGATCAGCTACTGATTCCCGAGCATTTACAGAAATAGTTCAGGGGTGAACTTGTATCGATCGCAAAGCGGGGTACAACGCGCGATACGACTTGTATTGTTGTTCGTAAATTCGTTGGGCAGATTCGTCAGGGTCAACCGTCGTGCGAGTTCTTACAACCGTCGCACATGCTGCGTCAACAGTGGGCCAAACATTAACACCGACTCCCGCAAGTAGCGCAACTCCATAAGCAGCACCTTCTTCAGCTTCAACTGTTGATACAGGATGTCCGTAAATGTCCGCCTGAATTTGACACCACAATGCCGATCGGGCGCCGCCGCCGCCAAGTTTGATGCTCTCTACCGGCACCTGCATCTCATTGAAAATCTCAAAAGAGTCACGCAAGCTGAAAGCAACGCCTTCCATGATCGCCCGAATCACGTGTCCCTTTGTATGACTCGCCGTGACGCCAACGAGCGCCGCTCGGGCATGTGGATCCAAATGAGGCGTTCGTTCCCCCATCAGATAAGGAGCCCACAGCATCCCATTTGATCCCGGAGAAACACGTTCGGCTTCAGCAGTCATCCGATCATAGGGATCGCCGGCGCCTTCACCGGCGCCAAATTGATCTCGAAACCAACGCAAGGATAGACCGGCACCTTGAGTTACACCCATGACGTGCCAACGCCCCGGCACAGCGTGGCAGAATGTGTGAACGCGTCCCTTCGGATCCAACGCTGGTGAATTGGTCGCGGCGAAGACTACACCGGAAGTACCGATAGTTGCACTTACTGCTCCAGGCTGCACGATACCAATTCCTACTGCACCACCTGCTTGATCGCCGGCGCCAGCAACTACCGGAGTGCCTGCCGGCAGGCCAGTTAGTTGAGCAGCTTCAGTTGAGACTTGTCCCGAGATCTCTGGTGATTCGTAAACTCTTGGAAGCAAACTGGAGTTTATTCCTGTTGCTGACATCATCTCTTCCGACCAGGTGCGCTCGGCAACATTGAACAGAAGAGTTCCCGATGCATCTGCGACATCAGTCGCCTTTTCTCCAGTAAGCTTGAATCGAACATAGTCTTTGGGTAACAACACCGATCTAACTTGCTGCCAAAGTTGCGGCTCATTGTCGCGCACCCAAAGTAATTTTGGCAGCGTAAAACCAGTTAGTGCGGGGTTACATGTCAGTTGTATCAGTTTCGAAGCGCCGATCGATTCCGTGAGTTGTTTGCACTGAACGTCGCTACGCTGATCGCACCAGATCAGGGCCGGTCGGATTACCTCGTCGCGTTCATTCAACAGCACCGCTCCGTGCATTTGCCCGGAAAGTCCGACACCGCCGATTGCGTCTGCGCGGACATTGTCACTGGCTAATATTATACGGATCGCTTCAGCCGACGCGCGCCACCAATCATTTGGGTCTTGTTCAGCCCACCCGGTTTGGGGTGAGCCAAACGGTTCATGATCGACCGTAGCGGCCGCGACGATGCTACCGGATTGGTCAATCAAGACCGCCCGTGAACCGCCAGTGCCAATATCGATTCCAAGGAGGAGCATCTTAGACTAGCCGCAGACTACTGTACGTGAACCGGTTTGTTGGGGTTGACTGCAACCGGAATGAATTCGTGTAAATTGGTTATGGATACACTTCTTAGCATATTCGCGGAGTTTCGAAAAGCCACTTGTTCGTTTGGAAGACAAAAGAGACACCACCAGGCTTTAGCCGGTGGTAGTTCAATTTCACAGCTACGAATTGGACCTGCCGAACCACGACACCCACGAGGCTTTAGCCGGTGGTACTTCAACTTCGCAGCTACCGGGTTCCCGAGTCCGATTCCTCTCAGCGAAATTGAAGTACCACCGGCTAAAGCGCGGTGGTGTCATGTTTGGATCGATAAACCTCAATCTTGACTGTTTACTGACGCGTCTCGTAATCTCGCGCACTCGGAGAGGATCTTCCATAACAATTCGACAACTGAACTTTGTGCTCAGTGGGTGTTTGCACTCATGAGCGCACTCATCGATGAAACAGTGCCCAACCTGCCAACGCACGTATTCTGACAAGTCGATCTCGTTTTGTCTTGCTGATGGAACACTATTGTCTGCACCGTATCCGACGCAAAGCAGTGAAGCGCCGATATCTCCGCCACCTACAGTAGTAATGCCCAGTTCTGAACTCCCACCGATGCGAGGTGCCGGGCAATCGACTGTAACCGCAGTGCATCCCGTAATAAGTTCAAGCCACGAAGAAACAATAGAAATCCCACCGCAGGTTTCTCGCGGCGGTCAAATTCAAGTTGCGCTCACTTCATTCTTCGCGCTCTTTGCGATTGTAGGTTTAGCGCTGTACGGATTGCCGTTCTATTACGACAAGATTGTCAATGAGTTTGGTTGGAGTCGAGCTGAGGTCACTTCGGGTAATGCAATCAGCAAACTCATCGTCGGCCCATTGTTCGGGTTTTTTGCGGGTTGGATTGTTGACAGGTTTGGACCGAGGCGATTGATGTTGGTGGGAATCGTTTTCGCTGCCATCGCGCTAATAGGCTTAGGCAATATGAATGCGCTTTGGATGTTCTATTTCTTCTACCTCCTCAACGCCCTTGGATATGTGTGTGCAGGACCGCTGCCGAACCAGGTTTTACTTTCACGTTGGTTTGACAAGTCGCGCGGCAAGGCGATGGGTTTTGCTTATCTTGGCATTGGTTTGGGTGGCGTTCTGGTATTTCAGATTTCAGCGTTGCTGATGGAATTCTTCGGATGGCATGTTGCTCTAACAGTTTTAGGAGTGCTCATCTTCATCATTGCATTTCCGCTAGCCTTCTTCGTTAAGGAGTCGCCTACCGCGGTCAGTGCGAAGGAGAAGGCCCAGATTGCGCCAATTGGAAATGTACTTAAGAGTCCATACTTTTATCTGCTCGCTATTGGCAGTATGTGTTCGATCGGGGCAGTCGGCGGTGCCAATCAGCATCTCAAACTGTTTTTGAGTGGTGATCTTCACTTTACAGATCGAGAGGCGGCGAATGTGGCATCACTGGTTTTGCTTGCGAGTCTTGCTGGTCGACTGATCATGGGCTGGCTCGCAGATCACTTGGCGAAGAAATACGTGATGTTGCTCATCTACTTGCTCGTGGCAGGTGGCATCTCGCTTTTGTTCTTCGCGACGGTTCCGGGTGTTATCTATTTGTTTGCGGTTGTGTTTGGTATTGGTCTCGGCGGTGATTACATGATCATTCCGCTAATGGGAGCAGATCTCTTTGGTGTAAAAGTGCTGGGCCGGCTAATGGGAATTGTATTGACGGCCGATGGCGTCGCTGAGGCAACGGCTCCTTTGCTGGTGGGGAGTTTAAGAGACGCGACTCAGAGTTATGTGATCGGGTTCGGTGTTCTGGTGATGTTGGCGCTGGTTGGTGCCGTCGCCATTGGATTGTTGCCGCGGAGAGCGCAGGTGTCCGATAAACTTTAAGTTTGTCGCGGCTGGCAAAAACGAACGCTAATGTTCTTAGTGACTGTAACTGACGATGTGAGAGTTAACAACGGGCTTGGTTGGTAAAGGCACGACAAACTAAAGGTCGTCGGACATTAAGAATGACTAGTCGATCACAACGTGTTGCCTTAGTCACCGGCGCATCGCGTGGTATTGGACGCGCGATTGCCATCCAGCTCGCTCGCTTAGGCTACGACGTAATGATGAATTACGTTTCGAACTCACTAGCTGCTCAGGAAGCGCGGAGCGCTGCACAACTAGCTGGAACAGAGGGAACCCGCGTTGCACTTTGTCAGGCCGACGTTGCAAATGGATCAGATCGTCAGAGATTACTCGATACAACACGCTCCGAGTTTGGTCGTCTTGATCTGCTGGTAAACAATGCTGGCATTGCACCCAGGATGAGAGTCGATCTACTCGACGCGTCGGAAGAAGAATTCGATCACTTGATAGCAGTCAACCTCAAGGCCCCTTACTTTCTTAGCCAGGCTGCAGCGCGGTGGATGATCGAACAACGAACCACTGGGGCAATCCAGGATTATTCGCCTGCCATCATCAACATCAGTTCGATCTCCGCTTTTGCTGGTTCGCCTGAACGGGGTGCCTACTGTGTTTCAAAAGCCGGTCTGGCAATGATGACGAACCTGTATGCGCTGCGTTTAGCGGACGATGGAATCAGAGTTTATGAGATCAGACCAGGCGTGATTGAAACCGACATGACAGCAAACGTTAAAGAGAAATACGATCGAATGATTGATGCCGGTCTTACACCGATTAAGCGGTGGGGCACAGCTGAGGATGTAGCTGATGCGGTTGCGGCAATTGCCTCTGGCCGACTTAGCTTCTCCACCGGCGAAGTCATAAATGTTGACGGCGGATTTCATTTGAGAAGATTGTGATAGATCTTCTCTGCGCAGCCTCTGCGTTCTCTGCGGTAAAGAAAAGGAACCCCCGGATAAAACCGCAGAGACGCAAAGAACGCCGAGGTTGCGCAGAGGAGAAAAGCCGACCTGGAAAATAGTTCTGACATGTCATCTCCTTTAATTGAACATGCTTTCGAATTTGCGCAGCATCAGGTGCGTGCCCTGGTTGAGCGCGATCCAGACTTCTATCCGCTCTACACCGAAAAAGGAAAGTGGCGTCATTCAAAACCGGCCTGGACTCGTTGGTGTGATGGTTTCCTGCCCGGGATGATGTGGATTTTTCACGAAGAGACTGGGAAGCAAGAATGGCGCGAACTCGCCGAACGATATTCAAAGCCACTCGAACATCGAAAAGATGATCGAGATGTACATGATCTCGGCTTTATTTTTTATCACGGCACTTATAAACGTTGGTACGAGGCAACTGTTCGGGATGGCTCGCCAGATGAATCTTTGAATGATGTGGTCATTCACGCTGGCCAAACTCTCGCGCTGCGTTTCAACGAGGCGGCCGGTTGTTTACGGTCTTTTCACGGTGAGAATTCCAACTTCATCGACATCATGATGAACGTTGGGATTATTTTTTATGCCGCCATCGAAACAGCTGACGTTGCCTTGCTGGAAGTAGCGCTCCGGCACTGCAACACCACCCGGAGAACTTTGGTTCGCGGGGATGGCAGCACAGCACACGAAGGAATGTTTGATCTGGAGACCGGCGAATTTTTGAAGCAGACAACCCAGCAAGGTTTTCGTGGTGATTCGTGCTGGTCGCGCGGCCTCGCCTGGTCGATCTATGGTTTCGGCACAGTTTTCGAACTCACGCGAGATCCAGGTTGGCTGGAAGTCGCAATGCTCAATGCTGACTTCTGGTTATCGCATGTCGATGAGTACGGGATCGCGCCGTGGGATTTTGACGCACCTCCAGATGGTCCTCTAAGCATCGACCAGGTTGATACAAGCGCGTCGGCGATTGCGGCAAGTGGATTACTTAACCTGGCACGACTTGCTCCGACTGTTGCTCAAAGGCACGCGTATCGTGATCGGGCATTAATGACGCTGGCGACTTTGAGTGACGAATATCTGGGTGAAGGCGATGATGGTTGGGAAGGAATACTCCGCGGCGGCGTTTATCACATCCATAAAGATCTTGGAGTAGATGAGTCGGTGATGTGGGGTGAGTTCTTCTTTGTTGAAGCGCTGCAAAAGGCCAGGCATTTTGTCAGTAGTCAGTAGTTACTAGGACCGGACCACTGACTACTGATCGACAACCTAATCCACATCGGAAAGCATGCGAGTTTATCCTGCAATAGGTGGCCATAAGTCGTTGGCTGAATTCAAGGCGCATGTCTCAAGCCTTGGTTTGTCGATTCCTTGCGACGACGAACTCCTGAATGGCCCAACATCACCCTTAGCACAGTCCATCGAACTCGAGCGTAGACGAATCGGCAATCGTTTCTGCATCCATCCGATGGAAGGGTGGGACGGTACGCCGGATGGAAAACCAAGCGATGCCACAATCAGGCGTTGGCGGAATTTTGGTTTGAGCGGCGCGAAATTGATCTGGGGTGGAGAGGCGGTTGCTGTCAGGCATGATGGTCGCGCTAATCCAAATCAACTTCTGATCAGCGAACAAAATAGAGCAGGTCTCGCAGAGTTGCGCGAAACAGTGCTCAAAGCTCATCGAGAGGTTGGCGAGACGCCTGATGATTTGTTCATCGGTTTGCAGCTCACTCATTCCGGTCGCTTCAGTCGCCCGAATGAGAAAACCAAACCTGAGCCTCGCATTCTTTATCACCACCCAACTCTGGATCGACGCATCGGCATCGATGACGACTATCCCGTATTAACCGATGCTGAAGTTAGATCAATCATCGACGAATTCGTTTTCGCTGGACGCGTCGCAAACGATCTTGGCTACGATTTTGTTGACATCAAGCACTGTCACGGTTATCTCGGTCATGAATTTCTAAGTTCCCATACTCGCGACGGAAGATATGGCGGCAGTTTTGAAAACCGCACCCGATTCCTCCGCGAAGTAGTTGACGGTATCCGATCGTTTTCGCCTGGGCTTGTCATTGGTGTCAGGGTATCGATTTTCGATTTGATCTCATTCAGACCTGATCCGGCACAGACCGTCAACGGAAAGATGGGAGCAGGAATTCCTGACGACTATGAGACTTTGCTGCCATATCTCTATGGGTTTGGTGTTAACCATGAACAGCCAGAGAAGTATGATCTGACTGAGCCGCGTCGATTTCTTTCACTGCTGCGCGATTTGAAAATTCATTTGGTGAACCTCACTGCGGGCAGTCCTTATTACAACCCACATGTACAGAGGCCCGCTTTGTATCCCCCTTCCGATGGATACCAGCCACCGGAAGATCCTTTAGTGGGAGTGGCGCGACAGATGGAAGCAACCCGAGTCTTGAAACAGGAATTTCCTGATTTGGTTTTCGTTGGAACCGGTTACACATACTTGCAGGAGTTTCTTCCTTTCGTTGCTCAGGCGGCGGTCCGCGAAGGATGGGTCGATTCAGTTGGCCTGGGCCGGATGGTTTTGTCGTATCCTGAATTACCGCGCGACGTACTGACCGGTGACGTACTAAAGCACAAACGAATTTGCCGGACGTTTAGTGATTGCACTACTGCGCCACGAAACGGATTGCCTTCGGGTTGTTATCCGCTTGATTCGTTCTACAAGGAATCGGAGATGGGTCTGCAGTTGAAGAAGATCAAGGCTGCGAAGAGACAGTGATCTGCAGCTTATAGGTCCAATAGGTCAAATAGGTCCTATTAAGATGAGGCACACGAGACGAAACTTTCTCAATCTGCTTGCACGGTCCGAACCGCGTGTCGCGAGTTATTGGCTTCACGTCAATCGAACCGCGATGGCCTGTCGTTTCGAAGTGACCATGCGCCAGTCGGAGGAGACGGGCATTGCTGCGGCAACAGAAGCGTTGGATGAAATTGATCGGCTTGAATCACGTTTGACTGTCTTTCGCGAGACCAGTGAAGTTAGTGTCATCAATTCTGAAGCTGCAAAGAAACCCGTCGAGGTCTCGCAAGAGCTGTTCGATTTGTTGAGGTTATGCCAACGGCTCCATGAAGAGACCGAAGGCGCATTCGATGCCACCTCAGGACCACTTACTCGGTGTTGGGGATTCTTAAGACGACAGGGTCGATTGCCGTCGCACGTTGAAATCGATCAGGCGAAGTCCGTCGTGGGTTCGGACAAGTTGGTTTTTGATGACACGGTGAGAACTGTTCGCTTCGCACGTGACGGTATGGAGATTAATTTAGGCAGCATCGGCAAAGGATACGCGTTGGATTGCGCAGCTGACCTAATGTCCACCAGGGTAAGCACTGCTTTGCTAAACGCAGGTTCGAGCAGTATGAGAGCTGTCGGCAAGGGTGAAGCCGGAAGTGGTTGGCTAGTAGGTTTGCGAAATCCGCGTTCGAAGCGGCGTCGACTGGGTGTATTGAGACTTCGCGATTGTGCGCTTTCAACCAGCGGTAGTGAAGAGCAGTTCTTCGAACATCAAGGTCAACATTACAGTCACATCATCGACCCACGCAGCGGTTGGCCTGCCTCCGGAGTAACTTCTGTCAGCGTGGTTGCGCCGACCGCAGCGATTAGTGATGCATTGGCAACAGCGTTCTTTGTGGGTGGACGACAGCTTGCAGAGCAGTACTGTCAAACTCATGCGGACGTTCTGGTGATCATGCTCGAGAGTCATGCTGCAGCGCCAATTTCGTTGGGGCAGAGCTCTGGTTGTGATGGTCTTCAAGACTTGTAGAACCTTATGAGCGAAACAACAAGTCGCCTTTCATCATTTCAGCAGTTCGCGTTAATTGCGCTTCGGACAGTCATTGGCTGGCACTTTTTGTATGAGGCCTACTACAAGATTGTGACGCCCGCCTGGAGTCCGGGTGGCGGACCATTAACACCATGGAGCTCGGTCGGCTATCTGAAAGGAGCTTCGGGTCCGCTTGCGAAAGTATTTCAACGATTGATCAATGCAGGCGCGACGGCGTGGATCGATCGCTCCGTGAAGATTGCCTTACTGCTAATTGGGTTGAGCTTGCTGCTGGGCATGTTTACTCGGATTGGCGCCTCTGGTGCGCTCTTGTTACTCAGTTTGTTCTATTTGCTCTATGTACCTACTCTGGGCGTACCTCAACCAAACGCAGAAGGAACGTATTTAATCGTTAACAAGACATTGATTGAAGCTATTGCCGTGATCGTCTTGCTGGCGTTTGACACAGGCAGGATTGCCGGACTGGATTTGTTGTGGAAGCGCAGGAGTCGAGTGGCGCAAACACTATAGGACCTATGTGACCTATAGGACCTATCAGCTGAGCGGGGAGCTACTGTCATGAACCTAACCGATCAACAAAAAACAATTGGACGCCGAAACTTTCTAAAGGCTGTCGCAGGTGTGCCTGCTCTTGCCGCGCTTGGAGGCGCAGCTCTGACGCGCGGACCTGTTCATGGTGGTCCGGTGAAGATTGCGTTAGTCGGTACAGGCGATATGGGCAAGGGTTTGCTTGGTCAATATCAAAAGGAGTTCTGTGATTTGAAGGCTTTGTGCGACATCAATCCAGGACGCCGTGCAGCGATCTCCGACATGATGGTGAAGAAAGGCTGGCCCAAGCCAAACGAATATGACGACTGGCAGCAGATGCTTCAAAAGGAGGATCTCGAAGCCGTTCACATTGCGACTCCACTCTGGATGCATTCGACCATTGCCGTTGGTGCACTCAATGCAGGCAAGCATGTCTTGTGCGAAAAGATGATGGCTAAAAGTCCTGACGAGTGCCAGCAGATGATCGATGCCGCGAAGAAAAACAATCGTGTCCTCGAAATCGGTTACCAGCGTTTTTACAATCCCATTTATCAAGCGGCATACGCCAACATCATTAAGCAAGGTTTGTTGGGTGATGTGTATTACGCACGGCTTGCCTGGCATCGAAACTCGAGCTGGCGTCGCAATGAAGCACCGCCTTCCGGAAACTTCGACCCGAGCCGTTTCGGTTATCCGGATTGGGAACATCTGTTGAACTGGCGCATGTACCGTAAGTACTCGGAAGGTTTGTTGTGCGAGCTGGGCAGTCACATGATTACTGCAACAAGCTGGTTCTTTGATTCGCATCCCACGTCGGTCTATGCCACTGGCGGAACATACCGGTTCAAGGATGGCCGTGAGGTTTACGATCACGTCTATGCCACGTTCACTTACCCAGGCGATCGCACTGCTACTTTTTCCTCAATTCAATCAAATGCGTTTGACGATTACTACGAGATGTTCATGGGAACCAAAGGCACCCTGATAATGACTCGCGAGCTCGATGCATACCTGTTCAATGAAGGAGAAGGAGGATCTCAAACAAAGGTTGAAATGTCTCCACAATCTGGTGCGCCGGTTGCGGACAGCTCGGCAACTCAGCCGACCGGGAGTGCTCAGAGGACGGTTAACCAGGGCGACACTGTAATCGTGAACAAAGGCATCTCCTACGAAAACGAGATTGCTGAGTTTTGCTCTGCTATCAGGACTGGAAGTCCGGTGCGATGTGGCGGAGAGAGAGCAATGACTTCGGCTGTTGCCATCCTTACCGGCAATCTTTCTGCGGAGAAGGGAACGAAACTAGACCTTCCTGGACCTGCGTCCACGTAAAGTTCAACAGTGTTTCGTTTCTTCAGCCGGAGCGCGCGTCCCGGGCACGCCGATCGATCAGAAGCACCGTCCCTTAACACACGAAAGCTCTTAGTTCGGAGCGCGGCCGTCCTCGGCCGCCCCCGTCCAACAGAGCCACGACATTAACCTCATCACACTAATGCTGAGATTGATGGAAAAAGACCTCGAGCATCTGAATTTGCACCGAAAAGAAGATTTTAATGTCAACGAGATGGTTCTGTTGGACGGGGGCGGCCGAGGACGTCCGCGCTCCGACAGAAGAGCTTTCGTGTGTCAAGGGATCGGGCCTCTGATCGATGGGAGGTCCCAGGACGGGTTTCAAGGTTCAAAAATTTAACTCTACCAGATCATATTATGATCTTGTAATCTGCAAACTTTCAGCTATACTCTCCGCCGTTATCAAACCCACCCCGCTCCACTCGGAGATTCCCGTTAGGGCAGTTTTGAGGTACCAGTGTGGCCAGCCGGCATTCCGCAAAAGTAGTTTGTTTCGAGGGCAGTGTGTGGATCTCGCCGCGCCAGTTCTGGGGACTCGTTCGTGACGATATAATCGAATACCTCGACGAACGTCCGCTAACTGGCAAGTTCAAAGGTCAACCAACCGACTTCTTAATTAGCATCAATCACACTGTTCTTAACATTACGTGCCCCGAGCATCGTCAGTCGGTCATACATTCAAAACGTTACGTAAAGAAATAACGTCTTCTTTCACGACAGGTTGTTGGCCTGTCGTGGTTCCATTTGCAGCGTTCGACAGGCTGACAGCCTGTCGTACAAAGTCAGGAGGGCCTGCACGTGTTCGAGTTGATTCAACCGATCTCGAAACGAGATCAGGTTGTCAGAGCAATGAAGGAGGCGATTCTGTCGGGCACGATCGAACCAGGCGCTTCCATCGTTGAAAGCAAAATCGCCCAACAACTTGGTGCTGGAGTTCCCCTCATACGCGAGGCACTGATCGAATTGGAACACCAGGGTTTCGTTCAAAGGACTCCCTATAAAGGTACGACAGTAACCAAACTCTCTGCCGCCGATGTGCGTCACATTTTTGCGCTGAGGGTTGAACTTGAAGCGATTGCAATTGAATGGGCGAAGGAACATGCCCAGCCCGGGGACTTGGACATATTGCGTCAGGCCATACACAAGATGGAGATAGCGGCGAAGGCGTTAGATCTTCCCCAGTTCTACGAAGGTGATCTTTCATTTCATCGAAAGATTTGGAGTCTTTCAGGGAATTCTTATCTCGTCGATACACTGGAGCGTCTCGTCGTACCGTTGTTTGCATTTTTTGTCATGAAGACCAGCAGGCAACAGGCTTCATATGTTGAAAGTGCTTGTATGCATGGGAAAATCGTTGATGCGATGGCGGTGATGAACGCAAAAGAATTGCGTGAGGTGTTTAGAGAATCGCTCGAGCATTGGAAAGACGATATGGTGAAGTTGTTGTTCAACGAGCCCGAATGAATCGGAGTTGGGCCTTTGGCCTTTGGTCTTGGGAGTTTGATCTTCGGTCTTCGAAGTGCGCTTTATCGATGGAGCAATAAAGACCAAAAATCAAACATCAAAGACCGAAGGCCAAAGGCCAAAGACCAATGACCGAACCAATAATTCTTCGCGCGACGGACGTCTACAAGTCCTACGAGGGTGTTCATGCGTTACGCGGAGTGTCGTTTGAATTACGTGCTGGCGAAGTTCACGGACTTATCGGCGAGAACGGTGCCGGCAAGTCAACTCTGATCAAGATAATCACTGGTGCGGTTCAGCCGGACAGCGGCGAGGTCGAATTCAACGACCAACCAATACGAAACAACTCGCCTGCGCTTTCAAAACAGATCGGCATAGCGGCTATCTATCAACAACCTGCCTTATTTCCGGATCTGACGGTTGCTGAAAACATATGTATCGGGTTGGAGCGTGTCGGTGCCTGGCGGAAGGTCAACTGGAAACAAAGACGAGAGCGGGCTGCTGCATTACTTAGTAAGGTCGGTGCTCAAATCAATCCGGGAACCGAGGTCCGCAATCTCAGCATGCCGGAACAACAACTGGTCGAGATTGCGCGAGCTTTGGGGGCGAAGGCACGCGTTCTGATCATGGACGAACCTACGGCGTCGCTTGCTGAAGCGGAGACTCAGAATCTCTATCGCGTAATTTCAAGCCTGCGTGAAAGTGGCGTCGGCATAATCTACATTTCACATCGTCTGGAGGAACTCGCAAGGCTGGCGGATCGTGTGACTGTGTTACGCGATGGTTCGTATGTCGGGACTCGCGAGATGTCAGATGTAGATCGCTCGGAGTTGATTCGATTGATGGTCGGCCGCGAGTTATCCGCTGTGTTTCCAAAGATCGCCGTGGAGCCTGGACCCGTTGTGCTCGAACTACGCAGCGTTTCCTGTCAGGCAAACGGCGTTGCCGAGATAGATCTTTCCGTTCGAGCCGGCGAAATCGTGGGCCTTTCGGGTCTCGTTGGTGCCGGCAGGACGGAGCTGGCACGAACGATCTTTGGTTTGGAACCTGCTGATTCAGGTGAAGTAAGACTCAGAAACAAGACCGTACACATTCGCCAGCCCGGTGAAGCGATCGCTCTTGGGATTGGTTATCTGCCGGAGGATCGACGTCATCACGGTGTGATTCTCGACTTGCCGATTGACTCTAACATCACATTGGCGTCCCTCAACAAATTAAGTACCGGGGTTTCATTTGACTTTAAAAAGGAAAGACAAATTGCCACTGATTATGTCCGACGCTTCGCGATCAAGACACCATCAATCTTCGCTCCAGTGACAACTCTATCCGGTGGCAATCAACAAAAGGTTGCGCTCAGTCGATGGCTGGAGACGAAACCGGTTGTTCTGATTCTCGATGAACCGACACAAGGGATCGACGTCGGTGCGAAAGCGGAAATACATACGTTGATGAGTGAACTGGCTGCGCAAGGTACAGCAATACTTATGATCTCTTCGGAACTGCCTGAGATCCTCGGCATGAGCGATCGAATCGTGGTTATGCGCAAAGGAAGAGTTACCGGTGCCCTAACGCGTGAAGAAGCTACTCAACACGGGATCATGTCGCTGGCACTGGGCCAGAAGGAAGTGGCAGCTTAGAAACATGAGATCACTGTTCGCCAGGTACAAGCGCGAGTCGTCGGTCGCGGCGGCTTATCTCTTGCTCGTGTTGATCGTTACGGTTATTGCACCGTCTTTTTTGCAAGCTACGAATTTACGTGACCTTGTCATCAATAATGCCTCGGTATTGATTGTCGCGGTCGGTATGACGCTCGTGATCCTCACCGGTGAGATCGACATTTCAGTTGGTTCACAGTTTGCGGTCTGTACTTATCTGGCGGGTGTGCTCACAAAAGAAGGTGTTTCTCCCTTGTTGCTGACACCCCTTCTACTTCTGGTAGGCGCACTACTCGGAGCAGTTGGCGGATTCTTTGTAGCGTTTTTGAGAATGCCTTCAATTGTAGTGACACTCGCACTGATGGTCGCATGGCGTGATGGCTTGCGTTGGCTGACCGAAGGAAAGTGGGTGCAGGATCTGCCGAAGAATTTTCAATGGTTCGGTCTGGGCCAGGCGATTGGTCAAGTAATCGTTTTTAGTGTCGCTTTGCTTGTGCTGATTGCATTTGGTTGGGCGCTACGAAATCTTTCTGCCGGCAGATCAATATATGCAGTTGGGTCGGACACCGAAGCGGCTCGGTTGTCGGGGATCAATCCGAAGCGAGTTGTCTTTATAACGTTCGTTTTCATGGGTGCGTTGGTGGGGCTTGCGGCGTTGTTAAGCGCGATCCGATTTTCAATCGTTCCGAGTAATGCCGGTGTGGGACTCGAGCTCAAAGCGATCGCTGCGGTTGTAGTCGGTGGCACCGCCATTACTGGCGGTCGCGGATCAATCATTGGCACTCTGATCGGCGTCGCGCTCCTGGGCACAATTGGAACGGCGTTGACCTTCGTTGGCATCAATCCGTTTTGGGAGAAAGCGATTCAAGGAGGAATTATTCTGGCAGCAGTCATTTCGGATGTGCTTGTTGGACGACTAGCAAAACCGGGGATCATATTAAGAGCTGAGCCCTCTTAGAAACTCTCTGCGCTTCCTCTGCGTTCTCTGCGTCTCTGCGGTGAAAATCGGGAAGCACTGGAATAAACCGCAGAGACGCAGAGAACGCAGAGGAAGTGCAGAGAAGATCCATTTAGAGACTTCTAAGAAAGCAAATAGTGACTTTACCTGCCACTGTTTCAAAACCCAAATTGCAAGTGGTCGCGCCCGCGTCGGCGCGGCTGTTTCCAAATTACGAATGGGTTTTGCTCCTCGTGTTGTTCTTTGAATGTGCGCTCTTTGGGATCGCTGGCGATCATTTTCTAACGACTGGAAACGCATTCGAGATCACACGACTCAGTGTCGAAGTTGGATTGTTAGCTCTTGCTCTAACGCCTGTGATTATCACGGGCGGCATCGATCTTTCAGTGGGATCGATGATGGGCCTAGCGGCTGTTGTCCTTGGATCTCTCTGGCGTGACGCACATCTTCCGATTGCATTAGCAGCGGCGATCGCGTTGATCCTCGGCTGCCTTGGCGGTGGACTTAACGGTCTGCTAATAACACGATTGGGGCTGCCGCCCCTTATCGTAACCCTGGGCACGTTTTCTTTATTTCGTGGAATTGCCGAAGGACTCACTCGGGGCGTCGAAAACTATTCCGGGTTCTCGACGCGGTTTCTCTTTCTGGGCCAGGGTTATGTCGGCGGAATTATTCCAACTCAGTTGTTGATCCTGTTAATTGCGATAGCGGGATTTGGCTGGTGGCTCCATAGGACTGCTTACGGGCGGAGTCTTTACGCAATCGGCTATTCCGCAGACGGAGCACGTTACGCTGGAATCTCAGTCTCGCGGAAACTGCTGCTTGTCTATTTGCTCTCCGGATTTGCTGCCAGCGTATCGGCAATCATTTACGTCGCACATTTGGGCCAGGCAAAGTCTGACGCGGGCACCGGCTTCGAACTGATGGCCATAACTGCGGTTGTATTAGGTGGTGCGTCCATCTTTGGAGGCCGCGGAACCATACTCGGAACGGTGCTGGGTTTATTCGCAATCGTCGTATTACAAAATGGACTGCGTCTGAGCAGGCAGCCGGCGGAATTGGCGGGAATTCTGACTGGCGTTTTGCTATTAGTCACAATTGTCCTGAATCGTTTTTCGTCTTCGGTGAGGACAACATATCAAACTAATCCGACTGCTGAGGAGATCGATGTGAAGAATTCGCAGGTAGCGGTGCTGAGTGCTGTCATACTGTTGGCCGCGCTCTTGGTAGCGGGAAGCAATTGGTGGCTTGTCCACTCATTGAAATCCGAGACGTCGACATCAGCTTCTGTAGCGCATAATTCTTCGCATCGGATTCAGGTGGCAATGATGCCGAAGGCGAAGGGGGATCCATACTTCGTTAGTTGTCGCCAGGGAGCTGAAGAAGCGGCAAAGGAGTTAGGGGTCGATCTAATATGGGATGGTCCAACCGATCTCGATCCTGCGAAACAGAACGAAGTTGTTGAAGCGTGGATAACCAAAGGTGTCGATGTCATTGCTGTCAGCGTTGAGAACCAGGCTGGCATTTCGACAGTTCTGCGAAAGGCAAGAGAGAAGGGAATCAAAGTAGTAACCTGGGACGCAGACGCGGAAAAAGATGCGCGCGACTTTTTGATCAATCAAGCCACACCGCAAGGCATTGGTTACACATTGACGGATGAGACCGCGCGAATCATGGACAATCACGGCGAGTTTGCAATAATCACGGCGTCACTAAGTGCTGCGAATCAGAACGAGTGGATCAAGAACATTCGGGCTCGCCTTGCTGAAAAATATCCTGAGCTGAAACTGGTCGCCGTCCAACCTAGTGAAGGAGACCGCGACCGCGCTTTTTCGGAAACGCAAACAGTGCTGAAGGTCCATCCGAATGTGAAGGTGATTATGGCGATCGCCGCACCGGCCGTTCCAGGTGCCGCTGAAGCCGTAAAACAATCAGGAAGAACCGATGTGAAAGTGACAGGGCTGTCATTGCCAAACATGAACAAGCCTTACGTAAAGTCAGGCGTCGTCGAGAGTGTGGTTCTGTGGAATACGACGGACTTAGGTTACCTGACCGTTTATGCCGCGGATGCGCTAAGCAAAGGCGAATTGAAACGGGGCGATCGCGAGATAAATGCGGGGAGACTCGGCAAGATCGCGGTGGTTGATGATGAAGTCCGCCTCGGCGCCCCGTTTATATTCAATAGAGACAATATTGATCGGTTCAATTTCTGAAAGTGGTCTTTGGTTTTTGGTCTTTGGACTTGGATGGAACTCAAGAACCAGGACCAAAGAAAAAAGACCAAAAGCCAAATAGCCATGAAGAAAGCCACAATTCGTGAAGTTCGGAGTTACGTGATCGCCCCTGACGAAATGGGCGCTGATTATCATAACCAGCACGGCAGTCATTGGATTATCGATCTCCCAATCGCCAATCCAATGTCGGTTTACGAAGAATATAAAGCGGAACGCACCAGCTGGGGCATCAACGCGCTCGGCACAGTTATCGTACAAGTTGAACTGAGCGACGGAACAGTTGGCATTGGGTGCAGCATTGGTGGTGAACCGGCGTGCTACATCATCGAAAAACACTTGAGCCGTTTTGTTGAAGGACAAGACCCACGCAACGTTGAACTAATCTGGGACCAAATGTGGCGCGCCACCATGCCGTATGGACGAAAAGGCCTAACAGTTCAAGCGATCAGCGCCGTCGACCTGGCGATTTGGGATTGTTTAGGAAAACTCCGAAACGAGCCCGTCTACGCATTGATAGGTGGCAAAACCAAGGAGCGCTTGCCGGTCTATGCCACAACGTCGCGTCCGGACATCGCATATCAATGGGGATTCAAAGGAGCGAAGATTCCATGTCGTTATGGACCAGCCGACGGTAGTGAGGGCCTGAAAAAGAACATCGACGTTATGGCAGAAGCTCGGGAGCAGGTCGGCCCCGATTTTCCGCTGCGTCTCGACTGTTACATGGCGTTAACCGTGCCATATGCGATTCAACTTGCGAAGGCCTTGGCCCCTTACGATCTTACATGGATTGAAGAATGTTTACCGCCAGACGATTACGATGGTTACGCTGCTCTCAAGGCGGCGCTGACGGGAATTTGCCTGGTGACAACGGGAGAGCACGAATACACTCGCTATGGTTTTCGTGAGCTGATCGCACGCAAGTGTGCTGACATTCTGCAGCCAGACATTAATTGGGTTGGTGGCCTGACCGAGGCACGTCGGATAGTCGCAATGGCCGCCGCGTACGACATTCCTGTGATACCGCATGGCTCGAGTCTGTTCTCGTATCACATGCAGTACGCGTTTTCGAACTGCCCGATCGCCGAGTTTCTCGTAATGAGTCCAAAGGCCGATCAATTGGTTCCATTGTTTGGCGAGTTATTCACCAATGAGCCGTTGCCAAAGGATGGATACATCGATTTGAGTGACGAACCAGGCTGGGGAGTTGAATTGAATGATCAATTGGAGCTCGTGCGTCCTTATCAGAGCAGGCGCGAGGTTGTTGTTTTGTAGAGACCTAACTTCAAGGCTTCACTCCGAAGGAGTGAGATGTTTATAGAGCGGAGTTTGAGGGGATTGGGTTCACTCCAGAGGAGTGACATGTCGAAAGCTGAGAACTGACATCGGCTCTTGGGAATGATGCTGAATACGCTCGAGAGACATTTCACTCCTCCGGAGTGACGAGACTCTTCCAATCACGTGCGTCTATAAACATTCCACTCCTTCGGAGTGAAGACGTTATTTCATCTTTGGCTTTGGTCTTCGTTTTTTGGTTAAGAAGACCTTGGGCAGAGGCCAAAAGTCAAATTTCCACTGACCGCAGGATATGAATGATTTTTCAGGACAAGTAGCGCTCGTTACCGGGGCCGCATCGGGGCTGGGTCTCGCAATCGCTCAGAAGCTGCACGCCGAAGGGGCGCATGTGGCGCTGCTTGATCTGAACGCTCAAGCGCTTGAAGGTGCGGCACGCAGCATGGGCCCGAGTGCAATCCCGTTCTGCGTCGATCTGACCAAACAAGATCAAGTTGAAATTGTGATCGATCAAATCGCTGAACGGTTTGGGCGTATCGATATTCTTGTTAACAGCGCCGGTGTCACTGGCAAAACAAATATCAAAAGCCACGAGGTCGATGCGGCAAACTTACGTTTTGTGTTTGATGTGAACTTCATGGCGTCGTATTTCACGGCGCGAGCAGTTTTGCCGCACATGCTGAAACGAAATTATGGCCGGATCCTCCACATCGCGTCCATCGCCGGCAAAGAAGGCAACGCAGGAATGCTGGCCTACTCGGCGTCGAAGGCGGCAGTGATCGGAATGACGAAGGTGCAAGGTAAGGAGTATGCCGAGACTGGAATCACGGTCAATGCATTAGCGCCCGCGGTTATCCAAACTCCGATGGTCGATGCGATGCCGCCGGAACAAGTGAAGTACATGACTGACAAGATTCCGATGAGGCGATGCGGGACGCTCGACGAAATCGCACACATGGCGGCGTTCATTGTTTCACCAGGAACAGCGTTTACCACTGGGTTTACGTTTGATATGACTGGTGGACGCGCGACCTATTAGATCTGCTTTGTTTTATAGGTGCCAATAGGTCATATAGGTCCTATTCTTTTCATCAATGACTACCTACGAGATCCAACTCCTCAAAATGGGCCAGTGCGACGTGATGGGTCCGGAAGTGTACTGGATGAGCCACTGGACCGATTGGGTGCAACTATATTTTTGGATGGTTGTGATCCGCGGTAATGGCAAGACAGCGATCATTAACACTGGACCTCCCGAAGACCTTTCGGCCTTGAACGAACGTTGGAGTAGTGGCTTTGGTGAGCGCGGCAAACTTGTCCGCGAAGAAAATGAGCGACCACTCAATGCACTCGCAAGTTTGGGAATCAAGCCTGAAGATGTCGATTATGTACTGATTACCCCGATTCAGATTTACGCGACTGCAAACATCCAACTCTTCAAGAATGCTCAGGTCTGCATTTCGAAACGCGGTTGGATCGAAGATTTCCACGCTGAAAAATTTCCGATGCACGTTCCGCGTGAATTTCGACTTTCGGAAGAGACACTGCGATATCTAACATTCGAAGGACATGACCGGCTCAGACTATTGAATGACACTGACGAAATTGTTCCGGGGCTTCGTTGTTTTTGGACCGGCGTCCATCATCGCTCTTCCATGTGCTATGTGGTTAATACGGAGAAGGGGCGTGTGGGCATTTCGGATTGCTTGTTCAAGTACGGCAATCTTGAAGACGGACATCCATTAGGAATTCAGGAAAGCCTTGAAGAGTACTACTGGGCACTGAGACGAATAAAGAATGAGACCGATGTCTTCCTGCCTTTGTACGAGCCTGATGTTTTGAAGAGGTTTCCGGGTGGGAAGATAGCATAGTGGTCACTAGTCAGTGGTCAATAGGTCGCATATGTCATATAGGTCCTATTCGACCTATACTGACCACCAGGCACGAAGCACAAAAATGATCCGCAAATCGTTCTTGATGACACTAAAGCCTGGCGCGTGGATTGAGTATGAAAGGCGTCACAACCCAATCTGGCCCGAGTTACAAGAGGTGTTGCGTCAGCATGGCGTGCACAACTACTCAATCTTTCTCGACCGCAGTAGTAACAGAAAGCTGTTCGCACATGCTGAGATCGAGTCGGAGGAGTTATGGCAACGCATAGCGGAAACTGAAGTGTGCCGGCGTTGGTGGAGTTATATGAAGGATCTGATGCTGACGAATGATGACGACAGTCCGGTGACTGCGGAACTGAGCGAAGTTTTCCATATCGACTGAAAGACAATCCGCAGATTACGCAGATTACACAGATTTAGAAAGAGAGTCGTGATCGAAATTCCTTAAAGAAATCTGTGTAATCTGCGTAATCTGAGGATGATAAACGTGGCGAATCGTCTCAAAGATAAAGTCGCAATCGTTACTGGCGGAGCACATGGTATCGGCCGGGCCACGGCGATTCTCTTTGCCGCAGAAGGAGCGAAGGTCACGATCGCTGATCCAAGCGTAGCTGGTGGTGACGACTGTGCAGTGCGCATCCGGGAAGCGGGCGGTGAAGCGATCTTTGTCCGCACGGATATCTCGAGTGAAGACGATTGTCGTAACTGCTGTGACGAAACAGTCAGATCATTTGGTCGTCTGGATACTCTTGTTAACAATGGCGCAGTTTTCGTGCTGAAGGGACTGGAAGCTTCAATCGAAGATTGGCAACAAGTGTTAGGCGTTAATGTAGTTGGTACCGCGATGATGAGTCGCTTTGCTTCGAAGTACATGAAGCAGTTCGGGGGTGGCTCGATTGTGAACCTTGGTTCCATTTCAAGTTTCGTCGCGCAACCGTCGTTCGTTACTTACAGCGCAACTAAAGCGGCAATCCTTCAGATGACGCGCAATATGGCGATGGATCTTGCGCCGTTCAACATTCGTGTGAATTGCGTTTGTCCGGGAACGATATTGACGCGTGCTTCGGAAGAGCATATGGCGCGTGTGGGAATGACTAAGGAAGAATTCATTGCTGCCGAAGGGCCAAAGAATCTGCTGAACCACGTTGGTGAGCCGAGGGAAGTCGCCTATCCGGTTCTATTCCTCGCCTCGGACGAGGCATCGTTTATTACGGGAACGCATTTGATGGTTGATGGTGGATATACCACTCAGTGACCCCAAAATTGGAAAAGTAACCTCCAGAATCGAACAAGTCCAGAATCGAAGAAGTAAGGAAGGGCGGTTTACCCCCGCTCATGCATATCACACAGATTATTTTTTAGAAATGGGAACATTTACTTTTAACTAAATGAAACAAAATCTGCGCAATCTGTGTAATCTGCGGATGGAGTTCTCTAAAGCACATCGGAGATAGGAGATCTTCATGAAGCGAAGGGAATTTATTGCAGGTGCAGTAACTGGTGGCGGCGCATTGCTGGCGACAACTGCGCAACCGAGCTGGGGTCGACGATTGCTCTCACTAATGCCCACCGCCCAGGCTGCTGATTCGCGTATCGAGATCCTAACTGCCGAACCTATCGCAACCATCGCACCTGAAATCTATGGCCACTTCGCGGAACATTTGGGTGGTGTCATCTACGGCGGCATCTGGGTTGGTGAAAACTCCCGGATTCCAAATGTCTCCGGTATTCGCAAAGCACTTGTTGAGGCGCTCAACAAAATAAAACCTGCTGTCGTTCGCTGGCCGGGCGGTTGTTTTGCTGACAGTTATGACTGGCGCGATGGCATTGGACCGAAAGACAAACGGCCGCGCGAAACAAATTTCTGGCGCGACGCGTCGGAGTGGCCAAAGGATGCGCCTGATGGTCCGTGGAAGTACGAAACCAATCAATTCGGCACAGACGACTTCCTTCGATTCTGTAAGCTGACAGGCGCTCAACCATATATCGCCGCCAACCTTCGCAGCTTGTCGGCAAAGGAGTTCTATCAATGGGTTGAATACTGCAACTCGCCTGCCGGCAGCACGACGCTTTCAGATGTACGCGCCGTGAAAGGTGAACGTGAACCGGCAAAGGTCCACTTCTGGGGTATTGGAAACGAATCATGGGGTTGCGGTGGCAATTTCACTCCTGAGGAATACGCTGCCGAATATCGACGTTTCACGGCGTGGGTTCCGAGTTATGGTGTTGATCTGAAGTTCGTTGGTGCTGGACCAAATGGTGGCGACCTCGATTGGACGCGCCGGTTCTTCGCCAAACTAAACGAACGTCGTGCTATCGGCAGCATGTGGGGTTGGGCGATGCATCATTACTCCTGGAACGTTAGTGGTGGTCGCACCAACGAGTGGCGACAGGGCAAAGGCGACGCGCTGAATTACAACGAAGAAGAATGGTACGAGTTGTTACATGAAGCAGATCGTATCGATGGAATGATCTCAGACTGTTGGAATGTGATGGGAGAGATCGATCGCGCTCATCGCGTAAAGCTTGTGGTTGATGAATGGGGCGCGTGGTATAAGCCGGGAACTGAAGTCAGCAACACTCATTTGCTCGGGCAGCAATCAACCATTCGAGACGCAGTACTCGCCGGGCAGACGCTCGACACTTTCCATCGTCACGCTGATAAGGTCGGGATGGCCGCGATTGCTCAGTTAGTGAACTGTTTACAAGCGCTCTTCCTTACACACGAAGACAAGTTCGTATTAACGCCGACTTATCACGTGTTTGACATGTATTCGGTGCATCAGGGGAAAACTGCGCTGCGAACTATCGTGACTTCACCCCGTCCGAGCTACACCCGAAACGGACAGGCTGCGACAACTCGCGGCTTGAATGGATCGGCATCGCTTGACGGCAAACGCTTGATTCTGACCGTGACTAATCCTGATTTGAAAAATGAAAGAGAAGCTGAGATCGCTGTTCGAGGCGCGAAGGTGGCTGCTGTGAAGACAACGTCGATTGCAGCCGACGACGTGCATGCCCACAACAGTTTCGAAGATCCGAATCGCGTTGTTCCGCGCAATGGTTTGACGCCGTCGATCGATTCGTCAGGTTCGACATTCGTTTACAAGTTTGCGCCAGCATCGGTTACGAAGCTCGAGATAAATCTGGTGTAATTGGTCGAGTAAGTCCTATTCATTGCTGAGCTACATTTCTTCCAAAGTCTATGGCCTTTTGTGTGCGTCTCTGTGTTCTCGGCGTCTCTGCGGTTGCCGGGTGTCTCACA
This sequence comes from Pyrinomonadaceae bacterium, assembly GCA_036522415.1. Taxonomy (GTDB): domain Bacteria; phylum Acidobacteriota; class Blastocatellia; order Pyrinomonadales; family Pyrinomonadaceae; genus PSRF01. The sequence goes on along the minus strand of DATDFV010000015.1, from coordinate 9,579 downwards.
GTTGTGACCGCAGAGACGCAGAGGACGCGGAGATTACGCAGAGACTTTCTCGTGTTTTTCGTAATCGGAGCTTTCTTGCGCGTTCAAGTTACGATGGGCGCTCCCATCGACGATCTCCAACGTTCATTTCTCAATCCACCGGACGACACTCGCATCATGATGCGGTGGTGGTGGTTTGGGCCCGCCGTCACTAAAGCGGAACTTGAGCGCGAAATGCACGTGATGAAAGACGCCGGCATTGGAGGGTTTGAGGTCCAGCCCGTATATCCATTGTCTTTGGACGACGAAACTCTTGGTATCAAGACTCTGCCATTTCTGTCCGACGAGTTTCTCGACGCTCTCCGTTTCACTTCGGATAAAGCGCGCGAACTCGGGCTTCGCTTCGATCTAACACTCGGAAGCGGTTGGCCCTTCGGTGGACCAACGGTTCCGATCGAAGAGGCTGCCGGTAGCCTGCGTTACGAGCACGTCAAGGTCGAGAGTGGCACTCGCTTTGTAAAGATGCCTTCGGTTGGTGCTGGTGAAAAGTTCATCGCGGGGTTTCTCGCACGAACCGAGGGTTCTTCGTTCGCCCCGGAAAGTATTCACGAATTAACAAACATAAAAGACGGACGCATCGAAGTTGGAAATCAACCCGCGGGACAGCACGAAGTTTTGTTCTTCATTTCCAGCCGCACCGGTATGCAAGTGAAACGTCCAGCGGTTGGTGCGGAAGGTTTCGTGCTGGATCATTTGAATCGTGCCGCAACTGATCATTATCTGAAGACCGTCGGCGAGCGATTGCTTCAGCCGCTGGGAAACAATCCACCCTACTCGATCTTCTGCGACAGTCTTGAGGTCTACAATTCAGACTGGAGCAGCGATTTTCTCGCCGAGTTTCAAAAGCGACGAGGCTACGATCTGAAGCCACATCTGCCCGCACTCGTCAACGACATGGGGGCACAAACAAACGCGCTTCGACGCGATTGGGGACGCACGCTCTATGAACTTCTAAATGAACGCTTCCTCGCTCCAATTCAGGATTGGGCGAAAAAGCATGGGACGCGTTTTCGCGTGCAAGACTACGGAGTTCCCGCCGCAGCTTTATCGAGCAATGCATACGCAGACATTCCTGATGGTGAAGGTGCGCAATGGAAAGTGGTGCGCGCGGCACGTTGGGCATCATCAGCGGCTCACCTGTATGGTCGGCCAGTCACATCATCCGAAACGTGGACGTGGTTGCATTCACCAGTGTTTAGAGCAACACCGCTAGACGTAAAAGCTGAAGCTGATATCCATTTCCTTCAGGGCATCAATCAACTAATTGGACATGGTTGGCCATACTCTGCGCCTGGAGTTGAGTATCCGGGTTGGCGCTTCTATGCCGCGGGCGTCTTCAGTGAAAAGAATCCCTGGTGGATCGTCATGCCCGACATGGCGAAGTACCTGCAACGGATCAGCTTTATGATGCGCGCGGGCAGGCCGGCGAATGATGTCGCACTCTATCTTCCGAATGATGATGGTTGGGCCCACATGCAACCGGGGAACCCACATTTGATTGAAGTCCTGCGGGACCGTGTTGGTCCTGATTTGATGGCTGCGATATTTGAAGCTGGCTACAACCTTGATTTCTTTGACGACGATTCATTCAAGCAAGTGGGACGAGTGGAGAATGGATCGTTGGTGTTGGGTCAAAACAAATACAAGATTGTGATCTTGCCTGGAGTCGAAACGATCCCGTTTGATACTTATCAAAAGTTTGCGGAGTTTGTTCGAGGTGGCGGACTATTGATTGCAACGAAGCGAACGCCAAGTGCGTCGCCTGGTTATCTGGCAACTCAAAAAGATGATACTCGAGTTGCGGAACTTTCCCGCCGTTTGTTTGAAGGACCAGTTGCGTCGGCTCACTTAGTTCTGGATGAGAAGGCTCAGCTGGGCATGACGCTGAACAGAGCCAGCGCGCCGGCGATCTCATTTAATGTCGCTACACCAGACATTGGATTCATCAAGCGCACAACAACGGATGCTGACGTCTATTTTGTCGTTAACACTTCAAACACCGTATTGAAAGTTCAAGCCACTATTCACGATCCAGGGGTGAAAGGGCCGGAAGAATGGGACCCGTTCACAGGTTCAGTTAAGGAGCTCGAGTACGACTCGGACAAGATAGGTAACTTTACCGTGCCGTTAAATTTGACCCCTTATCAGTCTCGACTGCTCGTCTTTACTAAACGTACGTGGCCGTATAACGAGAAGATAAATGTTCAGCCACCGAAGCCGATCGACTTGAGCAGCAATTGGCACGTAACAATCGGAACAACTGCAGCGTCGTGGGAGACACTGCATTCCTTCGCTGACGATCCGGCGACGCGTTATTTCTCTGGGAGCGCAAATTATTCGAAGGACTTGACTGTACCGGCCGAGTTTTTAAAACCCGGGCTGGCTGTTCATTTGAATTTTGGTGAAGGTATTCCAGTTACACCCATCAACCTGCGCAATGGAATGCAGGCATGGCTTGACGGTCCAGTTCGCGAAGCGGCTGTTGTTTACTTGAATGATACGCGGGTTGGCGCTGTATGGTGCCCACCTTATGAAATTGACGTCACTAAGTTCTTGACGGCTGGTTCGAATCGGCTTCGCATCGAGGTTGCGAACACGGCTATGAACTACATGGCAGGCCATAGCTTGCCGGATTACCGTCTGTTGAATCTTCGTTACGGTGAACGTTTCCAGGCGCAGGATATGGATAAGATTCAGACGTTGCCGTCCGGGTTACTTGGTCCAGTTCGGTTGATTGCAGTGATGAGGTAGCCCTCTGTGCACTGGTGCCTTCGTAATTAGAGATTCTCTGCGCTCCCTCTGCGTTCTCGACGCTACCGAACCTGTGAAAATAATCAGAGGCCCCGGTGCTGGGAGCGCAGGCGTCCCCGCCTGCCCGCGTCGATCATAACCAAGTAGTTACCCTAACGACGCTGCTTAGCGAACAGTTGCGCACCTGATCTGGGTAGCGCGCGACGCGGGCAGGCGGGGACGCCTGCGGTCCCAGCACCGAGGTCTCTGATTATTTTTCACAGCTTCTACCGCGACGCGGTAGGTCATCAAGTTTGGACTTAGCACTTTCGTCGTTCACAAATTCCAAAAACGCAGTCGTTATTCAAGATTCCGGACTCGTGCGGCAATGAACAGGGGTCGTTTGGCCAGAAAGCTAATGAATTGGCCCCGGACGTCAAGGGAACAATCCTTGCTCACCAGCTAATCGCGGACAACTTTGGTAATACCCATGACAGTTCGGTCAGCCAATTGGTAAAGAAAAATGTCTTGACAGGTTGGTCGAGCTGACACAAAATGCCGCCCACGAGTAAATAGTCGTTCGATACCTGTTTTAGCGCTTCAAATTCATTTTAATAGGCAAGCGGTTTACGGTTCTTCCCAGCCGATTTCTGGAGAGGCTTAACTTGACCCAACCGGAAAGTGGTCAGACCAAAGAGACATTCTCGCCGCTTTGGGTGAATGGGGCTTTAACCCACAGCTAGGTTAATTAGCGTACTTTTTCGCAGTTCAGGAGAGGACTGGTTGATTCGAGATTTCGTCACCAGTTAGGCGCCGGAGTTTATTACTGAAGAGGAGATTGAAATGACATCGAGATTTCGACCGTTCGCACAGATTTCGGTTGCGATCGTTTTTGTGTTTGCCGCATTGCTACTGCCGATATCAGCGAGTTCCCAGGAGTCACGAGGCAAGATTAGTGGACGAGTTGTGGATTCGAACGGGGCGGCAGTCCCCAATGCAACTGTGACAATCACCGACCAGGCGAGGGCAGCCTCAACGACTTTCACGACGAATAAGGACGGCCTCTTCGACGCGCCATACTTACTGCCCGGAAGTTATCAGGTACTTGTTGAAGCCACGGGATTCAAGAAAGCGTTGCAAGACAAAGTAATCGTGGCCATTAATGAGACCAACACTCTGGCCATTACGCTTGATGTGGGAACGGTCCAGGAAACTGTAACGGTTACATCTGAGACGTCACAACTCAATGCATCAGATCCAAACCTTGGTCTGACAATCGATCGTAAGCGCGTCGATGAGCTGCCATCGGTTCACGGCGATCCTTACGTTCTTATTAATCTCTCGCCCGGCGTCGCCTACACCGGTAGTAATCGGCTAGACCGTCCCTTTGAACCAACACACATTGCGAATTTCGCGATGGGCGGTGCGCGTGGAATTCGCAGCGACCTTCTAGTTGATGGCGCCCCAAGCACTGCCACAGCAAACGCCAATGAGGTAATCGCTTCCTGGGTTCCGCCTACGGATTCGACTCAGGAGTTTAGAGTACAGACTGCAACCTATGACGCTCAGTTTGGAAACACTGAAGGTGGTGTTACAAGCATTGTTACTAAGGGCGGCACGAATGACTTTCATGGCACCGCCTATTTGTGGACAGAACCTGGCGGCATTGCGGCCAACGACTTCTTCGGAAATGCTAGTCGTCAGGGCCGGCCGTACACATATTCAAATCGTCCCGGGTTCACGGTTGGTGGTCCAATCTGGATTCCCAAGGTCTACAACGGAAAGAATAAGACCTTCTTCTTCTTTTCCTATGAGCAGATCTCCGACTCGAGACCTCGCTTCGATGCAACCAATATCTGGTCGCCAACTGATAAGTTAAAGAACGGTGATTTCTCGGACTACCTACCAGCCAATTGCAATACGCCGGATAGCAAGCACATTTGTATTTTCGATCCGCTGACCGGCACGTTTGCGGGTGGGACGGTTACAGGTCGTACACCTTTCACTGGTAATAAAATTCCTGACTTTCGCATCAACCCTGTAGCCAAGGCTGTGCTGGCATTTATGGGTTCGCCAAAACAGCCATCGCCGACTGGTTTGCTGGTTAACAATATTAGAGACTCGCAACTCGCAGAAACTCTGAATCCACCTTACCGGAACTACTCAATTCGTATTGATCAAACCATTGGTGAAAAGGACAAAGTGTTCGGCCGCTACAGCGCGTACAACCGGCAGAGCACTTACAACAACTACACCAATTCGATCTATGTTGGCGATAGGTTCGTTTTCATCTCCAAGCAGGCGGTGGTCGACGAAGTACATACGTTCAACGCGAACAATGTGCTAAACCTGAGGTATGGTTTCAACCGCTTTATCCGCGCTCCTGACGCACCCGAAGGACAATACGGACTGGATTTGACCACACTCGGTTTTCCTGCTTCTTACAACAATGCGATTGGCGAAGGCATTCGACGCTTTCCGCGCTTTGATTTTACCTCCAATGGATCCACTGGTGCGCCGGTTGGCAATGGCCACACCAATGAGTTCAGACCTGTCGGTAGCCACTTTGTAACAGCGGTACTGAACAGGGCGCAGGGCATCCACTCGCTAAGACTTGGTGGCGAGATGCGTATCTATCGTGAGGACGATAGCTTCGCGAGTAATGATCAGTCTGGGCAATTCATTTTCGATAACACATTCACGCGGGTTGGCAGCACAGCCAGCAATGACCTCGAGGGGCTTCAGGCATTTGCTGCATTCCTGCTGGGTTATCCAACCACGATGCAGATCGTGAGAAGGGCCGATTACTCGGAGTACTCCAAGACGTGGGGGTTCTTTGCACAGGACGACCTGCGCCTGACCAGGAAAATCACGCTCAACCTGGGTCTGCGATGGGAATTTGAGAGTGCTTTAACCGAGCGGCAGAACAAGAGTATCTCCGGCTTCGACTTAGCCTTCACACAACCATTTGAAGCGCAAGCTCAGTCCAACTACACGACGATCTTGAGTAAGCTAGTAGCTTCCAATCCACTGAAAGCGATATACAACCTGACTACCATAACTGCTAAGGGTGGTCTCCTGTTCGCCGGTAAAGACACGGGTAGCGGGGTATATAGCACGCCCAAGAATGGCTTGTTGCCACGTGCTGGCATTGCCTATGCAATGAATGACAAGACAGTATTTCGCGCCGGCTTAGGCCTCTACCAGGGTTTCCTGGGTGAACGACGCGGTGATGTTATCCAGCCGGGCTATACCCAAACTACGATACAAGCCACAACCACGGGACCTAACGGAGGACCGTTACCATTTTTGATTTCGAATCCATTCCCAAGCGGGATTACTGAGCCGACCGGGAATGCTTTAGGGCGACAAACGGCATTGGGGCAGACCATTTCATTCTTCAATCAGGATCCCAAGGTCGCCAAGCAGTTGCGATTCTCATTCGGCGTTCAGCGTGAACTTTGGGGTGGCTGGATGTTTGAAGCGGTGTTTCTCGGAGACAGGGGCTACGACATCGAAATCACTCGAAACTTAAACGCCCTACCGAACAAGTATCTGAACACGGACAGCTCACGCACGGGAGCTATGCAAGCAAACACTACGGCTCTCAGCGTGACTGTAGCGAATCCGTTTTTCTGTAGTAATCCCACCTCAAATGGAACTGGTTGCACAAGTGGCAGTGCACTTTTCGTCGGAGCTGGTCAAACGACCTCTGTACGGCAGTTGCTGCGTCCATTCCCGAACTTTGGTGACATAAACACGACTAACAACGACGGGAACAGCTCGTATTACTCCGGCCAATTCAGTTTGAACAAACGATTCTCGAAGGGGTATGGGCTTCAATTCGCCTATACCAAATCGAGGTGGGTTGAGGCTACTGAGTACTTGAATGCGGGCGATGACAAACCGTTTAGACAACCATCGCCGCAAGATGTTCCCAACCGGTTCTCAATGAGCGGTTTCTACGAGTTACCTTTCGGAAAGGGCCAGCCGTTCTTGTCGCATGCGAACAAGTGGGCGGATGCGGTTGTAGGAGGTTGGCAAATTGAGGGAACTTACGTCTATCAGTCGGGTTTTCCAGTCAGGTTTGCTAACGACGCGTTCTACGTCGGTGGGCAGATTGGCGTAGACAGCCCAACCGTTGAACGTTGGCTGAATCCATCCGCGTTTGTAACTACGGTTGGCGGCAACCCAACGTGTGGTGGGTTTGCGGCTGCCAACTCAAGTTGCGCAACTCCGGCTGATCATTTCCGTACCTTGCCTTTTTACTTTAACGACGTCCGGTCAGATCCAATCAATAATGCCGATCTGGGACTGCGCAAGGACATCCATTTGAGGGAAAACATGAAGATCCAACTGCGGATGGAATTCATCAATGCCTTCAATCACCCGCTGCTGAACGTGGGAACGGGGCAAATCGTTGTCAACCCAGGCTCGGCGACTTTTGGCCAAGTCGTTGTTTCGAACCAACAAAACTACGCGCGTCGCGCGCAGTTAATGGCGAAGTTTATCTTCTAAGGATCGAGTATCAACGTTCCAATAGCGGGGAGTTTGCTTTCGAGCAGACTCCCCGTTTTTATCACTTCCGACGGTTCAGAATTATCAAAGTTGGACGCAGTCAGTACCACCTCGCGGTAGCGGGTGGGTACGCAGTCTGGTTGATTGAGTTTGAGACTACGTACCCACCCGCTACGGCGAGGTGGTACTGACTGCATCCAATTTCCGATGTTCTATGGATCCTTTAATGATGCAAACTCGTCGCACGTTCCTTGCTTCGTTGCTGGCTTCCGCGGCTCTTCCTGGGTTGCGCAAACTCAGCTGGAACGGATTTCGCACTTCACTAGCTTCGATCAATCGTAAAGAAGTCGTTCGCCGTCACAACCCGAACAACACTCGCATCGATCCGCTTTCAGCATTGTCTCTGGGAAATGGCAGATTTGCGTTCACTGCTGACGTGACAGGCCTACAAACGCTTCAGCACGAATACGACGGTACGATGCCGCTTTGCACCATGTCTGAATGGGGCTGGCATGCGACTCCGAGACCGAAACATCTTGTAGGAGCGACTCTGAAACCTGTTTTGTACGACACGCACGGTCGACAAGTCGGATACAACACCAGCTCTGAAGGTCAGACCGAACTCTTCAATTGGTTACGCGAGAATCCACATCGGCTGCACCTGGGTAGGATTTGTTTCTTCAAACCAAACTCGGACGACGGCGAGATTAATTCCACAGAAATTACCGGAATCGATCAGGAGCTTGATCTGTGGAGTGGTTTATTAACCAGTAAGTTTAGATTTGGCGGAAACCCAGTTGAGGTTAGAACGGCAGTCCATCCGTCTCACGATCTGTTGGCAGTCTCGATCAAGTCGGAATTACTGAAACGCGATCGAATCGGAGTCGCATTAGTCTTTCCCTACGGTTCTTCGAGTATGCAGGCAGCCGACTGGGATGCGCTACAGAAGCACGAGACCAAAGTGATTAAAGAGACGGTCAGTCGGCTCGACCTGCGTCGGGTTCTCGATGACGATTCTTACTTCGTGTCGATTTCAGCAGAAGGTCCGGCGTCTCTTACAAAGCTCTCGCAACATTCTTTCGTCGTCTGGCCCAAAAATCAGAGTCGCCTTCTTTTCACAGTCTTCTTTAGCCGGGAAATGCCGAATGCTGCTCTCCCAGATGTGCCGGCCACTTTCTCAGCGAGCGCAAAGTATTGGAATCACTTTTGGTCGACGGGCGGTGCGGTCGATCTTTCAAACAGCAGAGACAAACGTTCAGAAGAGCTGGAACGCCGCGTAGTCTTGTCTCAATACCTGACGGCGATTCAATGTTCAGGAAATCTACCACCACAGGAGACTGGCCTAACGGTCAATAGCTGGTACGGCAAGTTTCATCTCGAGATGCACTGGTGGCATGGCGCGCACTTCGCGCTTTGGAATCGCCTGCCTCTATTCGAGCGAAGTCTTGCCTGGTATCAGACGATTCTTCCGCAGGCTCGCGCTCTGGCTCAATCTCAGGGATACGCCGGTGCCCGATGGCCCAAGATGGTGGGCCCTGAAGGATGGGATAGCCCCTCATCAATTGGCCCACTGCTCATCTGGCAACAACCACATCCGATCTTCTACGCAGAACTGTGTTATCTAAGTCATCCGAATCGACGGACCTTGAAGCAATATGCCGATATCGTTTTTGAGTCTGCGAGATTCATGAGCTCTTATGCGTTCTTCGAAAAGACCACGGATCGATACGTCCTGGGACCTCCTGTAATTCCAGCCCAGGAAAATCATCCGCCGCGAGAAACATGGAATCCGACTTTTGAATTGGCGTACTGGAAATTTGCACTGCGAATTGCTCAACGCTGGCGGGACCGCCTGGGTATGCAGCGTGTCCCTGAATGGGACCAGATAATTAAAAAGCTTTCAGCGTTGCCAACGCTTGATGGAGTTTATCTGGCTCACGAAAACTGTCCTCAAACATTCACTCAGCGGAATGTCGATCACCCGTCGATGTTGGGAGCGCTTGGCTTTCTTGCAGGGGATGATGCTGATTCGGAGACGATGCGACGAACGCTTTCCAAAACGCTGGCGGAATGGAAGTGGGATCAAACGTGGGGTTGGGACTACCCACTGACGGCACTGACGGCAGCCCGGCTCGGCGAAAGGAAGAAAGCAGTTGATGCGCTCTTGATGGTAACTGAGAAGAACCGGTTTCTCCCTAACGGGCACAACTACCAACGGCCGAACCTGCCATGCTATTTACCTGGAAACGGCGGACTGCTTTATGCGATTGCGATGATGAGCGTTGGATGGAA
>DATDFV010000014.1:0-20042 GCA_036522415.1 Pyrinomonadaceae bacterium | reverse complement strand
GAGTGACATATTTATAGTCGAGGACAGCCAAGGTCTTCGCGCACTCCTTTAGGAGTGCCATGTTTTGTCGCTAATCATAGAACTCAAATACATATTCCTCGTTGAAATCTATTTCGAACTTCCGTAATAACGTCAGGTACTCGTCCTTGAAAGATCGTCTGCTGTGATGTTGTTCTTGATTCATGATGTAACGAACAATCGTGTCTAGCTGTGAATGGCCATAGGAAAATGCACCATAACCCTCTTGCCATGCGAATTTGCCGCGTGCCAGTTTCTTCCTATTGATCCATTCCGAGGAGTCAGACTTGATATCTCTTACCAGATTGGCCAGAGCCATTGCCGGCTTCACGCCAGTCAAAATGTGAAGGTGGTCTGGCATGCTGTTAATGCGAATTAATTTTTGATCTTGCTTGGTGATGATCCCTGTAATGTACTTATGCAACTCTTCCTTGAAGTCGGGCGTGATTAAAGCAAGACGGCCGCTGACAGCGAATACGGTTTGAATGTAAATTTGTGAAAAGGTATTAGCCATGAGGTAGCTCTTTCTGCTCGTTTTGAGCGTGAGGTTTGCAGAACGCGAAAAGAATAGCCGCAAATTAAGAATATCGCCAGAGAAACGAGCGTCATTGCAAAGATATGCTCCGAGTGATCGGATGATACAGTAACGGAAAGCAACATGGCACTCCTAAAGGAGTGCCTCACATTCTATTCAGACCCGAGCTATAAACATGTCACTCCTAACGGAGTGAAGAAGCAAAATGAAGCAATCGATCGCACATCTTGCCCTGGTCGTCAGGGATTATGACGAAGCAATAGACTTCTACACGAAGAAGCTCCATTTCACTTTAATCGAAGACACGTATCAACCAGAGCAAGACAAGCGCTGGGTAGTTGTTTCCCCTCCTAATTCAACCGGCGCTTCACTCGTGCTTGCAAAAACTTCAAAACCCGAACAGGAAGCTTTCATTGGCAACCAAACTGGCGGTCGAGTTTTCCTCTTTCTCAACACTAATGATTTTTGGCGAGACTACAACGACATGGTTTCAAAGGGGATTAGATTCGTCCGAGAACCGAAGAAGGAGTCGTACGGAACTGTGGCCGTCTTCGAAGACTTGTATGGAAATCTGTGGGATTTGATCGAAAAACGCCAGACATGAACGAGGCAGGGATACAGGTCCGAATCGCAGTCGATGATGACCTGGCGTTTGTTGGTCAGGACGGCTACGTTGCGTCAGAAGTACTGCGTCGAAAGATCGCCGTGGGTGAGGTTCTTATCGCCGAATCGGAGGGGATGGCTGTGGGATATTTGCGACTCGAATTCCTGTGGTCATCGATACCTTACATCGGTCTGATTCGCGTCAGCGAAGGATCTCGTCGGCAGGGAGTCGGTCGTGCCCTGGTGCAATTCGTCGAACAACAGTTACTCGCGCGCGGACACAGCGTGCTTTACAGCTCATCGCAAGCCAACGAGCCCGAACCCCAGGCGTGGCATAGGACGTTGGGATTCAAAGAATGTGGCATTATCGCCGGCATCAACCGCGGCGACATCGGTGAGATATTTTTTCGAAAGCGATTAGCGTAGAGATACGTCAGTGTCCGATATGCTTTTTAGTTTGTCGGGACTTGCCCAACACAAACCATGAGTTGAAATCGAAAGGACGTGTCGGGACGTCATGACAAGCTAAAAAGTATATCGGACATCTGGCCTTATCCTGTGGAAGAGATGAAAGGAAGAGCAGATGGAGTGTTCGGTTGAGCCGATAGGTTTTGTGCAATCAGTTCGCCAACGCCCAGAGGATGACTCATGGGGAGGTGAGCAATCCTGCATTGTTCTTGAACCATCCTATCCTCCTGAGTCGCTGCAAGGACTCGCTGAGTTCTCGCACGCTGAAGTGCTCTTTCTTTTCCATCAAGTTGATCCACTGAAGATCGTTATTGGAGCTCGGCATCCACGAAATAACGAAGCCTGGCCGGAAGTCGGAATATTTTCTCAGCGCGGAAAGAACCGACCCAATCGATTAGGCAGCACAATTTGTAAAGTGGTTCGTGTTGAAGGAACCAGACTATACGTAACGGAGCTCGATGCTATCAACGAAACACCAGTCATCGACATCAAACCGGTGATGATTGAATTCCTTCCTCGCGAGGACGTGCGGCAACCAACCTGGGCCACCGAGCTAATGGGCAACTATTGGCGAAAGAAAATCGATTAGAAACGGCGGACACATACCCGCCAGGATCAAGCGATCATGAAATACACGCAAATTACGAATTCACGCTTCAGCAACTTTGCAGCGGTCTTTGTGTTGACGCTTTCAGTGTGTGCTCCGCTGTCAACCGTTGCCCAGAATTCCGAAATCTTATCGACAAAACCACCCATCTATAAGATTTTCAACCCAGACAAAAACGAGTCGACAGTCTCCGCAATGCTTATTGATCCAGGTTTGTTCACAAGCCCGGCCAATAACGACCGGCCGATTCCAGAGGTGAGACTGAATACCGCAGAATATACCTACCCCGGAAGAATTCCATCGCGTCCGCCGGCAGTTGCGTTCATCTTTATGCCTCGCGAAAAATACAAGACTCCCCCAAAGTTTTCTGTGACGCTGGATGGAACTCTAGTTCAAGAGGGTGAAACAACCTTGCGGGAATTATGCTGCGTTCAGGTAAATGGCCGCAATCAAAATCCTCAACACATACTCGTGTCTGTACCGCTCGAGACCTTTGAAAAGATTACTCAAGCAAAGAAAACCGAAATCAAACTCGTATCGAATCGTGGGAATCACTCGGTCAAACTAAACGATTTTCAGAAGAAAGCCATCGCGGTGCTGGCCAATACAATCAAGTAAGCGATGAAAGGACTACGGCGAAAATCAATACTCGGAATTGTGCTTACGTGCTGCTACCTGGTCTGTACCGTACTGCTCATCGAGGCGACGGCTTGTGGTTCGGAGGGATACTTCATCCCTATCTGCGGGAGGATTCTAGGCGCATTGGCAGCGGCCCTTCCCTGGACATTGCCATTTTTCAACGAGGAAGGTGAGCTTTACGTCATGATTATCGTATCCGGAGCTGGCATCGCTGTGAACGCCTTTATCATTTACATGTGTGGCTGGGCAGTTGAGGGGGCTTTTAGATCCTGGAGATCTTCTTAGTTGTCACTGAAGAAGAGCTCGCTGTGGATTGAACTATTGTTTCAAAGGTGACGTATTACGCTCTTGACCGCCTAAAAACTCGAAATCAGGAGAGTCATGAACAGAATTGCTCGCATTGGTTACCCATTCATCGCGATTGGAGTTGCGTTTATCGCAATTGGAGCAACTGGACGCCGAGCGTTCTTAGCTATCGGCGCTGCGTTTTTGGTTTTGGGGTTTATTACGCTCAGGAAAAACTGAGTTTGGCCGCACGTTATAGGACCAATTGGACCTATACTCCTGATCACTCCACGTTGCTTTTTTCAGGACGCCTCGACCAACAGTTCCCGCCCAAATACAAAGTTTGGCTTCTTCCGACCCTTCATGTATTTCGCCGCGGTTTGTGATAGCGAAGTAATCAGAATTGGCAAAGCAATCGTTGCGTCGCACGGCACGTAGGCCGTGTGCGCACCACGTGCCAGCTTTCCGTAAATCAAACCATCGTCAGAGGAGCCGGCACTGGATCTGCCACCCGGATGCGGAGCGTCAGTGGAGATCTGAATCGCGTATTTATGTCCGTGGTGATGCTCTTTTTGCAGAAACGACGATACTGTCGCCTGCTGTACAAAACTCTTAGTGGTGCCGCCACCAAGATTGATGATTCCGGAGATGCGCGCATGGGCCATCACATTCATCATGTCGAGCACATCCTGAACGATGTCGAACACGAAACTGTTCTTCTTTTCGAACCTTGCGCCCGCGATACCTACGGCCAATCCGCTATCCGCAATAGCAGGACAAAAGATCGGCACGCGCGCTTTATAAGCGGAGGTCAGCACTCCATCCTCCGAAGCAATCTCAGCCAGTTCCCTCCCCAGCAAGTGCAGAAACTCGCGGACAGAATATGGACGCGTCTGATCCAACTGATTTGTAAAACCGCCGATCCACTCTTTTGCTTCACGGTACTCTTCGTCGCTCGCCAGCAAATCCCACATTCGACTGATCTGGGCCGATTCGAGTTCGGCATCGGTCATGCTTGGATGGGCCTGAAAGTGATAACGACCCAACGTCTCGTGCAGATCGTGAAACAGCATCGAGCCCGAAAGAACCAACACATCAACAAAGCGATTCTTGATCACGTACGCCAACAGACGGCGCATGCCCGCCGGTATCAATGCTCCCGAACCGGAGACGATGATCGTCGTGTTATCGCCCAACATATCGAGCCAGATACGGTGCGCTTCGGCTAATTGGCGGCCACCAAATCCCGTGCCTTCCATTTTTTCGAGAAGTCCGGCCACTGAACGATCGCGGTCCACTTGTACTGGACGAGTGGGAGTAGTCAGATACTTCGATGCTTTTGGTTTTCGTTGCGTGACCATGCGGGTTGTCAACCTCTTGAGCTGGAATGATCCTGTGATGATGCTTGCGTGTTACCTGATTAATAATCGTATTTTCGTCTGGAACGAGTCTTCACACCGTTCACGGCCAGATAGGTATAAGCTTCGTAACGAGATTCATAAAACTGTGCCAGTTCCGCGCCTTCGGCCTCACTCAACTCGCCTTCCTTCACCCGTCGGGAAATGAGCCGCCGAAAACCATCATGCAAAAGACTGCGATCATATCGCGCGCGCTCCGCTGCTGCGCCTACCGTCGTTCCCCTTATGACCTTCTTGATTAGATAACCTTCCTCGTCAATATGAATGTGTGCTTCGTGCGGTGCGCCGAATAGGTTGTGATTGTTTCCCATTGCTTCCTGATAAGCACCAACCAACAGGAACGCTAAGTAATAAGGTTCTTCCGGGTTCAATGCGTGAAGCTCGAGCACTTGCTTTACGTCATGTAAATCGACGAACTTATCGACCATGCCGTCGGAATCGCACGTGATGTCGCACAATGTTGCGTATTCAGTTGGAGGTTTGTTGAGACCGTGAATAGGAACAATTGGAAACAGCTGATCGAGTGCCCAGTGGTCCGGTACCGATCGAAACACCGAGAAGTTTGTCAGATACTTGGCACACAAGAGACGACGTAGTTCGCCGAATTCCTCGGAGACGTACTTCGCCTGCTGGGCATATTTGTCGGCACGCTCGCAGATGTCCCAAAACAAAACTTCACCCTTGGCGCGGTCCTCCAAAGAAATCAATCCGAGGTTAAAGAGCGTGAATAACTCTTCGCGATGCTCGAGGGCATCATGGTAATACTCGCGATAGTTCTTTACGGTGACGGAGCCACGCAAATCACCAAGTTCAATCACAACCTGGGGATCATCCTCGTCGATTTCGATCGGTGTCATGTCTTCTACCACCGTTTCGATTTCGTCGAGCACATTCGTAACGAGGATTGCGTGATACGCAGCAAGAAAGCGACCCGACTCCTGAATGATTGTTGGGTGCGGGACGTTCTCGTCGTCGCAGACTTGCTTGATGGTGTAAATCACATCGTTTGCAAATTCTTCGGCAGTGTAATTTGCCGAAGAGTCGAAGGCTGTTTTTGAACCATCGTAATCGACTGCCATACCGCCGCCGACGTCGAGCAGTTCGATCGGCACCTTCATCTGGTAGACCTTGGCGTAAACACGCGCAGCTTCCTTCATCGCATTCTTGATGCGCTTGATGTCGGTGAGTTGCGAACCGATGTGAAAATGGAGCAGCTTGAGCATGTCAATCCGGTCCGCGTCTTCCAACCTGTGTATTACTTCGAGTAGTTCTGTCGTGGTTAATCCAAACTTGGCTGCTTCGCCGCCCGACTTTTCCCAACGGCCCGAGCCTTTTGAGTACAACTTCACCCGCATGCCAATCATTGGCAGCGGTCCTTCATGATGTTCGGCTACATTCAGCACGTGATCGAGTTCGCCTAGTTTTTCAATCACGATGACGACACGTTTACCGCATCGAGCGCCAGCAAATGCGAGTTCAATGAATTCCTGATCTTTGAATCCATTCAGAACGAGCAAACTCTCATCAGGTTGTTCCAAAGCAAGCGCTGCGTAGAGTTCAGCTTTGGATCCAGCTTCGAGCCCGAAGTCGTAGCGTGAACCTTCGCGGAGATATTCTTCGACAACCGAGCGTTGTTGATTGACCTTCATCGGGTAAACACACATGTGTGTGCCCTGATATTCAAACTCTCGGATTGAGCGACTGAAGGCGCGTTGAAGTTTTCTTACTTGTGCGGCTACCAGTTGTGGGAAGCGAAGTAGGACGGGGGCCGTGATACCCCGTTTGGCCAGGTCGTCGATGATCTCTTTCAGGTCCGCGGAGCGAGGGTCGCCTTCGACCGGGCGGACGATGAGATTTCCCTTTCGGTTTACGTCAAAGTAGCCTGCACCCCAGTTTTGGATTCCATAAGTTTCGAGCGTTTGCTCGATTGCCGTGGTCAATTAGCGGTCTCCTGCTGACAATGGAACTCGTTCCGTATAGATTCGAATACCGAAAACCCGGTTGTACATTTTCCCGATTCGAGTTGCGGAGTTTTTGTGTTGGGTGGAACGCTTTAGTGGCGCAATGTAACAGAAAACGGCCACGACGGTCTATAACTTTTTTGTTTCGGAAACTAACCTGAAACACCCAAAATCTGCGGCTTTTGGAGGATTTTTTGAGGAATGTTACGTCTACTGGAAAGTGCACTTAGGAAGGGGGCAAGCGGAACCAACACAAACCAAAACCAACCAGACCCCGAGCGCGCCCCCCGCAGATTCCAAGCCCAGAGATTGAATAAAAGATCCAGACCCGAACACAAATGAAGACGGTTTCGGGCTTGGAATCTGCGGGGGCGCGCTCGGGGTCTGGTTCGTTTTGGTTTGTGTTGGTTCCGTTTGCCCCCTTCCCAACTGCGCTTTGAATCTTGTTTTGTGTCTGGGTCGGTTGTTCTTTTCTGACTGCATGTATTCGGTTGGTTTTTTGTTTAGGTAATGAAATAGAAATTTCTTATTCGATCATTATCGGGAAACACCTTGACTTCAAAAAACGCGTCACTATAATTGCTGCTTTTTAATGCGCCCGTCGCTCCATGACGCACGCCCGTTTTAGCAAACCTGTCAGCCAACGTTTCAGACTTCGCACGACAAAAAACGCCGCGGCGAAGAGTACCCCCAACACTCCCAAATTCTTTCAGGAGATCACATGAACCCTAAGACTGTCTTGAAATATGCCTCTGACCAGGGCGCCAAATTCGTTTCTGTTCGCTTCACGGATTTGCCCGGTTCCTGGCAACACTTAACCTTTCCCATCGGCGAACTAGGCGAAGATCAGTTCGAAGACGGATTCGGATTTGACGCATCTTCGATTCGCGGCTGGGCTGCGATTCACGAGTCGGACATGCTCCTGGTTCCGGACGCTACCCGCTTCTGGATGGATCCGTTCACCGAACAACCGACATTGTGTTTGATTGGCAGCGCGGTCGATCCCATCACCAAAGAAGGTTATGCGTTTGACCCGCGTTCAGTTGCTCAGCGTGCTGAAAGTTATCTGAAGTTTACCGGACTTGCCGACACTGCTTACTACGGTCCTGAAGCAGAGTTTTTTGTTTTTGATTCCGCAAAATTTCATAACGACCAAAATTCAGCGGGTTATTCAATAGATTCAGATGAAGGCCATTGGAATAGTGGGCGCGCTGCCGACGAGTTTTCTGGATCAAATCTTGGTTACCGAATTCGACCCAAAGAAGGTTATGTACCTTGTGCTCCAACCGACTCTTTAGTCGATCTGCGTTCTGAAATCTCCCTGACCCTCGGAAAGTGCGGAGTTACAGTTGAATGCCACCACCACGAGGTCGCAACTGCTGGTCAATGCGAGATCGACTTCCGCTACTCCACTTTGTTAGGAACTGCTGACAATCTACAAATCTTCAAGTATGTAGTTCGCAATACTGCTTACCAGTACGGCAAGTCAGCGACCTTCATGCCCAAGCCTCTCTACGGAGACAACGGTTCGGGAATGCACTGCCACCAGTCGTTATGGAAAGGTGAAAAACCACTCTTCGCAGGCGATGGTTATGCAGGACTTTCGGAGATGGCGAAGTACTACATCGGCGGACTTCTGAAGCACGCGGCCGCCGTGGTAGCTTTCGCTGCGCCCACAACAAACAGCTACAAACGTCTGGTGCCCGGATTCGAAGCCCCGGTGAATTTAGCTTACTCGGCTCGCAATCGTTCGGCGGCCATTCGTATTCCGATGTTTTCTACGAATCCCAAGCTGAAGCGACTCGAGTTTCGACCACCTGATCCTTCCTGTAATGCGTACCTGGCCTTCTCGGCTATGTTGCTGGCCGGCCTGGACGGGATTCAAAATCGCATCGATCCGGGCGAGCCTTTGGAGAAGGACATCTACGACCTGTCTCCAGAGGAACTGAAGGACGTGCCGACACTTCCTGGCTCGCTCGATGATTCACTTAAAGCACTCGAAGCCGATCACGACTTCCTCTTAAAGGGAGACGTTTTCAGCCCGCAGTTGATCGAACGATGGATTGGGTACAAGCGAGATCGGGAGATCACGCCACTTCGCATGCGTCCACATCCGTTGGAGTTTTCGCTGTACTACGATATTTAGGTTGACGCTGACAGGTCACAGATTGAGGCCCAGGGTTCGTGAGGACCCTGGGTTTTTATTGGTCATTTTTCATTTTCCATTTCTCATTTTCCATTAGAACATCCGGAGTCTCAGTAGCCCGAGGCCGCGCAAGGTCAACAAATGGAAAATGAGAAATGAGCAGTGGAAAATGACCAATGACTCTCTTAGACGATCCCTACCTGAAACTACCCACC
Organism: Pyrinomonadaceae bacterium; assembly: GCA_036522415.1. Classification (GTDB taxonomy): domain Bacteria; phylum Acidobacteriota; class Blastocatellia; order Pyrinomonadales; family Pyrinomonadaceae; genus PSRF01. The sequence continues at coordinate 11,147 of DATDFV010000014.1, read as the reverse complement.
CCGCGTAAGATAGCGTTCGTGCAAGCCCTGGATGCCAAAGTCGATTTTCTGCTTCGCGATCTTCCGGACCAGACCGGTGCTCGCCTCTTCATCGAACGACTGGTCAACGATAATCCTCGTGTTTACCAAACTCTCTTAAAACAACCGCCGTTGCTCGCTGATGTTCTGGCCATTGCTGCCTGGAGTCCGCTACTGGCAACCACACTCGAACAGAACTCTGAATACTTCCATTGGCTCGCTCGCGAGCGGCTCGATCCTCGAGTGAGGACTGGCGATGAGCTTAAAGAGTCGTTAGCTCGCTTTGCCCTGACGAACTCAACTCTGAATACTCAGAACCTGCTGGCGCGTTTTCGAAGACGCGAACTTCTGCGAACTTATCTCCACGACATTCGCCGTTTTCACACCCTCGTTGAAACCACCGAAGAACTGTCGAATCTGGCCGATGCCATTTTGGATTACGGATTGATGGTCGCGAGGCAAGAGCTCGATAATCGTTATGGACTGCCAGGCAAGACTGATGAACGAGGGCGCGGCGCTACGGCGGAGTTTTGCGTCCTGGCCCTTGGCAAGCTGGGTTCGCTTGAACTCAACTATTCGTCAGATATTGATCTTGTCTTTCTCTATTCGGATGATGGATCGACTTCAGGAACCGGTGATCGCGGTGTAGTCACAAACCGCGAATATTTCGTCAAGCTTTCCGAGGCCATCGCCAGGTTTGTCGGGCAGTCGGGGGGTGAAGGAGCTGCATACCGCGTGGATCTCCGGCTTCGACCCCACGGACGTGACGGCGCGTTGGCCTGTTCATTGGAAGAGGCGACACGGTACTACGAGCGTTCAGCACAGGACTGGGAACGCCAGGCATTGATTCGTGTTCGGCCGGCGGCCGGCTCGGTTGAACTATTCGCCAAATTCAAAGAGCGCGTCACGCCGAATGTTTTTCGCCCCGACATTTCCGTGAGTGGGGCACTTGCGTCGGTACGTCTTGCGAAGCAAAAGATCGATCGAAAAGTCGAAAAGAAGAGTGGCTTCAACGTGAAACTGGGCCGCGGAGGAATTCGCGAGATCGAGTTCATCGCTCAGGCATTACAACTGGCACATGGCGGCCGTGACGATTGGCTGCGAGTTCCGCATACCCTGGTTAGTCTGGAACGACTTGCCGACAGAGGATTCATAACCCAACCGGAGCGGAGTGAGTTGACGGATGCGTACAGTTTCTTACGTACGCTGGAACATCGTCTGCAGATGGAGCATGGCTTGCAAACGCATACCGTTCCTGAGACTGACAGCGCGCGCTCTCTCATCGCACGACGCATGGGATTCATGGGAACAGATGGGCCAAGCGAATTTCTCGACTCGTTAAAGCTTCATAGGGCAAATGTGCGTCAGACCTATGATCGACTTTTCGGTGATGTAGAAAACCAGTTTGAAGAGACGCCATCGGCGCCCCGAGCGATTGAGACGCTGAATAAAGACATTGGTCTCGCCAACGCTGCGGCTCGAGTCTTTCAGGAACACTTGCTTGACGACCGTTCATCCGTGCGTCAGTTGCTCCTGGATGCAGCCCAGCAATCGCTCAATCGCCATCGAGCACTACTCCAGGTTGCACGAATTGCCGCTTCTCTGGAGAAGACGACTGACAATCTGCAGTTTCGATCCGTACATTTTCGCAACCTGGTAAAACTCTGCGGCTCATCCGACTTTTTTGCCGAGATGATTGCTGCTAATCCCGCACTCATCGCAGCACTTGGAATAAATCTGGAGACTTGTCTGCGCCGTGAACATCGCGCTGTTTTGCGCTCCGCCGTGGATGCACACAGCAGTTTCCCGGCGGAGCTATCTGCCTTCCGTTTGAAGTGGGCGGAAATGTTAACCGAGATAGGGATGCTGGATGCGAGTAAAGAGATTTCGACATTCGAAGCGAATCGATTGCAAAGTGAACTGGCTGTATCGAGTCTTAATGTTGCCTATCTGATGGCGCGACGAGAAATCGCTCGCCGTATTGGAACTCTACGTTCTGGGCCACGCCTCGCCGTGTTCGGACTTGGACGACTAGGGACTAATGGTGTGGATTACGGATCAGACCTGGACATTTTGATTACCTACGATTCACTTGTTCCCTCGCCAGTTCCCGGACTCTCGCAGGACGAGGCATACGCTCGTATAGTGGAACTAATGCTTGCTGCACTATCAAGCATCACGAGACAGGGTTATCTGTATCGCGTAGATCTTCGACTCAGACCTCACGGAAAAAATGGGCCGCTGGTACTGAGTTCGGAGGCACTGCTTCATTACTTGAAAGACGAAAGCGCTCCGTGGGAATGGCTGGCGTATCTAAAGCTACGAGCTGTCGCCGGCGATTTGGAATTAGGAAAGATGGTTGAAACGCATGCGCGCCACCGAATTCACGAGAACGCAACGCGGGTGGATCCAGTGGAACTGAAGACAGCGACGAGGCATGTTCGGGAGCGTCTGGAAAAGGAGAAGAGTTCCAGGGGACGTCGTGACGGTACCGACATCAAGTACGGTCAGGGTGGAATGCTGGATGTTTATTTTGCTGTCAGATACTTGCAGTTGAGAAATGAAGTTCCCGACGAGGGTGAGGATCGCTCGACCGCGTACGTTCTTGAGCGTCTCAATCAGGAGGGAGCACTTTCAGAAGAAGACTACGCGGTACTCAGCAATGGCTATAGTTTATTGAGGGCAGTAGATCACAGCTTGCGGTTGATAGTTGGACGTTCGACGCGTTTGCCTGAACCAGAGCATCCGACGGCTAATGACGTGGCGACTAAGATGGGATTTGAATCAGCAATGACACTTCAAACAACTCTTGTCGAACAAATGAAGCTCATCCGGGAGGCTTATCTTCGGGTGGTGGAATAACTCAGAATAGGTCGAATAAGTCCTATAGGTCCTATTCATTTTTCAGGCCTGATTAGACCCCGGTGAGGTCTCCTCATACCAGCAACGCGTGCACCAACGATGGGTGGCCTTTCTCTCCTCTTCGGAGTATTCGGCTGACAAAGGCAGTCGTTTAACGGCTGTCCGCTCCTCCTCGCTGAGTTCGGCCCATGTTTTCAGTCCACGTTTTTCACAGCGCGGGCAACCTTTTCTGTCACTCATATTAAATTATTCTTTCACGATGAACTTAGTTATTTACTGGAGACTTTCACTCGTGTAACTTAGCAATTAGGGATGCGGGCAAACAAGTTGCCGCGATAGTGCATCAAGGTAAACGGAATCGGTGGACGGAGAACATGTTTCGAATCAAAGCCTCTTACGCAGATCAGTTGGAATTGCGGACCAGCCTCGAAAAGGCACGCGAGTTCTTCGGCGAGCTTCGTAATTTCGCTGATCTCATGCCCGGTATCGAAGGTATTCGAAACGAGGCCGGCGGAATTATGCGTTGGATGGTCCGCGCGGAAGTACCCGTAATTGGTCCGGTCCACGCCTCATTTACCGTGGAAAAAACTGAAGACTCACCCGACCGTCTCGAGTGGTCGCCGGCACGGTCTGAGATGAAAAACTATCTGCGCTACGCAGCCGCATTCGAGGAGCGCGGCCAGAAAGTCCTGATCAAAATCGTCCAGCACGTTGAGCTCCGACGAAAACACGCCAAAGACCTTCACAGATTTGCGATTCTTGTGGGTGAAGGACGCATCAGCTCAGAAATGCAAAAGCGCGTGCGGGAGATGATTAAGACATTTCTCGAACGAGCAAGAGAGAAACTGGAGACTGAAACCTCAGTCGATCAGGAAGGTCTGGCAGACTCACCAGCTTAGAACGAACACACAATAGGACCTATTTGACCTATAGGACCTATTCACTACTGATCACTAGCCACTGCTTTCCTGCTTCCATAGCTAATCATGTTCGCAAAGAAGCGATAGCCCCCTGGAATCCCCGCACGAAGTTGCCGGTACCACACAAAGCTGGTGTAGATGTAGTTTCCTTTTCCGTAGCTTGCGACGAGCAGTCCTCCATGAAGCGGCGGCTCACCCTTATCGTTGGTCGATAGCAGCGCGGCGTAGTGTGCGTCCCAATCCTTAGGGAAATACAGCCCACGTTCCTGAACCCAGTTCGCAAAATCTGCTTGTGTAATTCGATTTGGTGAATTGAGGAGCGGGTGTCGCGGCTGAAGAAACCAAACAGGCGCATCTTCCTGAGTTACACGGTCGTCGCTAAGTGTTATGGGGTAAGGCGCCAGCTGTGGCCGTTGCCGCCTGTCATCCGGATTCCATTCGTCTGTCTTGTGATAGAAGACGAGCAGGGTCCCACCGTTCTCAACAAACTTCATCAATCGATCGTTGACTGGGATCAATTCCGGATGCGCTTCATAAGCACGAATATCCAGGACGATTGTTGAGAACTTCGAAAGATCGCCAGAGGCAATGTCCGAAACTTTCAACTCCTTTGCATTCACATTCAGTGCAGCCAGTGAACGCGACAACGTCTGATCAAAACTCGGCACATAGCCTACGACGAGTTCCGGTGCGACGAGTGCATCAGCATAGATTAGCTTTACGTTTCGTTTGTCAATCGGAGTCTTGGGATTCGGAAGATCGACTGTGACTCCGAGCACCGAGCCGGATTGTATGCGTCGAGTAATTGGAAGCGCTTGACGTACCGACAAACTGAATACATCCGAGCTATGTGCTCCCAACACAATCTCGCGGCCGGTTTCGAGGTTTGGGCCCAGGACCCTGATCAGTCCTTTGAATTCTCCCGGCATGCGATTGATCAAACGGACTTTGAACTCGAGTGGCTTTTGTGAAGTCGCGGGAGTGCTGACATAAATATCCGGATCCACACTCAGTATCTGAACGGGAGGCGTAATGTCTCTTTGAACATGACTGGTTACTACGAAGGGAGCGTCACCAACTGCGAGTTCTGCACGTACCACAATGGGCTGACCAAACAGTTGTCCATCGTAAAGATGAGCGTCGGCAGGCACGCTCAACGAAGTCGTTTTGGGGGTTGTGGTTTCATATACCGCGGTCGTTTCCGTTTCAGGAAGCATCTTATCGGCTGTGGCAAGGCGGTGGTCGGAACCAAAAGCCGTGATGTCTACCCTCTTAATCTGCACTTCGACTTCGCCGCCGTTGCCGAGTACGGCAGAAATCTTTGTCGGCGCGCCTGGCACGAACACGGGCTCCTCAGTTTCAGCAGTTACACCTACATCCGCTGCGACGGCTAACGCCGCATCAAGCCGTGATGCCATAAGTTGGAACCGCGGTGCATCAAGATCCATCACCTCTTTGGATGCAGTGAAGGCGCCGTGTTTACGAGCGTTCACCAGCGAGGCCAAAACCTCATCTTTTTTGTCGACAAACTCAGTTAGAGGTTTGTTATCAATTGTTGGAACTGTGAAGGCGTTGCTGACTGCGTCAGGCAATCGCAACCCATCGAGTGGAGTTTTGGCGTTGTCCGGTAAAGTTGCCACTCCAGGCGCTTCCTTCACCAGGTTGTACTTAATAATTCTGGCTCCTCCAGCCGCGATTGACTTTGGCCACGGGCCTTGCGTCGCGTGTTTTTGGAGAGCTGCCAGAGCCTGCTGCGCGTAAGTCATTTCCCTGAATGGATCAGTTTCATTCGGATCGATTGTGAACTGCTTTTGTGTGACTTGTGCATTTGCCTGCGTGTCTCTTCGAAACGCACGTACAAAGAGTCTTTGTGGTTGCCACACCGCTACCTGATTAAGTTGTTCCGGGAACTGTTTTGGATCGGCTGCCGCATCAAATGCCTGCAGAATAAGGCGTCCGGTTGCCTGATGATGACCGTGGCCGCTAGTCGTATCGTGATTGGTGATTATTGCGTCTGGCCGCAATCGTCTAATCTGAAACACCATTCGCCGCAGCGCTTCCTTTTCACCCCACGCTCGAAATGTTTCTTCCGCAGATCTTGAAAAGCCAAAGTCTCGCAAGCCGAGAAAGTGTGGCTCAGATCCCTGAACCTCAGCCGCTGCCATTGTCTCTCGTGCACGAATTACTCCCAGCTCTTCATAGAGCTCGGGCCCCACCGCATTCTGTCCGCCTTCTCCATATGTAGAGAATAAGCTGACCGTATGGACGCCGTATTTGCGCCTTAAAACAGTCAACGTGCTTCCATCTTCATCGTCCGGATGTGCGGCAACACAAAGGACAGTAAATGGATTCGTCAGATCGAGCAGCGCCTGATGTAAATTCGCTCGATTCCGTTTATCGACTAACCCCAACTCCTGCTGAGCATAGTGTTGCCGTGGCGCCACGGCGCTCAAAAGCAAGAGGGTCAGCAACACCGAAATGTAGATCCGCACGGTTCTATTCAGCTCACCATTCATCAACCTTAATTCCTTAGTTTTCATTTTCACGGTTAGTGTCCGATATGCTTGAGCTTGTCATGACGCAACCGACTAGGCCCGACAGATCAGAAGTTCGCTTGATAACACGTTGCCTGGTTGGTTGCGTCACGACAAGCTAAAGCATATTGGATACTAGCTTCGCCAACGTTCGAGTTTTCCCGCAACGATCATACTGACACTAATGATAACGATGAGAATGACTCCATAAGCGGCGGCGGCGCCAAGATTAAAGTCGCGTAGTTCTGATGCTATGGCAATCGATATCGGTCGATTTGCCGGCACAAACACAAGGACCGAAGCAACATATTCGCCCAATGCAATCACAAATGCCAGCACGGTTCCAGCAAGGGCGCCTGGCCAAACCAAAGGAAGTGTTACACGGGCAAATCGTTGCCGTGCGCGCGCTCCCAGGGATCCCGCGGCCTCTTCAAGCGCCGGATCCAGTTGTTCCATGCTCGCCTGAAGCGCCCGCACAACCAGCGGCATGAATCTTAGAAAGTAAACAGCAGGCAAAATCCAAAACGTGCCAACCAGCACAAATGACCCGAGGAACATGCTGGGTTTCCCGTAAGCTTCTGCGACGGAAACTGCCACAACCGTACCGGGCAGCGCCCAGGGAATGAGGACAAAAAGAGAAAGCAAACGTCGCCCGGCATTACCAGGGAAGCCAGTGACAGTTCGTCGCGAAACGAGCAGCACTATGCAAAAGCTCCAAAGCAGTGCGGCGAGTGCCGCAATCGCCGACATCGAGATGCTGTTCCAAAATACTTCCCTGGCTTGTGGTTCAGTCATTAGTCTGGCGAAGTTTGCGGTTGTGTAAGCCGTGGGCAAAGTCTCGGTTGTCCACGAGCCTTCGCGAGCAAAACTAACGAGAACTAACGTCGCGACCGGCAAGACCAAAACGATCGAAAACGAGATGGCCGCGACTGTCGCCAGCAGTCGAACACCGCCGCGGCGGAGAGGTTCACGTCGACGCGTCGTCCCTTTCAATGCAGCGGCAACAAACTTTCGCGTTCCTTCGTAACGCTGAAACACCACGAGTGCGGTCAATGAAATAACGGCGAGCACGACGGTTTCAGTAACGGCCATTGTTGCGTCGCCGCGTTGGCGAGCCGTAAAGATCTCAAGAGTCAAGATTCGAACATTTCCGCCGAAAAGCAGTGGCGCACTGAACGATGCCATCGAAGTCATGAACGTGAGCAGCGCGCCGGCAATTAAGGCCGGAGTGAGCTGAGGCAAGAGAACGCGAAAGAGCGTCATGAACTTCGACGCGCCTAAACTGCGCGACGCCTCAGCCAGGCTGGCGTCGATCCTGCGCAATCCGGCACCGGTAAGAACGTAGAAGAACGGGTACATGGTGTACGTATGAAACAGTAAAAGAGCGGGCCAGCCGCGCAGACTCCAGGGTGAGTTTGATAGACGGAATAAGTGTTGAACGCTGCGCGCGAGTATCCCCGATTCGCCGCAAAGAAATATGAAAGCTACCGTTCCCACTAAAGGCGGAAGAACTAACGGAAGCGCAGCCAGCGCGGCAAAGAGCCGGCGACCAGGAAACGTGTATCGTTCAAACAAAAATGCGAGCGGAACTCCCACCAGTGCACACAACAGAACCGTGGATAATGACAGGACGATGCTATTGAGAACTGCTTCGAGAACGTTTGGCTGCGTCAACACCGCACGATAATTTGCCAGCGTCCAATGGCCGTCTTGTTGAATTGATGCGACAACGACGGAAAGATTGGGGTAGATGACTCCGTAAAGCAGGACGATTGCCGTGATGAAAAGCAGAATTAGATGCGAAGAGGAGAGACGCCGAAATTTTGCTGATGCGTTATTGGTCAAAGGTTATCTCTGCATAACTCTTTAGTGGCGACTCCTACGCGAGCTCAACTTGGATGAGGTCAGTACCACCTCGCGGTAGCGGGTGGGTGCGTAGCCTCAAAATGAATCGATCATGAGACTGCGTACCCACCCGCTACCGCGAGGTGGTACTGACCTCATCCAAGTTCGTACTGTGTCTCTCAGTCACCCCGCAATAATCTCAGGTGCTCGGGAGCGAGAATCACTTCGCATTCTTGTCCTACTTCGAATCCGTTTGGCTGAACCACCAATGCTTCGAGTGACAATCCGTTAGCTTCAACGCGAACAGTTGACGTAGCTCCAGCGAACACGACTTCCCGCACCCGAGCTGGCAAAACATTCGTAGTAGATGAAGTAACGTCCCTGCTTAGTCGAACATGTTCGGGGCGAATTACCAGAAACACCGGCTTGTTTAGCGGCGCGAGATTTTCGTGTTTGATTGGAAATCTAAGTGTGTGTCCACCCTCGAGTGTTTTGAATTCGCCCTCTGACGTCTTACTGGAACTAAGTCGCATGCTGCGGATCAAATTGTTCCGACCCAAAAAACGAGCAACAGCGATATCAGCAGGCTGTTCATAAAGTTCACGCGGCTTACCAGTTTGAACTAACCTACCGCCCACCATGACACTTATGCGATCGCACAGAGCGAAAGCCTCTTCCTGATCGTGAGTGACATAAACCGCCGTCAGACCTAATCGTGTAACCAGTTCACGAAGTTCACTTCGGGTCTCCTCACGCAAAGAAACATCGAGATTCGACAAGGGTTCATCAAAGAGCAGAAGTACCGGTTCGATAGCAATTGCCCGTGCTATTGCGACTCGCTGTTGCTGACCACCCGACAACTCGTCGACGCGTCTCTTCGCGTAGCCGGGAAGCTGAACCAACTCGAGGGCCGACGCCACCCGCTGGTCCATTTCACTTTTCGATTTGTGGCGCGCGCGAAGTCCGAAAGCAACGTTTTCAAAGACATTCAGATGTGGAAAGAGCGCATAGTTCTGAAAAACCATTCCGAATCCACGACGCTCTGGGGCAAGGTTTGTGATGTCTCGATCTTCGAATTGAATCGAACCCGCATCCGGCAGCTCCAAGCCTGCAATCATTCGGAGCGTCGTCGTCTTGCCACAACCCGATGGGCCAAGCAGTCCAAAGAACTCTCCCTGGTTAACATCGAGTGAAACGTCATTGACGGCGCGGGTTGAGCCGAAAGTCTTGGAGATGTTGTTGAGGGTTAGGAGGGGCATTGGGTTAAAGTTCCTCACCGGCGATAGGTCCTATACGTCCTATAGCTCCTATACCAAATCCAAATGTGCTTTTTACTTCCCTCCTCGCCCCTTTATCTGTGTGTCCCAGTATCTTAACCATTCATCTCCTTGTTTCCGCAACAGAGTCCAGTCAAGCGGCATTCGCGTAAACGGTTCATTCATCCACGCGGGTAACCTGGCGCGGTCCAGGTCGGTGCGAGCTGGAATTCGATAATATTTGTGCGCTGCATATACAAGGCTCTCGGGTGTTGTCACGAACTCGTAGAAACGTCGCGCCTCATCTTCATGCTGAGCGCCTTTTATGATAGCGATGCCATCAATAACAACGGGAGTTCCACTTGCAGGTAGCGAATAAGCAACTGGAAAGTTCTTCTGTTCTTTTGAGAGACGAACGTCGGGCATATCCCACAAGCTGATCAGGCCTTCACGCCGGGCGAGCTTTTGCATCAATAACGTTCCATCGGCAGTGTACTCGTGCACGTTTGCATCAAGCTTGCGCAACCACTCGTAACCTTTGTCCGGCGAACCGGTGTCCTTCAGAGATCGCCATATGATTGCGCCGAAGATCGCGCGCATTGTATCGGATGGATAAGGACTACGAATTAGAACCTTGTCATGCCACTTCGGATCGAGCACATCGTCCCAATCATGTGGAGCCTCAGCCGGGGAAACGGCTTCAGTGTTGTAGACGATCACTTGCGGCGTTTCGTAGGTTCCAAACCACCGGCCCTGTGGATCGCGGGCCGACTCTGGAACCTTGTCTGCCCAGCTCGGACGAAACTCCGCAAGTAAGTTCTCGTCTGCGGCAGTTTGAAATGTCGTATGCGCAGCACCCCACCAAAGATCACCTTGCGGTCGATTTCGCTCGACTCTCACCCGCTCAAGTATCTCGCGAGACCCCATGTCGAGAAATTGCACATCCGCATCCGGATACTTTTGTTTGTATTGGTTGACGAAATCTCGAAGCAGATCCTGCCCGTGCGGCGTATAGATGAGTAATCGATGCGGGTTGTTGGCGCTGGGCCGGCAAGAGAAGACAAACAGCATCAGGAAAACTGTTAAAGCAGCAAGAATGAACCTGAGACGCATCTAAGCTTGGCTTGACACTTTGCTGGGATTTTTGAAGCTCCAGCATGCTAGCATGGGGATTGCCGATTGCTCGAATGTCCGACGAACTTTAGTTTGTCGCGTTCGGAGGCCAGGCCCGCTGAGTTCCAAAGGCCATATCGGGGATCAACGACAAACTAAAGTTCGTCGGACATCTCGGGAATGATTTGATGGGCGTTACACGACGAATCGTAAAAGCGGGCGGCTGGAAAGTCGCCAAAAGAATCATTAAGCCGATTCCAATTATCGGCTCGGTATTCGCCTTTGGACTTGCAGGTTATGAAATCAGGAAGAAGGGTCTAATTCCCGGAGCCGTTCACGTCGGTTTAGACGTCACACCCGTAATTGGAACAGCAAAAGGCGTCCTCGAAATCTTCACTGGCGACCTCATCCCGGATAAGAAAGATCGTATTAAGAAATCTACAGTGGCCAAGCGATCGTCGGACAGAAGCCCCAACCCCTAACACACGAGAGCTCTTCAGTCGGAGCGCGGCCGTCCTCGGCCGCTCCTTCGAATAGCATCCTTAGCGAATTCAAAGACTGCCCCGCTTCAGAGACGACGGGGGCGGCCGAGGACGGCC
>DATDFV010000013.1:0-22096 GCA_036522415.1 Pyrinomonadaceae bacterium | reverse complement strand
TGGTACGAAAAGCCTCCTGCATGTCGATGATGAGGAGCGCCGACCGCGAGAGCTCGAGAATGTTTTGGTGCATTGATTTCAGGTACGGATTTAAGCACAAGAATTTGATCGGGACAAACAGTGTCCGACGAACTTTAGTTTGTCGCGCGTGGATTAGCGGAACAGTGTTGATTGGGTACCACGACAAACTAAAGTTCGTCGGACAGTTTGATCGCAAGAAGCCGATAGAACACATCGGATGTTTGCTTTACGATCCTCTTCAGTTTCAACATACTGGAGGGCAACGAAAGTGAGTTACGCATTGAAATCATCGTCACAGTTGGAATCAAGTGAAGACGAACGCTGGCAGGCAGTTCTTTCCAGAGACGCGCGTTACGACGGTCAGTTTGTCTTTGCAGTCAGTTCAACACACATTTATTGCCGCCCTTCGTGCCCGTCGCGTCGTCCACATCGCGATCGAGTAAGTTTCTTTTCGATACCGGAAGCGGCTGAGCAAGCCGGATTTCGCGCTTGTTTGAGATGTGAACCAAAACGTGCGCGAACGCTCGATCCACAAATTGAAATGGTTCAGAACGTCTGTCGTTATCTGGATGCGACTGATTCAGACGAAGTGAGGCTTTCAGATATGGCGATGCAGGCAGGCGTCAGTGTCTTTCACCTGCAACGAACTTTCAAGAACATCATTGGGGTGAGTCCTCGTCAGTATTTGGCCGGCAGGAGATTCGGAGACTTCAAAACCCGTGTGCGAAAAGGCTCATCGGTTACAAATGCTCTCTACGATTCCGGTTTCAATTCCAGTAGTCGCCTGTACGAGCAGGCTGCCAACGAACTTGGAATGACACCAGCAACTTATAGTCGCGCAGGAAAAGGCATGCACATCAGCTATACGATTGTTGATTCGCCTCTCGGTCGTTTGCTGGTCGCCAGAACTGAACGAGGAGTTTGTTCGGTCGCGATGGGTGATCGTGATCCGCAGCTCATCAAAGCGCTTCAAGAGGAGTTCTCGGAGGCGAAAATCGAACGTGACGAAAAAGCCCTGCGCGAAACAGTTCGCATTGTGCTCAATCATTTGAGTGCGAAACAACCGCATTTGGACTTGCCCTTGGACATTCGCGCAACCGCGTTTCAAAGACAAGTCTGGGAAAAACTACGTTCGATACCATACGGCGCGACGTTGTCATATGGAGACGTTGCTAAATCGCTGGGCAAGCCAGGAGCGGTGCGCGCTGTAGGACGTGCGTGTGCGACAAATCCGGTAGCGCTTGTTATTCCCTGCCATAGAGTTGTGCGAGAAGATCGCAGTCTTGGTGGGTATCGCTGGGGAATCGAGCGCAAGCAGAAGTTGCTGGATCAAGAGAAAAGGTTAACGAAATCTTGAAGATCAACTTCGCGTCTCGCGTCTGAGGTAGATTGCTCCCTGTATGAGAGCAAGGATATTTGTCGGCACCTCGGGTTGGCATTACAAACATTGGCGCCAGTTGTTCTATCCCAAAGAACTGTCCACCTCAGACTGGTTGAGCTTCTACGCCAGGCTATTCAATACGGTCGAGCTCAATAATTCCTTCTATCATCTTCCTCCTGTTACGGCATTCGATGCGTGGCGTGACACGACGCCCGCGCGTTTTCTCTTCGCGGTGAAGGGCAGTCGCTTCATTACACATATGAAGAAACTAAAAGATCCGGAATCATCTACACCGAAGTTTTTCGCTGGAGCGAATCATTTAGAAGAGAAACTCGGACCCGTCTTGTTTCAACTGCCGCCGCGCTGGAAGGTAAACCCCGAGAGATTGGAAGAGTTTTTGTCTTCGATAGAGCGTGGGCATCAATATGCTTTTGAGTTTCGGGATGACAGTTGGTACACGCGCGAGGTGTACGAGCTGTTGACGCAGCACAATGCAGCACTTTGTATTCATGATCTTGGTGGCAAACAGTCGCCACTGGAGATCACGGCGTCCTTCACTTACATTCGATTTCACGGACCGACGGAAGCGAAGTACTCGGGTTCTTATTCAGAGGCACAATTGAGGCAGTGGGCGAGGCGTTTTGATGATTGGCGACCAAAGCTCCAGGGAATTTACGCGTACTTCAATAACGATGTGGGCGGTCACGCACCGAAGAATGCGATGACGCTGAAGGCACTGCTGGATTGAAGCGAAAACACAAACGGCAAGCGGTACAAAGAAGAATTTATCCGCAGATTACACAGATTACGCAGATTCTTTGAAGGAGGTAAAAGCCTCACTCCATTCAGAAAAAGCAAATCTGCGTAATCTGTGTAATCTGCGGATAAACTCCTGTGTGACCCTTTTCGATTGAGGTTTGCGCGTTATCTCAGGTGGGGGGAGCGACACTGGGCGATTGTGATGGCGGGCGTGGGGAACGCGTGTCGTAACGCGTGCCTGCTCCAATCGCCCAAGGGGCCGAACCAAAATAATCATGCGTAATTTTCCAGCCATCTGTTTCACTTTAGGACTGTTTGTTGCCACTGCGTCAGCGCAGTCCGAACGGACGCTCAATCGATACTTCGAAGGTAAAGAGGTCACGTTAAGAATTGCTATTCCCCGAACCAGCCGCGGCGTTGATGTCTATCCAGAACGGGCTCAGCGATTGAACATAGGAGAGTATACAGAGCGTCTCAGCGAGTCTGGGGCGTTGTATAACCGTGGCGAGAAGGCATCAATCAAACGGCTTGAAGTTCATTCGAACCGGATTGAAGTAATAGTCGCTGCAAACAGCACAGGATTCAATATTCACTTCAATCGCCTTGAATCGTGGATGTTAACGCCAGCCACTGTCGTCGACGCATTAAGTCGCTACGTTGAGTTTAACTACAACGACAAGAACGGAGCGCGACTAACTGAAGGAACTAATGCAGGTGGCTACGTGCGGAAGGGTGTTGTTCACGTTGGTCCGAGAAGTACTTACCTGAAGGAAGGACTCAAGCCGGCTGAGGTAGTTTCCTTGCTCGGTGCACCCGCGTCGGTTTCTCAAAGCACGAGGGAAGGACAGTCATTGCTGGTTTACGAATTCCAACGCAGCGGCGATCGAGTTCTCATTGCAGAGTTTCTCGGCGGTTATTTAGTTTCCTCGCGCACTGAAACCAAATCCCTTGCCCTAGCGAAGGCGGACGTTCGGAGTGAGAATTAGAGTTGCAGAATAGGTCCTATAGGTCGGCGGATAGGTCCTATATAGAAAACGCTATTCCACAGTCACTGACTTCGCCAGGTTCCTCGGTTGGTCAACGTCGCATCCTCGTCGCACCGCGATGTGGTAAGCAAGCAATTGCAACGGAATGATCGAAAGTATTGGTGAGAGCAGATCACTCGCTTTCGGAATCTCGATCACGTGGTCAGAAACCATCGACGACATCGAATCCCCTTCAGTTAAAACCGAAATCACGATTCCTTCACGAGCCTTCACTTCTACGATGTTTGAGTGTGTCTTTTCGTAGCGCAGCTCCGACGCGCGATTACCTTCTTCCCGGGTATTGATGAAGAGCACAGGAAGCCGCTCATCGATCAACGCGTTCGGTCCGTGCTTCATTTCTCCTGCAGGATAACCCTCGGCGTGAATGTAAGAGATCTCTTTCAACTTCAACGCGCCTTCTAAAGCCACCGGAAAGTTTATGCCCCGACCCAGGTAGAGGAAGTCGGTCGACCGGAAAAACTCTTTTGCCAGCTCTTCGATTCCATCCGATTCGTTCAAGAGGTGTTCGAGCTTAACCGGCAGCTCCGCCAATTCCTGCGCGTGAAACTTCGCCTCTTCCTGCGACAGCGTTCCACGAAGTTGACCAAGGTACAGTCCGAGCAAATACAACGCGATCATCTGACCGGTGAAAGCTTTTGTAGACGCCACTCCAATCTCTGGTCCAGCATGCGTGAGAATCGTACCGTCGGCCTCACGCACAATCATTGACCCTTGAACGTTGCAAATCGAAAGTACGCGCGAGCCCAGCTCTTTGGCTTCACGCAATGCCGCGATCGTGTCTGCCGTTTCTCCCGACTGTGAAATGACCAGCAACAGGGAATCTTCGTCCATTACCGGGTTGCGGTAACGAAACTCCGAAGCGTAATCGACATCTACCGGAATGCGAGCGAGCTGCTCAATCATGTACTTGCCTGCGAGTCCGGCGTGCCACGAGGTTCCACAGGCAGCGATCTTTATTGAGGTGAAGCGTTTGAAGTCTGCTTCAGTGATGTTGCTCATCTCGTCGAGAAACACGTGCCCGGTATCCAACGAGATTCGTCCCTGAACGGTGTCGCGAACTGAGCGAGGCTGCTCGTAGATTTCCTTCAGCATGAAATGCTTGAAGCCGCCCTTTTCAGCCATGATCGGATCCCAGGTGATCCTTTGAATTGACGGCTGAACCGAGTTGCCTTCGAAATCAGTTACACGAACAGCATCCTTGGTGATGATGGCGATCTCACCGTCTCCCAGGAAAAACACATCGCGCGTGTGTTGGAGAATTGGCGGAATATCTGAGGCAACAAAAAACTCTCGATCGCCAAGTCCAATCACAACTGGCGGACCCTGTCGAACAGCGATAATCGTATCAGGCTCGTCCGCATTAATGATGGAGAGAGCAAAGATGCCTCGAAGCTCCGCAACTGTGGAACGGACGGCTTCTTCAAAGGACTTGTCGTGTTTCAGGTGCTCCTCAATTGAATGCGCGATGATTTCCGTGTCAGTTTCTGTTACGAAGCGATGATCTGATTTTCGGAGACGTTCTTTTAGTTGCAGGTAATTCTCGATGATGCCGTTATGAACAACGACCACACGTCCCGTGCAATCGCGGTGAGGGTGCGCATTTTCTTCTGTAGGCCGGCCGTGAGTCGCCCAGCGGGTATGCCCGATTCCGTAAGTTCCGTCGATTGGGCTGAGACGAATAGTTTCTTCCAGATTGCGCAGTTTGCCTTCAGCGCGACGTATCTCTAAATCATGACCCTCATTGACGACGGCGATACCCGCGGAATCGTAACCGCGGTATTCGAGCTTGCGCAGGCCGTCGATGATCAGCGGAACGACCTGTTTGTTGCCAACGTAACCAACGATTCCGCACATACCTTTTCGTAAACTCCCCTCAGTGTCCGATATGCTTTAGCTTGTCGTGTGTCGCCAAACTCGAACGACCATTATATGTAACGCTCGACATTTATCGGTCGTTCGAGTTGGCTGAGACCCGACAAGCGAAAGCATATCGGACATCCATTCACTTGATGCTTTTCTTAACCACCGCTGGCACCCCCGCCACCAATGAGTCGGGCGGTACATCTTTCGTCACAACTGAGCCAGCTCCAGTTACCGAACGCGACCCTACTCGCACTGGAGCCACCAGCATTGTGTCGGAACCAATCTTAACATTGTCTTCGATGATCGTTTCGTGCTTGCGAACACCATCGTAATTGCACGTCACGGTCCCGGCTCCAATGTTCGTTTCGCTTCCGATCGTGGCATCACCCAGATAACTCAGATGCATCGCTTTACTGCCTCGACCAATGCGAGACTTCTTCACTTCTACGAAATTACCCACGGTCGCTTTGTCTTCCATAGTCGCGTTCATGCGCAAATGAGCGAACGGACCAACGGAGCAGTTCGAGCCGATAACTGAATCAACGATAATCGAGTGGTCCTTAACAGTCACATTGTCGCCAAGTCGCGAGTCTGTGATTCGGCTCCCGGATCGCACCACACAATTTTCACCAAGCTCAGAGTTGCCCTCGATGGCAACGTCAGGATAGATGATGGTATCGCGTCCAATCTTTGCATCGGCGCCGATGTACGCATGTGACGGATCAATAAAAGTCACTCCGCCGTTCACCATCAGACTGCGAATAGTGTTGCGCCGCATGAGATTTTCGAACTCGGCCAACTCAGCGCGTGTATTTATGCCAGAGACTTCGCGAGCATCCTGATGCAGGAAGCAGGTTACGACCCCTCCTTCGCGGAGAAGGATTGCCGGTACATCCGTAAGGTAATATTCACCTTGTTGGTTCGTTGGTTCTACCGACCGAAGAGCCTGGAAAAGTTTGCGAGTATTAAAGCAGTAGATGCCGGAGTTAATCTCCTTGACTTGCCGCTCTTCCACAGTCGCGTCCTTCTGCTCGACTATTCGAGCGAACGCATCCTGTTCGTCACGAATTACACGTCCATATCCGCTCGGGTTCTCCAATCGCACGGTCAGGATTGAACAATCAGAGTTCGTGTGCCGATGATGTTCGATGAGTTTGCGCAAGGTTTCCGACTTAATCATCGGGACGTCGCCTGACAGAACCACCAGGATCGATTCGGAGTTTTCCAACAATTGACGAGCAGACTCAACAGCATCGCCGGTGCCTCGCTGTTCGGCTTGTAAAGCAAATCCGGAGAGTTCGCCAATTTCGCCGCGCACCACTTCCTCTACCTCTTTAGCTTGATGACCAACAACGACGATTATTGACAGTGGATTTAAACTGCGAGCTGTTCGGGTTACGTGAGTAATGAGTGGTAAACCACCAAGTTGGTGAAGAACTTTGGCCCGATTTGACTTCATCCGAGATCCTAACCCGGCAGCCATTATGAGAACGTTGAGTTCGTTTATTTCCGCCAAGAAAGTCTCCGTAATGCTTATTTAGACTGTAACTGCTCGTCTTGCGTCAGCGCTCTGTCGACAGGTTAGAACAACGCGGGCGAGGCGCTCGGAACTGTGCCTGACCTTCTCGCCTGCGTCGAGTAAGTCTGCGCGCATCACTTCGGTCGTTTGATCTAAAGAGTCCAAAATTGGGTCGTCGATTCCGATCTGGTACGCCTGTTCAGCTGCATAACGTTCAGCTTGTTCATGGCTGATCTTTCGATCGTTTACCACCACGAAATCAAAATTGATCTCCGGCGCATATTTGCGCAGTGTCTCGAGATGTTGCAGTGCCGTGTAGCCGTCCGTCTCCCCTGGCTGAGTCATTAAATTGCTAACAAAGATCTTCGTGGCGCGACTCTCGCCAATTACTTTTGCAACCTGAGATACGAGAAGGTTCGGAAGGATGCTCGTGTATAACGAACCAGGTCCGACCGTAATAACGTCAGCGTCTTTCAATTCCTTCAATGCTTGTGGTAGGGGCAGGCATCGCTCCGGTTCAAGTCGCAGATTTCGTATCGGTGCTCTCGATGCGGAGATTTGTGTCTCGCCATGTACTATCGATCCGTCATCAAGTTCAGCAACCAGGTGGACGTCACTAATGGTTGCCGGAAAGATATGTCCTTTGCTCGCGAGCACCTCAGATGAGAGTCTGACTGCTTCGGTGAAGTCACCAGTAACCTCTGTCAGTGCGGCGAGAAATAGATTCCCGAAACTGTGTCCACCAAGTTCACCTTCGCCTCGAAAACGATACCGAAAGAGTCTCGAGAGCAGACTTGAATCCTCCGACAGAGCCACAATGCAATTTCTGATGTCACCCGGCGGGAGCATCTGAAGCTCATCTCGCAACCTGCCGGAACTACCTCCGTTGTCAGACACTGTGACAATTGCGGACAGTGTCTCGATCCAGATTGGCTCATCAGATTTCGCGACTAGCTGCTTCAATCCGGCAAGAAGGGTAGACAGGCCCGTGCCGCCCCCAAGAGCAACCAATCTTTGACCGCCGTTAATCATTGAAGTTTTGAATCACAAAGAGAAGTAACGTATACCGAGGGAATCATACATTATCGGGCGATGAACCGCAGAGATCGGGTTGAATCAAAGGCGACAACTCAGGCGGGGTTACTGAAGATCAGGCGATCAAAATCAGGGTCGTTGCGAAGCGGATTTAGGTCGTGATCATGCTGTGCTCGCAGCCGCAAATTCGGTTGTAAGTCTACAGCTCGTTGGAGTGATTCCAAAGCTAAATCAATCGAGCCCAGTCGAGCACGAGTTGCAGCCAACCCATAATGGATGTGGGCGGCTTCGGGTTCTCGTTTCAAGGCGCGTTCGAACATCTCCTGGGCTGCGACATATTCGCCGCGATTCAACTCAATGACGCCTCGGTCATATAGTGAATCCGCGTCCTTCGGGAGCATGCTCTCGGTGCGAAGTCGTGCCTCAGAAATTGCGAGATAAGTGCGGGCGCGGGCAGCCACCTCCGAAACCTGAGAAAACTTATCGAGTAGGATTCGGAACTGGTTGCGCGATTCAGCAAAACGTCCACGAACGAACTCTTTGTGAGCACGTTCGAAAGCCACTAGTGCCGCTGACTCGTCCTGAGTAGGCTGACGTGGTGGTGGCTGGGGAACCGGCGCAGGACG
The DNA here is from genome assembly GCA_036522415.1 of Pyrinomonadaceae bacterium. Lineage (GTDB taxonomy): Bacteria > Acidobacteriota > Blastocatellia > Pyrinomonadales > Pyrinomonadaceae > PSRF01. The sequence goes on along the minus strand of DATDFV010000013.1, from coordinate 13,846 downwards.
GGGAATTGGTCTCACCGCCCGGGCCGCGGCCACCTTTTGCGTCTTTTTGACTCTCGAAGGGGCGACTTTCTTCGCAGGCGCCTTTTTGGCGGTTACCTTTTGTACCTTCTTAGTTTTTGTTGGACGCTTGGGAGCGACGGTTTTCTTTGCAGGTCGACTCTTAGCGGCAGTCTTTCTCGCGGCAGGCTTCGCGGCAGCGGCTCTTTTGGCCTTGGGTTTAGTGGCCGGCTTAGCTTTTACTGCGCGCTTCGCGTTCTTTGCAGATGCCTTTTTTGCCGAGGATCGCGAGGTTGATCGGCGCAAGCCTTTTGTAAGACTGCTGCTCATTAGGTTTAATCTCAAAAGGGCTGCTCAGGAGGTCTGAGCAGCCGCAATATCGGCGCGCAGCTTAACATAGCTTCACCACTAAATCAATTAAGACTAAGTATTTGCGGGCGCTCTACCCTAGTGAGAACCCCCTCGATAAGACACTCAAAGTATCAACAAAGAAAAACACTTGCTGGTCATTGTTTGCTATGTTACATTGCCTGTGACCAAGGGGCGCGCGCTATATGCCTCCACTGGTAGCCCCAACCGAAGAAGTAACCTCTTGTAGATTCAAACTTTGCGACCACGAGCTGCGTTTCGGGTTCACTCTCCAAAATAGACTTCCCGCCCCGGCCTTCAAAAACGAGTCGTAACGATGGCAGATACCCCAATCCTGTTGCGTGAGCAGCAATACCACCAGATAAAAGCGGTCCTCGCCCGACTGCGTATGGACGCTTCGGCAAAGGTGGTGTTCTTAGTTGATAAGGATGGCCAGGAAATCGCCTCACTTGGCGAAGTGGGAAATCTTGACACAACGAGTCTGGCATCTCTGGCGGCCGGTAATGTGGCCGCGACCGGAGGAATGGCCGCACTCATTGGAGAAAAGGAGTTTCCAACTCTCTCGCATGAGGGTGAGAAAGAAAGCATTCACATTTCCGTCATTGGTCGGCTCCTTCTGGTAGTTGTTTTCGATGATCGATCCAGTTTGGGCCTCGTCAAACTCCGAAGTAAGCAGGTTTCGCAGCAACTGGCAACCATGTTTGATGAAATTGCCAGTAACGACTTCGACGATCTCGATTCGCCCTTCGCCGGGATTACCGACGAGGACATCGATAGCCTTTTCAGCTAACAGTAAGCCCTATGACTTTTATCAACTACGCCTCCAGAGAGATTAATTGCAAGATCGTTTACTACGGTCCGGGTTTGTGTGGGAAGACCACCAACCTGCAATACATTTTTGATTCCACTGCACCTCAGGCCAGGGGCAAGTTGATTAGTCTGGCGACTGAAACCGACCGCACGCTGTTTTTCGATTTCATGCCTCTCGAGCTGGGCACTGTGCGAGGCTTCAAGACGCGGTTCCATCTTTACACCGTTCCGGGACAGGTTTTCTACGACGCCTCTCGCAAACTTATCTTGAAGGGTGTCGATGGAGTGGTTTTTGTAGCCGATTCTCAGGAAGAGCGCATGGATGCAAACATCGAGTCCCTGTATAACCTGGAAGAGAATCTAAAATCTCAAGGCTACGATTTGATGAAAATTCCTTACGTGTTGCAACTCAATAAACGAGATCTTAATAACGTTGTTCCAGTCGATGATCTAACAGTTGAGTTGCAGCGAAAAGGCGAGCCGGTGATTGAAGCGGTGGCATCAACAGGAAGCGGTGTTTTTGACACTCTAAAGGCGGTAGCTAAGCAGGTTTTGACTGAATTGCGTAAGGGTTAGTCCAACGACTTCAACATCAGGAGTCCGTCGCCGCCGTTTGAATAGTATCGCGGTAAGCGCTGAGTGATTGAATAGCCCAAACTCTCGTACAGTTTTTGAGCGGGCGTGTTGAGAGCTCTCACTTCCAGGCGCACCAACCGAACTTGTCGCTTTCGAAATCCATCCTCAACCTGCGCCATTAGTCTGCGTGCGAGACTCCGTCTGCGGTGCTCCGGGGCAACACCCACTGTGGTTACGTGTCCGGTGTGATCAGGTTCGACAAGTCCAACCACGAAACCAACCATTACTCCACCGGGCGTTACCGCGCGATACGAGACTGCTTCGGGGGCCGTAAGCAAGTAGTCGAAGGTCTCACGACTGTAAGCTTCGCCGTCTATAAAGCAGCGCTGGTCCAGTCGCCAGCATTCGTCCAATTGAGAAATTGTCAGCGGACGAACGTCGTACCGAGAGCTCCATGCGGGAGCGGTCGGCTTCTCTTTCTTCTCGGCTGGGGGAGGAACTTCCGATGGAGACCACCAGCGGGATCGAAATTTCTTTAGGACTGCCATAGCATCAGAATCGTGGTAAGCCGGGCGATTCAGTTTACCACCCGGTTTATATAACGCCTACATGATTAACATGCAATCCCCATAACTGTAAAAGCGGTAACGTTGCTGAACGGCATGTTCGTATGCCTTTAGAATCAACTCTCGCCCGGCAAAAGCACTGACCAGAATTAACAATGAAGAGCGCGGTAAATGGAAGTTTGTTAACAGAGCGTCTACTGTCCGAAATCGGTAACCAGGTTTGATGGTGAGGTGTGCTTCACTTGATGCTGGTACGACCTCAGTATCGCCCCGAGTTGCAGATTCCAAGGCCCGCGTTGTGGTGGTGCCGACCGCTATGACACGTCCACCAGCGCTGCGTGTTTCGTTGATCCGCTTAGCCGCCTCGGGAAGTATTTCAAACACCTCGCCGTTTACCTCATGTTCGTTGATATCTTCTACCCTCACCGGTTCGAAGGTCCCATAACCAACGTGCAGCGTAATTTCTGCTAATTGGTTTCGGTCCTTTAAGGTCTGGAGTGCCGCTTGCGTGAAATGCAATCCTGCCGTTGGTGCCGCTATTGCGCCTTGTGCTTTTGAATAGACCGTTTGATATCGCACATCATCGGTTAGCGAGACTCCATCCGGACGTTTGATATAGGGCGGTAGCGGAGTTGAGCCGACATCGGACAACACAGCTTCGAGCGAACCTTCAAACTCAAAGCGAACCCTTCGCAGATCGTTCCCTGGTTCATCCACGAAGGTTGCTCTCAGCTGTCCCTTGCCAAAAACAACCTCCATTCCCGCGTGTAATCTTGCACTCGGTCTAACGAGCACACTCCAGAGTTTCGGTTCTAACTCACGAACCAGAAATACTTCTACGCTGCCACCGGTGGGTTCACGTCGTCCTTTTAGTCTCGCTGGAATAACTCGTGTGTTATTGACGACAACCACGTCATTCGGTCGGATAAAGGTCGGAAACTCACGAAAAGTCGAATCGTGCCAGGTTTGATTCTGACAGTCGAGAACGAGCATCCGCGATGCATCGCGTTCCGGTAAAGGATATTGCGCGATCAATTCTGCAGGTAAGTCGTAATCGAACTCTGAGATGTGCATGCGTTTGTCCGAAATGCTTCAGCTTGTCGCGACGCGACCAACACGAATGATCGTTGAAAGCGCCTCGAGAAACGATCGCTCGTGTTGGTCGCGTCCCGACAAACTAAAGGAAGCTCTGATTAAGTACGACAGGCTGTCAGCCTGTCGTGGTTCCGGTTGCGTATTGTTGGGTCACACCGCCGACAGGCTGACAGCCTATCGTACTTAATCAGAGCTTCCTAAAGTTTATCGGACATTGATGGATGTTCGCGATGGAAGACCGCAGTGAGTTGCGCGCCAAACAGAAGTATCAAGCTTGAAACGTAGCTCCACGTCAAAACCGCTACAACAGCGCCAACTGATCCATAGATTTGATCGTAGTGAAAATAACTAAGGCTCACAGCAAAGATATACTTTGCAATTTCCCACAATACACCGGCGAGAAAAGCACCTGGCAAAGTGTCCTTCAAAGTCACTTGAGCCCTCGGCATGAACCGGTACACCAGGACAAACAAAGCAACCGTCACCAGATAACTCAACGCCGCGAACAGGACCTGCCAGAACGCACTGCCAACAGAAATCAAGAGCGGATATCTCTCGAGCTGACGAGGTGACAAACTACTGGCAATGTCTCGAAGTCGAAGCATGAACGAAGTAACGAGCACGGACGAAGCGAGCAGAAGTCCTACCAACCCAACCATGCCAATCGTCAGTGCCCGTCCGTGCAAGAACGTGCGCGACATTGCTGCCCAAATTCTGTTCAGGGCCCTCTCGATCACCGCGAAGACCCATGAGCCGGCCCACAACACCAGGACAACGCAAGTTATGATTGCGCCATAACCCAACTCCGACAACTGAGCGATCGTTTCGCGCAGGAACTTTGCTGAACCTGGATAAACGTCCATGGCGTGGGCCAACATCTGGCTCCCTGCGGCGAGTTTGTTGCTGATAGCAAGCAACAGCAAGAGCGAAGGAAAGAGTGCCATCAGGCCGAAATAACTCATCGCCGCCGCCGAAGTAAAAAGATCGTTCTCGTGAAATTGATGCAGTGTATGAGCGAGCATTGAACCCCACGGAGAACGGTTCCGAACGCCGAATGAATGACGTGAAAATGACAGGAAGCGTTTCATTGACTTCGTCGCGGGGGTTATTTAGCGCGGGTCGAAGAGTCCGGGGCCAGAGAAGTTTGGGAGATTAATGCCGAAGTGATGATACGCCAGGTGGGTTGCCATACGCCCGCGAGGAGTGCGATCGAGGAAACCAATCTGAATCAAATACGGTTCGATGATTTCTTCGATCGAGTCTTTTTCTTCGTGAATGGAGGCTGAGATGGTGCCAAGACCGACTGGACCTCCGTTAAACTTCTCAATAATGGTCAGAAGCAGCTTGCGATCCATTTCATCTAAACCATATGTATCTACTTCCATTCGGTTCAATGCATCGCTGGCGACTTCTTTGTTGATTTTGCCGTCGTAATCTACCTCGGCGTAGTCACGGACGCGACGAAGCAGTCGGTTGACTATTCGTGGAGTGCCGCGCGAACGTCGGGCGATTTCTCGTGCGCCTTCGTCGTCGATTTCAACTTTGAGAATTTCCGCTGAGCGTTTGCAGATGACTTCCAGATCTTCGTGGGGATAGAAGTCAAGGTGAAAAACGATCCCGAAACGTCCGCGCAGTGGTGCGGTAATCAAGCCTGCGCGGGTGGTAGCACCGATCAGAGTGAACTTTGGCAGTTCGAGTTTGATTGAGCGTGCCGCGGCACCCTGACCTATTAAGAGATCGAGTTGGTAGTCCTCCATTGCCGGGTAAAGCTTTTCTTCAAGAGCTGGTAACAAGCGATGAATTTCATCGATGAAGAGAACATCGCCTTCCTGAAGATTGGTGAGCAGCGCAGCAATGTCACCAGCCTTTTCGATTGCCGGCCCGGCAGTTGAACGGAGTTCCGCGCCCATTTCGTTCGCGATGATGTTTGCGAGGGTTGTTTTACCGAGTCCTGGAGGCCCGGTGAGCAGAACGTGATCGAGTGCTTCACGTCTTCTGAGCGCAGCCTTCATGTAGACGCGCAGATTCTCTTTGATCTGCCGTTGACCGATGTATTCCTCGATTCGTGTCGGTCGGAGAGTCAGATCGAATTGGCGATCGTCGTCGTTGGGCGATGCGTCTTTCATGCGCGCGGATGTTGATTCAGGAGGCATTTGTTATGTCCGACGAACTTTAGTTTGTCGTGCGTGCCATTCTAATAATTCGATTCTATAAAGGGCCTCTGGACGACGTCACGACAAACTGAAGTTTATCGGACATTCAAACTCGTGCAAGCTTTCTCAACACCCTTCGCAACACTGACTCGACCGTCAATTCACCGCCCTCCGCGATCGCGTTATCAAGGGCTTTTTCAGCAGACACTCGTTGATAGCCCAGGTTGAGCAACGCAGAAAGAGCATCGGCACGGACATCGTTCTGCCTTACTTCTCCTGTTGCCGCGGCTTTCATTGTTAACGCTTCCTCGAGTTGTGCTGATGTAAGTGCCGCAACCTTCTCACGTAACTCAATCACGAGTCGTTCGGCGGTTTTCCTGCCGATTCCTGGAATCAACGTCAGCCGGGCAAGATCATTCGTTCTGATCGCCGCGATCAACTCATCAGCACTCATGCCCGACAGGAGTGTGATGCCCAACTTTGGCCCAATACCGCTAACTGAAATGATTTTAAGAAACAGTTCGCGCTCGCGAATGGTTTTGAACCCGTAGAGTTGCAATGTGTCTTCGCGGACGTGCGTGTAGATCCGCAACTGCACAGGTTTGCCTGTGTCTTCCAGATCGTAAAACGTCGATAGTGGAATCGTTACTTCATAACCCACACCACCGACGTCAACAATGACCGACGTTGCTTGTTTTGAAAACAAAGTGCCGCTGAGATGAGCAATCATAGAAGTGAGCGGATTGTAGTTGATGAATTTTCGTTGAGCAATAAACAGTTATGTCCGACGAACTTTCGTTTGTCGTGGTGGCGATTAGGTAATGTCGGGTCCTTACAGGCTTTGATGTTCCATGCGTCTGAGTTTACCCGCAACGACAAACTAAAGTTCGTCGGACTCCAATCCGTGTTATCTGCTTGATCTGTGGCTGATATTCTGACGTTGGCGTTATACTGGCCGTGACAAGGTTCCTCCCATGAAATCCGAGAAAATATCAGAGTTAACAACGGCGAGGCTGAGTGTTTACTTGCGTTGCTTGAACGAGCTGCATGAAGCGGGCATCAAGACTATCTCATCGCAGGCATTGGCCGAGCAGTTCAATCTGAACTCGGCCCAGATACGAAAGGATCTGGGTTACTTCGGCGAGTTTGGAGTGCGGGGAGTCGGTTATTACGTCGATGATTTGCGCGAGCACATCACTCACATTCTTGGACTCGACAGCCCGCACCGCGTCGGTATTATTGGCGCGGGACGACTAGGCACGGCGCTGGCAAATTACAACGGGTTTGGCCGATCGAATTTTACGGTTGTTGCTCTCTTCGATGACGACTCCCGGAAAATTGGGCAGAAACTGGGCGACGCAAAGATCTCTGTTCACGACGCCGAGAAGATCGGCGAGGTGATTCGAGCAGAGTCGATCGACGTCATGGTAATTGCGGTGCCCGCGAAGGTTGCCCAGAAAGTCTTGAATCAAATCATGTCGGCAGGGATCAAAGCTGTGCTCAACTTTGCGCCAGTGTCGTTGCATTCGAGACGTGGCGTAAAAGTGAAAACAGTGGATCTAACTACATCGCTGGAATCACTGTCTTATTTCCTTGCTCGTCCTTCATCGGGTGCGATTACCCGTCCGCGGCAGGCACGACGTGAAAAGGAAAATGCCCAGACCGAACGAGATCTAAACACATAATCATGCCGCGACTACTTCACCAACTCTTAGTTACGCTGATCTTAATGACAGGAATCGTTGCGCATCACATCATCGTGCGTAGGACTGAGCCCGTTCATAAAATCAATGGCTGTGATGTTGAATCTCATGCGCGCTGCCCAACAACGACTACCTACACGCCTATTAGTAACATCTTTCTTCCCGACCTGGACTTTCCTGAGAGTTTCAAACGCTTTGAGACTTTCTACGGCGCCTCGCTGCGGTTGAAAGCGCTCTTTGATTCGGATGGGAGGGTGAAACAAATCGCGCCGTACCCAATGCTTCCATACGGCGTTCCGGAGTCAGCTGCGGGAAAGGGTGAATTTCTCGACTACACACCATTCATGACTCACTGGAAATTCGTCAAGGAACTTCCGTACGGCCTTACTGAAATGGCGATTGTTCAGATCGAACGCGCCGGATTTTCTCCGGCAATGTCTGATGGCCAACCCGTAGGCCAATGGGTGATGATCAATATCGAATTCGGTTATAACGAGAATCGTTTTGCCAGCGACTGCAGCACGATTGATGTAACGATCATGGACGACAAGGACGTACGCTGGACTGGGAACACCTGGGTGCATCGTGAGCGAGGGTGCGTACTATTCTGACGCAATGGACGAATCTACAGCCAGACGAGATCTAATCAGCGTTTGTCATCTCATGTACGAACGCAGCTACGTCGTCTCTTCGGACGGCAACGTCAGCGTGCGTCTGGATGATGGTCGAATATTTGCGACCCCCACCATGACCTGCAAAGGTCGAATGACTGAAGACCTGATCGCTGTCACCGACCTCGAAGGCAAAGCGCTCAATGATCGACGTGCATCAAGTGAACTTGCCATGCACCTCTTGATTTATAAAGAGCGGCCTGACGTGAAAGCCGTTTGTCATGCTCATCCGCCGCATGGGACTGCGTTTGCCGTTGCCGGCCTCGCAATCGATCAGCCGATTCTTTCTGAAGTGATCCTGACGCTCGGTTGTGTTCCATTGGCTTCGTATGGAACGCCGTCAACTGATGAACTCACGCAGCAGATGCAGCCGTTGATGAAACACCACAACGCGCTTTTGATGGCGAATCATGGGGCAGTGGCATACGGAAGTGACCTGTGGCAAGCCTGGGATCGACTAGAGACCTTGGAACACACCGCTAAGATCGCCATCCTTGCACGGGTGCTGGGCGGCTCGAAGAATTTGCCGGCTGATGCGATCGAGAAGTTGATCAACGTGCGTGAAGCTGCGGGTTATTTAACTGAGACTGCGCGTTGTCAGGCATGCGGCTATCTGCATGAGACGCAGTTGAGTTGTCCGAGCGGCGATCGACCACCTCGGAATTACTTCAGCGAAAATGGTGACAAGATTTCATTGACGCGTGACGAACTAGTGGAATTGTTGAGCCAAGCCGTGAATGACCGTTCATAAGTAATGTCCGACGAACTTTAGTTTGTCGCGCGTACCAACTCGAAAGATGCCAGAATTCGTGGTTCGCTTTAATTCAACACGGTCTTTGATCCACGCCACGACAAACTTAAAGTTCGTCGGACAATAGAATTGTGAATCGTTTGACTGACTGTTTATTAGTCGTTACAGTCTGCCTTCGATTAAACGATTCACAATTTCACGATTCACGAAAGATTCCCGAACAGGAGCATCTGAATGCAAGAAGCACTCGGAATGGTTGAAACAAAAGGTCTGGTCGCAATGATTGAAGCGGCCGACGCGATGGTTAAAGCAGCAAACGTCACGCTGGTTGGTTACGAAAAGATCGGTGCGGGGTTTGTTACCGCGATCGTTCGTGGCGATGTGGCTGCCGTCAAAGCAGCTACTGACGCCGGCGCAGCTGCTGCACGTCGTGTTGGTGAGTTAGTCAGCGTACATGTCATCCCTCGTCCCCATGGCAGTGTAGATGAGAATCTCCCAGTGGGTTTGGATCGCTGATTACTCATGATCATCGCACGTATCCTCGGAACCGTCGTCGCTACGCAAAAGGACGAACGGTTAAGTGGAAAGAAGCTTCTGATCGTACGTCCGATCAACATTGACGGTAGCGACACGACTGGCTACGTCGTTGCTGTTGATACCGTTGGCGCTGGATACCATGAACGCGTCCTGGTCGTCGCTGGTTCGAGCGCTCGGTTGGCACAGGGAATGAAAGATGCGCCAGTTGATGCGGCGATCGTGGGCGTTATCGACAATGTTGAGGTAAACGGCTCCTGAAATGCAGCTTGCACGAGTCATCGGAACTGTAGTGGCGACTGTGAAGAACGAATCACTGCAAGGTCGAACGTTGCTCGTGGTTCAAACGCTCGATAGGCATCTAAACTCGACAGGCAAACCAATGGTCGCAGTTGATGCGGTTGGCGCCGGTGTTGGTGAGTTGGTTTTTTGGTGTCGTGGTAAAGAGGCGAGTTTTCCATTCAAGCGCGAAGACACGCCAACGGATTGCACGATAGTCGGAATTGTTGATTCTGACGCGCACGTACAATCGGAGCTTTGAGCTTTGTACTTTGATCTTTGTGCTTTGGTTTAATAGCGTGGATCAAAGCACAAAGCACAAAGATCAAAGTACTGTTCAAAGGACATTATGATTCTGGCCCGTGTGGTAGGTAACGTTGTCGCAACGCAAAAGAACGTACGATACGAAAGCGCTCGGGTGATGTTGTGCCAACAGATCACGCCGGAAGGCGAAGACACAAACTATTCCTGTTTAGCGCTCGACGCAGTTGATTCCGGAGTTGGTGACACAGTTTTGATCGTGCAGGAAGGTTGGAGTGCATCGACTACGGCGACGGGCAAGGCTGGTGCAGCGATCGATTCGGCGATTGTTGGGGTTGTAGATCGGATTGATTTATTAGATGTCCGATAAACTTTATAGTTTGTCGTGACGCTAGAAACTAAGACTTGAGTTGCACGCATCTGGTCGAACTTTCACTTGCAATGCTGGTGCTGATTGGGCGCACCACGACAAACTAAAGTTTATCGGACACTATGAGTTCTGAAGTTGATCAAGCAAGGTTGATGGCTGAGAGGATCGCACGGCGCGTGTCGTCTAAACCTGCCCCGGCGCGTGAAGGAGGTTCGAACGATATCAGCGCAGAACTCCGCAGCTTGCGAACAACGCTTGGCGATTTGCAGAACCGACTGATTCAGATTGAGTCAAAAGTTCGAGCCGGCAACCCAGGCTACTCGTCTTCGGTTGCAACGCCTCAGATGCACTCACCGTGGCTTGCCGGAGTAAATGTTAGCCATCCCAGCCAGGAGCGCTTCGGAGTTGAAGAAGCGACTATCTCTGAACTCGTCGATTATTTTCAAAACGAGAAAACATGCGGCATGGAGCCCGGTGGAAAGCCTTGTGACCATTGCGAGATGTGTAGTTCACGGGGGTTTTGAAATGGTCAGTGCTCCCGAAGTATAGGACCTATTCGACCTATAGGACCTATTCAAACCACCGACTACTGACCACTGAGGAGCTTATTTGTTCTGATTCGGCCTCAACGACTCTGAATTCAATTTCGGAACTTCCTTCGCCGCCTCGTCTGCCTTGAAGTACGGCTCCTCTTTAAACCCAAAGAGCTTCGCTGAAACTACGGTCGGAAAGCTTGCTCTCGTCGTGTTGTAATCCTGCGTCGCGTCGTTATAGTCCTTGCGAGCGGTTGCAATTCGGTTCTCAGTGCCCACAACCTCGTCCTGCAACTTCAGGAAGTTCTCGTTCGATTTCAACACCGGATAACTTTCCTGCAAAACGAGTAAACGACCGATTGTCCCGCCGAAACTGTTTGCCGCATCGATCACGGCCTGCTTTTGTTCGGGTGATTTATCGCCCGCTTCTCCCTGTGGCGACTGGTTAGTTGCATTCAACAGTCTAGACCGCGCCTCAGCAATTTTGCCGAAGACCTCCTGCTCCTGAACGCCGGCCATCTTTGCTGATTCAGCCAGATTGTTGAGTAGATCGCCACGCCGTTGCAGCTGTGTCTCTACGTTGGCCCATTTGGCTTTGACGTTTTCATGCTTAGTGGTCAGCGTGTTATATCCGCAGCCGCTCGCGCCGAGTGCGATTAAGCCGATCACAAAGAGAATAACCAATCGTCGCGTCTTCATTCTTAGCATCTCCGTTCTGATGTGCTAGTCGGTAATCATGGAATAGGACCTATATGACGTATACGACCTATATAGACCACTGACTACTGCCCCGAACTAAAGTTTTCCGGACATTGTTAGTTCATCCACCGCTTCGACCACGCGTTCAATCTGAAGCATGTAAGAACCAAAAAGTTCGTTGGCTTCAGTTTCTGAACCTGGCAAATCGTCGCTTGCGCGAAACTGAAAAATCCTTTCAAAAGGCGTTACGTCAAGTTTGAGCAATCGCGCGGTCAAGCGAACGCAATCTGGTTTCGCTACCGGCGCTTGCTGACCATGTAACAGAAGTACGGCACGAAAGAGTGCCGCGAAACTTGCCAAACTGTCGCTCATCAAATCGCAAAGTTTTTCTATTGAAACTGAGGCTGGTATGTACAGACGGCGCAACTGGATCAACTTGCTGCGCAGCTCATATTCAGTCTGGTGACGCAGATTGGCATCGGAGAGTTGCACAAACTCAAAGGGATCTCTGCCATATAGCACGACTCGAGCGTTAGCCATCTGATGAAACTCGATTGGAAATACGTCACCAGCATCTGATAGTTCCTCGACAGTGAAATAGACGGGCAGCGGATGACCAAGCCGTTGCCACTCGCGCATCGGAGCCTGGGCCAAACGCAGATCCTCGGGTGTGATTCGATTGAGCGCGATTAACAAGTTGTAATCTGAACGCAGCTCAATGTGATCGCCGGCGGCGGCCGATCCATAAAGCACTACCGACGCCAGGTTCTCTCCATGTGTGGCACGGAGATCATCGATCAATCCACTCAATGCTTGTTGAACAATCGTCTTAGCCATTTTTGTCGAGATTATAGGTCCCAATGGTTCAATAGGTCCTATAGCTTTCTTCTACCAACTCCCTCCCGCGCCGCCACCACCAAAACTTCCGCCTCCACCGAATCCACCACCGAATCCTCCGAACCCACCGCCACTAGAACCACCGAAACCTCCACCACTCCAACCGCTTCCTCCGCCCCATCCTCTGCCTCCACCGAGGTTACTGAAAAGACTTCCCCAAAAGAGCGCGCGTAAACATCCACCACCGCCTCTTCGCCTTCCGGCCGAGAGCAACAAGATGATGAAGACGAGTACGAGTATCCCGCAGATTAAACTCGAGCCACCACCAGGTTGATTGCTGCGTTCCTGGGTTCGATAGGCTTTGCGCTGATCGATGCCTTCAACGTTAAAGTTGCGTTTGACTGCGAGCGTCGCAACATACGCTTCAATTGTGTCAAATATTCCCTTACTGTAATTTCCTTGCTTGAACGCAGGCACAAGTTTTTCGCGCTCGATTTGTCCTACTAAACCATCGGTTAAGTCTCCTTCGAGATGATCGCCCACCTGCGTGAAATACTTTCGGTCTTGTATCGCGACGACCAGAAGGAACCCGTTTCCTTTTGCATTGCCTGGTCCGATGTTCCAACCGCGAGCAACTGCCAACGAGAAATCAAAAATGTCCTGATCGTTCGTTGTGTTTACAGTCAACACAGCAAACTCGATGTCGGTCCTCTCTTTCAGGTTCAGGTAGATAGCTCCAATACGCTGCTGTGTAGGCGCGTCGATGACGTTTGCGTTATCAACGATTGGAGTAAAAGGAACGGGGAGGGGAACCGGTGATTGATACTTGATTTGTGCGCCGGCGCCCACAGCCAACGCGAGGACCAGGAAGAAGATCGCCAAACCAGAACTGGCGCAATGCTTCAAATGTGCAGGTCGGTTGCTCAACTAGATTCTCAAAGCTCCCAAACTATCCCTCAATCATTCGATGAAGCAGATAGAAAAGAGCGACACCTACAAAAACGACAATTGACACCGTGGGGTTTCGTTCTTCTTTGTGATTAACCTCGGGAATCAAGTCACTCGCCGCCACATAAAGCGTCACTCCCGCTGAAAACGGCAGAGCATAACCTACTGCATTCGTCATCCTTGCATTCAGAAGCGCCACTCCAATAACTCCAGCCAATGTTGCGGCACCAATCGCAGCCGTCGCTACGAGTGCCTTGTTAGCTGAGCGGCCCGACGCCAACATGATCGAGGCTACCGTGAAACCTTCCGGCATCTTGTGCAGAAGTATCGCAATAAAGACAAGAAGCCCGACTCGGAAGTTCACCAGAAACGCGGAAGCTATCGAAACGCCATCGAAGAAAGTATGAATCCACAACCCTCCAACTGCCGTGTACGCAGCTGATGGCTGGATGAAGGATTCAGGATGTGTTTCGGCGCCGAAGTGGAAATGCGGCGCAAGGGTATGTTCGAAGAGTTGAATCGAGAGATAGCCGCCCAACAACAGCGTCATGGCGCCCACAACAGCGCGGGCCGCTCCTTCACCATGAAGAGGTCCGGTCCAAATTCCGATAGTTTCCGGCAGAATTTCGATGAAGATCGCGGCCAACATAAAGCCCGCGCCGAGCGCAACCAGGTACTTAAGAAAGCGTTCGCC
>DATDFV010000012.1:0-8087 GCA_036522415.1 Pyrinomonadaceae bacterium | reverse complement strand
TAACGAGCTGTTTCACGGACTGCCTCAGTCGCCGCTGGGTCTCCTCCATCCACTAACTCAATCAGCTTCCGCATCGTCGAGACACGTTTTCCGTTGGTGTTACGCAATTCTGCGTAACGCTTCAACGTTGCCTTGTCCGACGCGTAAAGGTCCCAACATCCGCGCTGACCACATCTACATTCGCTACCGCTCAGATCAATTGAAATGTGGCCAAATTGTCCCGCAGTATTATTCCCACCTCGATAGAGACCGCCGTCGATGACAACGCCGCAGGCCAGACCGGTGCTCACACTAACGTACAGAAGATTTCGTACATGAGCGTATTGCGCTTTGCCGTGCCAGATTTCAGCAAGCGCAGAACAGCGCGCGGAATTGTCGATGATGACGGGAAGACCAGTCGACTTTTCCAGCAACTGAACGACTGGAACGTCACGCCAGGGCAGGACCACGGAGATCAGAAATTTTCCACGCTCGTTATCAACTAAACCCGGAAGGCTAACTCCGACGCCGGGAAACTCGATGAACGAATCGTATTTTGAGCGAAGCTTCCTAATCTCTTTTCCGAGCTTGTTGAGAAATACATTTGCATCTGTGCCTGTTTCGTAACTTACTCGCGCGACGATCCTGTTGTTGAAATCGCTCAGAGCTAGAATCGTTTCATCAGCTCTGATATCAACCCCGAAGAGTCCAAACCGTTTGCTGTTGAGTCGAAGCGGTGTTGGTGGCTTACCCCCGATCGGAGTCGTCCGTCCGGAACCTTCTTCGACGATGCAAGAGTCTTTGAGGAGCTCACCCGTAATAGTGGAGATCGTGGCTTTATTGAGACCACTAATCTTGGCAATTTCCGCGCGAGAGATTGGCTGGCGATCTGAAAGGATGTTAAGGAGTATCCGGCGATTAACGAGTCTGAGCATATTGTGCCCAGCTGCTTTTACATCAGCAAGATTTGGTTTGCGTGTGAAGTTATGACGCGGACGGGAGACCATAGAGACCACCAACCTCTTCGTCACCTGTTCGTTTAAGGTGCCGCAAAGAACGGGCTGAATCACAAACAGAGGCAAAGGAGAAAGCTCTACAAGAGAATTCACCCCTGCCTCTGATTTGTTGGCTTAAAAAGTAAAGCGGAGCCGTAAACGAACCGAGCGTCGGTTGTCTATTCCTTCCTGCGTGTAGCTGATGTTGTTGCGACCAAAGTCCTCATTTGGAGCCACATCAACAATGACCAGCTTGCCACCCTGGATGTCAACGTTGAAATCGCCAAGAAATGAGAAGTAGGGATCCAGCGGCGAAAATAACGGATGGTTGAAAACGTTATTGAAATCCGCGCCAATCTCCAACTGTTTGTTCTCCCCAAATTTGAAGAATTTGTGAACGCCGAGGTTCACGCCCCAGGTACCCGGCCCTAGAAGAGAGTTGCGCTTGGCCACAGCCGGATTGTCAAAGAGGTCGGCGCCCGTGGGAGGTAATCCAAATGCAGCCGGATTAAAGAATTGATCGCCAGCTAAACCAGCATAAGGATCGCCTGTCACCAATGGGCGATAAGTATTCGACTGTCCAAAATCGCCAACGGCATCTACGAAACTACTGCCGGTATTTCCAAGTCCAAAGAAACCCATGTCCGCACAATTGTCGCACTGCCAGAAGGGAGTAAACCCTGTTCCGGATTTAGCGAACATATTCCATGTCAGGTCCCATCCGCCCGCGACAGCATCAGCCCATTTCGATATTGACTTGCCGAACGTACGGTCGTGGCCGTAGGGAAGTTCGTACATCCCGTAAGCGACGAATCGGTGACGTGAGACAAAGGAATCACGCGAAAAATCGGTAGCCGGGATGAACTGATTGTAAAGCGTACCGCCCAAAGTCGAGTTACCACTGTCGATGCCATTGGTCTTTTGATCGAGCAGCGTGTACGACGCGTTGAAGGTGAGTCCTTTCACGAACCGACGATTGACCTCAACTTGGAATGCGTGTGATCGTCCTTTTCCCGTGTTGCCATACGTGGCGAGGTAATCACCTAAAAGTGGAAAGGGTCGACGCGCAGCGTCTTGCGGTGAGACGACGCAATCTTCGTCAAGTGGGCTACATGGATCACCGTCCTCATTGAGCGCACCGAAGAGGGTATTGTTTGGCGGCAATTCATTAAGGTCACGTCCCGTTATTAAGCCATGCTGACGTGAACCGACGTACGATACGCGGATCGCAAAATTACGTGCGAACTCACGCTCGAACGTCGCATTGTATTGCTCAATTCGTGGCGTCTGAAGATCGAATGGGATGGCGTTGGCTGCCAAAGCCGTAAAGTCGGTCGGGTCTCCAAGAACCACTGTCCCTCCAGAGAAAGGCGTGATACCGCGCGGATTGATGCCGCCGGGCAAACCTGCAGTGCCTCTCTTTTGGACAGACTGGTTGAAGGCATTCGTCGCGAGTGCGTCACGCATTCCCTGAGCCGCTGAAGTTGGGTAGTAGATTCCGTAGCCGCCTCGGATGACATTCTTATCACTCAAGCGCCAGGCAATCCCCAATCGCGGAGCGAAGTTGTTCTTGTCTGTCTTGACAAGACCACGACCCACACCAGCCTCCTTCGCAGTGACCACACCGTAGGCGATAAACCGAGGATCCAAAAGTGCCAGAGTTTTTTCGCTGGGTATGATAAAACGGCCTTTAAATCCGGAATGGACCGAGTTATTCGGGTCGAAGTTGACCATTAGATCGTTCTTCTCAACGAACGGCGTAATGATTTCATAACGTAGGCCCAGGTTGAGAGTAATGCTGGGACGGATCTTGTAATCGTCCTGAATGAAAAACCCGTCCTCTCTGTTCGACACGTCGAGATTTCCACGGCGGGTGGTGCCCGTATAAGTCACAGACGTAGGGGGCAAGCCGATCAGAAAGTTTGCGAAACCATTGAAAGTACCACCGTAGTTAACGAGGCCGCGCGGTTGACCTCTGTTTAGCGAGAAACCGTCAAGCGCTTGATTCGTGACAAAGTCAGCGCCACCCTTGATGGAATGGTTTCCTACTGTCCAGGTTATTGTGTCCCCAAAAGTGTAAAGTTTCTGATCTAGTTTGCGATCGATGCTGCGGCCGCCATTTGGTATTTGGCTAAAGGGTGCCATCGTGAACGCCACTTCGCCGGCAAGATCGGCCACACCTGTCCCAACTACGGCACTGTAAGCGTCAATCTCGGCTTGGTTGAAACCGACGCTGGTAAGGAAATCTCTTACTCGTTGATTACCTCTCCTGAACAGATACTGGAAGTTCAACCCAGCACGCGCTTCATTTACGAGCGAGTTCGTGAAGAGATGAGTATATGAGAGCGAGACCGTATGGTTCGACTGGTGCTGCGAACGCAACCCGAAAGCCGGCAATGGGCTTACTGCCAATGCTCGTTGCTCTCCCGCTACGACCTGAAAATTATATACACCGAAGATCTTGTCTCGTGCCGATAAATCGTGATCTATGCGCAGCGTAGAAAGATCACGATTCAGCAGACCGGGGATATTCCTTACGAAACTCGTCAGTCGTCCATTGCGATTGTTAAAGGGCTGGTTTGGATTAGCCCGTGGGTAATAATTCACAATACCGAGCGCAATCGGATTCAATAGTCGCGTTGGAATGCTTAGAAATCGGCGAGTCTCCTCGCCCTCATCATCCACAGTCACAAACGTATTACTGGCTATTTCCGCGGGTGTTAACAAAGCCAAAGCTGCGTTGGAAACCGCTGGTCTATTGATGGCCCTGATGGCGGTGAAATTTCCCCCCAGAATAAGCGACGTAGGAATAGTGCCGTTCCGGACTGTCGCGGTGCCAAAGTCCCAGCGACGCTCGTAAGACAGCAGGAAGAATGTTTTTCCACGCGTCAACGGCAGCGGACCACTCAAATATCCTCCCGTCTCATTCAGGTTGAACTTTGATTTTGGAAATGTTGGTGTGTCGGGCGTCGGCAGGAAATCTGCCTCGGCATTTTTATCCTGGACTGTTGCCGCCGCGAGTGCAGAATTTTTGTTGTTATAAAAAAGCGAGCCATGGTAAGCGCTACCCCCGCGCTTCGTCTCAACCCGAATGTTGGCAATGCCCGAATACTCAGCCGTGAAATTCTTGGATAAGACGGTAAGCTCACCTATCGTTTCCAGCGACGGTTGGCTACCAGTGGGCTCGCCGAAAATGCCGCCGTTGGTGCGCTGGCTGTCTAAAGAGAAGCTGGCGCCATAACTTTGCCCACCGATGTATTTGAAACTCCCATCACCGTTAGGGCCTTGAGTAATATCAGGATTTAGATACAGAAACTCATAGATGTCTCTGCTGTCACGGGGAACCTCGAGAAGTTGACGATTGTTAATTGTTTGGGATATTACCGGCTGCTCCTTCTCAATTAGTCCAGCCTCAGCACCGGTGATGAGGACATTTTCACTCTGAGCACCGACCTCCGTTCTGACATCAGCACGTACAACGTCCGATCCTTTGACAACCGCATCAACCTCGGCAGTTTTAAATCCTGTTGCGGTCACGGTTACCTTGTAAGTGCCGGCTTTGAGTGCATTCACTTCGAAATTCCCTTCACCGTCCGTGGTCAAGTCGCGGGAAAGACCAGTGCTCTGGTCCGTCACTTTTACTGCGGCGTTAGGAATCACAGCACCGGCGGGATCTGTCACCGTGCCGCGAAGCGTCCCGAAGTTTGTGCCCTGAGCATGGGCAACACCCATAAAGCACATGAGGAATCCAGCCACCAAAACGCTCGTCATTATTGTGCGTACGATTTTCATATCTCACTCCTTCACTAAACTGAGCATGTGCAATAGTCCGGAGGCCCGAGCACTGCTAAGGTTGAATTTCTCAAAACCAAGGGTTAGTTCACGTTTCGAACGAACCAATCAGAACTTCTTGTTTGCTACCGGCTGGGAAGGTTAGTCTGTAACTAAAACTAACCTGCTATTCTCTTGTTGCTTTTAATTGCCTACTCGCCTTGAGTTGTTTCGCTATATTGGACTCGATGTAGTCCGCGGCTTAAATAATCTGCCGCGCTTATAACATTCGGTCGGGACCGTTTGCAAGGAGAAAGTTTATCAGCTTCCAATTTTGGAGACACTATCCATCTATTTGGTCATTCCTGCCTTCGGGGAATCACCGGCAAGATCAACGCCGAACTAAACTGCTCGTCGTGGTAGACCGTCTGATGCGCTTTCACCGATCGCGATGAACCGGCGATGTCCTCCCCAGTATTTAAATTGCGATTGAATCTCGGGAAGTTGCTGCTCGAAACGTACAATCGTATCCGATGTCCAGCCTTGAACACGTTTCCGGTTGCCCACATATCGATCGCGTATTTATTGACTTCGCCGGGCCTTACCGCGGAGGCTTGTTTCGTACTGTCTCTATAACGCGCTCGAACGATACCGTCGGTAAGAAATCGTGCATAGCCGTCTGGCGCAACATCGGCTAGTAAGGCTGTGAAGTCGCTATCCACGGCCGAGGTTGATGCGAAAAGCTCTAGCGACACGAATCCTGTGACTTCAATGTCTTGAGACAATGGCGGCGTAGAAAAAATCAGAACGTCCGATCTTGATTCGTTCGGTCGTTGATCTGCCGGGCCGGGCGGCAACGCCTGACCACAACAAAGTCGTCCACCGATTGTAGGTACGGGATTCAGAGGGTCGTAATCAAATTCATCCCTTCTTTCAGTTGTCGGCCCCGTCATGCTCAACACGCCATCGCCAGCAATACCGTTAGCGCCCTTTGTCGAATGCAAGTAGTACTTCGTATATTGCGTCCGCTTCAGTGGAAACTCTTGTTCATCACGCCAAACATTGTCGCCCATGATGAACAATCGAACGGGTGCGTTGCTCGAGTATTCGTTCTTAACGCCTTTGAGTGAATAGTCGAACCACCTCAACGCGGTTGCTGTCATGTCGAGCACCGCTGTCTTACCGAAGACAACATCACCAACCTTGCCTTCCGGAGAAGTTGGCGCGTGAGCCCAGGGCCCAATAATGAGGCGTTGACCATTGCGCGCTATCGATGTCGCTGCTTTGTCGTGGAGGCCAACATAATTGTTGATTGAGCCCTTGAGGAAGAGATCGTGCCAGCCGCCGCCGTGTAAACCCATCACTGTCATTTCAGAATAATGATCTGACACTCGCCACTTCTGCCAGTACGCGTCATCACGATCATGAGCTAGCCAATCACGAAAATATGGAGCCAGCGAGGAAGGTTGTGGCGCCTGGAGAATTGGATAGTTTTCTAACGGTAATTCCTTTATCCACTCTTTAGGCGATTGGCTCTTCTCTGCTGCCTGACTCAAGGTGTCAATCGCCAGAATCGAACTCCATGAACTAGTGAACCATTGCATCAGTGCGCCACTCTGGTAAGTCCATCCGTTGTAATACTCGGATGCTGTCACGTAAGGAAAGATCGAAACGAGATGCGGAGGCACCGCCATCGCCGCCAACATTTGAGTTGCCCCGACGTATGACCCGCCGAACATTCCCACCTTGCCATTCGAATCTTTCAGTTGAGCTGCCCACTCGACGCTGTCGTAGCCATCAGTACTCTCATCGCGAAATGGATAAAAATCGCCGTCAGATTCGTAGCGACCCCTTGTATCCTGCAAGACAACAATGTATCCATGCGAAGCCAGCTCGTTTGCCATCGCCGCTTCGCCGGCGCGGTTGTAAGGTGTACGCTCGAGCAGAACTGGAAACTTCTCGTCACTGACCGGTCGGTAAATATTCGCGGCGAGATTCACGTTATCTCGCATCTTGACGTTCACGCCTTGTTCAATCGTGACTCTGTAGAGTGTTTGAGCACGTGCGCTCGGAACGCTGATTACCACGAGTGAAAGACAACAAAGTAATACGACTCGCATAATTCACTTTCCTATCTCTGCTCTGCGGTCAGTTCTTGTTCGTGTTATTTCGTGGATCGTCGTTTACTCCTGAAGTGTACGATCCACGAATTCACACGAAACAACACGAACAAAGCCATAACAAAATTTAGATTTCCAAGTGTTGCGCAAGGCTTACCCGCTAACGCCGCCTCCCGAATTCTGCATGAAGTAAACAAGTTGGCTCGTAAATTGAAATGCCCAGTTAAATGCGCGAGCGGGATGATTCAGATCGATTCCTGCGGCCAAGTCAAGAAAACGTTTGCACCGTCGCGTGTAGACGGTCCTTCGCTTCGGATCTTTAGTAAAGAAGTTGCCGAGTGCAAACGTGTACGCCATCTCCGTGTTGTGCATTTCCATGTCCGGCCCCAGTTCGCCTGGCGAGGCTTTTGGATCGTTCAAAGCGAAGCAGTTGATCACGTAGTAAGCCTTTGAACCGTCCGGTACGATGCCTTGACGATCAAGAAAATCGCACCACTTCACCACCATTTCAGCAACGCGCGAGTCTTTGGTTAACGTCCAGTAATGAAAGAGCGGATCCAGAAGTAAAGCCATCATCCAGGCTGAGGTTGCGCCCGGAAAAGTTGCTTCGTTTGGATCATAGAGTTCCCAGTTTTGACGCAACGAACCATCTGGCGGGCGACCGTCCGGTGGCTGTTGCTGATGCTTGTAATACGCATCCACACATTCGTGGGCTTTGTCCCAATACTTTCTGTCCCCCGTCATTTCCCAACCGTGCAAAATCCCCAGGAGCCCATAGCCTTGATGTCGCAACGTCCAGAAGCTCCGACCTTTTTCCGGATCAACGCCGAGTGGAACCTTCTTAATCTCCGCTGGCCGATAGACGGGGTCCTGATGATTGAAACAGTACTCAGCCATTAGTTTTCCACCTGCTGACGCACGTTCATCTCCGGTGAGCAGGTAATGAATGTGCATCGCTCGGGGGTAAACATATTTCAGATCGGGACCTTTCAGAGTAAATATTCCGGCGTCTGGACCATCCAGCTTCGTATGCACTCGTACGAAATTCGCAGCGTGATATGCGGCCTGCAAGTATTTACTCTCACCAGTTCGGGCGTACATCTTGTAGTAACAAGTAGTCCGATCAAAGAGCCATTCGTGGTAGACCTTACTATCGAGGTATGCAAGCGAACCCGGAAAATTCCTCTCAACCAGTTTGTCGTAGCTTGAATATTCACCGGAT
>DATDFV010000011.1:0-10798 GCA_036522415.1 Pyrinomonadaceae bacterium | reverse complement strand
TGTCGGAAGTACTGACGCTTTTCATTAACCGTCAAGAAGGTTGCACCATCGCCCGTTGCTGCGATGATGCATGACGAGAGTTCGGTCTCCATCTGGAAAAATGCTAACTGCGGCTGATTAGGATTGGGCTACGCAGTTTCAGACCGGCGAATATCAATCAAGGTTGTCGACAGTCTCACGCCCCCCACATCAAATGCCATTGCTCGAAACATACCGAGCCCATAGTGGCAGAAGATCAGGAAACGGCAGAACAATTTTTGGAAGAAGTTGATGCCTCCGGTGTTTACCACAACGCCTCAACACGTTTGCTGATGGATACCGCTATGGCCTCGGCGTTGAACTCCGCATTAGTACTTCGAAGCTGCATGCACGCCGACTCGTGGGTTTGGAGGCCTTACCACATATAAATACAAACTTTTCGGTGACGGTCATTGTACGCCGTCCCGACAAGTGCTAAATGAGCCCCGTCGGCGAGGCCGGAAAACTGGCAGTAAGCATCGACTGTTCAATGGTTTATGGCCTGCGAGTGACCCCACCTAAATTGGCACGAGCAAATGCTAAATGGAGCCGTTTTGGCGGGAACAAGTGCTGATCAGGAGCCAGATTCCTAATAATTTTCCGGCCAAAGTTGCTGAATGCATGCGGCCAGAAGATCCTTGCTCAGCCTTCCCTAAGTTGTGTTCGCGGAAAACTTATCGCCCTTCGGTGAGTTTCATGATTTGCAGTGCAGATGCTAATCGGGGAAATCAGCCTTGCTGTGCAAAAAGTTTGCACTTCCTCGGACGACGTACAACGACGTCCACGGACTTTGCGGGTATTGTCTCTAAATCTGCCAACTCATCCCGCCCCAAAACTTTTTCGTTTAGATTAACCCTCCAGCCCGCGTCATAATAAGCAGAAACATTCTTGTAACAGCCTAAAGATGGTCAGTTAACAATGCTGAGCCTGCGGCCAAAGCCTATCGAACAGACGCATGAAGAAGTTTTTCTCGAGCGCTACGAGAAGCTCTACGGCTGGCTCTGCCAACTAACCGACGGGGATCGCGAACTCGCTCGCGACCTGGTGCAAGACGCTTTTGTCCATTTCACTTTTGTTCGGCCAGACCTGCGCCCAATCAAGAACCTCGATGGCTATCTCTTCTCGCTGGCTCGCAATCTTCATATCTCGCAGGTAAGGCGTCCGACGAATAGTCGGCTCCAGCAACTTTCGATTCTCGACTACGACTCCAGCGAATGGGGTCTGCGCATGACTGACGTGCGCGAGCAGATCCAGGTGCAGGACGAGTTGCGCCGCATCTGCCACTATGCGTGTGTGCGCAAGGAAACAGCCTGGGCCAGTTCGGTTCTCATATTGCGTTTCTTTTATGGATACTACGCCGCTGAGATTGCGAGTGTCTTGCGCAACACGCGAGCCTCCGTTGATGTGCTGCTCAGGTGTGCGCGCCACGAGGCGAAGGCCTATCTGAAAGATCCGCGAAGCCTGCCGTGTATGAAGGAGAGTTCCATTACTCCGCTCGGGGCGACAAGCTTTGCGCGTGAGCGACCGGATTTTTTGGAAGAGTTGCGGCAGATGATCTTTAGCTCTCGTCGGGGCGATTGCTTCACAGCTGATCAACTTAAGAGTCTCTATCTACCTGCGAATGATAAGTCAGTGACATGCGTGGAGCTGGCGCACATCGTCAGTTGCAAAACCTGCCTCGATGTTGTCAATGGACTGTTGGATTTGATGCCGCTCTCCCAGCGACATCCCATCGCTACGCTCGGCAGAGATCGCAAGCCAAAAGACAAACGTGGTGGTGGCGATGGAGGACCGAGTGGCGGTGGCGCGGCTGTCGATGATCTCAGATCGATCAAGCGTCACGCGGAGGAGACGTTTGATCATAAACCAACTGAACTCTACGTGGCTGTCAACGGCTATACATTGGGATCACATAAAGTAAATGCGAAGTGCAACGAGTTGACGTTAGACGTTAACGTTACTGAGCCAATCGATTTCATCGAAGTATTCAGCGAGCAGCAAGTGCGGCTGCTTTTTGCAAATGTCGAAGACCCGCCGGCTGGACCAATCAAGCAGCCTGTCAGCGTGGCGTTGAGCGATGAACGTCGGTTGGATGCGACACTGAGATTCCGAAGCCCATGGCCCAGCTTGCACATTTCTTATTCTGATCCTGCGTTTATCGAGATCGATGAAGCAGTGATCTCAGCGTACGAGCAAGATCCAGCCGGACAGTTGGCGATTGCTCAAGTCAGCAATCTAGCGCCTCGAAATAGAACTCCATGGAGTGGATATGCCGCGCGGGTAGTCGCAGTAGTGACTGGTTCAGCAGGTCAGTTCTTCCGTCCGTCGTTCTGGGCAAAGCCTGTGACGGTGACGGTGATTCTCGCTCTACTGCTAGCTTCCTTTGCGGTATGGATAAACCGACGCGTCGCTCCGCCCAACCTGACCGCCACCGACCTCTTGCAACAATCGAGCATCGCGGAACAAGCATTAGCGTCACGAACAGATCTGATTCTCCATCGCACCATCACCCTTGAAGAACGATCACTGCCGACAGCGGCAATGATCGGCGGGCAGTCAGTACCGGGAGCGGTAGCGACCGGGTCCTCCGCAACAAGCTCAGATGGACATCTGGCGACGCGACGCCGCATCGAGATCTGGCAAAGCGGAGAGAAGGGAATTACAGCACGTCGACTTTACGACAACCGCGGCTCTCTTATCGCCGGTGACTGGCGTCGATCTGATGGTGTTCAAACTCTGTACCATCACGGATCCAAACCTCAGACTGAATTCGGCAATCGGCAATTGGCGATTGGCAATTCCAATGTGTGGCAGCTTTCGCCATCAGCAAAAGACTTCTCTGATCTGCTCGGCCAAATAGCAGCCGTTCCACAACTCACAGAACAAGGCGATACCTACGTCATTTCAGTTCAATCCGCGCCATCTGCGAAATCTGTTGATGTAGTCAGGGCAACTCTAACCTTAAGCAAAGCCGATCTGCATGCCACCGAACTAACTCTCGTTGTGGCAGCTGCACCCGGCGACTCAAATGCCAATGGGCAATCGGCAATCGGCAACCAGCAATGGCGTGAGTTTCGTTTTCTCGAGGCCAGTTTCGAACGTCGTGCGCCCTCAACTGTTGCGCCTGCAGTCTTCGAACCCGAGCCGGAACTATTAGGCGAAGCGGCAACAGGGAGAAGGAGTGAGACCGCGACGCTCTCCCCGTCGTCCACTCTCCCACTCGCCGCATCTCCAATACCGGCCTCGCCCGAGCTTGAAGTCGAAGTATTAAGTCTTCTCAGTAGAGTCGGTGCGGATCTCGACGATCAAACAACTGTCACACGCACATCTGAAGGGCGGCTGCGTGTTAGCGGAATAGTTGATACAGACCAACGCAAGGCGGAGATCGTTCACGCGCTCGCGTCCGTCGCGAGCAATCCAGCGGTCAAGATCGAAGTTGAGACAGTTGCCGAAGCGATGAAGCGTCGAGCGCGCGAAAAGTCGTCATCCGGTGTTCAATCGGTGGATCAGGTTGAGATCAGTGAGAGCGCGATTCCTGCCCATGAGGAACTGCGTCGCTATTTTTCAAAAGGGTCGGAAGAAGAAATCGGCCGATTTGCAGAGCGGATGGTTAATCGATCAGCGCAGGCGATGAGTCACGCTGGCGTTTTGAGACGACTGGTCAAGCAATTCTCGCAAGAGGATCTTCGCACCATGAATCCGGAGGCTCGAGACAAATGGCTTGGGATGATTCGCGCACATGCGCGTGCGTTTCAAGGCGAGACTGCGGCATTGCGTCGAGACCTGCAACCAATATTTTTTCCAAACGCGCCTGCCGGCGCGGCTTCCAATGACGGAATTGTCGTGACTGACGATGCGAGTCTCTTGCGTGCGGTCGAGCGCTTGTATGAATTAGGCGCTGCTAATGATCAAGTAATTCGAGCAGCGTTCACTACGTCGTCAGTGCAGTCTGCAGCTTCAGCCATCAAGTCAGCCCAGTTTTTTCGATCGTTAAAAAGTGCCGAAGTGTTGGCCGCAACAATCGCTAGCACTAAATAGCTTGAATTCCTGCTTTCTCTTGTTCGGTGTGATTTCGTGTGAATTCGTGGATTGTATTTAGTTACCAGAGAAACGGTCCACGAATTAACACAAACCGAAGATACGAACTCACACGAATCGATCGCGTTCATTCCAACTTTGGTGAGGAGCACAACGATGAAATGCCCAGACCCGAACTCCGCAATACGTAACTTTCTTCTGCTCGTCGCTCTTTCTGTTTTGCCGGTTACTTCAGCTTTCGGACAAGCTGCGACCGCCACTCTCAGCGGCACAGCTTTGGACCAGGCAGGCGCTGTCATTCCCAACGCGAATGTGTCGGCTGTCAATACAGCAACCAGCGCACGGCGACAAGCTACTACCAATGAGCAAGGCTACTTCACCTTTCCATTGCTTCCTCCCGCCACTTATCGCATCCGCGTCGAGCGAGATGGCTTCGCACCCGTCGAAGTGCCAGATGTCGTGTTGAATGTCGGCGACAACAAGGCTCTGCAGATTCAATTGAAAGCGGGAGACGTCAATGCGCAAGTAACGATTGATTCGGATGCTGAGACGGTGAGGACGGATGGGAGCGTTGGCACCGTTGTGAATCGACAGTTTGTTGCGAATATGCCGCTGAATGGGCGAAGTCTTCAGGCGCTTATCCAGCTCGTGCCCGGCGTAGTGCTGGCAAATAATAAAGGAACTTCCACCTCAGGAGCGCAGTTTAGTGTAAATGGGCAGCGCGTTACCTCCAATTATTTCACAGTCGACGGGGTGAGTGCTAACACTGGAATAAATGCAACGACCGGCAGCAACCCTGACGCTTCGGGTTCCGGCCAGGTGGCCGGAACCACAGCACTTGGTGGCACGAACAGTCTAGTTTCTCTGGACGCTTTACAGGAATTTCGCATCGAGACTTCGACGTTCGCCCCAGAGTTCGGAAGAACGACCGGAGGACAGATTTCTTTAGTGACCAGAGGCGGGACTAATCAGTTTCATGGAAGTGCGTCCGAGTACTTTCGGAATGAGGCTTTGGATGCCAACGATTGGTTCGCCAATGCGAATAGATTGCCCAAGCCTAAGGAACGGCAGAATCTATTCGGCGGAGTACTTGGTGGGCCGCTTTATTTACCTCGATTTGGCGAAGGCGGACCTTCCCTCTTCAGCGGCAAAAATAGACTATTCTTCTTTGCCTCGTACGAAGGGCTTCGGCTGCAACAGCCGCGAGCTCAGGTTAAGAACGTGCCGTCGGTTGCGTTTCGGTCGCAGGTGCCCGCCACCATGAAGCCGTTTCTAAATGCGTTTCCACTGCCAAATGGGCCAGACTTTGGAGACGGCGCGGCACAGTTTGCTGCCAGCTATTCTGACCCGGCATCTTTCAACATATTTTCACTGCGATTTGACGGCCAGGTGACGAAGAGGCTGTCGAGTTTTTTCCGTCTGAGTCGGGCGCCGTCCGAAGCGAAGACGAGGACCTCCGCGCTTTCTACTGTGCAGGGTATTATCGCCCGTAACGACTCATACACTGGCGGGGTGACCTGGGTCGCCGGACCCCACTTTACTGCTGATGTAAGAGTGAACTGGACACGTAACTCAGCCCCTCAGGTGGCTTATCTCGACACCTTTGGCGGGGCGGTAATCCCAAATGTCTCCGACATATTTGCGCCAGGTCGCAACCCTTCGCAATCATTCCTTAACTTCGCGAATTCCGTTGGTAACTTTGCCCATTCCTACTCCTTCCTATGGGGGGCGGGGAATGCAGATGTGGTACGTCAGCTGAATGTAGTGGGTGCGATAGGGTGGTCGGTCGGTGCGCATCAATTAAAATTTGGTGTGGACTATCTGCGGCTGTTGCCTCTGATTGGGGGGAGCGGTGTTTACCTTGAGAGCAATCAATTCTTTTCAACTCAAAGCGTGATTAATCAAATCTACGACTTTCATAGCATCAGAGATGGCGATCCGATTCCACGCAGGGCCATCATTCAGAGTCAGTCGATTTATGCACAGGATTCGTGGAGGGCTAGCAGGGGGCTGACACTAACATATGGTCTCAGGTTCGAGCGAGTGCCTCCGCCGGGAGAGGGAACGGGCCGGCTACCTCGGACCGTTCTAGGGATTGATGCTGCCGTGCCGGTCAACCTGAGGCTGGCGCCACTCGGTACGCCAATATTTCAGGGCCGGTTCGGCGCGTTTGCGCCGCGTTTTGGTGCCGCCTTTCGGTTTAGCGATCGACCGCGTTGGGAGGCCAGCATTCGAGGAGGGGTAGGTATTTTTTATGACCTTGGCCTAGGCAGTATAGCAGCGGCGTATTCCAACGGATTTCCGTATGTCGCCAATCGTCAGGATTTTGGAGTGTCATTCCTTGATCCAGCCGTACGTACGCCGCCGATCTTAGGTATTAGCCCGCCCGGCACGATCGGCCCCTTGTTCGAGCCTAATCTCAAGCTGCCCTATACAGCTCAATGGAACGCCGCATGGGAGCAGGGAATTGGGGCTGGCGAGACCGTCACGGTAGCCTACGTAGGGGCTGCTGGTCGACGACTGCTGGCCCGGCAACAGCTAAATCAGCCCGTAGCTGAATGGCCTAATACTAATACTCAAATGAATGTCCTGCGTAATTCGAGCCGGTCGAGGTACGACGCATTACAAATTCAGTATCGCCGGCGACTTAGCCGAGGGTTACAGGCGCTTTCATCCTATACACTGGGAAGCTCTCGGGATGACCTGTCAGACGACCTCGGCAGTGGAATAGGGTTCCAGCCAGGCGTGGCTGATCAGGGTAGTCAGGAGTGGGGCCCTTCAGATTTTGATGCGCGGCACCTGTTATCTACAGCGGTTACCTACGACTTCCCGAAGATATCAGGGCCTCCTGTCCTTCGCGCTTTGGCCGGTGGTTGGAGCGCCGATCTTCTGGGTCGTTATCAGTCCGCATTTCCGGTTACGCCTCAGGCCAACGGCATAAATGTAAACAATAACGGCATATCGTTTTCCAGGCGGCCGGATGTAGTGCCGGGGCAACCCTTCTACATAGATGATCCTGCAGCGCCGGGTGGACGGCGGTTTAATAAAGCCGCATTTGTCAATCCAGCTCCAGGCGTATTGTACGGGAATTTCCCGCGCAACGGGCTGCGAGCTTTCCCAGCATCTCAGGTAGATCTTGCGTTACGCCGAGGTTTCAGATTAAGTGAGGCGATCAAATTAGAATTCCGTGGGGAGCTTTTTAATGTCTTCAATCACCCCAATTTTGGGCCGGTCAACAGGTCAATAACCAGCTCACAATTCGGCCAACCTAGCTCCATGTTGAATGGAAGTTTGGGTGGGCTTAACCTCTTGTATCAAATGGGTGGGCCGCGTTCAGGGCAGCTCGCGATTAAGTTGATTTGGTGACAGTGCTGCAGTATTCGCCTGCTGATCGCACCAGGAGCTTATGCGTCATAGAGTTTTTGCAGTTGTTTTATGACTGCACCCTGAAGAGCTGCCGTACCGAATTGAATTTGAGGCCGATCTGGTGCTTGCGATTATTTGCTTAAAGCTCTGCTCCTCTGCTTATTCATGGCATGCGCAGGCATCCATCTCGAAGATGGAAAGTTATAATTCGCGCGCACTCTCTCTCTCTCTCTTCGAGCATCGGAATGAGCTTGGCCTTATTGGACCATCATGGGCGATGACATTATCCAAATTCCTTAATCGGACGTCGCGAAAGCTTCCGTCCCAGCAGCATACGAACAGTAGGAGTTTTGAATGACGGCATATTCGAGGCGTGGCTTAACAGTTGAATTCTGTTTGATTCTCATATTCATGTCCATAGTGTCTGCCCAGGAGAAGCGGCCGATTACGCTAACTGACATATTCAATTTCGAGAAGGTAGACGGACCTTACGTCATCTCACCAGACGGTAGAATGCTTGCCTTTGTTCGTCCTCGTTTGGGAACTTTAGCGACGCCAACTGGCACTCGTTATTTCACCAATATTTATGGCGCAGCGAGTGACGGTGTTTCCGACATCTGGCTTTCTAATTTGGATGGCCGGGCTCCTTTCAATATTACAAACGGCGAATCGGACGGCGCGGGATTCTGGCAACCGTCGTGGTCACCGGATGGGACGCGCTTGGCAATGCTTTCGACGAGAGGCGGTGACGTTCAGCTCTGGATTTGGGAGCGGCAAAGCGGTCGTCTAAGAAGGCTTAGTGATCAGGGCATTTCTTTGAATGGACCTGGATTCGTCTGGGTTAACAATAAGATGCTTGCCGCGATCCTGCGACCTGAGGGAGAACGCGATTATTTGGCTCGTGGGCAGTGGGGAGCACAAGCGATCGAGGCTTGGCAGGTCCAGTGGGCTGGACAGAAACCATCAGTAAGCATACTGAACAACCAATCGCACAGTGCGATAGCTGATGACGAAAGAAAAGATAAATCGCTATGTCATCTCGCAATGATTGATGCCCTTACTGGTAAATCGGTGCCGGGTGTAGATGCGGTTTCGTTTCGCCGCGTAGTACCAGCACCGGATGGCGCTTCTGTTGCGTTCCTTAAAGATGCAGCTCCAGTCTCGGCGGCATTTGAGGCTCAGCATCAAGAGAGACGCGCTTGGGATTGGAGTATGCGCTTTCAACTTGGAGTTATTAGAGTCGATGATTCCCGTGAGGATGCGCGAAAGCGGGTTGCCTCAGACTTTGTTGTGCCAGCGGACGACACGTTTAGTTGGGCACCCGATAGTCAGGCTTTCGCCGCTATTGCCACTGCCCCAGATGCCCCAGATGATTTCAAGCTAATTCGTGGCTCGATTAGCGGACCAATTGGAGAAGTTGCTTTGCCACCTGGGATGAAGGTGGCTAAGACGACGAAGATTCTCTGGACTGAAGGTGATGGGATCTTGGTGTTCTTAAATGCTGATGCCGAACCCCATAAAAGACATAAGGCAAATGGTGGTGGTTGGTGGATCATTTCTGCTCAGGGGGCGGCGCGTCCCCTACCGGATTTGACAGAATCTGCTGCGCCCGGTGGCCTAACGGCGGTCGTTAACCCGCGGACTTTCGTCGGCGTTGTGAAAGATGATCTTTGGCGTTTAGACATAAGCTCAGGCACTTGGACCAATCTAACGGGTAACTTTGCACCCAAGGTAGCGTCAGTAGTAAGTTCGGATTCCACTGACTCGGAACGTTCAAGTCGTCAATCGGTCATTGTGTCCGTGCCGGTTGGAACTCTCACCGACTTCTATTCGGTGAATGTTGTTTCTGGTCAAACTGCTCGTATTGCTCGTCCATCCGAACGAGCGAGACTATTGGCGTATCGGGCGGACAGAGCTAGTGCGTTATTCATGGCACGAGAATCCAACGGAACTTTTTTGACGCTCGTGCAAGGCGAGCGGAAACAGTCGGTACTCGAGACGAACCGCTTGATGAGCGATTTGAACGTTGGAACCCCTCGATCGATCACTTATCACGGCCTCGATGGCCAGCAGTTAAAGGCGTGGCTCTTGTTACCGCCCAAATATGAGTCTGGCAGACGCTATCCGTTGATAAGCTATGTCTACGCTGGGAATGTATATGGTGAGACTGATCCCTTTAACTTAGGGAGTTTGAATCCCGATTCCGGCGAGTGGGATAGTCTGCTGCTCTTGGCGGCGCACGGGTATGTGATTTTGATGCCAAGCATGCCACTTGTGCCCGGTAATAGTGGTGATGATCTCTTGGAATTGACCAAAGGAGTATTACCTGCGGTAGATGAGGCCATTGCTAAGGGAATTGCTGACTCCAATCGTTTAGCAGTAATGGGAGGTAGTTATGGTGGATTCAGTACCTATGGCCTGATAACGCAAACAAAGCGTTTTAAAGCGGCAATTGCCCTTGCAGCGCTTTCAGATTTGCTTAGTCTGTATGGAGCTTTTGACGCACGATTTCGCTACTCAACTCATTATGACATGCATTTCCTCAACCAGCAGTCAATGGCGGAAACCGGTCAGGATCATATGGGAAGCCCGCCATGGAAGGATTGGGGGCGTTATGTTCGCAACAGCCCGATATTCTATGTTGATCGCGTGCAGACTCCTTTAATGATTGTCCATGGAGATATGGATCCAGTTCCGATTACGCAAGCCGAGGAATTCTTTGGCGCGCTTTCTAGACAAGGAAAGCGTGTCCAATTTGTACGTTATTGGGGTGAGAGTCACTGGATTTCATCGCCTGCAAACGTGCGTGATCTCGTTTCACGGACACTTGCTTGGTTCGATGATTTCCTCGATATCTCGCGTGATTCAAAAGGCAACATCATTTTCGATGGCGACAATGTGAAATCACGTAATGGTGCGTCGGCGCTTCAGCCCAGAGACTTCTCAAGGTTTGATAACTCAATTTCGAAGGGCGCTGGGTCCCAGAGCGCAGGACCACAGTAACTAACTTACATCCAGTCGTCGATTTCTGCGCGTCTCCGTCTGCATCCATTGTCTCCAGCCACCTGCCATAACAACGAGCAATGTCTGGATTGTGAACGAGACAACTGTTGCCTCAAAGTACGACTTTCAATGAGTCAATGCGGGTCTACAACACGGCCGAAGACTCATTCTGGTGCTGCACGGTCACGGGTATTGAGAATCATGCCAAGTATGGCGACACGATCTATTTCCATGTGATGGCCGACAATTAGATTTCCCGTTTAGCGACAAGTAGATTTCCCGTTCTTTGACAACTTGAGTGATTATCGCAAGTTTTGGATTTGCAGACTGAGGTGGGAGCAGATGCGAACAAGCGATGGTCACGGACCAACAA
>DATDFV010000010.1:0-25154 GCA_036522415.1 Pyrinomonadaceae bacterium | reverse complement strand
GGCTTGCATTGGAGGAAGTATAGTTGAAGGGTGCGTGAATAGGACCTATTTGACCTATAGGACCTATTGACTTCACTCT
Organism: Pyrinomonadaceae bacterium; assembly: GCA_036522415.1. Lineage (GTDB taxonomy): Bacteria > Acidobacteriota > Blastocatellia > Pyrinomonadales > Pyrinomonadaceae > PSRF01. Next base: position 25,075 of record DATDFV010000010.1, on the reverse strand, counting down.
TAGTAAATCGCCAGCTCTCCCGGAGGTCGCGTCTTCCAGCGTTTGTGGACCCAGAGCCACTGTCCCGGAAACTGTCGGATCTGGTTCTCAACTCGGCGCGTAATCTCGATTGTCACACGGCGTACGTCAGCCTCCTCGTCGCCGGTGGATTCAGCGGAAATCGGTGCTTCGACGACTAACAAATACTTTCCTTTTTCCTCGCTCCAGGGAGCAAAGAACGGAATGAGCGGCGTGTTCGTTCGAACGGCGAGCTTTGCAATCACAAACGTCGTAGCAGCAGGTATTCCAAAAAAGTCGACAAAAATCGCCTCGTCTTCCAGTGTGTTCAAATCAGGCAACAATCCAAGTGCAGTTTCGCCCGAACGAAGAATCTTCATCATCGACCGCGCTGCAGACAGTTTATCAATGGTTTTGTTGCCGAACCTTGTACGAACTTGATCAACGAACTGCTCGACTCTTGGGTTATCGATCCGCCGGACGAGGAAGGTGAAGGGATAGCCGAGAACTGAGACTCCAAAACTAGTCATCTCCCATGCGCCCAGGTGACCGGTGTAATAGATCAACTTGTCGCCGTGCACAGCTTTCGACTTTTGCAGGTTTTCAATGCCGTGAACTTCAATAAGCTGATTGAGCTCGTCTCGAGAACGTGACGCCATCTGGCTGAACAATCCGAGTTCGCGGCCGAGGCTCTCGAAACACTGACGTAAAAGGTGGCGGCGCTCCTCGTCGCTCTTTTCCGGAAATGCCAAACGAAGATTTATCGTTCCAGTTCTTCTCAGTTCTCCGGCCAGGAGGTAAGCAATCTTGCCCAACCCACGGCCAATAGAATACGCGGCGGAGGGCGGCAAGTGAGAAAGTGTGCCCAGGATCGATCTGAAGGCCGCGAACTCCAGGAATGTTTGAAGCTTTCCGTGTTTAGTCATCTAACCGCGAACACGATTCTGAGGCCCGACAACTCAAACACCTCGCTCAGGTTCGCTGCGGGAGGATTAAAAGTGGCCACATACAGCTTGTTCTGGCTAATCGAATGCCGAGTTCCCCAAAGCGAGAATTGGTAAATCGACAATGACTTCGGTGGTTTCACGTTCTAGTTGGCCTGTAGTTTAGCAAGGAACCAGTTAAACCTTGCAATCGGCGCCCGGATACTCTGTTATCACCTCGTGTCTTTCTGATATATTTCGAACGCGGCGCGTCAGAATTTCGTACAGGTAGTCATCAAGCGGACTTGTCGCGCAAGCGGTATCTCTCCTCAACAAGTCGATAGATTGGAGCTGGATGGAAAAACGCCGGATTCTCATCGTGGATAATAACGATGAGTTGCGTGCTCTCCTCGAAAAGAGCCTCGGCAAGCTCGGACACGAAGTCGTCGTGACCGGCGAGCGCGAGAGGGCGCTAGCACGCAACGATCTGGACGAATTCGATCTTGTAATCAGCGACCTGAGTGAAGCTGAGGTCAACGGACGGCCAATTGGTGATCTGCAGCGCAAACACCTGGTTACGCCACTCCCGTCGAATCGTACTGAACCAGCAATTATCAAAGCTTTCAAGATGGGAGCGGCCAACTTCCTGCGCGTCCCTTACCAGGCCGAAGAACTGCGCGAGATTATAGAGCAGACTCTTTCCTACAAACTGCGACACGTTGACGATCCGAACATTCTTTCTAACGTTCACGAGAAGATCGAGTTTGAGTTGCCAAGCGATCTATCCTTGATGGATGGCGTATTGGAGTACTTGCAGGAGCGCGTGTCGAAGCTCGGTCTGATCAAGCCGGAACGTTCCAACCTCTTTATCGCACTCGATGAAGCGTTTGTGAATGCGGTCAAGCACGGCAACAAGAACGACCCAAACAAGCTGCTAAGAATTACCGCTGAGCTTTCCCCAAAAGAAGCGTGCTTCACCGTTGAAGACGAAGGTGAGGGGTTCAATATCGGCGACATCCCGGATCCCTGCGATCCGGCGAATCTATTTCGAACTTCCGGACGAGGAGTTCTCCTCATTTACAACATCATGGATGAAGTTGAGTACAATGCGCAGGGTAATCGCGTGAAAATGGTCAAACGTCCGGAGTCATCAGTCGAAGCTCAGTCAAGTAACTCAAACGCCCCTGAAGACAAACGCTTCCGATAATCTGCTGGCTAAAAACCCCGTTAACAGCGACGGCTCGAACTCGCGCGCAATCTCTTTCTGGCATTCCTGGCGCTGGTGGCTGCCGCCCGTATTAATAGGTCTCATTCTCGTTCTCTACTTCGTCGATCCTTTCATTGGCGATTGGGATGGCATGGACTACACCATGCTGTCACTCGCTGGCTATCCCTCGTCGATGGCGCTGGGGCGGAATCTTTTCATCTTCGGAAATCATTTTCTGTTTGTAACTGCGAAGACGCTCTTCGACGTCAAACCAGAGAGCGCCTACCTCGTTTTTAAGTACGCTGTAGTTGCGCAGGCGCCACTTGCAGTCATGGCATGTTGGTGGTTAGCAAGTTTAGTTACTCGCTCGGTTACCGCCGCCACAATCAGTTCATTGTTGATTGTCTTTTCCCCGGTGTTTGTTCTGTATGGCGGTCAGGTGATGACCGACGTGCCCTCAGTTTTCATTCTGGCCGTTGCTCTGGCGGTTCATCTACTCGGAATTCAAAAGAAAAGTCTTTGGCTGATTCTTGCCGGCGCTGGCTTGATGGGCCTGGGCATGAATCTGAGAGAGACAATCGGGTTTTATGCCCCGTGGCTGCTATTCGCGCCGATCGTCTGTGGCTGGAAATTGGGTCGGCGAGAAGTGCTTTACGTAACAGCTTCATGTTTGGTGTTTGGGATTCTGGCATTTGGTTGGTTTGCGTATTGGTTCCTAACGGATCCCTACTACCGGCATATTTGGTATGGATGGAAGCAATCGATGGACGAAGAGTCCAGCCGTCATCCAGTCGCACTCGCGAATCTTCGCCCGTTTATTGTCTATCTCTTCATTACGGCGCCCATAGTTTTTATTTCGTTGCCATTCGCTCCGGTCCATGAGTGGCGTAAACACAAACTGAGCTCACTGCTGTTGCTATGGCTTGTGGCGGCGTTTGCTGATGTGCTGCTGTTTTTTAATTACAGCACCTCGGTTAACTGGCGATACTTCTTGACCGGTTTGCCAGGATTAGCGCCACTTGCTGCTAGTTGGCTCTTATTGATTGGAACTCGGCTTCTCGGAACCCTGCAGCGTGCGTTTGTCGCCGTTCTGGTGGTTATTGCCGGGTTTGCGATTACATTCGGCTTGATCATGAGGCCGATCAGTTATGAGTTCATTCAACGACGTGCCATGAGTAAGGACTACCAAAAGCGGTTGAAGGAACTGCCAAATGATGCAGTGATGATCTCAGGGTCACAGACGATCGCAGTTACGTATTGGGCATCAATTGGGGCAGGCCAGTGGCAAACGATCGGGACAGGAGGTGGTTGGCCAGGTGATCGCCTCTTTATGGTAATTAACGGCTATTTTGCCAAAGGCAAGCGAGTCTTTATTGATAGCGATCCGCGTTGGTGGTTACCTTGCGGCTGGCAGCGTGATGAAATTCCGCAGATCACCCAATTAGAAAATCACTATAGATTTCGACGCATTAGTGAATACATTTTTGAGCTGCGTCCGATGGATGATCAGAGCGCTAACGATCATCCCAATTTGAAACGCCTGCTACCAGAAAATCGGCCGGAAGACACGAAGAAGTGTCCGAGCAGTAGGATCCAAGAATAGGACCTGTAGGACGTATAGGACCTATTTGATCACTTAACTATCTCCCGATGCCTTACGAACTCTTTCTCGCTTTGCGTTACTTGCGTGTGCGACATAAACGTCGGCTCGCGCGCGTCACCGGTCTCGCAGCTGTCGTTGGCATCGCGATGGGTGTCGGGGCGTTCATCGTTGCGCTTGGACTGTCAAACGGCTTTCGCGATGAAATGCGCAACAAAATTCTGCAGGGGACGGCCCACATCAACGTACTAAGGACAGATGGTTATCCGATTACGGAAACATCGTCCGTAGCAACTCAGATTCGTCAGGTCCCGGGGGTAACCGGCGCATCGCCGACAACATATGACGGCGCTGTCGTACGCGGACCAAAATCATCGGGGTATGCGGTGATGCGTGGAATTGAGCCCGACTCAGCTGAGGCAGCGTCGTTAGGTCAATGGCTGGAAGCAGGCTCTCTGTTCGAAAAAAAACCTGCGAGTGTCGAACCTCAGACTGTGGTCGGGAGTGACCTTGCGAATCGCCTTGGTCTCAGTGTCGGCGATGTCTTCCAAATCATTCCTGCAGGTTCGGCAACGAACAGTACAAACCTGCAAACCCGGCGACTGCGCGTTTCGGGAATATTTCGCTCAGGTCTCTTCGAATACGACTCAACCTGGATCTACCTTCCGTTAGAAAGGGTCACGGCATTCACTGGCGATAACCACTCAGCTCCGATCATCAGTGTGCAAGTAAGAGACATTGACGACGTCAAGCGTACATCTGAAAAGATCAGGAAAACGCTCGGAGCCAGTTACAACACAATCGACTGGCAACAAGCGAATCAACCACTATTCACCGCATTAGCGGTAGAGCGTCGCATGGGTCTGTTAATCATCGGACTTATCATCGCGATAGCTACGCTAAACATCACGACGATGTTGATACTCGTTGTGATCGAGCGACGTCGCGACATCGCAATACTGAACGCTCTGGGTGCAATGCGAAAAGCAATCATGCTCATCTTCATTATCGTGGGCGCTGCGGTTGGCGCTATTGGTGCGCTGAGTGGAATTGTGATTGGCGTGGCGGCTTGTGCAATCGCCAATCATTACAAGCTCGTGAGTTTACCCGCCGACGTTTATTCGATCAGCCATGTTCCGTTGAACTTAAGATTTAACGAAATATTCTTAGCCGGCTTGATTGCTTTCGGTCTCAGCGTGTTGGCCACGTTATACCCGGCGCTTGCTGCAGCAAAGATGCGGTCGGTGGAAACGTTGCGAGAACTTAATTAGAAGTAGTGCGTGGCATAGGACCTATGGGCGAATTGGACCTATTCACCGCCGATTTACTACTGAGCAGTCACGCGAACTAGATGATCGCTTCAAACCCAAATCAGCCACCGATTGACCTGCGAGTCATTGATCTGCGCAAGAGTTTTCTGTCCGATACTTCTAATCGAATTGAAGTTTTGCGTGGAATTGATTTGGAAGTTTCGGCGGGTGAAGCTGTAGCGATTACGGGGGCTTCAGGGTCAGGTAAGTCCACGTTGCTTCATTTACTCGGCGGTGTTGTTGAGTCCGATCATGGCTCCATTTTGTTGGGGAATACAGAAGTCGAAAAGTTGCGCGGCAATGCAGCGTCGCTTTTTCGTCAGTTCCAGGTCGGATTTGTGTTTCAGTTTCATTATCTGATGGCGGATCTTTCCACTATCGAGAACGTCGCGTTGCCATTATTGATTAAACGACTCAAGCCCTCACTGGCCTTTGCAGAAGCCAAAGCTTTGTTAACGGAACTCGGACTCGGTGAAACGCTGAATAACCCGATCTCGCAGTTGTCAGGCGGTGAACAGCAGCGAGCCGCCTTAGCCCGTGCCTTAATCACGTCCCCAGCGCTCCTCCTGGCCGATGAACCTACCGGAAATCTCGATGATGTAATGAGCGACTCAATTGGAAAAACACTTATAAACCACGCTCGCCAGCGAGGAAGTATTGCGATTATTGCAACTCATAACAAAAAACTGGCCGCGCTTTGTGATCGTGTGCTCTTGTTGGAGGCTGGCCGACTTCACGAGCTCTGAAAAAGATCCTCCGTTACGTCTATTTCCTTATTTAGGATCAGAACAATGCTTTTTCCTCTCGTCGATGGGTTATAATGCCCGCAGCTTGCCGGGCGGTTAGTTTTTCGCCCGGCATGGTAATCATTAGGAACTTTTAAACGAAACCAAGATGTTCGAACGTTACACCGAAAAGGCGCGCCGGGTAATCTTCTTCGCGCGCTACGAAGCTTCGCAGTTTGGCGCTCCAGCAATAGAACCCGAGCACCTTTTATTGGGATTGATGCGCGAAGATAAGACCTTGACCGGTCGATTCTTTCCACGTGCACAAGTCTCAATCGAATCAATTCGCAAAGAGATTGAAGGCCGAACACTGCTGCGCGAGAAGATCTCGACCTCGGTGGAACTCCCCCTTGCGCCCGAAACGAAGCACGTTCTGGCTTATGCTCACGAGGAGAGTGATCGACTTCAGCACCGTCACATCGGCACCGAACATCTTCTATTAGGTTTACTTCGAGAAGAGCGTTCAATGGCCGCGGAGATCTTGTACGAGCGAGGCTTACGTCTGAATGCAGTTCGTGACGAAATCGCTCGTCAGTCAGGCGCTGACGCCCGAACTTCACAAAAGAAAGATACGCCACACCTCGTTGAGTTCTCGCGCGATCTCACTGAAGACGCATCCAACGACAAACTGGATCCGTTGATCGGGCGAGAAGCCGAGATCGAACGCGTTGTTCAAATTCTTTGCCGGCGTACTAAGAACAATCCGGTTCTGATCGGAGAACCAGGCGTTGGTAAGACCGCCATTGTTGAAGGACTCGCGCAACGCATCGTTCGTGGTGATGTACCTTCGTTCCTGGAAAACAAACGAATCCTTTCGCTGGATCTCTCATTGATTGTTGCGGGCACAAAATATCGTGGTCAGTTTGAAGAGCGCTTGAAACAGATCATGCGCGAGCTCGTTGAAAACCCGCAGTACATCGTTTTCATAGATGAGCTGCACACATTGGTCGGTGCTGGATCGGCCGAAGGTTCATTAGACGCCGCGAACATCTTGAAGCCGGCTCTGTCACGCGGTGAGATTCAGTGTATCGGTGCGACCACGCCAGCTGAGTTTCGGAAGTCAATCGAAAAAGATCGTTCACTCGAACGTCGCTTCCAGGCCGTTAAAGTTCCACCGCCTTCTGAGGAAGAAGCAGTTAGCATTCTTGATGGCGTTCGTGAGCGATACGAGAGTTTTCACCAGGTGCGTTATTCCGACGAAGCATTGCACGCCGCCGTTTATCAATCGCACCGGTATATTCCCGATCGTTTCCTGCCTGACAAAGCGATTGACGTTATCGACGAAGCAGGCGCGCGCGTAAAACTGCGCGTTAGACGCGAGCAGGGAAATCTTGCTGACTGGAACGAAATCAACGAGTGGTCGCGCAGCTACAGTGAGACTCCTGGTTTGAGACATCAGGAAGATGCTCTTGTTTCCGCGGAAGTTACCCGAGAAGACGTTGAAGACGTGATCGCTCGTTGGACCGGAATTCCGGTTACATCACTGAAGGAAGAAGAGACCCAGAAGCTTCTTCGCATTGAAGCGGAACTTCACAAGCGCGTTGTTTCGCAGCGTCCTGCAATTTCAGCCCTGGCGCGCGCTATCCGGCGCTCGAGAGCGGGCTTGAAGAATCCACTGCGTCCCGTTGGTTCATTCCTTTTCCTGGGACCAACCGGCGTCGGTAAGACTGAAGTTGCTCGATCCCTGGCGGCATTTCTCTTTAGCAGTGAGCGTGCTTTGATTCGCTTTGACATGTCGGAGTTTATGGAAAAACACTCCGTCTCAAAGTTGATAGGTTCGCCTCCAGGCTATGTGGGACATGAAGAGGGAGGACAGTTAACCGAACGAATCAAGCGCTCACCGTATTCGGTTTTGCTCTTCGACGAGATCGAGAAAGCACATCCCGACATCTTCAATATTCTTTTACAGGTCTTCGAGGATGGCATTCTGACTGACGCGTTGGGAAACACAGTCGATTTTAAGAATGCGATCATCATCATGACATCAAACATCGGTGCGCGGTTCATTCAGAAAAAGGGTACGCTCGGCTTCCAGGCAAACACCGATGCAAGCCGTGAAAAGATGGAAGAGATGGTGATGTCGTCTGTTCGGCAGACTTTCAATCCAGAGTTCATCAACAGGCTCGACGAAATCATCATTTTCGATCAGCTGATCGACGATGAGCTCCTCGAGGTGGTTCAGCTGCAAGTCGATCAAATCAATCGAACGATGAGCCGGCACGGCTTCGAAGTTCGCCTCACGGACGAGGCGAAGCGCTGGGTTGTTGAGAAGACCTGTGCCGATCGGTCATATGGGGCCAGACCGCTGCGTCGCGCTTTGCAGAAGTACGTCGAAGATCCGCTTTCTGAGGCACTAATTCAAGGGCAACTTTCCGGGTCAACCCTCGTTGAGGTGTATTTGAGCGGCGATGAGTTAGATTTCCGACCCGCCGGAATCGAGACTGCAGACGACGCGCTTCTCATACACTAGACACCATTCGGAAACGTTTCAGTCCAAAGTCATAAGTCCATGCAAGTCAATCCCCTGGCTGGACTTCGGGCTTTGGACTTTATAGTTTGTTGCCGATATAATGCGCCACTTTGCTGCGCCTGAAGCTGGCAACTGGGTCACCTTTGATCGAATCAAAGAAGCTGTCTTCGAGCCATTTCAGCGCCTGGCATTTTGCCTTTATTTTCTATCTCTGGATTATTATTTCAGCCATACCTCCCCGAAGTTTCGAGGCCCGGTAAGAACTATTGAGGGAAAATTGGTGCCTATGCACTTATATCGAGCGTTCTTGCTCTTCTTTTCGAGCATTCTGGTAGGAATTATCGCAATCTTCGCGGCACCCCAACGCGTTTCAGCCCAGCAAAATCCGCCACCACCTCAGCAACTCGTCGAATCGGTCGCTATCACTGGTAATCGGCGACTTAGACAAGACGACATCCTTTATTACATACAGACTCGTCCGGGCGACGTCTACAGTGAAGAGCAGGTTCAGCGCGATTATCAAACTTTGCTCTCGCTAACCTTCTTCGATAAGACAAAGACCCGTGTTTTGACTGAGACCGGACCGCGCGGCGGCAAGGTGGTTATTTTTGAAGTAAGCGAATTGCCGATGATTCGCGATCTTACTTTTGAAGGGTTGAAGAGTGTTCCGGAGTCGGATGTCTTAAAGGCGTTTCGCGAAAAGCGCGTAGGTGTTTCGAAGGAGAGCACCTACGATCCGGTCAAAGTTCGCAACGGCATGCGGGTGATCAAAGAGTTGCTGGCTGCGGGCGGTCATCCAAACGCGACGGTTGAAGAACGAACCGAAGAAGTCTCAGCAACTTCACTGGCAATAACATTTGTTGTTCATGAAGGTGAACGTGTCCGTGTCGTCGAGATTCAGTTTGAAGGCAACACGGTGTTCAGCGATGGCGCGCTTCGTGGGGCCATGAAGTATGTCAAAGAAGCCGGCTTGATTACACGCTTCAAAGGCTCAGACACTCTGAATCGTGAAAAGCTTGATTACGATCTGCACCAGGTTGACAACTACATGCGCTCGAAGGGTTACCTCCAGGCGCGACACGGCGAGCCGCGCGTTGAAGACATCGGAAAAAGGCGGACTGGGTTTCCGATCCTTCCTTTGCCATTTCTCTCTTCTACAGACGACGCGCTACGCATCACGGTCCCGATCATTGAAGGCAAGGTTTATCGCCTCGGGGAGTTTAAGGTCTCAGGGAACTCGATTTTTTCTGAAGCGCAAATTCTCGCTGTTATCGGTCTGAACAAAGGAGACATCGCGAACGGAGAGAAGGTCAGCAAGGGCCTCTTCGAGAACCTTAAGAAGTTTTACGGCAACCAGGGCTTTATTGAATACACTGCAGAACCGGTTCCCACCTTCAAAGATAATCCTGCTAACCCGAACGAAGGCATCGTCGATTTCGATGTCTCGATCGAAGAAGGAAAGCAGTTCACGTTGAGGCGTCTTGAATTCATCGGCAACACATTCACGCGCGATAACGTGTTGCGCCGTGAAGTGCTCATTAACGAAGGTGACACCTATAACGATACTTACTGGGAATATTCGGTCGTCAAAATCAATCAGCTCGGTTACTTCAACCCTATCGATAAAGATAAGGACGTCGATCGCCGTACCAACGATGAAGAAGCGACACTTGATCTGACGTTAAAAGTCAGCGAACGCGGTCGCCAGCAGATTTCATTTAACGGTGGTGTGTCCGGCATTGGTGGTTCGTTCTTTGGGCTCGAATATTCGACGAACAACCTTTTAGGTCGAGGTGAAGTGTTGTCGTTAAACCTTGCAGCCGGTAATCGTCAGAGATCTTTCCAGTTCTCCTTTACGGAGCCTTACATAAAGGATCGACCAATTAGTGCGGGCTTTTCTATCTTCGGTTTTTCGCAGAAGTTCTTTGGCGAAGGTACGTTCCTTTCTTCGAACATCGCTGCGCAACAGGATTTCATTAATTCGCAATTCAACTTGACGAATATTAACGAGGAGAATCTATTTACGCGTACCTCGTACGGTGCTTCCATTTTTGCCAGTGCACCGCTGTCCGAGTTTTATAAGAAACGCCGATTCACTCAGTTCTCCAGAATTGGTGCGTCCTACCAATTCTCTCTGTCGAGCGTCAAAGATCCGCAATCAAACGCTAACCCCAATTCGGGCACATTCATTCCGGTCGTCTATAACCAGCCAAACATTCTTACGAGCCGAGTGACCGGGACGTTCACTTATGACACTCGCAATGCCAGCGTTGATCCGACCAAGGGTCGCGAGTTGTCAATGGCGGTCGCTGTGGCTGGTCTTCTCGGCGATGTGCGAACGTACCAGCCTACGCTTTCATACACTCAGTTCATCCCGGTGCGACGAAAGAAGTCGACACATCCTGAGGTTTTTGGCTTTCGTATTCTCGCAGGCACGACCGGCAGTTTTGCAATAAGCGACAAGGTCAGAAACGCTAACTCGCTCGCGTTTGTTGATGGTGTTCCAATCTTTGAGCGCTTCTTCCTGGGTGACGAATTTACAATCCGGGGTTACAACGTGCGTTCGATCAGTCCGGTTGCACCCGTTGATACTTTCATAACTTCCCGCAACGTAGTATTTGCTTCGAATCCAACTTCGACGCCCACTCCGATACCTGGCTTACCCGCGACGGCACTCTCGCTGGGGCTGTTTACGGGATCGTCCGGCAGCAACGTTGCACAGTTGCCGAGATCGTTTACGTCAGTCGGAGGCGATACTCAAATCCTGGGAAATTTCGAATATCGCATTCCTGTTGTAGGCGATACGGTTAGCTTGGCCGCGTTTGCCGATATCGGCAGTGCATTCAACTTGCGGACTACGGGTGATCAAGGCTTTAGCAGTAATTTTCTTTCGGACCAGCCATTCCTATCTACGGTTGGTGTCATTGCCTGTCCGCGGTTTGCTGGTGGTTTCGCAGCCGTTAGTCTTAGTAGTTTGGCAGCCTGTAAGAACCCAGAACTTGCGGTTGGTTCCCCGGGAGGCGTCGTGAGTTTGGTGGCACGTGATAATCGAATCGTGAGTGAGGCTGAGTTGGAAGCGGCACAGAACGGGCAGATCGATCCTTCTACCCAATTGCCTCTGGGCTTCCAGCCTGTGTTTTTGCGAGGGGAGGCACAAACCAACAGCGTTGTCCGGCTCTCGCAGAGTTTGTTTTCAAAAATCGGGGACTATCGATCAAGCTTAGGTATGGAGGTGAGGGTGCAAGTGCCAGTCATCAATGTACCGTTTCGTTTGATCTTTGCGTATAATCCGAACGCGCGGAAAGACCAGATAATTGATGGATTTCCGTTCTTCTTCAATGAGAAAAAGAGGGTCATCCGCTTTAGCGTAGGCCGCACCTTTTAATCAATTGAGCCAACCTGGGTGGGCAGATTTACAACTAAGATGTTTATCTGAACGCCTCAAAGCAAGGAGTATCACAACAACGTTATGAAGATAGTTCGTTTGATTGCTGCCGTCGCACTGCTGACGACCGTCGCAATTATCTCAGTGTCCGCTCAGCAACAGCAGCCGAAGCCCGGTCCGACTACAGCCCCTGCGGCTTCTGCGCCGCAAACCAATGTGGCCGTGCCCGACAGCAAACTTGCGATGATCTACTCTGACGCGTTTTTGGATCCGAAATCGGGTATCGCCAGATTCAACAGTTTGCTCACCACGCTTAATCGAGAGTTTCAGCCGCGTCAGACTGAGCTGCAAAGTTTGCAACAGAAGATCAACACCCTGAGCAAAGAGATCGATGACACCCAAAACGTCGCGGCGCCTGACTCAATTCGTCAGAAGCGAGATCAGCTGGCCCAGATGAACACCGATTTCAAACGCAAAGGCGAAGATGCCGAGGCTGCTTACAACAAACGCCGTCAGGAGATCTTCCTGCCCCTGCAACAAGACATCGGCAAGGCTCTGGAAGTCTTCGCGAAAGCCCGCGGCATTACTGTGATTGTCGATGGTAGCCAGGTGCCTGTGGTTTATGCCGCAGACAGCATCGATATCACGCGTGCATTCATAGCCGATTTCAACAGCAAGAACCCGGCAACTGCATCAGTTCCCACGCCGTAGTACTGCTGTCCAGAATTCATTGAGTTATCAGGGTCTCGAATAATTTCGAGACCCTTATGGTTAACATCATGAATAAAAAATATTTGCTTCCGATTAGTGCAGTCGTCGTAATCGGAATTGCCGCTTCTATCTCAGCACAACGACCGACACCCCCTCCTGTCACTCAGTCATCCCCTGCCGCTACGCCACCACAAACTGCGGCTCCGAATGTCGCGTTGCCCATGAGCAAGATGGCTGTTATCTACACGGATGTGTTTCTCGATCCGAAGAGCGGCATCGCCAAGTTTAATACTGTACTGAACAAGCTGAATGGCGAATTTCAGAAGACCAAAGACGATATTACGCAGCTGCAGAACAGAGCGCAGGCTCTTGAAGCTGAAATCAGTAAACTGCAAAGTGCTCCTGAGGGAACACCTATCGACCAGCGTTCATTGCAGGCAAAGATAGATCAACTGGAACAGATGAAGAAGGATATTCAGCGTAAAGCCGAAGATGCCCAGGCTGCATACAATCGGCGACGTCAGGAACTTTTTTCGCCTTTGCAGGATGAGATCGGGAAGGCACTGGAGGTCTTTGCAAAATCACGCGGCATTAATGTAATCATCGACGGTGCTCAAGTGCCATTGTTATATGCTGCCGATAGCACTGATATAACTCGCGCGTTCATCAGTGACTTCAACAGCAAGAACCCGGTTACCGCTGCGACCGCCACCACCCCCCCTCAATAATCCGATTGCCTATTAATAATGACCATAGCCGATTATGGAAACAGTCCTCGATTCACTGGCTATACAAAAGCTTCTACCGCACCGTTATCCTTTCCTGCTTGTTGACCGCATTGTTGAGCTGGTACCGCGTGAACGCATCGTCGGCATCAAACAAGTAAGTATCAATGAACATTTCTTTCAGGGCCATTTCCCTGGAGCTCCGGTAATGCCGGGAGTTCTGGTGGTCGAAGCATTGGCGCAGGTTGGTGCGGTTTTGGCGTTACGAGAAATCCAGGACCGCGACCAGAAGCTTGTCTTGTTCACTGGCATTAAGGAGGCCAGATTCCGCCGGCCCGTCGTGCCTGGTGATACCTTAGTGCTTGAAGTGACGGCCTTGCGTATCGGATCTCGAGTTCAGCGTATGCGTGGTGAGGCGAAGGTTGACGGTGAACTCGCAGCGGACGCGGAAATCATGAGTATCGTAGCACCCAGATGATCTCAGATCTCAGATCGTACGACAGGCTGTCAGCCTGTCGCGCGCCGCAAACCGGACCACGACAGGCTAACAGCCTGTCGTACTACATTTGAGATCAAAGGCCATGTCAGCAGTCACCTCCAGCACAATCCATCCAACAGCCGTAGTCAGTCCAAATGCGCGTATTGGTGAAGACTCTTTCATCGGTCCTTACTGCGTCATTGGCGACGAGGTGGAAATAGGCAATGGAGTCCGACTTGAGTCGCACTGCGTTGTTGACGGGCACACTACAATTGGGGCCGAGACTCACGTCTTTCCTTTTGTCTCAATTGGTCTTGCGTCTCAGGACTTGAAATACAAAGGTGAGCCTTCAGAAACGCGGATCGGGAGACGTAATAAGATTCGCGAGTTTGTAACGATCCATCGCGGAACAACAGGTGGTGGAATGCTCACACAAGTTGGAGACGATTGCCTGATCATGGCCCAGGCACATATTGCGCATGATTGCCTTGTCGGTGATGGAGTAATCATGGCGAATGCCGCCACGCTCGCTGGACATGTAGTGATAGGCGACCGAGCCAATATCGGCGCTTACTCCGGTGTACATCAGTTCTGTCGCGTCGGGAAAGAAGCCTACGTTGGTGGATACTCCGTTGTTGTCAAAGACGCATTACCGTTCGCGCTGACAGTCGGCAATCACGCTAAATGTTATGGTTTGAATATCACTGGAATGAAACGCCGAGATTATTCTCGATCAACGATCGATGCCCTTCATCACGCCTTTCACCTTTTACTCTCAGCCAGGCTAAACACTACTCAGGCACTCGAGCGAATCAGCGAAGAAATTACGGATTCGCCCGAAGTCGCCGATCTCGTTCAGTTTATCAGCGACTCCACTCGCGGCGTCACGAAATGAAGTTCGGACTAATCGCAGGCAATGGCAGGTTCCCCTTCATGGTCGTGCAAGGCGCTCGAAAGTCGGGCGTCCAGTTGGCCGTGGCTGCAATTCGTGAAGAGACAGACCCGGAAATCGAGACCCTTGCGGACACGGTGAAGTGGGTCGGAATCGGCCAGCTTGGTCGGATGATTCGCTTCTTCAAAGATGAAGGCGTCGATAAGGCAATTATGGCCGGTCAGGTCAAACACGTGCAGATTTTTAGTCGTGCCGTTCCTGATGCTCGCATGCTTAAAGTCCTGTTAAAGCTTCCTCGACGCAATACGGATTCATTGATTGGCGCGATAGCAACTGAGTTACAAACCGAAGGCATTGAACTCGTCGATTCAACTTATTTTTTGCAGGACAGCTTACCTCAGGCTGGAGTTCTTACTCGTCGACAGCCCGACAAACACGAGCGCGAAGATATTGACTACGGTCTCGAGTTAGCCCGCGGTATTGCACATTTCGACCTGGGTCAAACTATTGTCATTCGCAGCAAAGCATGTGTTGCCATTGAAGCGATGGAAGGGACTGACGAGACTGTGCGACGCGCTGGTCGTTTGGTAAAGCGCGGGTTGACTGTAGTGAAACTAGCCAAACCTAATCAGGATATGCGGTTCGATGTTCCGGTCGTCGGCGTGCCCACGTTGGATGCGATGATTGACGCCGGCGCGACCTGTTTATGCATCACTGCCGGAAAGACTTTGATGTTTGACCGGGACGAGATGATTCGCTTGGCGAATGAAAAGAAGATCGCGATTGTGGCGGTTTGATCAGAAATAGGACCTATGTGTTGTATAGGTCCTATTCGCTTTCGTCTTAATTTCCAGGGTTTAGTTCTGCGGTTTGTGCCTTGGGATCGTAAGGGGTCTGCAGGAACTTCTTCGCGACCGCCTGTGCGTTGTCGTAATCGATTCCTGACTGCACAGCCTTCTGGTACTCATACACCGCTTTATTCCGGTCACCTTTCGCATCGTAAGCATTGCCGCGTTTGATGTGAGCCCATACCTCAATCCACGCGGGCTTCAACGTACCCAACAACGATGCGTCAAAGTTATCAAGCGCCTGCTGCCAATTTCGCTGTTCGAGGAACAGCAGGCCGAGATTGTAGTAGACCCACGAGTTTGAGCGGTCGAGTTTGAGGGCCGCCTCAAATTGCTGTTGAGCTTCGGCGTAGATGCCTTCCTTCATTTGCTCGATTCCGCGTCTCGCAATGATCGACACACGGAGTTCATCAGACATCCGCAGAATCTTGTTGTTAGGATCGACGACGACTTCGATCGGCTGACCATTGGATTCAAAATCGAAGTCTTCGCTCTTCCCTTCGACGCGAACCGTCATCTGCTGATTGTCTCCCTCAGCTCGCAGCATCAGCTCGACAGGCATTCGCAGATTCTCAAGATTCTGTTTGACAGTACCGCGGGTACGGAATTTACCGGCTCGTGTTCGTATGATCTGGTAATCGACAGTGAATTCTGGTACGCCGGTGCCTTCTACCCACTGCGCGAAGAAGTATCTCAAGTTCTGTTGACTGATCTGCGAAGACAGCTTTTCGAAATCGTCAATCGATGCGTTCTTGCCGCGATATGTATCGAGGAATGTATAAAGCAGCTTTTCGAAATTATCGCGACCAATCGTCTCGCGCAGCATGCGAAAGATCATCGAACCTTTGTAGAAAACAATTGATTGATACGCGGCTGACTGGTCATCAAGGGCAGTCGGGGCGCGAGCAATCGATGCCGTTTGCTCGAACGTCAACGCACGCTCCTGTTGTTCGCGTTGAGCAGCATCCAAACCGCCGGCACTCAGCACTGACTCGCGATAAGCAAAAGCACTCCACTCCGCAAGTCCCTGCGAGAGCCACGCGTCATCAAAGGATTTGAGTCCAACCGTCTGACCCCACCATTGATAAGCCATCTCGCGTTCTATTTTTTCTTCGGGAATCGGGCGCGAGGTGTCAAACATCTTGGAAGAGAGAAACACGATGCCAGGTCCTGAATACGTATCGAGACTCTCATCGTCAATTTGGACGATAACGAGCCTGTTGCCAAACAGCGGTGCGCCGTAGTGCTTCGAATAGAACTCCAGAACGCGGCCTGTTAGTTCCGCGAACGAATCGATCCTCTTTTCGCTGCCGGGCATTGCGTACAACTGCAACTGGTATTTGCCAAAGGTCAGGTTCTTGTTGATGTACTGACCAGCTGCGAAGTTTCCAATCAAGACTGGCTGGCGATGGACAAAGTGATATCGAACCGCGCCTTCTTTTGGTGCAGGTTGGGCAACGACGGGGTCATCACTCGTCCCGGCGACTTGTAAACCGGCAGGCACGATGAAAGTGATGTCCGAAGTTGCGCGGTCTGCTGCGTAATCGTGGAACGGGAACCATCTAGACGCATACATCAGATACGAACCTTCCTGGCCAACATAAGCCAGTCGTTTCGTGGCCAGCGGTCCACCTTCCGGAGAGATCAGAGCACCACTCCAACGAACGCGAAGCGTAATTGGTTGGTTAGCCGGAAGCACTGAACCGAGGTCGACACGGACGCTGGGTCCGAGTGCGCCGACTCCAACCGCGTCCTGCACATAGCCGGTCAAAGGCTTACCGTCCTTTTCGATGCTTTCGATGTGGAGTGATCCGTTCAGTTCAAAGACTACGGAGCGCGTCGCATCTAATGGGACAAACGTTACATCCGCGCCGGCACGCAGCAGGTGCTGGTCAGGGATAATCTGTGCTTCGATTCGATAGTGGGTGACGTCGTAACGGCTGGCTTGCTGTTGGGGAGCTGGTTGTTGAGACTTTCCCGAAACAGCTAAGGTCAATGCGACTGCAACAATCGCCAGGATACGCGGCAAGGTGGACGTTATTCTGCTCATGGCTTCTCGGATGTGAACGATTATACAGCCGTTCTAACTGGCAGCAGGAACACGCTGCATCAAGTTCCGCGACGCCCGCGTGAATTAAAGAGCGTTCGAAAACAACCGGTTTTTTGGGGCTTGCTCGAGTGCGAGGGCCGATGTTGCCGGCTAGTCTGACGCGGGCGTTCTACGCTTGACGAATGTTTTGGATGGCTGGAATGGGCGAGCGGTTGGCTGGGGCGATTTGGCGAGATATAGGTCCTATAGGTCATATAAGTCCTATACTCACGGCCAGTAGCTTGCTCGCTTGACACTGCCTTAACCACCGCATACATTCCAACCACGCAACCGAGTTTACGTGGTTTCCGCGACTCAGCGCCGGCGAACTCCACAATCAAAAAGTCCGCCTCAACCTCGTGCAGACGGGCATGTCTGCGTTGCTTAAGTAGAGTTTCGCCTTGAAGTGTAGAAACCCCACTCGATTGAGACATCACCCAATCACAAAAGGAGTCTGATTTTTTATGCCACGTGTCTCAAGACTTTTTGCCTCAAGCTTGATCTGCGCGTTCAGCGTCGTAGCCCTACAGGCTCAGACAGCCCGAAGCGTACGAGTAGATTTCAAAGAGACAACTCTTAAGAACGGCCTGCGAGTAATCACTGTCGAGGATCACTCCGCGCCTGTTATTGCAGTCTCGATAACTTACAACGTTGGTTCACGTAATGAACGCCAGGGACGAACCGGGTTCGCGCACCTGTTTGAGCACATGATGTTCAAAGGATCTGAAAATGTCGGCAGCGGCGAACAGTTCCTTCTCATTTTCAACAACGGCGGAACCATGAATGGCACGACCAACGAGGATCGCACGAATTACTTCGAAGCGCTCCCCTCGAATCAGTTGGATCTTGCGCTGTTTCTCGAAGCCGATCGCATGAAGAGTCTGGCGATCACCAAAGAGAACCTCGACAACCAACGTAACGCCGTTCAGGAAGAGCGTCGTTTGGGCGTCGATAATCAGCCGTACGGAAAGAGCGGAGAACTTCAGCAGGAACTGATTTACGACAACTTCGCTTACAAACATACGACCATTGGTTCGATGGAAGATCTGAATGCGGCGAGCGTCGATGACGTCGCCCAGTTCTTC
Organism: Pyrinomonadaceae bacterium; assembly: GCA_036522415.1. Taxonomy (GTDB): domain Bacteria; phylum Acidobacteriota; class Blastocatellia; order Pyrinomonadales; family Pyrinomonadaceae; genus PSRF01. Next base: position 6,570 of record DATDFV010000010.1, on the reverse strand, counting down.
AAGATGTACTACGCGCCCAACAACGCGGTCCTGACTCTTGTTGGCGATTTCAAGACGGGCGACGCACTCGCCAAAATTAGTGCCAACTTTGAGTCGATCGCCCGCCAGCCGGATCCGCCACCCGTTGATATGACGGAACCGGAGCAGAAAGCTGAGCGGCGCGCCAACGTCGACGATGTGCTCGCTCGCGCGCCAAGGATCGACATCGCGTACAAAGCCGTGCCTGGAAACACAGCAGACTTCTATGCGTTGCAGGTTTTGAATACTGCTCTACAAGGCGGTCAGAGTTCTCGCCTCTATCAAAAACTCGTTAAAGAAAAAGAGATGCTCACTGGTGTCGGCGGCTTCATGGATGAAAAGCGTGGCGTTGGTGCGCTCTACTCGAACGCAACGTTGCGTCCCAATGTGAAGACCGAAGATGTTGAGGCCTTGATCTACGCTGAGATTGATCGCTTGAAGAAGGAACCGATCGCCGATTGGGAACTTCAGAAAGCCAAAAATACGACGCGTCGTAACTTTGTTAATGGCCTGCAAAGTTCGCTGAACCGCGCGGTGACGATTGGTCAATACACCGTCTATTACAACGAGCCGAGCTTGATAAACGCTCGTTTGGAAAAAGTCAGCGCCGTTACGAAAGAAGACGTACAACGAGTAGCGAACAAATACCTGGTCGATACAAATCGCACAGTTGTGATAACGATGCCCAAAGCCAAAGTGAAGGCAACAACCGGAGCTTCCGGTCAATAAGGAGGCAAGGAGTTAGCAATGAAAATCAAAAATAATCTAAGAGGGTGTCTGACAGTACTGCTGCTCTTGGCGCTTGCCTCTGCAACAGCTTTTGCTCAGGGAGGCATGACCTCACAGTCTCAGGGGAGCATGAAAGGCGCAGTAATCAAAGGCAAAGCGCCGGTCAACAAAAATGTCTTAAAGGTCAAACTACCAAAAGCCGAGGAAGCGACTTTGCCTAATGGCTTGCGTGTAGTGTTGCTTAATGCGAACAAGGTCCCCACGTTCACTATGAACATGGTGATCCTCAGCGGAGGTTTGTCGGATCGCTCAGACTACCACGGTCTGTCGAGTTTCGTGGCCGCGCTACTCCGTGAAGGAACGACTAAACGTTCCAGCAAAGAAATTGTCGAACAGGCGGACGCGTTGGGTACCACGCTATCTTCAACCTCAGGTTTGTCTTCGTTGACCAGTACTGTTACAGCATCGGGTCTGGTCGAAAACCTGGATCAAACGTTGGACATCTTTGCCGATGTTATTCGCAATCCCACGTTCCCGCAGACGGAAGTTGATAAGTACAAGACACGAACACTAGCTCAATTACAATTCCAGAGATCGATACCGCAGTTCCTGGCCCAGGAACAATTTCAGAAGGCAATATACGGAACACATCCGGGCGCCCTCGTAGTTCCGCCGGCCGATTCGCTGAAGAAACTTTCGAGCAAGGATTTGGCGGAGTTTCACTCGACCTACTACCGACCGAACAATGCAATTCTCGGGGTGGTGGGTGACGTGACGATGAAGGAATTGATGCCGAAGCTTCAGAAGGTATTTGGTGACTGGCAGAAAGCCGATGTTCCGGCCACCAACATTCCAGAAGCACCCGCGCAAACGGCATCGGCGATTCACCTGATCGATCGTCCTGGTTCCGTGCAAACCGTTCTACAGCTGGGAACGCTAGGTATAGAAAGAACGAGTCCGGATTACTTTTCGGTGTTGCTCGCGGACCGAATTCTTGGTGGCGGGCCATCCGGACGATTGTTCATGAACTTGCGCGAAGATAAAGGATACACGTACGGAGCCTACAGCGGTTTTGGCGGCTCGAAGTATCGAGGTACATGGGTGTCCAGCTCAGAAGTAAGAACCGAAGTCACCGAAGGTGCAATGAAGGAATTCAAGTATGAGTTATCGAGACTAAGAACCGACAAGGTTCCCGCTGAAGAGCTCGAAAACGCGAAGCGTGCCATCATTGGGAGCTTTGCACTATCACTTGAACAGCCCCAGGCGCTTTTACAGAACATCATGACGCAAAAGATCTACAACTTGCCTGCGGACTATTGGGATACCTACCCGCAGAAGGTATCGGCGATCACTGCTGAAGATGTTCAGCGCGTAGCGCAGAAATACATCGACATGGATCATCTCCAGGTGGTCGCAGTAGGCGATGCGAATAAGACCCGAGACGTCCTTGCGAAGTATGGAACAGTGCAGGTGTTTGATGCGGATGGAAAACCAGTTGGTGGTTCGGTTGACGCTAACAAGTAGCCGAGTTCTTGAACTTGGAAAGCAGAGCCCAGGTAGCAATACCTGGGCTTTGTTGTGACTGATTAACCTGATACTGGCTGAACAGAACAGCGATTCATTGAGCTTGCTCAGTCTTCGAAGTTCGGCAAATCATCACCTCGCCATGTCCACATGATGAAGATGAAGAACCTTTCTGAAATGTGATGTGATAGTCTCGAAGTTGATGACGCCGTCAACGGGCAATTTCCGCACGCACTGGTGGTACTGATTTCTTCCCATAGGGAAGCGTAAATCAGAGGAATCTACAATGTCGCAACCTGAAGTCAAACTCGAATACGAATACTCCGAACCTGAATATCTCGCCGCCAGCCGACTCTTCTTCTTCAGTTCACCAAACGTAATTGCGAGGTTGATCGTCTTTGGGTTGCTGCTTGGAGCCGCAGTGATTCTGCTTGGACTGCTTTTCACAGATTTGTTGATCTTGTTTCCAGGACTTTTGTTTGTCGTACTCCTCGAAGCTGCGCTTTTCTATAACGTGTTGGTGACGACACCACGAAAATATTTCCGCGGGGACGGAAAATTTCGCGATCGGTATGAAATCACTTTCTCCGACGAGGGCGTCAAGCTCAAGACATCACAAATTGATTCGAAAATGGCGTGGAGTCTTTACACAAGAGTGGTCGAGGGACGAGATATGTATCTTTTGTTCTATGGGAGGGACACGCGGATGATGACTGCGGTGCCAAAGCGCGTGTTTAGTAGTAGCGAGCAGGAGCAGCTATTTCGAGAACTGATAACTCGACACATCACTAATCATGCTGGCCTGAAACCGATCCCACCCGGCGAAAGTGAGTACAAACCCAAAAGCCTGACACCGCCCGATTGGCGGTAAGTGTGCGTGTTCGAGATGGCAAGTAACGAAAACTTTATTGGTCATTTTCCATTTGATTTCAGTACGACGTAGTTGAATCAAATGAAAATGAGAAATGGAAAATGACCACTAAATTTCTTATGTACCGACGGCCGAGGTTCTGTAAATTCTTGAGACGCAATCAAACACGCGGTAATATCCTCACCCTTAACGATCAACTTTGAGTATCCCCCGCCCGAGTTCACGAGTTTGTACGCAACGGAGGTAGATATGTCCCCATTGTTCCCTACAATTCGTACCCTTTTGACCTTAGTTTTCGCAGTCATAGTAGTGACCTGCTATGGAGCTCAGCGCCGAACGCTAGCCCAGGAACCCCAGGCCGGTGGTCACGTTCATTACACCAAATCAGCGGACCAGGATAAGGCCGGGCCGGGCGGTGTACTGGCGCCACGTCTGCAAAAACTCGGAGACCATCAGTTTCCGGTAAGCACAAAGAACAAACAAGCGCAGCTCTTCATGAATCAGGGACTCAATCTTTCCTACGCCTTCAATCATGCAGAAGCCGCGCGCGCATTTCGGGAGGCGGCACGCCAGGATCCCAATCTCGCAATGGCGTATTGGGGACAGGCGCTCGTGCTTGGCCCAAACATCAACGCGCCCATGGACCCAAATGCGGAAGGCCCCGCGTTCCAGGCGCTCAAGAAGGCCATAGAGCTCAAACCAAAAGCAACTCCGCGCGAGCAGGCATACATCGACGCACTTTCCGAACGTTACTCAGGCAACGCAGCTGATCGGCATGCTCGCGATCAAGCGTACGCCGCCGCAATGTACAAGCTTCAACAAAAGTTTCCCGATGATCTCGACGCTGCAACACTCTATGCGGAATCGATGATGGATATTCGCCCGTGGGGATACTGGACCCGCGATGGTCAACCGTACGAGGGCATGGGTGAAGTCGTTTCGATAATCGAAAAGGTTATAGCGAAGAATCCGCTGCATCCAGGCGCGCTTCATCTGTACATTCATTTGCTGGAAGCGACCGATAACGTCGGCAAAGCGGAAGGCGCGGCTGATCGGCTTCTGACTTTGATGCCCGCAGCCGGACACATGGTCCACATGCCGGCCCATATCTACCAGCGCGTGGGTCGATACAGCGATGCGGTTCGCAGCAACGAACTCGCCATCGCGGCAGACGAGGATTACATCTCACAATGTCAGGCCCAGGGTCTGTATCCCATGGGTTACTATCCCCACAATATCCACTTCCTGTGGTTTGCCGCTACTGCTAATGGCGAAAGCAAAATCGCCATCGATTCTGCTCGGAAGGCTGCGTCAAAGGTTCCTGACGAAGCCTTGCAACAGGTTCCTTTGATGGCGATCTTTCGCATTGTGCCTTATTACGCCCTGACGCGCTTTGGGAAGTGGGACGAGATGTTGAAGGAACCAGAGCCGCCCGCCTTCAGTCCATATGCTCGAGGTATCTGGCACTATGCGCGCGGGATAGCTTTTGTTCGCAAGGGCCAGTTGGATGAGGCAAACCAGGAGCTTGCAAAGGTGAAGGAGCTATTAACAGAGAAGGCACTCGATCAACCACTCTTTTCGCCGAACACTGGACATTCAGTGCTCTCGATCGCTCCCGAAGTGCTTGGTGGCGAAATTGATGCCGCCAACAAGAATTACGACAGCGCTATCGCTCATCTCGAACGTGCCGTGCGTTTGGAAGATGCACTGGTTTATACAGAGCCTGCCGAGTGGCATTATCCGCCACGACAAGCGTTGGCAGCTGTGCTCCTGCAAGCAGGACGCGCGCCCGAAGCTGAAACGGTCTATTGGGCCGATCTGAAGAGGAATCGAAACAATGGCTGGTCGTTATATGGCCTGCTGCAAGCATTGAAAGCACAGGGGAAGAACACTGACGCAGGCTTAGTCGAAGCGCGCTTTAAGAAAGCGTGGGAACGGTCGGATATCACGATTGCCGACTCTCGATTCGGTCAACAGGCAGCAACGGCCCAACGATAAGCTAGGAAGCTAGTTAGCCACAGATTTCACCGGTAAACACAGATCAGATGTCAAGCTGACAAGATCTGATTTGTGTTCATCCGTACGAATCTGTGGCTAGTTCTTTCAGCTGCGAAAATCACTCATTCGGTGATAATCTTCAACCACTCCCCAACCAATCGATTTCTAAAAACACTCGAATGCGTTGTCCACACTATCTAGCTCTACTTGTAATTTTCACCCTTTTGTCAGGAATCACCTCTTCGGCCCAGCAATCACGCGACAAGCCCAAGCTCAAGACGTTCGGCTCGAGTCTGAAAAAACTCAAATGGGATCCTGAACGAAACCAAACTTCTGACATAACCAGTTCAGACTCAGCGTCTCAGGCGGACGACGACGTGATTCGAATAGAGACCTCGCTCGTAGCGAGCGACGTGCTTGTACTCGACGCCCGGGGTCGAGCTGTCAAAGGATTAGTCGCTTCTGATTTCATCGTCGCTGAAGACGGAAAGCCGGAACAAGTTGGACACTTTCTGCTCGGTAGCAATACAAGTGTTCCCCGGTCGATTGCGCTGATCATCGATTACAGCGGCAGCCAGTTTCCTTTTATTCAAAACAGTGTCGAAGCAGCGAAGGTGCTGATCGATAAACTCGGTGCTCTCGATCGCATGGCGATTATCACCGACGACATTGAGATGCTTTGCGACTTCACCAACAACAAAGCTGAACTCAAAAAGAAACTCGATATCCTTATCGAACGAAGCCGTGGCAAGAAAGGTCTATTCGGTTTCGGCAAAATGAATCGCCGACTCGGGCAAAGCGCTCAATACAGTGCTTTGATGGCGACATTGAAAGAAGCGTTCGACGCAGAGGACCAACGTCCAATCATTGTGTTCCAGACTGATGGCGACGAAGCAAAGTATTTGCGCAACTCGATTATTGTTCCATCGGTGCCGCCAGGATTACCTTCCGAATGGATTCCCGCAGCGCAAGCCGACGTTGAGGCGCAACTCAAGCTACAGCGCGATGGCATGACGGAGTTCAGTTTGGATGATGTCTATCGGGCGGTGGAAAAAGCGCGAGCTACGATCTACACCGTGATACCGGAACCAAAGTTTGTAGGTCTAACCCCGGAACAGCAGGTGGAAGTGTTACGCAATGATGATGCGCGTGCGATGAGCGAGTGGTTGCCGACACTATCAAAAGGAGCACAAGCAGCGTTCAAAGCGCGAGATGAAGCCAGAAGAAAGTTGACCCCTGTGCAAGCATTGCGGTATCGCGCGGAAGAGCGCGCAAAACTGCAGTCGGCGCTGATGGAAGTCTCGAACATTTCAGGGGGCTGGACCGAGTTTCTGGAGAGTCCTTTGCAGGCGCAAATGATCTATTCACGCATCTTTGCCGACATCAACGACCGCTATATCGTTGGTTACTACCCGTCCAACAAAACGCGC
>DATDFV010000009.1:0-41429 GCA_036522415.1 Pyrinomonadaceae bacterium | reverse complement strand
CTCGCCCCCTCGCCGCTTCGCCCCCTCGCCCTGTCACCCCATCACCCCCTCGCTCACTCGCCGTCAGTACATCAAATACATCACCGAACACACTCGATACGAAAGGTTGGCGGTCGGCAATAGCCGGTTCGCCTTCAACGACTGTGGCCGGGAAATACGCAACACCGAAAAGTTCTCTGAGCGCCCGATCACCACGACTTATTTGCGATACCTCAAAAGGCCATTGCGGGTAGTCAGTCATTTCAAAGCCGTGGGCAGGATCGAGCAAGAACGCGATTGGAGTATAAGGATCGCCTCGGTCCGGATGTCGCTCCGCAAACTTCATGAACTCTTCAGTGATCCGGCCAAGCGGATTCAACTGAAGAGGATTTTGTCCTGGACCAGGTTGAAAGAACTGATCGTGTCCCTGTTCCAGATAGATCGCTGAAGCGCCCGACATGTAGTAGAGGTAGTAACTTTTGCGATACCACGACAATGAGGGACCCATCGATGGGCCGTATCGCGTGTGATAGAAATAATCAGGACCGGCAAAGTTTTGAGCCTTGGTAAAGGTTGTTGCCGTGTCACCAAAATTAGGTGCGTGGTAGTAGAGGAAATCGCCACCAGACTGTCGCGCAGCGCCGCGAGTAAAAGCGATGCGCATCGCCGTCATCGGCATCACCGCCGCAGTTTCCATTCCCAGCAGCTTCACGCCCCAATCGGTAAGCGCGTGCGAGTAAGCAGTACTCGAGGTCGATTGTGCGGGAATCATCTTGTCCCACAGCGCACCGACATCAGCATGAAACATGTTGCGCCATTTTCTCGCGATGGCGTTTGTGTAGAACTGCCGATGGGCCTCGAGTAACTCGCGCCGCGATTGACCCGCTGAAATTTTGAGCTCGGCAGGCGCGTAATCCCAGACATACCCGACACTCTCGCCGGATATGAAACCCAGAAACTGATCCTTTAGCTCGCCGTTGAGCAGAGCCGCTGCGACCCGGCCTTCTTGTTCAGTGAAGTTTGCCGCTCCGTAATTGATCAGAATTGCAAACGGCGCCTTGGTCTCTCGAATATAACGAAGAAACGCGCTCCCTTCTTTCAAATACTCGGGAAGATTGTTTATGTAGATTACTGGAACGACGAGTTTTGATTGAAAGATTGGAACATCTTTAGAGCCCTTGTACTTCGCCACGAACTGTTCAATAGGCTCCGCATTGAAAGGAAAAAGCACGCGCTCATTCGGAGGGTTATCGTATTGTGCCCAATACTCCTTCGCGATGTTCCAGGGCATCAGAAAATCTCGTCCGGCCAGCTTTGGTCTAAGCCATGACGACGGTAATGAGCTGGGCTCATTGCCGAGCAGAGGTGTAAGCGGCCTGGCTGACTTCGACCAGGTTCGGAGATAACGCATTGCTGCAAAGTCAGGCTTTTGACGATCATGTGGTCGGAAAGAAAGATCGTTCGTGAGTAAGAAGCAGTCAACGTGTCGCCTGGCATCAGCAGCTTTCGTGATGTTTAAGGAAAGGCGCGTCGGCCCCTTCTTCAAATTCACTTCGGCACTATCCCACGCAAAGGCCCAACCCCAGTACATGCTGACTTCGTCGTGAGGATCTACGACGTCTTTCGCGCCAAACTCATGCTCAAAGACTTGCTGTCCATTCTGTGCAATACGAACAACAAAGTTCTCGCTCTTGTTTGCCCAATCAGCGTAACGAATCCACAGAACGTACTTGCCTGAGCGAGGAACGTCGAGATCCTGATAGATACTCGCATTGGTCTCATCGGCACTGGCAGCTGCAGAGTTCCATTCACTCTCACCACCTTGCGTCCATTCAGCTGAAACTCCAGGCCCATTCATCCCCCATCCGGGAGCTTTGTCGTGGCCGAGATTGAGATAGGAAGGATTGAGCAAGGGTTCACCCATCTTCCCAGTCGTAAACCCACGCATGTTCTCGGCCTCATACCAGAGATACTCTTGGGCTTTTGATTGTGAGTGGTTTGAAACCGATAAGGCCACCAAGACGAAAATAAAACAGCTCAACCTTCGAATTCTCAGAACCAATTTCGAAAGGATTTGGGAGGATAAGGTTCTAAATGTCATCTGCGTGAACAAAACAACGACTTCTTGTTTTCATGTCAACTATTCCTGAGACAAACTTGGATGAAGTCAGTACCACCTCGCGGTAGCGGGTGGGTGCGAAGCCCTGGTCAACGATCACCACAAGCTTCGTACCCACCCGCTACCGCGAGGTGGTACTGACTTCATCCAAGTTTGATTGCAGCTCTGTCGGGCGGTGTAATCTGTGAAATCTGTGGCTAAAACTTGAATGGTCACCCGAGAGCTTCGAGACACTCTGTAAGTGTTCGCTGGCGACAAGTGAACATCGGAGTGTCACGCAACGTGTACGAGCTGGCCTTCGTTTCTCTAAGCTCTTGCACAAGGTCGAGAAAATCTGCCGGATAATCAGTCTCAAACGCGACAACAAACTCCTGATCATCCAAGCCGAACGAATACGTCGTGTGCAGTTTCACAGACCGGTACTTCGATCCGATCCTGATATGTTCATCCATCATCTCCTGCCGCATCTCCGGTGGCCGCGAATACCACTCGCGCGTTTTCACAAACGGATAAACAAAAAGGTATTGCGATTTGCCGGGAATGATGTGCAGGCGATCCTCGTCATGTTCAGGATTGTCTTTGTCGATATACATCGAACGCTTTGTCATCGAGAGGAACGACTGCGTTGGTTCGATGTACTTAGCCATCTCAGTTTTATTCAGGGCGGCGGTCATCTCCTGAATGGGTTCGAGCTCATAACCGATTCGCCAGATCATGAAATCAACATTCGTACGCAGTCCGATAGTTGAATACGAATGCATGAGCAGACACTTCCGAAACTGATCAACAGTTCCGACAAATTCCTCACGACATCGCTGTTTGTCTTCATTCGACAAGAGCCGCCATTCAGGCCGCGCGCGATAAAAGGTGAAGTTAACAAATTGTCTTGGTAGTTTTGCTTTCTGCTCTTCAGACTCTGAGCAATTGGTGGCAAGACGAAGAGCACCGCGATTGTTGCTAGCCTGTTCCTTGTCGCTGCTCATTTCTGTTTACCTCAAGTTTTAACGAAAGACCCTGAGAAAAGTATTGCGAAGGCGAAGTTATTCTGCCGAGTCTCGGACACGATTGCAACTTGGGAAGAAAGACTTCGTGTTAAACGTCAAACAGTTGCGATAGTGATAGGTCCTATAAGTCGTATAGGTCCTATTGTTACTTGCGAGGGCCCACGGTAACGTAGAGAATTGCTGCCCATGTCAGATAAAACTCAGCCGACCAGAGGAACCCGGCGCAGTTTTCTGCTTTTGTTCCCATTATCAGTTTTCGCCGGGATTTTCAGCTCCATCGGGGTCGCTGCATTTCGTCTTTTGCGTCCCCGGCTCGCATCCACCTCAAACGAGAATTGGCTTGAGATCGGAATGCTTTCGGAATTGAACGCTGCCATGCCGGTCGTAAAAAAAATCGCCACTGAGACTGTTACCGGCTGGGCCGTAACGCGCGAAGAACATCAGGTTTATGTACTGCCAGGAAATCGAGTGCTGTCAGCAGTGTGCCCTCATGAAGGTTGCGAGGTCGCGTGGGACAAATCTACGAACCGTTTTTCATGTCCTTGTCACGAGAGTTACTTCGCCGCAGATGGGGCGCGATTAACTGGTCCGGCGCGGCGCGGTCTCGACGCACTGCCCTCGCGCGTACAAGATGGCAAACTCCAGGTGCTCTATGAGTCTTATGAAAACAACTCGGCGGAGCGAATCAAACGATCATGACGGCCTCACGGTCAGACGTCCAATCGAAACGTTCCATGGGTCGCGCTATGTCGTGGCTTCAGGCGAGTGGTGCAGTAGTGGTAATGCTGATCTGCGTACAACTCATGACCGGCTCGCTGCTCGCCTTCTATTATGTTCCGTCAGTCGATCACGCACACACCACCGTATCTTTCATTGAGAAGGTCGTGTCGTCGGGCTCATGGATCCGTTCACTACATCACTACGGTTCTCAGTGGTTACCGTTCTTTGTTTTTCTCCATTTGATTCGTCTGCGACTTTGCGAGGCCTACAAGTGTCATCGAGTTCAATGGCTCACGGCGGTCATTTTGCTGGCACTCGTTATGGCGGCTGGTGCAACGGGCTATTCACTCCCCTGGGACGCTCGGGCATTTTTTAGCACGAGGGTGGCCGAAGGTTTAATGGCTGGTCTGCCATTGGTAGGCCGCAACGCACGGCTTTGGTTGTTAGGTGGTAATGAGATCTCGACTTTAACCCTCTCTCGATTCTTCGCACTCCACGTGCTCGTATTACCGTTTCTCATTTTGGTTCTCGGCGCGTGGCGGGTAATCGCACAACCTGAACGGCCGGCATTGATTAACCACAGGACGATTGCGGCCGCCGTAGTTTTCCTTGCATTAGCGATTTGGACGTTGAGGTTTCACGCTCCGCTTGGTCCAGCAGTCGCCGACGTAAACGCTGATTACCTGCCACGGCCCGGCGCCCAGTTTCTCTGGCTGTACGAATCACTAAAACATTTGCCGGGTGGCTTGGGCTCGATCGTTGGTGTAGTTGTTCCAGGCTTGGTGGTGTTAGTGCTGTTGCTCCTTCCATGGTTTGGAGTTGGAGTTCTGAAGCACTTTTCTCCTCAGCGGCAGGGTTTAGTTGCAACGGCAATCCTCGCAGCGGTGGCGGTTTGGGTTGTCACTATGACTACCACGTCATATCTCCGTGATCGAAGAGATCCGCGAACTCGACAGCAACTGCTAAGACAGCAAGCTGAAGAGCAGCAATTTCGCGCCAGACCTTTTGAAGCAAACGTCTTGAATCTCGGAGGAACCGCTGCGCAAACACAACCCGGTGCCCCTCCGGCATACATTACCTTTTGCGCAAACTGTCACGGCGCACACGGTGAAGGTGGACGGCAAGGAGCTTTGAAATTTCCACCGCTGATCGGCGTCGGTTCGAAACCACGTCGAACAGTCGATGATATTGTCGGACTTCTCAACGATCCAACAGCATACGGACTTGAACCACCAATGCGTTCTTTCGCGACAAAGTTGACAGATCAGGAGAAACGAGAGATTGCACAGTGGGTGGTTGGATTGAAATAAGGCTTTAAGATATAGGACCTATCGTCAAATTAAACTAGAGGAGAACTTAGATGAAGCTTCTTGCAACGGTCTTGGCTTGCATCGCGCTGAGCCTGGTAATCATTGCGTGCACTGAAAATGCACCAGCAACCAACAGTGCTCGACCAACTACGGCTGCGTCGCCAGCTACCGCCGCGTCACCGGTTGATGAATTCGCAACTGCGCGAGCCAACTATCAGAAGAACTGCGAAGGTTGTCATGGTGAAACCGGCGAAGGCGGCCTCGTCAAACTTGAGAACAAGGACAAACGAATCAAGGTCCCTTCTTTGAAGGCGGACCATGCTCTCAAACACACTGACGAACAGATTACCAAGATGATCACCAACGGCGAAGAAGAGATGCCTTCGTTTAAGGACAAGATGTCAGCGGCGGAGATTTCGGAAATGGTCAGGTATGTGCGGAAGCATTTCCAGGGGAAATAACAAGCGTAGGTTAACGCTGAGATAAGAATTATTGGTCATTTTCCATTTCTCATTTTCCATTTTCCATTTTTTGCCGACATCCGATAGGTATGGTCTCAAATGGAAAATGGAAAATGAGGAATGGAAAATGACCAATAATTCTTTCCGACGCCATTGAAGAATTTGCTCTTCCCGCTTACCATCTCCCTCGTGCACTCGTAGCTCAGTTGGATAGAGCGTCTGACTTCGAATCAGAAGGTCGCAGGTTCGAGCCCTGCCGGGTGCACCACTTTTTGAGACCCACACACAGGATCGCACACAAAATGATTGATATTAAAAGCCTCTATTACAACCGTGGCAACCTTTGTTACGACCTTAAAATTAACGTGACCTACAGTGAGGACAAGAACGCGTTTGAGTTTGTATCGTCATTTTTTAGCCTGGGCGAGAGTTTTGGTCACGCGCATCGTTACCTTCGGGCGCAGAAAGGTCGCAAGCCAAAAGTAGATGCAATTTTTGATAATCCTGAGAAAGCCCGACAAGTTGCATCGGAGGCGAAAGAGCTTTTTACGCGGGAATTGGGACACGCGATTGGCGTCGCAATCGACATGTTATCCCAAGACATCGCCCAGCGCGTTGGGATCGTACAGACAACACCAGGAAAGCGGGGAGACCAACTAGCCAAGGCGTGGAAAAAAGATCGGCGTAATAGATTGCAAATTACCCAAGGTCGCAAGTTGGATCCTGATTTTTTAAGCAAGCGGCAAGAAGCTATTCAGAGACTGAAACAAAAGAAGCAGCGCACGACTTACGAATCAATCTCTGCCGAAATGGGGATTAGTCGCGACGACTACAGTGCTAGGCTGAAACGACGAAGGCGTCTCGGGTACGCAAATTTGCAGATTTAAGTACGCTGACACAGCGGATCATAATTGTTAGTTTGTGCTCGCCGTAGACCACGGCGGGCATTTTTATTTCAGGAGCGTGAGCGATGAGACAGATCAAGTCGAAACTGATGAGTGAACCGCAGATGGCACGTTGGCTGAACATCTCGATAGCCACGCTGCGACGTGCCCGGCAGGCGGGGAAAATTCGATTCTATCGAGTCGGTAAGTGGCGCGTGCTTTATAGCGAGGACCAGGGACAGGAATTTCTGACGGAGCATTGTCAGCCAGTCGCCCGACCGAATGTAAGAACCGAAAGCCAAGCTGCTTAGAAGAGTCAAACGGAGAAGGCCCAAAGGGTGCTTGAGACGATCCTTTGAGCCTTGAAACCAAACCGGGTTTGTGTGACTTGAGTGCTTTATACGACAAAGCGGAACCAATCGTCAAGCGCTGTGTCTTTTGCGCGACGGTTACCGCACTGGCAACGGTAAGGGACTGCACGGTCTGTACTCAGTGTTTGAAACGGCTGCCAATGGTGCTCAATGCCTTTGCCCTTATTTCTGCGAGGCGTCGGAGGCGTCAGAAATGAGGGCATTGATTCGACGCCAGTTATTACAGGCTCTTAACGCGCCGCCAAGAGTCTTAGCGTTACTAACAGCGGTTTCTGATTACATGGAGGCACTACAAACAAGCTCCGTTCGGTTCGGACTGGAATTGATTGCTCAGAGTCTGGGCCACCCAGGTCAAGTCAAATACTCATCACGCGTGCTTGATGAAAAACAGAAATGGGAAGCCCGGTTGAATATCCAAACTTGCAGTGTCAAGCGCGGTCAACGGAACGTTCGCCGAGCTACGGAGTTTTTTGACAATCGTTTGAACGAGGCAGCAGAGTGGATCTTTCAACAAGTCTCGAACGAGAAAAGTCAATTACATACGGTTGCAAAAATAGATGAACACTGCGAGCAAGCGATCGTTCAATTCCTGCGTCGCCCGCTAACCACAGCAGCAAAAACACCAACAAATTCCCAAACTGCCAAACGGCAGAATGGAGCGAAGACGGTTGTTCAAGCTGCTAAGGAAATCGCTGTAGCAACAACGTCACTATCTGCTTCTGGCGAGCTCGCACTGTCACTTCAGCGCCAAGGCTATCGGGTGTTTCCAGTCGATCTGGACTTGAGGCGTCCGCGCGTAACCGTATGGCAGCAACGGCACAGTGAACAAACGATCCGCGCATGGGCAAACAGGTGGCTAGATACAGCTTGGGGAATAACTTGTGGTACTCAGTTGCGGACCGGTGGTTACCTAGTTGTGATTGACAAAGATCGGCATGGGGAAACGTTTGGCGATGGATTCAAGACGGTAACGATGCGCGAGTCTGATCTTGGATCGCTGCCCCCAACACTCACTAGCGCGACCCCACGTAATGGTGAACACTGTTTTTTTTCGTCAACAAAACCGCTCCCATCATCCCACGATTTACTTGGGCCAGGACTCGACTGTAAAGCACTGGGCGGATTTGTTATCGCTCCCGGAGGCGTTGGTTATCCAATCACAGACAACCTACCGATTGCGCGGCTTCCTATTGAATGGGAACGAGCGTTAATGGTTGTTGCTCAGCCGAAGAAGAAAATAGCGGTTGGCGAAAGGCACGACTATTTGCGCGGCGTTGCCTTTGCAATGGCATGTCAGGGAAAGCAATTGGATGAGATTCTGCGGACTCTCAGACAGCGACAACTCAATTGTGAATCCGGCGGCAGAATTATCACTGATACGGAACTAGAAGCACTTGCTTCTTCCGCGGTCATAAGAGTCTCACGAGCAGAAGAAATGATGAGACGCATTGTTGCCTAAAAGGAGAAGTAGTTATATGGCCCAACAGTTTACCAAAGAATTTTTTGACAAGATTCGCCGTGAGGTGAAAGAACGCGAAGAAGCGCATGGGATACCTCTTGAACAACGAGCGGGTATCTCTGTGTTTCCTCCCGATCCGAAAAACTTACCTGATGATCCGCTGCGAACGCGATCGGGCATCACTGTTGTTAACTCTGAACACTGAAAGGACAAAATATCTGATGAAAACGAAACATGGACCACGACAGGTAAAAATCACAAGTCCATTGCGAACACCACAAGCAAAGTCGCGAACCGTTCTGAAACCAATTGCGATCAAAGCTCCAGAAGAATCGCGTTTAACCAAAATGCCGAAAGGCCGTATAGGACCAGGCATCAAAGTTCTTTAGAGAGGCGAGCCATGAAGTTAAAAACGGAGATAACGGAACTTGAGAAGCGACGCAGGGCGTTAATGGTCCAACTTGACAAAGGTATCGCGGAACATGAAACAGCGAAAGCCGCACTACTAAAAAACCAGAACGACTTAACAATGAAGGCCGTTACGATGGCGCATTCAGCGAGAACAGCGCTTGAAGAGACGATAGCCGAACTCGATTCGATGCTTCTTCAGAAACGACAACTACTCGAAGCGCAGGAAGCCGAAGAAAGCCGGAAAGCAACTCTCGCCCGAATTGAAGAATGTGAACGCGAGATTGGCGGAACCGAAATCGAATACGACAAACGGCGAGTCGAATTACATGCGGCGATTGAAGAGAAAGCACAGCCTGCTTTTGAAGCGCTGAAGCGCTGGCATGAATTACAGAGCGAGCTGCGGCGATTGGAAAAGTCAGTGGGTCATCAGCCGCTGCCGATCCCGGCGCGAATGGGCCACCTCGAGGCTTTGCATCCGTTTGGCGAGGTTGTCAGCAATGTACTCAGCATCATCGCGGAAGGCTTGCGGCAAAATGAGGTCAATGAGCGGCGGAAGGAAGCAGAGCGTCGCCGAATCGCAGCAGAACAGCGCGAGACTGATCGAATCAATGCTTTATATAAACAAGCTGCTGATGAACGAGGGCGGCAACTGCGAATTGGACCACCTACTGCAGCTTAAAGGGTTTTAGTCGTCGGGCTCATCGGCCGGCGGCTATTGGCTGACTGTAAAAGGGCGTGCGGCCCAACGGCATACTACAGTCAGAGCGGGTGGGTTTCGGATTCCTTGATACCGCGACCCGCATAATTCAAGGGCGACACAGTTAAACGGAGAGTTTATGAGCGCTAACGCACTTTCGTTATTGTTCACCCTGGACGCGGATAGCCGGCCAGCTGTTGATGAGTTCAAGCGCGTCCGTTCAGCCTTTGCTGCGGAACTCGACGGATTAAAGAAGCTCGCCGCATCGGCGGTGAAGTTAAGCCTCGTTGATAGCAAACCGGCATCAGGATCAAGCGAGGGTGCTGCGGCTGCTGCGGTAGCAGCAGAAAAGCAACAAGCCCAAGCAATTCTTCAAATCAAACGTGAGACTGATGCTGCCGTCTTAGCCTTGCAGCGTCAACGTAGTGCTGCACTTATCTCGGAACAAAAGACGTTCGAGCGCCAAGCCGCCGCCGACATAAGACGCTTTGAACGTGAACGAATACAAATCGCAACGCAGAATTCTAACGCCCTCGCGCGCCAGGCTAAATCAGAAGCCGATGCGCGTATTCGTGAGGGACGCCGCGCCGCTAACGATTTAATCAATCAGCTTAAACAGCAACGCAATGCCGCTCTTCGCAAACTCGTTAACGAATGACTACAAACAAAAAAGTTGCGAAAGGTTGGTTTTTACCTTTCCAGGGCGGGAAAATTAGCCTTTTTTAGGGCAAAATAGTGTGAATTCCTGTGTGTGGAGTGTGCAAACCGGCAAATTTGTTAAGGATTTAAGGAAAAACGTTCTGATTGGGAATCAGAACCGCGCAGTGTTTTCTGAAACCAAAGAAGATCCCCTCATGCGAATTCAATGGCGCAATCTCTGGTTAGTTATAACAAAAGGTGCTGCACCGTTTTGGATTGCAGCGGGCGGCCTTCTCGTCAGTGGCATATTGGGCAAAGTTCTGGGAGCAAGAGCGGGTGTAAGCGTGGAAATTTTGTACGCTGGCACCTTGCTCGACTTTTTCGGACTCTTATTGGTCGCCCAAGGTCTAAGTGAGACTCGGAAACAGTTCGGCCAACCCTCATTGTTTGGCAGAGTTCGGCAGTGGTTAAGGTTGCTTGCTGATACGTTTCGGGGAAAGGAGCACACGTCAATTGCAACCGCAACCGGGAGATTAAATATAAGAACCGGTCCGGTAAACCTCAAATTCGGCGCGGCTGACAACGCCACGATTGAGCAACGAGTTCAACTGCTGGAACAGAACCTGGATCGGCTCTCCGAAGAACACAGAAAGATGATTGAGCGTAATGAGACCCAGCTTGCTGCAATCAATCAAACCTTACAACAAGAAAGACAAGAACGAACTGCCGGAGAAACGAGGTTATCGCGACAAATAGAGGACCTGGCGGTGGGGGATTTTCACTACGAAGTAATCGGTATCGTCTGGCTCCTTTTCGGAATCATTTTCACAAACATTCCGGACGTTGTGGCGAATGTTATTCATTTCTTCCAATGAGAAAGCGGCAAGCCTGAGAGCCTGCCGCTTTGTGTGATTATTGGGATCTGAGATTTGTTTTTAGTTTACCAGGTCTGGCGCGTTGGCTGTTTCCTCGGGGATCGCGTGAAAGTTATCGAGAGCCGCGGCCGCGCGTCTGGCTGTCTCCATATCTGCATTGACATAGCGATAGGTTGTGCTTGGCTGAGAATGGCCCAGGATGCGTCCGACTTCAGCAAGTGGTATGTGTGCGCCAACTAATCGCGTTGCGGCACTATGGCGGAGATCGTGGAATCGTAAATCACTAAGCCCCGCGTCATTCCTTGCCCCTGTGAACGCGCTTTTAACGTTACTAACGATTCCAAACACTCGCATTCGAGGATCGTCTGGCGCATCTGCCTTTAATCGCTCAAGTTCAAGTTTCAGCCGAGTCGTTATAGCAACGGTGCGAGCGGTTGCAGTCTTCGTGTTAAAGGCAATGAGTGTGATTTGCCCGTTGTCGAGGTCCACGTCACGCCAGCGAAGTTTTAAGAGTTCACCTAATCGACAACCGGTATCTAACGCGGCAATGATGATAGGCTTTAGATGTCCACGTTTTGGCGCGTCACAGGCTGCTAGAAGCGCTTTCTCTTCGTCGCGAGTGATAATGCGCTCGCGTTTCTTTTCGTCTGCGATAGAGATGAGGCCCTTCCTGAACGGGGTTTTAATTACCCACCGTTCATCCTCAGCGATATTCAGCATCCGACGCAGTAAGGCAAGCTCGCGATTAACTGAAGTAATTGATCGCTGCTGGTCATGACGAGTCTTAACGCTCAGTCGGACTCCGCGGAAGTCTCGAATAGCGCCATAGGTAAGTGAACGGAGATGACGCTGGCCGAAGTGATCTTTTAAGGTCTGTAATTGAGTTTTGACTGTAGCAAGGGACCGGAGGCCAGAAACCTTACGGCCATCGACGTATTCAGCTTCCTTCAAGTAGTGAGTTTCAAAATAGTCACAGAGATCCGCGAAGGTCATACGCTCTGTGCCAATTGAACGGCCGGCGGTTGCTTCAATTTCCGCTACCAGCTTATTCCTGGCGTCTATGGCTGCGGCTTTATTGTCTGCCCGTCTTTGTCGATCGTGCTGCTTACCAGTCTCAGGATCCACGTGAATCACTCGCGCCCACCAGGTAGTAGGGCACTTTTTAGTGCCCTTTTTGACGTGTACGTGGTCTTTCTTACACGCGATACGTTCGAAGATTGAGCCTTTAGGTTTCATGCGCTCGCCCCTTTCTCGTTCGGAAACTTGAGCAATTCCGCTCGGTCGCGCCAGAGTTTCTCTTCGAACTTGTCCTGCGCCTCTTCTGAGTCAGGGCTTCCAGCAAATAAACGCCGCTTGGTGGTCTGTAGAACGCTATCAATGTTTAATCTGTCGAACTGGATCCGCTCCAAGTGAGCTAGCAGCAGTGTTAGCAAACCGATCCCCTCATAGTCATTTTCCAGAAGAACAGCTAGACGGTCTGCAATTCGCTCGATTTCGGCGTGAGTAAGTAAAGGTTCAGTTTGCGGCATGATTGCCCTCCGTTTCGCCGCGCATCGATGCAATCAACGCCTGTTGGGCGTTGCACTCCGCTGTCGTGTAAGTGAAAGCACGCCGGCCGATGTGAATAGCAAGATCCTCTAACTGTGAATGTTCTAAACGGCGTTCAATCTCATCCATCAGCAGGACCAAGGCCGACGCCGCTAGGTTGTCATAGTTTTTGCCGCAGATATCCTCAACGATTTGATCTAACTGTTCGTCTGTAAGCAACTCGGGTTCGTCTTTGGAAGTTTTCGCAGTTATATGATCTTCGTGGACATGCGGAGCGCCGAACAGATCCGGCCGCGCAAACATGCGGCCAAATCCCAACATGATATCGGTCACGAACCGATTGCACGCTTTTACAATATCTCCGCCTTCACGGCTTGTTTGGAAAAGTTTTGCCTTGCTTTCGCCGATGAGGTTCCCAATCGCTTGGTGAATTCTCATCCGCTCTCGCAAGTCGTTATTGAATTGTTCTGACGTGTTATTCTGACTCATATCTTCAATGACCTTTCGTTGCAAAGGGAAGTTGAGGGTCCAGGGTCAGCTTTGGCGTTTACGCGCCTTGCTGACCCGCTTCTTTTCACGCTTTCGATTCCAGTACGGTGAACGGCATTTTGCGCAACGCTTCGGATCGTCAACTCTTGAGATCCAGGTCGCGCCACAACGTTCGCACTTGCATTTGTAAACCGTTATTGGTTTCTTCATCTCAGACGCCAGTATACTCACATCTGAGTACAGATACAAGAAAATTCACACACAAATCGGCACACAGTTTCCTTGAGTACCACGGATAATTTCTGATAACGGTTGATAACGAAGACGTGCTACAGTATCAACAACGGCGGGCTAAACGCGGATTTAATGGTTGTTGATAATTTCTGATAACGGTGTGGGTTTGACTTCGAATCAGAAGGTCGCAGGTTCGAGCCCTGCCGGGTGCACCAAATCTTTTATTCGCCCTTGAAATTACACATTCCCGAAAAGAACGGGAGCTAGTGAGAAAAGTACAAGTAAGGAAGGGCGGTTTACCCCCGCTGATCCCCATCTAAAGTGATCGGAGGCTGGCGGGGGTAAACCGCCCTTCCTTACTTGTAGTGTCTTACTTGAGGATCGCATATGTCTGAAACATCCGGCTCTACATCACCTCAACCAAAGCTCGCATTAATCGGTTTCCGTTACGATGAAAACTCATCATTTATGAAAGGGGCGGCCGAAGCGCCGTCTCAAATTCGTGCCGCGCTGCGCTCAGAGGCCTGGCATTTAACTTCGGAGAATGGAACTGATCTCTCTGGCGATTCGACCTTCTTTGACGCTGGCGACATTGAGCCTGTCTCGGGAAGTGACATGTTCTCGCTCATTGAGAACTCTACCTCAACTCTGTTGAATGACGAGCTCGCACCGATCTGTCTTGGTGGTGATCATTCGATCACTTACCCCATCGTCAGAGCGTTCGCACGCAAATACCAGCCACTGACCATTCTGCACTTCGATGCACACCCGGACATCTACGACAGCTTTCAGGGAAATCGTCATTCACATGCGAGTCCATTTGCGCGAATCATGGAAGAGAAACTTGTGAAGCGGCTCGTTCAGGTAGGCATCAGGACATTCAATGCTCATCAACGCGAGCAAGTGAATAAGTTTGGCGTCGAAGCGATTGAGATGAAGAACCTTCGTGAAGGCTTGACGCTGGAGTTTGATGCGCCACTCTATATTTCATTCGACATGGACGCTTTGGACCCAGCCTTCGCACCAGGAGTTTCTCATCGCGAACCTGGCGGCCTCTCTACGCGACAGGCTATCGATATCATTCAGCGTGTTAGAGGAAGGGTTGTTGGCGCAGACATTGTGGAATTCAATCCACGTATGGATCCCCTTCACGTCACCGGAACAGTTTGCGCGAAGCTGTTGAAAGAGATTGCGGCAAGGATAGTCAGTGGCCAGTAATCGGAGTATAGGACCTATATGACCTATTGGACCTATTCATCACGCCCGCTTCTCAATCGGCACATAATCTCTCGTCCGTTGACCCAAATAGATCTGTCTCGGTCGCGCAATCTTTTGATCTTCATCCTCCAGTAGCTCAACCCACTGGGCCAACCAACCACTCGTGCGCGGAATTGCAAACATCACCGGAAACATGTCGACCGGAAAACGCATCGCCTGGTAGATGATCCCGGAGTAGAAGTCTACGTTTGGATACAGCCTCCGCTTAACGAAGTATTCATCTTCAAGCGCGATCCGCTCCAGTTCCAGTGCAATATCCAGCAGCGGATCCTTTCCGGTGACTTCAAAAACTTCGTATGCAACCTTTTTGATTATGCGAGCGCGCGGGTCGTAGTTCTTATAAACACGATGTCCGAAGCCCATCAATCGAAACTCGCCGGCTTTTACACGCTTGATGTAGTCCGGAACTTTGTCGATTGAGCCAATCTCATTGAGCATTCGCAGCACCATTTCGTTCGCACCGCCGTGCAATGGTCCATATAGCGCCGCCGCCGCTCCCGCCAGCGCCGAAAACGGATCTGTGTGTGCACTCCCAATACTTCGCATCGCGTTCGTGCTGCAATTCTGTTCATGATCGGCGTGCAGAATATAAAGGACGGTTAATGCGCGTTCGAGAACCGGGTTTGGCTGGTACTTCAGCTCAGTCGTCTTGAACATCATGTTGAGGAAATTGCCCTCGTAACTGAGATCGTTGTCAGGATATGAATACTGCATTCCGATCCGATGCCGGAACGCGAAAGCCGCAATCGTGGGGACCTTTGCGATTAGGCGATATATCTGTTTCCAACGGCACTCAACGTTGAAGATGTCTTTAGCGTCTGGATAGAAAGTTGATAACGCCCCCAGGGTCGCTTCAAACATCCCCATTGGATGCGCGTTGTAGTGAAATCCATCAATGACCTTTTTGATACTCTCGTTGATAAAGGTGTGGTACGTGATGTTTTTCGTCCAGGCTTGCAGTTGAGTTTCAGTAGGCAGTTCTCCGTTAAGTAAAAGATAAGCTACTTCGAGATAAGTACTCTTCTCAGCCAACTGATCAATGGGATAGCCACGATATTCGAGGATTCCTTTGTCGCCGTCGATAAAGGTTATCTTGCTTTTACACGAAGCAGTGTTCATGAATGCCGGGTCGTATGTCATCAGGCCAAAATCATCGTCTGACTCTTTAATCTGACGAAGATCCATCGCTTTGATGGTCCCGTTCTCAATAGCCAGTTGGTACTGCTTTCCTGTGCGGTTATCAGTAATCGTCAGGGTATTGTTGCTCATGTTATCGCTCCTGGTTTTGGAGAACGGGCGGTCCTGAAATGTCACATGGGAGATTAACGCTATGCGCGTTTGCAATCAACCAACCTTCGCAGAGAGAAGATGTGATCACCATCACATAGTGCGAGAGCGCCGCATTAACCCTGAATAACGTTCATTTTTTCGATTCTCTGCGTTCTCTGCGTTCTTTGCGTCTCTGCGTTGGTCCTGATGATTCGTGGCTCGTCATTTACAGGTTAGTCGAGAACGAATCACGAAAGCACTGCAGAGACGCAAAGAACGTAGAGAACGCACAGAGAGTCAATCAAAAACCTTATCACAATGAAAAAGGCCTGCGGGTTTAGACGCAGACCCATTCACTTAAAGCTTTTGAAATCATCCTACGACTTCATCTTCTTAGCTTGCTTGATCTCTTCATCTACATGCTTGCGCGCTTCCTTTGATTCGTCGCTGCTTAAACCAAGATTTTGGAGAGTTCGCCCAAGACTGTGGCCCGCAGCTAAACCAGCCAAAATGTTATCGCGAGTGATGTTTGGAAACCGTGTGCCCAGGTTCTGTGCAAGTCTCGTTGCGGCAACATAGTTACCGAACGTCAAATCGGGATTGGTCGCGAGAGCTGCCTGATAACCACTGCGCAAACTATTTGCGCTTACATGCAGGGTCTGTGGCACCCCAGGATGATCGTTGAGATCGTTGTCTGCACGCCGCAAGTTGTCTTGAGCTCGGCGTGCGCGGTCCAGACCGTCATCCGAGCGGCCATTGGAACGCATTGAGGCGTTCGCGAGACCGTCGTCAGAACGACCGCCAGATCTATCTGAGGCATTTCCTAATCCGCGATCAACTCCAGCGCCGGACGGCGGACC
Organism: Pyrinomonadaceae bacterium; assembly: GCA_036522415.1. Classification (GTDB taxonomy): domain Bacteria; phylum Acidobacteriota; class Blastocatellia; order Pyrinomonadales; family Pyrinomonadaceae; genus PSRF01. Next base: position 24,822 of record DATDFV010000009.1, on the reverse strand, counting down.
ACTGCCGCTCCCTCGACCACCACCATTTCCCTGACCTTTACCCTGGGCTGATAGCGAAGTTGCGAGTCCGACAATCAGCAGGCAGAGCACCACGCCGTGTGCCGCGCGTTGAAAAGCTTTTCTCATAAAAACCTCCCGAAGTTTCGATTAGCTGGGGCAGTCAAGAGGAGAGAAAGATAGTTTACGATAAAGGCAAGAGGGAGAACCAGTCGTTGACCGAAACGCAATTGTCCTGCAAGAAAAACATCAGATTGAGAAGCGGTTAGCTGTCCGACGAACTTTAGTTTGTCGCTGCTAAAAGTCATGGCACGCAAGAGGCTTAGGGCTTTGTAACCGACGACTCGACAAACTAAAGTTCGTCGGACATATCTGTTACTTGATGCCTAACAATTCGACGTCAAACTCGAGCGTCGCATTCGGTGGGATATCGGGCGGTCTGCCAAACTTTCCGTACGCTAAATTGCCAGGGATGATGAGCTTTCTTTTCCCTCCAACCTTCATCGTCATGAGTCCTTCATCCCAACCCTTGATGACCTTGCCGACTCCGATCTGGAAATCAGCGGGTGCGCCGTGCTTTGCGGAACTGTCAAATTCTTTTTGGGTGCTTTGAGTGACCCCTCGATAATTAACGGTCACAGTTTGACCCGCCTTGGGACTTGGGCCGTCGCCAATCTTCTCGTCCATGTACTGAAGACCCGACGCTGTGGTGATGTATTGACCACTCGCCTTCGGTCGATTGACGATCAAATACGCGACAACTGACAACCCCAGTATTGCGACAACTGCAATTGCTCCGATGCGGAGATTTCGCGTGCTAAATAATGAAGGGCCGCGACGCGCTTCAGCAGCAGCTCGCTGGGCCCTCTGTTTCTTTCTCTTGTTGATTTTTCGGTGTCGACTCTGCGGCACGTGTTTGTTCCTTTGGAGGGTTTTGGAATCGGGAAAAATTCTTATACAGAGAATGTGAGGCGGATTCAAGTCGAGGCAGGCTAACAGGTCATATAGGTCCTATACTCGCGCGATCATTGCTATTATTCTGCCATGCCTATCGTCGCGATTATCCCCACACCACACAGCCCCGTCGAACTTCGCGAAGTGGCGCCACCAGAATTGGAACAAAACTCGGCGCTTCTCGAAGTCGAATTCTCAGAAGTTTGCGGCACTGATGTTTACCTGCATCGTGGCCTGCTCTCTAGCGTTCCGTACCCACTGGTTCCAGGACATGTTTCGGTTGGACGTCTGGAGAAAATTCGCGGCGAGTTGTTAGACGTCAATGGTCAACGTTTTCGCGAAGGTGATCGAATTACATTCCTTGATGTCCATCGCACTTGTAATGCCTGTTGGTACTGTCTCGTTGCAAAGGCGACCACTCGTTGTCCTCATCGCAAGGTTTACGGAATAACTTACGGATTCGTTGACGGACTCTGCGGCGGTTGGGCCACACACGTTTATCTAAAACCAGGGACGCGCTGCATTCAGCTCGACATGAATGCCGAAACGTTTATGGCCGGCGGCTGTGCGTTACCCACTGCGTTGCATGCGATTGAACGCGGTGAGATCCGAATCGGTGACACAGTTCTTATTCTCGGCTCTGGCCCAGTCGGAATAAACGCGATTCTTCTCGCACGGATGAGCGGAGCGTTGCGTGTTCTCTGTATTGGTGCACCGCAGTCGAGACTTGATGCGGCGTTACAAGCAGGAGCGAGTAAAGTCCTCAATATCGAAACACACGACGTCGAAGCACGACTCGATTGGGTCATGGAGCAGACATCAGGCAGAGGTGCAGATGTGACGATCGAAGTTGCTGGCGTCGCCGAAGCGGTGGTGCAGGCGATGCGCTTCACCAGAGACGCCGGCCGTGTGGTCATTGTCGGGCAGTACACAGACCACGGACCGGTTGAATTCAATCCGCACTCAGATTTGAACCGAAAGCATTTGGATGTGCGAGGATGCTGGGGATCAGATTTTTCGCACTTCTATCGTGGAGTTGAAATCGTTTCTGATGAAACGAGAGCTCAGCCCTGGAGCGACATGAGGTTGACTAAGTTTGGATTGAAGGATGCTAATGAAGCGCTTTCCAAAGTGGCTTCGGGCGCGGTACTGAAGGCGTTGATTGATCCGAAGCTCTAATGTCCGACGAACTTTAGTTTGTCGTGGTAGCCAACTAAAAGCCCTGGTTTGGAACGCACGACAAACTAAAGTTCGTCGGACATTTCAGTCCCCGCTCGGACCGCCACGTGCTCTTTTCTGACGCATCTCCTCTTGAATTGCCTGAAACTTCTTCCACCGAAGCTCTAATGTCCGACGAACTTTAGTTTGTCGTGGTAGCCAACTAAAAGCCCTGGTTTGGAACGCACGACAAACTAAGGTTCGTCGGACATTTCAGTCCCCGCTCGGACCGCCACGTGCTCTTTTCTGACGCATCTCCTCTTGAATTGCCTGAAACTTCTTCCACTGCTCCGGAGTTAAGACCTGCTGCAATTTCTCATCAGCCTGACGGCGAATGTCCGTTACCTTTGGTTCAGACTCCTTGCGCAAACCTTTAAGCTGCTCTCGCGTGTCACTGAAGATCTGCTGCACTTTTGTCTTTTGATCAGCGTTCAGTTGCAAGCGATCTGACAACTGCTCAAACCGATCGCGTGGCGTCACATTGCGCGCGAGACTACGATAGAGGTTCACTGCCAGAATGCCCGTCGTAAAGCCGAGTGCGAAGATAATCGCAGCTATGACTCGAACCTGCCACCGGTTTTTAGTAGTGATGTTCATAACTTATTTTCCTTCATCACCATCAACGTAGATTGTGCTCAACACCTGGTCGTAACTCATCTGATCATCAGACGTCTGGCCCAGCAGAACAGACTCTGCCGAATATGCTGTGGCCGTCTCTTCCGCAGAGGTTGAAATCGGAGCCGGAATGACGAAGCTAAGCGCTGCCAGAGCCACTGTTGTCAGAGCCATTGACGACACCAACGCACCCGCCGATTTCCATAAGCGAGACAGTACCGGAGTATTTTCAACGGCCTGACGCTCACGCCACGCGGCCATCACCTTCGTCTGGAAGAAAGGCGAGGGCTCAACGGTTGTTTGCGCTCGCTCCTTAATTAGACGACTCGAAACTTTGGCAGCCTGGTAAGCGCTTTCGCACGACATGCAGTCTCGAATGTGTATCTGCACGATCTTCAACTGCTCTGCAGACAAGTTCTTGAGAGACGTGCTGTCGAGAATCTCGATGATATGTTCAACTTTCATGGGTAACCGGGCCTCCCACCTGAGACTTTCTCCCCTTGTTTAAGAGCTTTTCCATAGCTTCACGAAGTTTCTTCCGCGCTCGAAAGGCTCGAACCTTGACCTTTGACTCTGACCAACCTGTTGCCTCCGCAACTTCCTTCACCGATGCATCTTCACCATCAATCATCAAGAGCGCCAGCTGGTCTTCCGCAGGTAAAACTTCAAGCACTCGATCCGCCAAATCCGCCGCAATCAAAGTGTCTTCGACCGACCTCGGCTGATGCTCAACTGACGAAGTCTGTTGGCTTAACCATGCCGTTTCGTCCTCAGTTAGATCGGCTACCGCCAACTCAGGCCGGCGCTTTGCGCTCCGCAACATATTCAAACAAGTATTGGTCGCGATTCGCGTTAGCCATCCTTCCATTGAGCCACGTCCTTCAAAACTCTTAAGTTGAGTGAACGCTTTCAAGAATATTTCCTGCGCTGCTTCCTCAACTGAACTTCGCTGTCGAAAAAACCTATTCGCAACGCTAAACACCCGCGGACTGTAACGACGAACGATCTCTGAAAAAGCAAACTCATCGCCTTCCTGCGCCTGCCGCGCAAGGTCCAAGTCTGAGACCTGTTCGAGCCCGTTTGTCAGAAGCGGTCCTCATCGGAGTAACGGAAGGCGGACTGTCTTGGACGAATGTGTGCAGTCCGCCCATCCGTGGGGGAGACGCTTACTTGTTTTCGTCTTTGCGCATTTCGCCGCGTTTTGCTTTGAACTGCGCTTTGGACTGTTCCAGCTGGGCTTTCTGCTCAGCAGTCAAAACGGAAAGGGTCTCCTGATGAAGCTTAAACCGCTCACCCATGAGCTTGGCTTCAAGACTTGCCATCTCCGTCAGTTTCTGAGTAGCCAGCGCTTCATTGAACGTACCGCCTTCGTTGGCCTGACGCAACTCCTGACGCTTGGCGCGGAGTTGATCCATTAGCGGTTTGTTGGTCTGAGCAAACGTTTCGCGAAACTGTTTCATTTTCGCTTTCTGGTCCTCAGTTAGATTGAGCTGACGGAAGGCATTTCCTCGCATCCCTCCCCAGCCATGTCCTCTTCGACCCTCGCGATCGTGCCAACCCTTATGTGCACCTTTGGTGTTGTCCTGACTCGTTGAAACTGTCTGGGCAACTGCGATCGAAGTTGCTAAAGCAATCGCGGAGAGAGTGGCTATTGCTAGTGTCTTAAAACGTGGTTTCTTCATCGTCGTTTAATTTTCTCCTAAGTCCTTGTTCTTTTTTTCGGGGAGCCTCCCTTACACAAAGGAAGACACGGGATTGGCGGAATTGGTTACAGCTTTAGTAGTTGCCGATTTCCAATTGCCGATTTGTTGATATTTGCTAATTCTTGGATTTTTTGCTCGGAATCGGCAATTGGCAATCGGAAATCGGCAATAGATTCGCAGCCTTGTAACCCCCTCGCCCTCCCCGGTGTCTTTATAGCTGTGACAGGATTTTTTGACTTTTTACAGTGAGGAATGCGCGCCAAAAGACGCCAAAAAACAATGAATCTATCGAAATTCAATCCTATTAATAAGCTGACGACTTTGAAGCTGGGCAAAAAGACCCGGTTGGCTATCGGCCTTGGTGCGGTGCTCGTAGTCGCATTTGCCGGTTTTGCTTTTTGGAGCAACCGCGCGAGCGCAGCCGAGTACATGACAGCTAAAGTCGAACGTGGGAACCTGAGAAATACAGTCACTGCGACCGGTACTCTTCAGGCAGTGACCACCGTTCAGGTCGGTAGTCAGGCCTCCGGAACGATTTCAGCTTTAAACGCCGACTTCAATTCCGTCGTCAAGAAAGGACAGGTAATCGCCCAACTTGACCCGTCAGTAGCTCAGGCTCAAGTTCAGCAAGCCCGTGCCAATCTCGAAAATGCGAAAGCTTCGTTAGCGCAAGCGAGCGCGGGTGTTGTCTCATCTCGCGCGGGAACTGCTGATGCCCAGGCGAAGTTATTGGCCGCGCAATCCACCGTACAAAATCAACAATCAGGAGTGTCAGCCGCACAAGCAAACGTAGCAGTCTTGAAAGCTGAGCGCGACGATGCGGAAAGTTCGCTGAAGCAGCAGGAATCACTGGCCAACGCCGGCGTCATTGCGAAGCGCGATCTGGAGATTGCGCAAACTGCATTCAGAACGGCAGACGCACGTTACAACCAGGCGCAGGCACAACTAAATCAGGCAATGATCAATGAAAAATCATCGGCTGGCGCCGGCCAGGCTCAAGCAAGCGCGCAGTTAGAACAATCGAAGGCCCAGGTCGGTCAGTCACAGGCCCAGGTCCAACAAGCTCAAGCGCAAGTTCAGCAGGCCCAGGCAGCGTTGACACTGGCTGAGGTAAATCTGAGTCACACAACTATTACGTCGCCAATTGATGGAATCGTTGTTTCGCGCGACGTGAGCGTTGGACAAACGGTCGCTGCAAGTTTATCGGCGCCAACTCTGTTTACGATTGCGAACGACTTAACCAAGATGCAGGTGATAGCGAACATCGATCAGGCCGACATGGGTTTAGTAGAACAGGCCAAGAGCGCAACGTTTAACGTTGATGCGTTTCCAGGTAAAGAGTTCAAGGGCACGATTCAACAGATGCGTCTGAATCCGCAGACCGTGCAAAACGTTGTGACCTATAACGTTGTTTTCGATGTCGATAACCCGGATCAAAAGCTTAAGCCCGGTATGACTGCAAATCTGACCATCACGATCGATGAGCGCAACAACGTGCTGAAAGTTCCGAACTCAGCACTGCGATACAGACCACAGACCACAAACCAGAACCGGAGCAACAGTGGTTCGGGCAATGGACAAGGCACTGGTCAAGGCAACGGTCAACGTAGATGGCAACAGAACAGCGACAACAACGGCCAAGATCGGATCACTCCGTCAACCTCGCCGGTGTTGGCTGGACAAACGCGACTCGTTTGGGTGCTCGGCTCCGATCAAAAACCGCAGGCACGCAGAATAGTAGTCGGATTGAGTGATGGAACGTCGACTGAAGTGACTTCAGGAAATCTGAACGAGGGAGACGTCGTGATCATCGGCGAAAATATTTCTGGTGATAGCAAGCCCCAGACAACTACGCAGACCGCGCCAGGATTTGGTGGACAGCGTGGCGGAATCGGTGGTGGAAGCAGGAGATAAGGTTAACTGTAAATAAGTCATATAGGTCCAATAGGTCCTATTACGATTCAATCGCAGAGACGCAGAGGACGCAGAGACGCAGAGAACGCAGAGAAAAGGTAAAACGATGTCAGCGATTATCGAACAACAGATACAGCAACCGTTCATTAGCGCAGCGATTGATCAGTTACCCGAAGCTGAGCCGGTCATCAAGCTGGATCACATTCACAAGACCTATACCATGGGCGACGTGGAAGTTCACGCATTGCGTGGTGTGTCTTTGACCATTAATGAAGGCGAGTTTGTCGCTATCATGGGAACATCCGGCTCAGGTAAGTCGACAACCATGAACATTCTTGGTTGTTTGGATCGACCCACGCGGGGCACCTACATACTGGACGGTCAGGATGTTTCACAGTTAAGCAAAGATGAGCGTGCCGACATCCGCAGTCAAAAACTCGGGTTTGTGTTTCAAGGATTCAATCTCTTGTCGCGGACATCGGCAATGGAGAATGTCGAGCTTCCGATGTTGTACGCAGGGATCGACACAGCTGAACGCCAACGTCGAGCTTCAGAAGCCTTGGCTGCCGTAGGACTTGCCGGTCGTGAACAAAATCATCCGAACCAGTTGTCCGGGGGACAGCAGCAGCGCGTCGCGATCGCGAGAGCTCTGGTAAATCATCCGGCAATGATCCTGGCAGATGAGCCGACCGGAAACCTGGATTCACGCACATCGATTGAAGTGATGGAGATTTTCCAACGGTTGAATCGTGAACAAGGAATTACATTGGTACTGGTAACGCACGAGACCGACATCGCGGAGTACGCCGACCGAGTGATTGTTTTCAAAGACGGAAAGATCAAAAAGGATTACCCGGTCGAGAAGCCGCGGAATGCGGCGGAAGAACTGAAGAATCTTCCGGCGGTTGAAGAAGATGAGGATGAAGAGTAATGGCCTTTGGCCTTGGGTCTTTGGTCTTTGACCTTAGATTCGAGCGGCTGTGCACTAACACCAAAGACCAAAAACCAAAGACCGAAGACCAAAGAAAAGACTATGACTTTCCTAATGATCGTTCGAATAGCTTATCGAGCCCTGGCGCGTAACAAGATGCGCGCTGCCTTAACAATGCTGGGCGTGATTATTGGCGTGGGCGCCGTAATCGCAATGGTCAGCATTGGCCAGGGTGCGCAGGCCTCGGTTCAGGCCCAGATTTCGAGTTTCGGTACCAACCTGTTGTTTGTTAGTGCGGGTGCCCAAAATGTAGGTGGCGTTCGCAGCGGTACGGGCGACAGCGGAACAAACACATTGACGGAAGATGATCTGCAAGCGATTCAACGTGAAGTTCCCAGCGTGTCGGCGGTCAGTCCAAACATCAACTCACGCTCGCAACTCGTGGTTGGTAATCAAAACTGGAATACGCAAGTGACGGGAGTCAGTCAGGATTTTCCGAGCATCCGCAAGTGGACGATACAAAGCGGAGAGTTCTTCACGGATAGCGATGTGCGTTCAGCGGCCCGTGTGATCGTCATTGGTCAAACGATTGTCGACAATCTCTTCTCCGGAATGGATCCGGTCGGACAATACGTTCGTGTTTCGGATATGCCTTTCCGAGTTGTTGGAGTGTTGGGTCGCAAAGGTCAGGATCCGCAGGGCCGCGATCAGGACGACGTCGCCTTTGCTCCGTACACAACAGTCCAAAAGAAGATTCTTGGTACAACTCGAATTCAGGTTGCATATGTGTCGGCGATATCCGCGGACTCGACTTACACAGCTCAGTTGCAGATCACCGATCTGCTGCGACAGCGTCACAAGCTCGCCGGCAACCAACCGGATGACTTCACAGTGCGAAATATGTCGGATGTCGCTGAAGCTGCGAATGAGACAAACAGCATAATGACCTGGCTGCTTGGTAGCATCGCCGGTGTTTCGCTGCTCGTCGGCGGTATCGGCATCATGAACATCATGCTTGTCTCGGTGACTGAACGTACCCGTGAAATTGGTATTCGTATGGCGATTGGCGCACGCTCATCGGCGGTAAGAACTCAGTTTTTGATTGAGTCGATTGTGTTGAGTCTGACGGGTGGCGTAATAGGCATCCTGCTTGGAATCTCTGCTTCATTAGTAATTCCAGTGATGCTTGGTTGGCCTACACTCGTTTCCACGACAGCAATCATCGGTTCAGTGATCTTCTCTGCAGCGGTGGGAATATTCTTCGGCTACTATCCGGCGCGAAAAGCGGCGGCACTTGATCCGATCGATGCGCTGCGGTACGAGTAACTTATCCGCAGATTACGCAGATTACACAGATTTCATTTTAAAGGCGGTAGGTGCCCCTCGATTAATCAAAAAGAAATCTGCGTAATCTGTGGATAGCTCTCTTTCCTGATTCAAACCTGCTTCGAGTAATATTGTGCCTCATGACCCGCATCCTTCGACAGCAAATAAAGCCTCTAATTCTACTTGTTCTAGTTAGCGTCCTTTTCTTAGGTGATGCTAAGCCAGGTCAAAGACGTGCGACTCAAACGTCCGCACCGCAATCGGGTCAACGAGGTAAACGGCCTCGCCTCGTTTTACTAATCGCCGTCGATCAATTTCGTTACGACTACCTCGAACGCTTTGGTGATCTGTTCGGACCAAATGGTTTCAAACGTCTTCTGCGTGATGGTGCTTCATGGACGCAATCGAACTACGACCATATGCCCACCTACACCGCGCCTGGTCACGCAACAATGATGACTGGTGCCTACCCGGCTGAAACCGGGATTGTCGGCAACGAATGGCCGGATCGTTCAACCGGGAAGAACGTGAGCAGTGTTTCAGATACGACCGTTACTTCGCTGGGTGGTGCCCCCGACGAACCAGCATCAAGTCCTAAACGCTTGATGTCTTCTACGGTCGGGGATGAATTGCGTTTGGCGTCAAATGATCGATCCAAAGTAATCGGCATCTCGATCAAAGATCGCGCAGCCATTCTTCCAGCTGGTCGTCATGCTAATGCTGCGTACTGGTTTAGCTGGATTAATGGAAACATGGTTTCGTCCACCTACTATTTTAATGCGCTACCTAATTGGGTAGTCGCGTTTAATAACACTCATCCTGCCGATAAATTCTTCGGAAAGAAGTGGGAACGACTCTTACCAGAATCTGAATACTTAAAACGCGCCGGAGCTGATGCGCCTCCGTGGGAGAACATTGGAACCGTCGCAGGCGACACCAACACGTTTCCACACACAGTGACTGGCGGCGCAACAAGTGTAGGCAGGGCTTTTTACAACGCCTTAGACTACACACCCTTCTCGAATGACTTGTTGCTCTCGTTTACCGAACAGGCAATCGTCAATGAACAACTGGGTCAGGACGACGATACGGATGTCCTGACAGTAAGTTTCTCCGCCGATGACTACGTTGGCCATCGTTATGGGCCATATAGTCAGGAAGTGATGGACGTGACTCTCCGCGTAGATCAGCAGATTGGTTCGTTACTGGATTTTGTTAACGCTCGTGTCGGGTTGTCGAACACACTTGTCGCGTTTACTGCCGATCATGGAGTCGCCCCAATTCCAGAACATGCTGCGGCCCTGGGCTTAGGTGGCGGAAGGATACGCGGTCAGGATGTAATGGGTGCGATACGTTCAGCAATCAACGCAAGGTACAACCCTCAAAACAAGACTCCGGATCCTACCGCTGACTACATCTACAAATATGAATACAGTGGCGCGCTTCGCGACGCATTCACGAATGGCAACATCTATTTCAACTATGACGCATTGAAACGCGATGGAGTGAGTCTCGACGAAATCACTGAGGTCGCCGGTAAGGGCGCTTTGATGGTGCCGGGAATTGCTCGCTACTTCACTCGGAAACAACTACAGCAAGGAGCAACCTCTATCACTGACCCCATCGAGCGACGCGCACTGCACGGCTTTTATCCAACAAGGAGTGGCGATCTCGTGTTGATTCCAGAGCCCTACAAATACCTAAACGAAACGATCACTGCGACGCACGGTTCGCCCTACTCGTACGATACCAATGTGCCAACAGTGATTATGGGCGCGGGTGTAAATCCTGGTCGTTATTACGAAGCCGCAAGTCCTGCCGACATTGCTCCAACTCTCTGCGCTCTCTTGGGAATAACCAAACCCAGTGCCGCAACCGGGCGAGTGCTGATTGAAGCGCTGAAGAAATAAGAAAGAAGTGTCCGCAGATTACACAGATTACAGAGATTCTTTGATTGATTGAGAGAGATCGACTCCCTTTCAGGTAAAATCTGTGTAATCTGCCGAATCTGGGGATAGAACTTGGGCGTAACTTTTTACCCACCTCGAAGTTTTAGTAATTAGAAAACCGGACGCTGCGAGGATTGGTAAGACTTGAGTCAGGCTACCGAATCCGATGAACGGCTCTTGATCGAGGCTGCTCAGAAGGACCCGAGCCGCTTTGCGGAGCTGTACGAACTCCATTTCGACCGCGTGTATGCTTACGTCGCGCGGCGGGTTCGCGATCGCGCCGAGACCCAGGATCTTACTGCTCACGTCTTCCAACAGGCACTCGCAAATCTCGGCAAATTCAAATGGCGTGGCGCACCCTTCGCGGCGTGGCTCTATCGAATTGCAGGTAATGCAATCGCAGATCATGCGCGGCGGAATATGCGTGAAATAAACGATCCGCAATCAGCAACAGAAACGACGGCGGCCGCTGTTGACCTGGAAGAAGTCGAGCGGCGTGCACGTTTATTTCGCGCTTTAGACAAACTGCCCGACGATCAACGGCGGGTCATTGTTCTGAGATTTGCCGAGGAGAAGAGCATCAGAGAAATCGCGGATGAACTAGGACGAAGTGAAGGAGCGATCAAACAACTTCAGTTTCGCGGGCTGGAGAACCTGCGGAGCCGATTGAGTATTTAACTGAATTGAGCACTAGCAATGACTGAACGTCCAATCATTGACCAACTCGACGATGTAGTAAGCTCGATTATCGAGCAGCGTCATGATCTGCCGGCTTTGGATGCTGAAGTAGCAGCCCTCTCCGAAGTCGCTCGAGATCTCGTTGGTCTTCCACGTGAGACGTTTAAGGCTGAGCTCAAAGCAAAACTAACAGGGAGTGATTCAATGAGTAGTTCAGCAAAACAAACAGAAGCGCCGAGGGCCCGGACGGTGTCGTTGCATATCTGTGTGTCTGATGGCAAAGCGGCAATTGATTTTTACAAAGCCGCATTCGGCGCGAAAGAACTAATGGTACTTGCCGAGCCGAGCGGGAAGATCGGACATGCGGAATTACAAATTGGTGATTCCGTCTTGAGTCTCTCTGACGAATACCCCGATTACGATTCACGGAGTCCTCAGACCATAGGTGGTTCTTCCATCAGGATTCATCTTGACGTAACTGATGTGGACGCGTTTGCGCAGATAGCGATCAAAGCCGGGGCAAAGCTCGTACGTCCTATCGAAGATCAGTTCTACGGTGATCGGGCCGGACAGCTCTTGGATCCGTTCGGCTACACGTGGCACGTCTCAACGCATTTGAAAGATGTTCCAGTTGAAGACATGCAACGCGAAGTTGATAGCTTTGCCGAACAGCAAGCGCGTAAGTCTCAAGCAAAACCGGGCAAGGATCTCCGTCCAGGCTTCCATTCAGTGACCCCCTATTTCACTGTTCGTCAGCCGGATAAACTGATCGACTTTGTTACTTACGCCTTCGGCGCAACTGAGAATTTCCGTTCTACAGGTTCAGCCGGTGGCATGCACGCTGAAGTCAACATCGGCGATTCGTTGGTCATGATCGGCGGTGCCGAACACATTGAGCCAATGCCTACGGCAATTCATCTTTATGTACCAAACGTCGACGAAGCGTACAAACGGGCGCTGGAAGCTGGCGGCAAGTCTCTGATGGAACCCGCAGATCAACCATACGGAGAGCGCTCTGGAGGCGTGGAAGATCCAACGGGAAACCGATGGTACATTGCAACGCCGTTCGTGCCCCTAAAGGAGATTGCGGAAGATCTGCACACCGTTACGATTTACTTTCACCCAATCGGTGCGCAGCGCTTCATTGATTTCGTAACGAATGCATTCGGCGGTAAAGAATTAATGCGCCACGCAGACGAAAAGATGATCCTGCACGCTAAACTTCAGGTTGGTGATTCGGTAATCGAACTTGGCGAAGCTCGTTATCCCGAGCAACCACTGCCAACTGCGATCTACCTCTATGTCGACAATGTCGATGTAATGTACGAGCAGGCGCTAAAGGCTGGCGGCGTTTCAATGTTGGAGCCTACGGATCAGCCTTATGGTGATCGAAATGCGTGGATTAAAGATCCGTTCGATAACGTTTGGTACCTAGCCGCGCCTGTTTCAAAGTAGAACCAGTTCAAGTGAAAGCCCCGTCAGGAAGGGGGCAAGCGACTAAACAACAACCCCCAGGCGAACACGCAGTCAGGAAGGGGGCAAGCGGACGAACACGGAATCAAAACCAACCAGTCCCTGAGCGCGCCCCCGCAGGTTCCAAGCCCCAAGCAGGCACCGATTGAGGGAACATCTGACTTTACCATTCGGGGGCTTGGAACCTGCGGGGACGCGCTCAGGGCCTGGTTGGTTTTGGTTGTTGTTTGGTCGCTTGCCCCTTCCTGACTGCGCTTTTCAAAGAGGTTCGAGTTTGGTCGCTTGCCCTTCCTGACTGCACTTTAAATTTGAGGTTTTAATTTCGATCGTGCCCCGTCGGTCAATTCGCCGCAAAGCTGCTTCACAATGACTTGGCACCTTTCACGTTGACTGCTAACGGGTCCAATAACTAAAAGGCTTCTTAGAGCCTCTTTCCTCGCAATTCTCCAACAAATCCGAAGGTTTTCCCCATTCCATCCCCTGCGGCATTGTCCTTGCACTTCGGGGTTCGCCAATTTCTGTTGGCGGCTTTTGATACTGAAATGTTTTTGACTCCCAGATATGAACCGAACATCCCCCTTCCGCAGAATGCTCTGGCTAGCAAGCTTCTTCTTGCTTGTCTCAGTGGTTACTGTCACTGTGACGAATCGAGCTGGCGCCAAGTCAAATAAGCCCCAACACAACAAGATCGCACCTGACCTTCAGGAATCACTGAGCAAGCACAAGTCTGATCGTCGAGATTCCATCAACGTCATCATTCAGCTGGATGCACCAATGAGCGGCGACCTGAACGGCTTTCTCAATCGAAATGGTGTCCACCTGAAACAAAACTTCCGCCATCTCGATTCGTTGTTAGTAGAACTGCCTGGTGGATCTCTTGATGAATTGGCGAACTTTGACGAAGTTGCTTATGTGACGCCGGATCGCGAGGCTCAGGCTGACGGTCACGTCTCTCAAACAACCGGTGCGGCAGCACGACGCACCACAACAACTTCGTTGGGCACCCCGATCACACTTGAAGGCTCTGGCATCGGAATAGCGATTTTAGACTCCGGTGTTTATGCGAGTCATAAATCTTTCACAAACGACGCATACGTTTCCCGAATTGTCTACAGTAAAGACTTCACCGGTGAAAATCGTGTCGATGATCCATATGGACACGGTACTCACGTGGCAGCAATAGCCGCCGGGAATAAGCTCTATTACAGCTCTGCTTATGCCGGCATCGCTCCGGATTCAAAGATCATTAATTTGCGAGTTCTGAATTCTATCGGTCGCGGTACAAGCTCCAGTGTTCTTGCAGCTGTCGATTGGATCATGGCGAATCGCACCTTGTACAACATCAAAGTTGCCAACATGAGTCTGGGCATGTCGGCGATCGATTCGTACTTAAACGATCCTGTCTGCAAAGCGGTTCGTCGTATGGTCGATGCTGGAATCGTGGTAGTCGCAGCCGCAGGAAATTCAGGCAAGGACAGTAGCGGCCGGAAAATCTATGGTCAGATTCATTGTCCCGGTAACGAGCCCTCTGCGATCACCGTCGGTGCTTCCAACTCCTACGGAACCGATGCGCGGAACGACGATACCATCACAACTTATACGTCGCGCGGACCGACGCGCAGTTATTGGATCGACACCTCTGGGATTAAGCACTACGACAACCTTGTTAAGCCAGACATTGTCGCGCCCGGTAACAAGATTATCTCTGCAGAGTCTCCAAATAATTTGATTGTCCAACAGAACCCGTCGCTTGATAAAGCGCTGACAACCGACCCTACCAATGAAATGATGTACCTCAGTGGTAGCTCAATGGCCACCCCGGTTGCAGCAGGCGCCGCTGCGATGTTGCTGACATTGAACCCCAAACTGACTCCGAACATGGTTAAGGCTTTGCTGATGTACACGGCTCAACCATTGGCTGGAGCAAACCAGCTCGAACAAGGTGCTGGAGAAATCAACATCGCGGGTGCTGTCGATTTAGGAAGACTCATCCGCTCAGACTTCAGTTCGACCCTCTCTCTTGGCGCGCCGTTACTGACGGCCCCTGCCCCAATTCCGCAAACGACCCTCTACAACTACACGTTCACCTGGTCGCAGGGTCTCATTCTCGATTATGCATATGGCAAAGGTACTGATCTGATTACGAAGTACCAGAAAGTTTACGGTCTTGGTGTTTTGCTAGGTGATGCAACGCGCCTCAACTCAACTGGAGTTCTCATTGGTGACACCACAATGATCTCGAGCGGTGTACTCCTTGGCGATAGCATCTTAACCAGTAACGGCACGACTATAAGTCAAGGAACAACGTTCGTTTCAACGGGAGTCTTGCTTGGCGACGGTGTTCTCCTCGGCGATGGAGTCCTGATGGGTGATGGTGTCTTATTAGGTGATGGCGTATTGCTCGGTGACGGTGTGTTGTTAGGTGATGGCGTCTTAATTGGCGATTCCGTCCTGGGCGATAACACCGCCTGCATGTACTAATCACTTGAACACCACCTGAGGAGAGCAGGACAAAGCCATGTACCAGTCAATCGTCTCCCTAACATCAAACAACGTTTCGTTACCTCAGTCCACAGAAACGGAACTTGTGGTTGCGGAACTTACGAATGCGAATACGGCTGAAGTCATCGAGTTTCTCAATAGACGTCCGATTCACACGGTAACAATGCTCGGCTTTATTCGTGACAATGGCATTCAAAGCAAACTTAATCGCGGTACGTTCTATTCCTGCCGCAATAGACTTGGACGTCTCGAAGGTGTCGCTTTAATCGGCCATGCGATACTAATGGAAACAACGAGTGATCGAGCGTTAGAAGCTTTGGCGGAAGTTGCCAGGACATGTAACAACACCCACGTGATCATGGGTGAGTCTGAGCGCATCGAGTGCTTCTGGCGCCAGTACCAAAATGGTGGGCAGAGGATGCGAGTCGCGTGTCGCGAGTTCCTGTTCGAACTCCATTCACCGCTGAGAGGCGTCGAGAAAGTCGATGGATTTCGTGCAGCAACATTGGCTGATCTGGAACTCGTGATGCCCGTGCATGGCCAAATGGCGTTTGAGGAGAGCGGGATTAATCCAATGGACAGCGATCGTGAAGGTTTTCGCGCACGATATACACGTCGCATTCAACAGGGCCGAACGTGGGTCGTTATAGAGAACGGCACTCTGATCTTTAAGGCTGACCTAATATCCGAAACCGATGATGTGGCCTACATTGAAGGCGTGTGGGTAAATCCTGAAAGACGCCGCAACAAGTTCGGACTGCGCTGCATGTCACAGCTGGCCGACCTGTTGCTCAAAAGTAAGAAGTCGATCTGCCTCCTCGTGAATGAAGGCAACACAGGTGCTCACGATTTCTATCGCAAGGCCGGATATGAATTTCGAGGAGTCTACGACACCATCTTTCTGGATCCTAACTTTTGATGTATTGGAGCTATTCGACCGATTGGACCTATCAATCTAAAATCTGAAATCTTCACTATACCTACGATCTTCCTTCAATCTTTATTGCCAATCGTCCAGACGAATGCGCTGAGGTCTTCTGTTTGATTTTGCGCAGAAGGTCTCTTGTAGTTTCGTCGTCAAGCTTCACTACTACCAACTGAAGGGTAGCGCCATCCCAACGGCAGAACCGGATCTGGTCTCCCGCATAAAGCTGACTACATGATGGACATCCCTTCATAAAAACCTCTAACAACTCTCCAAATTGCACTCCAGGTACTCTTTGTGGCAGGGCACTACGTGACACTCCCAGCCATTAACTAACGCGCGAATAGGACCTGATTTGGGCCACGCCCGGCAGACACAAAAACTATCCGCAGATTCCGCAGATTCATTTTTATGGATTGATGATCAATCTCTGAATCTGCGTAATCTGCGGATAGTTTGTTTGTCCAGTTACCTCAAGGTAACTTCTTGACCACTGTCTTTGGTCCTTTTATCTTCCAGATCTCGAGGTGGAGAGCATGCCAATTTTCAAGTTCCTTTTCGTCGTCCTGCTGATCATTCTTACAGCCGGTCAATCAAATCCCCGGGGCAACGTGTCGCAATCCGATGGGCAACATGACTTTGATTTCGAGATCGGCACCTGGAAAACTCACCTGCGCCGACTGATCCATCCGTTATCCGGGTCAACCGAATGGGTTGAATACGACGGCACGAGTATTGTGACGAAAGTCCTGGATGGACGCGCGAATCTGGTTGAGCTAAAGGTCGCAGGTCCCGCAGGTCGCATCGAAGGTCTCAGCCTGCGTCTTTACAATCCCCAGGCACACCAATGGACTCTTAACTTCGCCAATATTAGTAACGGCCAACTTACACCACCGGCTATCGGTGAATTCAAGAACGGACGCGGTGAGTTCTACAATCAGGACACATTGAACGGTCGATCGATCTTCGTGCGCTTTGTCATTTCCGACATCACGCCAAAGTCTTGTCGATTTGAGCAGTCATTCTCGAGTGACGGCGGAAAGACCTGGGAAGTTAATTGGATTGCTGTTGACACAAGAGCACCGTAATAATCTCAGATCCAGATCAAAATAGCATTGGCTTTAATCTGGGATCTGAGATCAGGGATCTACTTTACATACTCCCAATGCCAGGGCTCGTAGAAATAAGGTCGAAAGCCAAATCGTCCTGCATTACGCACCAGCCATTTGTAAGCGGGGGAATTAACCTGAAGCGCTCGGTTTGAGTCCTTTGTATCAACAGGATCTCCACCTACGTAAAGATCGAGAGCACGTCCGGTAAAGTGCGGGCTGTTAACGGCCAGACCTGCGCTGCCGGCATTAGGTGACCTTCGACGTAGCTCTTCCTGATATTCGCGCGAACGAAATGCAGAAATGATCTTGAAAAAATTCTCAGTAGGCGCCAATTCCGTCTTATCTGTATGGGCAAGTTTCAGTGAAGGGTCGGCTATAGCGGCGGCGATCATTTGTTTGTATGCTGCGTAGGTATTTCGCTCCACTTGACGCAACTCCTCCAAGCGGGCGGGATCGTAGAAGTCAGTGGCTGGAGCAATCAGGAGTTGATCGGGTTGAGCTGGAGTTCGATCCTTCAATCTATCGCCCTGCCACTCAGCGATCATTGCCATCAGCGAATCCTCGTCGAGTACGCCGGAGTTGCTTAGACCCTTTCGCCTTTGCCATGCCGACAGCGTCGCTGCAAAATCCCCACTGTCAAATGTCGATTCAATATCTAACGTCTTTCCAATCAAAAGGTCGTATAGAGACCAGCCGCGCTGTTCCTTACCACCGAATGTCCAGCTGAGTTCGTTTCTGAACATTACATTTTTACCGGCGGCTTCGCTGAATGGCGACGATGAATTAGCGGAAGCTGAAATGGGCTGCGTGGTGATCTTCACAGTAGGCCTGACTGTGGATTCCGCCTTTATCTGTGTTTGACCACGACCAGTCGCTGACCAAAGAAACCCGGTAGAAGCAAATAAACCCAGAACAACCAACATCAACGACGCGCGGCGCAGCATGACTGAAAGGGGTCGAACTATCTCCATTCGGAATTACCTCTTAAGATTGCTAATTGTCGGGTGGATACTGTGAGATGCACGCACGGAAGTCAGGGTTCGATGTCCCCATGTCCGATATGCTTTAGCTTGTCGTGATGTCCGAAACACGAACGATCAAGTCAAATCCTCCCATTCTGGTAGGTAGGTAGGGTCACGACAAGCTAAAGCATATCGGACACCGCCTATGCCCGTTCAAGAACGATATCGAACACTCCCGTTTGAAAGGTGGCGCCGTTCATCGTGCGTTCCTCGACAGCGATCGCATTCTCAATTCGGTACATCGGATCGCTTCTTTTGGGATCGCCGTGAAAATGAATCTCAGTTATGAGCTGCCTGTAACCAGGAGCAACAGCGACCAAATGAAAATGGGCGCACCGCCAGAAATCGGGCGCACCTTGAGGGTTCGGTCGATACGGGATTGGACGAATACTCTCCAATTCATAATGGCCGGTCTCAGATGACACCAGTCTTCCTCGATTTCGGAAATCTGTAATGCCATTTGAGTATTTTTCGTTCATGTCAACATGCCAGACGTCCAACACCACACCCGGGAGAGGTTGTTTGGTGTCGAAGCCCCAGACTCGGCCAGATAAGACGAATTGGGTTCCGGGCTCACCGGGTAAACTGAGCTTTCCTCTAAACGGAGCACCTTCTTTATAGAATGGGCCGTAAGGGAACGACACAACTTTCTTCAACTCGGCTTTTGGAGGAGCCTCGCTCTTAACTTGAGCCAACTCGATAACGACTCGATCTCGGTTCACTTCCTGAGTGGGTACGGCATCGCTGCGAAGAACAAGACCCGAAGCACCGATAGTCGCTAATCCAACTCCCGCTTTTTGCAGAAAGATTCGTCGCGATGAATCAACCATTGGTCTGACTCCTTCCCTGGTATTAGAACACAACGAGGCAGACAGTTGTGGCGAGAAAGTGATGAACTGAGGTTTTTGGTAGGCCATCGGCTTCAGCCGGTGGTACTTCAATTTCACAACTACAGAAAGAGACCTCACAAATCCACGAGACACCACCGGCTGAAGCGTGGTGTACAAAGGCACTAAGTGCGCAGGTCAAATGAAATGTATACTGTCCACCCCCCACATCTAGCCACCCAGGAGCAACGCCATGCCTAAAGTTAAAGCAAATAACATCACCCTCAATTACGAACAACAAGGTTCTGGTGAACCACTTATTCTTCTTCCCTTCCTTTCAGCAGACAACGCTTGCTACACATTCCAGGTAGCTGAATACGCAAAACACTTCACTTGTATTTCTGTCGATTTGCGTGGCACTGGCGAAAGCGACAGGCCAACCGCGCCTTACTCTATCGAAGATCTTGCGGATGACATTGCTGCCTTCCTGAACGCTCTCAATATTCCGTCAGCTCACATCACCGGCTTGTCGTTAGGAGGGGGAATCGGATTATGGCTCGCCGCAAAGTATCCGGACAAAGTGAAATCTCTTTCTGTGCACAGCGGCTGGGCCAAGACGGATCTGTTTGTCAAAACCCTGGTCAGCGGTTGGCAGGTCACCGCGAAGGCACTCAACAGCGTTCCTGAGATGACGATTCAAAATATCTTTCCGTGGTGTTTCATGCCGGAGTTGTATGCTGAACGCCCAGACTACATTCAATCGTTGTCGGATTTCGTTAGGAGTCGTCCCGAGCAAACTGTCGCAGACTTCATCTTGCAATCAAATGCGGTGATCGCCCACGATGTTGAAGAACAATTAATCAACATCAATGCGCCCACTCAAATTAGCTTCGGCAGTCATGACATGGTCACTTCAACACGCTTCGCATTTCCGATGCAGGAGAGAATCCGGAACACCGAACTCATTATCTTCGATCGTTGCGCGCACGCTCCAAATTTTGAAAGAGTGGATGAGTTCAACCAGAGAACGCTTGAGTTTTTGGTGAGACAACAATCTTTGGGCGCCGGCGCGTCGAGTTGAAGCCAGCTTTGTGTTTGGTGCTTTGTACCTGGTGCTTTATTGCTGCGAGTTATTTCGACTGCTCTCCGTACACCGGGCGGCAAGTAACTAACAAAGAACAAAAGACAAAGCACAAAGTACGAAACACACACAAGACAAAACGTGCTAATATTTGCTCACACAAAACTCTCCCGTGTTTTCCCGACAATAATTAAGGAGGTAAGGAACGTGAAACGACTGTTAGGTGTGGTTTTGTGTCTGACGATGTTTGGCGCTTCGGCACTTCCCGCTTTGGCGTGCCGACGTCATCACCGGTCACATACGCGGTACGGTTACTCGAGTCAATCGAGATATAGGAGAGTTGCTTACAATCGCTCTTACTACGCCTACTCGCCGCGAAGATCCTTCTGGCAACGGCATCGAGACGCTCTTACGCTTGCAATAGGAACAGGCGGGGGCATGGGCGTTGGAGCTCTACTCGGCGGACGGCGCGGTGCTGGTATCGGCACATTAGTTGGATTGGGAAGTTCGGCCCTCTACACGTACAAATTGCGTGACCGCCGTCACTATCGTTACTAAGGTTAGTCAGCCGGTAGAACAAGTACGTAGGGATAGAACAAGTAAGGAAGGGCGGTTTTACCCCCGCTGGGTGCCCGATCACTTATGTCGGTTCTGAGCGGGGTGAACCGCCCTTCCTTACTTGTTCCACTTCAGGAGCTGTGTTTCTTGCGCTTGACACATTCATGAGTGCACTCATATATTTCATGAGCGTACTCACGAATTATGGCAACAAAGACCCCCGCAAAGACCAGCAAAGCCCGTAAACCCGGTAAGCGAGCCCAAAGCAAACAGGCGATCCGTGACCGTATCGTCAAGGCAGCTCTCACTCTGTTCCAAACCAAAGGATTTGATACAACCACTACGAAGGCAATCGCTCGTAAAGCCGGAATCGCCGAAGGCACTGTTTTTAATTACTTCAGAACCAAAGAAGACATCGCTCTCTTTTTTTTCGAGGAAGAAGTCGATCATGCCATAGCCGCCGTGCGAGACGATTTACGGCTTCGTAAAGCCCCACTGGAAGAAAAGCTCTTCAAACTCGTGCACAGCCAGCTTGAGTTTCTTGCTCCCTACGAACGCTTTATCGGCGCAGCTCTCCTTCATGCGCTAAATCCAGCGTCGCATTTGGGTGCGTTCAGTCATCGCGCACAACAACTCCGTCATCGCTACCTCGCTTTCGTCGCAGAGCTGATCGAGGACTCATCACCCAGGCGAAAGAACGACGCTCTTTCATGGCTCGTTCCTGAAGCGTTTTGGATTTACTACCTTGGCGTGCTGCTGTTCTGGCTCTACGACACCTCCAAAGACAAGCAACATACACTCGCGTTTCTCGATCGTTCACTAAATGTTGGGGTGTCGTTTCTGCAAACTGGACGTCGTTAAAATGACTAATACTCCCACACGACGAGCGTTCAAGGCGGCTTCGATCGGAGCAAACATAGCTGGAAGTTATCTTGGCTACGTTCTGCAAAGTGCATTCGCAGGAAAGACTACGAGGGAACAAAAACTGAAGACGACACACACTCGCGTAGCGCGTAAAGTGCGCGATGAGATGTTGTTGATGCGTGGACCTGCTATGAAGCTTGGTCAAACGCTTAGTTTGCAAACTGGGATTCTGCCTGAAGAGACGCTGGCTGAATTAGCAACGCTTCAGATGCAAGCACCGGGAATGCATCCCTCGCTGGTACGCGTGCAAGTCAAGACAAGTTTGGGGAAAGAACCTGAAGAGATTTTTGAGACCTTCTCGCCGAAACCATTCGCTGCGGCGTCACTTGGGCAGGTTCACGACGCGACCATTCGCGGAGGCAAACGTGTTGCAGTAAAGATTCAATACCCCGGAATTGGCGAGACCATTGAAAGCGACTTCAAGTGGTTTCGTACGATAACTAAACCGGCCCAAGTCTCGGGGCATATTCCGAAGGAAGCCATCGATGAGATGGAAAGACAGATCATCGCTGAAACTGATTACAAGCGTGAAGCAGATAACATCGATTTCTTCAAAAAGAAATTGGCACCACTTTCGTTTGTGGAAGTACCTGACGTCTTTCGCGAGTATTCATCTGACAAAGTTTTGACCATGACGTTTGTTCGTGGCCGCCATCTGGAACAGTTCCTGGCTTCTGGGCCGAGCCAAAAGGTTAGGAACCAGCTCGCTACAAATCTTTTCGATCTTTATTATTTCCAACTGTTGAACCTCGGCGCCTTTCACGCCGATCCTCATTGGGGTAACTACCTTTTCAATGATGACTGCACAATTGGTCTCGTTGACTTTGGATGTGCAAAGAAGCTTTCTAAACCTGCACTCCAGTATTTGAAAGGCGTCTATCTCTATTCTGGCTCACGACACTCCGCCGAGTTTCGGCGACTGCTCGAGACTAATTATGAGAACCAGGGAAAGAAACTTCCTCGTGCTGCATATCGTGCGCTTGTCGATTTTGCGGAGGAGTACCGAAAGGTCTACCCGCCAGAAAAAGATAAACAGTTTGTCTTCGACTTCAGCGACAAAACTTTTCTCACAAACTACATCCGTCACGCCACCAACCTCTTTCGCACAAAGCACGTGATGACGGATTACATCTTCATGGCTCGCGCCGAAATGGGACTCTACAATACGCTCCATGCGCTGAAAGCCCGCGTGCCGACGAGTGACATCGTACGAAAGTATTTATAGCGCAGCGTATTTTAGGACCTATTCTGCGCGTTCACCCCGGAGGGTGGCATGTTTATAGTTCAAACAGGTTCGCGGCATTGCACTCTGTCAGGAGTGCGATGTTTGTTGTGAGTCGCTAGTACCAAGGTTTACAGGAACGTTTTTCAACATGGCGGTGTTAGCTAAGCGCGCCGTATATCCAGTTCTAAACATCGCACTCCTAACGAGTGCATTCCTTTCGTTCTCCGCGCTCTATAAACATTTCACTCCTGGCGGAGTGAAAACCTTCAGTTCTCTTTCACGGACAAATACCGATCAATCGCTGGATTGTTAACCGTTTGAACTCGTCCCCCCGGCCAGCGAACCTCGATTGATTTAACCGCCGTCGCATTCCCTAATCCAGCAATGATCCTCGGATCATTAGCCGCGAGATAGCTTCCAGAGGTCGAAACATCGAACACTTGTCTGCGACCACTGCTATCAGTAACTGTCACACGGGATCCAACTCCCTGTCGGTTTGATTTTGTTCCGACTAGCGAAATGCCGATCCAGTGGTTCTTTGTCCCTTCGTTGCGCAGGATCACCGGCGCACCGTTCAGAACGTTTACAACCACATCAACCTGGCCATCATTGTTTAGGTCGCCAAATGCGGCGCCTCTCGCGACCACCGGCGTAGTCAACGCTGAACCCGCTGTCGCTGACACATTCACAAATGAATGCCCGCCAGTGTTTCTCATTAACAGCGGTGTCTGTTTGTACTTCAGGTAACTTGTACTTCGTTCGATCGTATCGAGGACGTGGCTCTGCGCGACAAAGATATCGCGCCAGCCATCATTATCCGCATCGATAAAGCGTACACCCCAACCCGAATAAAGGATTGAAATCTGCGCAACTGAACTCGAGCTGGTAGCCCACGCAAAACTCATGTCCTTGTTGTTGTGGTAGAGCGGATAAGTTTCATT
This sequence comes from Pyrinomonadaceae bacterium, assembly GCA_036522415.1. GTDB lineage: Bacteria > Acidobacteriota > Blastocatellia > Pyrinomonadales > Pyrinomonadaceae > PSRF01. The sequence continues at coordinate 947 of DATDFV010000009.1, read as the reverse complement.
CGATAACGTCGTGATGACGACATCAGGCCAGCCGTCGTTGTCGTAATCACCAGCATCGACGCCCATTCCAGCAAATGATTTTCCGTTTTCATCAAAACCTGCGCCAGCCAGGAGCGCCACGTCTTCAAATGTGCCATCTCCTTTGTTGTGATAAAGCGACTGGCGCACACTGTCGTTAGCAACAAACACATCAATCCAGCCATCGTTGTCGAAGTCTGCGAACGCCACTCCCAGTCCTTTGCCTTTCGGATCTGAAATCCCGGCCTTCGCACTCACCTCTTCAAACTCACCATTTGCTTTCTGGTGATAGAGCAGATTTGTAATCCCTTTGAAGTTGTCTGGATGACAGTAAGCGTGTAAACCCGGACGTGGATCGCCACAGACTAAAGAACCAACCGCAAAATCCCATGTCACGTATCGAGCTACAAACAGATCAAGGCGGCCGTCATTGTCATAATCAAACCAGCCGGCACTCGTAGACCAGCCTCCGCCAGTAACGCCCAGTTTTTCGGTGACGTCGGTAAATCTTCCGTCACCATCGTTGTGGTAAAGATGATTCTTTGCGTATCCAGTCACGTATAGGTCGACGAATCCATCATTGTCGAAGTCTCCTGCTGCCACTCCCATGCTGTAACCATCGCCTTTCAATCCGGCACGTTGAGTTACATCCTGGAACGTGCCATCAGCCTGTTGTTGATAAAGGCGATTCCAAAACCGTGGGTCCGTTTTGTCAGGGAGGCTGTCGTTTGACATATCTTCACGCAATGCTGCGCCATTGGTGAAGAAAAGATCCATTCGACCATCGTTGTTGAAATCAAAGATCGCAACTCCGCCACCCATCGTCTCCAGCAAAAACTTTTTCGACGTGGGTGAGCCGGCATGTTTGAAATCGATCTTGCTCGTGCTGGCGATATTTGAGAACAGGACTGGAGACTTTGCCTGTGGTC
>DATDFV010000008.1:0-3280 GCA_036522415.1 Pyrinomonadaceae bacterium | reverse complement strand
TCGCGGCCGCGCCGTTCATCATCTGCGAAACCTTTTCCTCGAGAGTCATCCGTGAGACAAGGTCATTGACTCGTTGATCGATGGGAAGGGAAGGGTTCTTGTAAAGTGGTGGAGTTTGTTGATGTGCGACGCGAATTGGGAAAAGACAAACGATGATCGCTGCAATGATCAATAAGATTTTCATGGGCTTTCTCTGCGTTAACTCTGCGTCCTCTGCGTCTCTGCGGTTTCGTCGGCGCCAGAAAATCTTCACCGCAGAGACGCAGAGAACGCAGAGTTAACGCAGAGAAAATACTCAACTCTCGTGCTTCTCAATCACATAGGGCCAGCGTTGGGATCGAGATAACATCGCGTTTGCCTGGTCGTCGTTTCTGAATTTTTCCTTCTGCGGATCCCAATAGACCTTTCGCTTCAACTTCATTGCGATCTGATGAATCAAACAAGTCGAACAAGATCGATGCGCAACTTCAATAGGAGCAATCGGCGTGTTTCGAGTTCGCACGCAATCGATCCAATTCCAATGATGCTCCTTACTCTCATAGAGGTGAATCTCGCTCGCAAGGATGGTAGAGCTGATTATCTTTGGATCACTGGCAGCCAGTGCTTGCGGATCTTTCAGCTTTGCAATCGGATCGCTTGCCGTGACTTGTTCGTTGCCGCGTGACACGAAGATCCAGCCGTTTGTTCCCTCGAATTTGATTCCATTTGGCAACTCCGTGCTGACAATCATCTTCACACCATTCGCGTAGAGAGCTTCAGTCCGAAACGTGCCGTGTACGTCCCATAATCCTTTTGTTGGAAACTCCGCCGTGCCCCACACCTCAACCGGTCCCGTGTACTCTGTGTCCATGGCCCAATGTGCACAGTCGATGTGATGCGAACCCCAACCGGTGATCATTCCCGCTCCGAACTGTTCACAGCGTAGCCACCCGGGACGGCCGTAATCGTTTTGCGGATGAACGCGCTTCTCTGTGTAGTACTTGTATGGAGTTGAGCCAAGCCACATCTCGTAATTCAGGTTCCTGGGAATTGGCATCTCTGGCTCGTCATCACCACCTGGATCCGAAGGCAGGCCGACGTATACCGTCTTCAACTGACCGATACGTCCATTGCGCACGAGTTCTGCTGCGTAGCGAAACTGAGTTGATGAACGCTGCTGTGATCCAACCTGAAAGATACGGCCGGTGCGATGAACTGTGTTACTGAGAGCGCGTCCCTCAGCAATCGTTAATGAGGCAGGCTTTTGAAGATAGGCATCTTTACCAGCTTCAGCCGCGTCGATGCCGATGATTGCGTGCCAATGATCGGGAGTGCTGATTAGGACGCCATCGATATCTTTGTTCTGGAGTAGCTCTCGATAGTCGGTATACACCTTAACGCCATTAAACGTTGTGTTCGTTTTCTTGCTGTAGAAGTTGTTGACTAGTACGCGCGCGTCTTCGGCGCGTTTGCTGTCTAGATCGCAGACTGCAATGACCTGTGCTTCGTCATAACGCCAGACACCAGGCAGGTCATGGCCTCGAGAGATGCGACCATTACCGATTGCGCCGATGTTTATGCGGTTGCTAGGGGCATGAGCGCCGAAGACCGAAGAGGGAACGATGCTGGGAAATCCACCGAGATCAAGTGAGGCAGCCGCGGTTCCGACAAGGGCAGTTTTGACGAATGTCCGTCGTGACACTGATCTTTTGCTCATAACTGCCTTCTTTCTTCGCGGTATCTCTGATCTGTGTTGAACCTGACTTGAAAATTCTGTCGCACCCGCCTTGTGTCACTCCGGAGGAGTGACATGTTTATAGTTTTCGAGATTCCCGAAATTCCGCACTCCTTTAGGAGTGCCATGTTGATTTGGATTGCCGTTCTCAATTCGACCAGCGAGCGGAACATGATTCGAGTTTTTGGAACCTTAGTTGCCGCGGAACATTGCACTCCTAAATGAGTGCGCAACTTCACGATGCGCGCAAACTATAAACATGCCACTCCTAACGGAGTGAAGAGCTTTCACTTCTGCAAATTGATTCTTTGCGCCTGCTGTTGAGCTCTTAGCGCCAACTCCATTGTCAGGAAACAATGTCGTTGCGGCATAGCTGTTTCAGTGCGATTAAGGACGTCATCGATCAGCTGTCGTCCATATGGAAGTTCATCCGTATTACAGTCGAAGTAATGCGTCTCTTTCTGATCAGTGAGAAAGAGATGGTTTCCACTGGTACTTCTGCCTACGTCACAATTCTTACGTACTTCAATAAATCCATCAGTCCCGATGATTGTCAGACGTCCATCACCCCAGGTGCTAAGACCATCAGGTGTAAACCAGTCGACGCGGATGTAACCCATTCCTCCGTTGCCACGCAGCATCACATCGCCGAAATCTTCGAAGAGGGGCCACTGCGGGTGGTGCAGATTGCCGATCTGCGACGCAACGACGGATGCTTCCGTTGAGCCTGTGAAATAAAGAAACTGATCAAACTGATGCGATGCAATGTCGCAGATAATTCCACCGAAGTACTTGCGATCGAAGAACCATTGTGGTCGAGTCTTCGGATTGATTCGATGTGGACCGAGTCCGGTTGTTTGCAGAACCTTGCCAATCGCGCCCGCCTTAATCAACTCGCCAGCACGCACCGTTGCTTTGTTCTCGAAGCGTTCGCTGTACATGATCGAATAAATTCGATTCGTTGCTTTTTGTACGCGACGCACTTCGGCGAGTTGTGCAAGAGAAGTGATGCCGGGTTTGTCAGACATGTAATCTTTGCCATGCTGCATCACCGCAATTCCCAGCGGCGCGCGGTCGGCGGGAATGCCGGCGCTGAGCACGAGTTGGATCGAATTGTCTTCGAGTATCTCTTCTTGACTACGAGCTTGCTTCACCTGCGGATAACGCTTGGCAAAAGCCGCAGCAAGGTCGGGTTCTTTGGCATAGAACGAAATGAATTCACCACCGCCGCGAATCGTCGCTCCGATTTGACCGTGAATGTGATCGTGGTTAATTCCGATGACCGAAAATCGAAGCCGTGGCTGTTGATGCATACTAGTGTTCCTTCGGCTACTGACTAATGATTCACGGGTGGTGGCGCTCGTGTTTGGCAGTGCAGATAACGCCAACAAGCTCGCTGCGGAAGTCACTGACTCTTTGATGAATTTTCTTCTGGTTTCTTTTTTCATGGCTACTCGCCTGTATTTAGTTTAGTGAGCGGGTATGAAGTCAGTACCACCTCGCGGTAGCGGGTGGGTGCGCACCTCAGATCTTATGGCTCATTAACTGACGTACCCACCCGCTACC
>DATDFV010000007.1:0-23938 GCA_036522415.1 Pyrinomonadaceae bacterium | reverse complement strand
TGCCGCTACTTGTCGAAGCATCTCGTGAGGAATGTTTGATCCTGTAACTAATAACACGACACTGCGACCCGCATAAGCCTTCGAAGTTTGCAGATATGCAGCGGTGGCGGCCGCGCCTGCTGCTTCTGCAATCACATGTTCCTCGAATAACAACGTTCGGATACCTTCAAGTAGTTCGTCTTCTGATAGCAGACAAACTTCATCAACTAACTCACGTATCGCACGAACATTGCGGTCGAGCGGGACACATGTTGCCAGCCCATCCGCGATTGTGTCGCACGTATCGGTCGTGACTACCCGATCTTCGCGCCAGGATCGAACATAAGAAGGTGCTTGTGCGGCCTGCACACCAACAATCTTGATATTAGGATTTCGTCGCTTTGCTTCGGCCGCGACGCCTCGGATCAACGCAGTATCTCCCATCGGTACGATGATCACTTCGGTCGTGGGCTGTTCATCGAGGATTTCCGCGGCAATTGTCGCAGTACCAACAGGCACGAAGTCATCATTGCCATCGTTAAGAAAATAGAAGTCGTTTTCCTCGGCGAATGATGCTGCCTCGTCTGCCAGAGCCTGGCTAATCGCATCGACTTCCTTAACAGTGGCGCCGAGCGAGACGATACGGGCGCGCTTGATTGGATTCGGGGAAGTAGGAAGAAAGATCGTTGCGGGAAGTTGATTGAGACGCGCAGCGTAAGCGACAGCTGCACCATGATTGCCAGTGCTGGCGGCGACCACACCTTTCAAAGGTCGCAGCTCAAGATTCTTCATCAGCGCGTACAGAGCTCCGCGTGGCTTGAATGAGCCGGTCGGAAGATCCGTCTCGAGCTTCAGAAATATTTGACTATCTGAATCTCGGCCCAACCGCTCCGCCGGAACTAACCGCGTCGGCCAAAGATATCGCCGCAACAACTCACGCGCTTTGTTTACTTGTTCGCTTGTCAGGATCATCGATGAGCTCGGTGACGGAGTGTTACAGAATTCATTGAAACAGTGAAGCCCGCGTGAGCCATCCGGGCAACACATTCTTTACATGTTGATTAATGTGGTGGTGCGCGCAATTGTGTGGGTGCTTCCCGTATTCGTCTATCTTTGTTATGTGAAAGGCGTCGCTCCAGGCAGTTACCTGAAACTACGGGAAGATTGGCGCCGAGGATTGTTAGCCGCGGTAGTGTTTTCTATTATTAATTTTCTATTTTTTGCAGCTCAACATGGCCTGCCTCATTTTCGCGCGTGGGCTCCAATCGTAGCCCATAGCCTGAATGACTTCTTTTCGGTTGTGCTCTTTCGCATTTAAACTGCCGGACAGAAGTTCCTTGACCGGAGGCGCGAAAGCTCTTCTGTCGGAGCGCGGCCGTCCCCGGCCGCCCCCGTCCAACGAACCATCATCCATTAACACACATGCGCTCCGACAGAAGAGCTTGCGTGTATTCAGTTGAGGTGGTTCTAATTGACGGGGGCGGCCGAGGACAGCCGCGCTCCGACAGAAGAGCTTTCGTGTCTCCGGTCAAAGAGCTTCTGTTCGGACAGCCAATAAAGTACTGCGAACTTTTCTGGCGATTCTTTAGTACATAAAACATGCTTAATACTTTTCACGATCTGCGGTACGCCTTCCGTTCGTTGCTTAAACATCGCAATTTCACGATAGCGGCTCTGCTTACGCTGGCTCTAGGCATTGGCATCAACACAAGCATCTTTACGCTGCTGTATTCGCTTGCTTTTCGTCAGTTGCCCGTGAAGAACCCAAACCAGGTCGTGAACGTTTACCAGCGGTTTGAAGGAGAGTACTCGCGCGAGGTCGAAGGTAACCCCTCGTTCCTTTCTTATCCCGAATACCTGAACTATCGAGACCGAGTCAAAGGCCTTTCAGGTCTGACGGCTTCATTCGATCTCAAACTGTATTTGGGCGGCAACAGCGTTGAAAAGATTGACGGGCTATTGGTCACGGACAATTACTTCTCACTCCTGGGAGGAACGACCACTCTCGGTCGAACCTTCTCCGACAAAGAATGTCAAACGCCTCTGCAATGTCCGGTCGCTGTTCTTAGTAACGACTTCTGGCAGCGAAGGTTCGGATCAGACGCAAGTGTTATCGGAACCTCGATCACGCTGAGTCGTCAGCGCTTCACTGTGATTGGTGTGACAGCACCGGATTTTCGCGGAGCAGAGATGACGGTTCCGGATGTCTGGATTCCGTTGACGATGCAAGAAGCCTTTATGCCCGACAGCAAGTTTCTGTCGCGTCCGAATTGTAGCTGGCTAAATGTACTCGGACGATTGAAGGATGATTCATCGTTGCAGCAGGTGCAGGCGGAGATGCAACTGGTTGCCTCGCAGATGGATCAGGAGTACCCCGGTCGCAAGTCAATTATTAGTGTGATGCCGGGATCATATTTGAACTCTCCCGAAGTTCTCAGCCAGGGCACGCCGATCGCCGTGCTGGTAATGGCCGCAGTTGGCCTGGTTCTTTTGATCGTGTGCGCCAATGTCTCGAACCTTATGCTCGCCCGGGCCTCAGCGCGGCGAAAGGAAATTGCCGTGCGACTAGCGCTTGGAGCGAGCCGCTGGCGGTTGATCAAATTGCTCATGACAGAAAGTGTACTGCTCGCAGTGCTCGGTGGCATCGCGGGGTTAGTCCTTTCAATGTTTGTACCTTCGATCTTGATGTCACTCATTCCGGAGGTCGGACTCGATATCAACTTGAAGCCTAATCTGACAGTTTTTCTTTACATGTTTTTGATTTCTCTCATTACCGGTGTCGTGTTTGGACTAGCGCCGGCGATCGAGTCGACAAAGCTGGATCTGAACGCGGCACTTAGATCCGCACGAAACAGAACACGCGTCTCACGGCCGTATCTACGGAATCTTTTAGTCATTGGGCAAGTGGCAGTTTCGATGGTGCTGCTGATTGGAGCAGGTTTGTTGGTGCGTACTCTACAAAAGGCCCAATCCACCGACGTTGGATTCGATAGTAAGAATCTGATTGTTTTATCGATGGATGTAACGCCACTGGGTTACGACGAGGCACGTGCTACCGCACTTCGTGCACAACTCGCCGAACGTTTGAAAGCTCTACCTGGAATTAAGTCGGTGAGTGGTGCAGAAATTATGCCGTTTGCCGGCAGACGGGACGACCTTATGGATATCGAAGGCGGCGACTCAGGCCTCAGAGTGAACGCCAATGCAGTGTCTCCCGAATATTTTCAAACGCTTGGGATTCCGCTAAGGCGCGGCCGGCAGTTTACGGAAGAAGATGTGCGAACCGGACAATCGCCAGCAGTTGTTAGCCAGGCAGCCGCTAACCGTTTCTGGCCAGGCGGCAATCCAATCGGCCAGCGCTTCAGAGATGGTGATGGCAAATCCCACGAGATTATTGGGGTCGTCGCCGACGTTAGTAGCACCTATATCGGTAAACTGGATGGGCCGTTTTTCTATACGCCAGACTCACTGACGAACTTAAGCGCACACAGTTTTGTGCTGCGAACGAATGGTAATGTGAAATCGGGCGTGAATGCAGTTAGAGAAGCGACGCGTTCCCTGGATCAAGATGCGTTCTTCGCGGTCGAGCCGTTGGAAGAGAACGTGAGGCGCACTTTGGAGCCGGCGAGAACCGGCGCGTGGTTTTCCGGCACCGTAAGTTTGCTCGCGTTGATTATCGCGGCAACTGGGATCTACGGAGTGTTGTCTTATAACGTGGTCGAGCGAACGAGCGAGATCGGCATTCGGATGGCACTGGGTGCTCAACGAAGAAGTGTTCTATTGCTCATTGTGAGTGATGGATTGAAGCTGGCAATGATTGGCATCGCAATCGGTGTTGCTCTGGGAGTCGTGTTAACAAAGTTGTTGGGCTCGGTGTTAGTCAGTCTTTCAGCAACAGATGCAATCACGTTTGTAACCGTCTCAAGTGGCGCCTTGGTTGTTTCGTTACTGGCTTGCTACGTTCCGGCCAGGCGAGCGACGAAAGTGGATCCGCTGGTGGCATTGCGAAATGAATGACGGCACAGTCCATCCGCACATTACACAGATTACGCAGATTTCGTCTTAAAGAGACTGGTTAGTTCGTAAAAAATCTGCGTAATCTGTGTAATCTGCGGATGTGATACGAGCCCATTAATGATCTGCTGCAATACAGACCGTCATAATTCGATACTCATCTAATCCCCTTAAACGAAACAAAACCCACTGGTTTGGTTCGTCATAACTTAGGCCCTCAGCTTGCCTAATTGTCACCTGGTAATCTGTAAGGAGGTAAATATGAGTCCATTAGAAATCATCCTCATCGCCATTGTGCTTGTCGGTGTGATAGTAGGCGTTTGGTTCGCCATAAAAGCAAAGCGCACAAAAGAACTGCGGTCTCGCTTTGGTCCTGAATATCAACGGGCTGTTCGTTCACAGGGCGACGCAAGCGCCGCAGAAAAGGTTCTGCACCAACGAGAGCAACGCGTTTCCAGACTGAAGATCGCGCCTCTGGATGAAGAGCAACGGAGTCGATTCGCAGATAAGTGGGAACGAGAACAAGCTCATTTCGTTGACCAACCAAGAGAGGCGGTGGAGGCTGCTGACCGTCTGGTCGCGGAGGTAATGAGAGCTCGTGGATATCCAGTCAGTGATTTTGAGCAGAGAGTTGCTGACGTCTCCGTAGATCATCCAGTCGTGGTAGAGAACTATAGAATCGCTCACGACATCGCGATCAGAGACAGCCGTGAGCCGGTCAGTACGGAGGAACTCAGAAACGCAATGCTTCATTATCGTGCTCTCTTTGCTGACTTACTCCATGATGGCGGAAAGTATCCGATAAGAGATGTGCGGGCTGATAATTCGAGACTAGCGAGGGGGGCAGGAAGATGAATCCAAACGAACAATTGAACCAGAACCGTGAAACGTGGGAAGAGCCACGACAGAACATTGAGATGGAACGAGTCGACGATCGAGAGCAAGAAACAATAAGTACTCGCGATCTCGCAGGAGGTGCGGCAGCGGCCAAAACCGCGCGAGCACAGGATAATCGCGAGCCGCAGCTCGACGAGAGGAATAACGCGACACCGCTCTTTGAGACTGGCGAAGCGGAGTCATTGCGATCGCGTTGGATGAATATTCAAACGCAGTTCGTTGATGAACCACGGCATTCCGTGGAGCAAGCTGATGAGCTGGTGGCCAGTGCGATGAAACGATTGGCGGAAATTTTTGCCAACGAACGCGACACACTCGAGCAGAACTGGGACCGCGGAGACGATGTATCGACGGAGGATCTGCGCGTAGCGTTACAAAGATATCGATCGTTCTTCGACAGGCTATTGTCGGTTTAGGTAACTGGAGGGTTATCACTCCTCACTACAAACTCTCTGCGCAACCTCTGCGTTCTCTGCGTCTCTGCGGTTGTAGAATGTGCGCGCCCTATTTTTACCGCAGAGACGCAGAGAACGCAGAGTTGCGCAGAGAATAATTGTGTTTCATTAACTTATCTGCTTGTGCAAAAGCAGGGCTCCTCCGGACTGCGGACCACGTTTAGCCGAGGTGTTCACGTAAGAAGTCGAACACATCCTTTTCCCAGGTTCCCATCGAAAGATAGAATGCTGTGACCTTCACCCGGAGTTTGACCAAGTGGGGGATAGATTTTTAGCAGATGTGACTTGCCCTGGCTTGCCATCTCTGCATCCAACGCTTTTCCTGGTGCTGTTGAGTAGTCGTTGTCTGCATATATAAAGAAGACAGGACTTGCTAACTTGCGCACTGCTGAAGTGAGGCTCTCACGCAAATAGCTAGAACGAACCCAACTCGCTGCTCCTCCGCCAAAACTGATTACCGCGCGTATATGCGGGTCCTCGGCCGCGAGTACCAACGCGAGTGAACCGCCAAACGAATGCCCGACGATCGCAACGCGATTGGAATCCACACCGGGCAACGATCTTAAAACTGCTAAGCCGTTGCGTTCCTCGTCTAACTGCTCGCCTTCAAGCAATCTCAACTGTAATTGGTTTGCGGCGTCGTCACCCTTGCTGGTGCGTTCGCGCGTTACGACGGCGGCACTCTCCTCACCTTGAGTGGAAGAGAGGGCTTGCCCACTGCGGTACAGTGCCAGGAAAACATATCCATGCTGCGCGAATAATCGACCGAGAGCATTTGGTGAAGGAGGTTGACCACTTCCGGGGCAAAAGAGAACTGCAGGAAATGGACCGTGGCCTTTGGGTCTGAACAGAAATGCGTGCAATTTCAGTGAACCGCTCCGCACTATCACAACCGACGGCCTGGTTACTTGTTGACTGTTAGTGGTTGTCGCAAAGGTGAAAAGAGACAGGAGAAGTAGAATGCCTGAGCGCATGGTGCGTTTACTATACAGGACAGAGCCTTACATCCGCAGATTACACAGATGCCGCAGATTCTTTTTGAAAGCTTAAGGTAGTTTAACTCTCTTAAGAATCTGCGTAATCTGTGTAAACTGCGGATGATTCCTCTCTATTCCATCCGAGTCCCACCCTTCCCTACTTGTTCTTTCCAAGTTTAATATCGCTCGGCATACGACCGGGTTTGGAAGCAATTTAGAGAGGTGATTGTTATGAAGTTCAAAGCACCAATATCACTCGCATTGATTCTGACAATGGCCCTCATGGGGCAGAGTTCACGAGCAACGGTGCAGGATGGGTCATCCGATGCTGCGCGCATCGCCCGCCTTGAAACACTTCTCGAAAGTCTGCGACAGGATCTGAGGATACCGGCTTACTCCGCTGCCATCGTAAAAGATCAAAAAGTAATTTGGGCTAAAGGCTTCGGCTACGCAGATGTTGAGAATAAGATTCCCGCTACCGAACACACCGCTTATCATCTCGCGTCTCTAACCAAGACGTTCGCTTCTACGATTCTGATGCAACTAGTCCAGGAGGGAACGGTCAACCTGGATGATCCAGTGTCGAAGTATGGCATTACGCTGGAGAGCAATGGCGTTATTAGAGTGCGACACTTGCTCTCGCACACCTCGGAAGGAAACCCCGGCGAGCAGTACCGTTATAACGGCAATCGCTTTTCGGAACTGGATAAGGTAATTCAAGGGTCCACTGGCAAGTCTTTCGCCGAACTTCTTATCGCCAATATCCTCGATCCTCTTGGCATGAATGAGACGGCGCCGAACGTTCCTCGAATCTTCAGCACAAAATCACCAAACACCGCAGCTCAACCAGCAGAGGCCGAAGTTAAAGCAGCAGTTATGGACATCGTTGCGGGCTTCAATTCCGGCAACGTAGATCAGGTTGAGCGACGTCTCGCGCCGCAGCAAAATCGATTTCCAGCAGAAGGAGGTTTGTTAACTTCTTTTATTGATGCGGCTCAGATCAGAGGAGCACTGCAGGCTGGCTTTAAGTTGAAGTTTGAGGTCCACAATCTCGAAGCGGCCGTTTACGGCGACAGCGCCTTAACAACATTTTTTATGAACGGAACTATCACGGCTCCAAACGAACCGCCACGCGTTCAAGGTCCCTGGAGGAGTTCGTACTTCTGGAACAAACAAGCCGGTGTTTGGAAGCTGGTTCATGCGCATCAGTCCCCGTTGGAGGGAGTGATAATTACGGAGAAGCACCAGCAAAGATTCGACACCGTTTCAAAGATACTGGCGCAACCGTATGCACTCGATCGCGAATTTAAGACTACGAAGATCAGTTACCCGCAGAGCTTCAGCACTGCCGCCGGATTGATTTCAACAGTTCTTGATATGGCGAAGTACGACATTGCGATCGATCAGAACAAGTTTCTTACGAAAGAAACTCAACAACTTGCTTTCACGCCATCCGTCTCGACAAAAGGTGAGCAACTTCCTTACGGCCTCGGATGGTTTACTCAGAACTACAAAGGCACAAAGTTGATCTGGCATTACGGCTACTGGACCGGCAACTCATCATTTATTTTGAAGGTGCCCGAACGAAACATTACGTTCATCATAATGGCAAACTCCGACAACCTCAGTCGCCCGACAGATCTCGGTTCAGGTGATGCGCTAAGCTCTCCCGTTGGGATGGCATTCTTGAAGACGTTCATCTTCCCGGAGAAGTTCGGAGAGAGCATTGCTGAGATTAATTGGAACACTCCGGTTGCGGAATTGAAGGATCAACTCAACGCCATAGCCGCAAAACCCTACGCCGATCTCTATCGCACAGACCTGGTCACAAAGTTCAGGATCTATCAAAGCGTCGGACGCGTCACCGATGCTGCTCAGTTGATGAAAACGTATGGGGCACTCTATTCCAAGCCGATGCCCGACGATCTGGTGAAACTGCCAGTGATTGCACAGATCGTTCAGGTGATCGACAGCGAAGACAAGAGCGTGGCGTTTAATCTACCGAGCAGTCAGAGCGTTCGTATTTTCGCAATTGGCGAAGGTCAGGGCGGTGAAATGTTTGATTACGGTTGGATCGAAGACGACAAAGGCTCACGTGTGTGGGAGATGAAGGAGCCGCAGACGACACGTGCGGGTGGCGCCGCTAAGAATCGGAAGGTTGACGTGCAGATCAATCTGCCGGCAGGGAACTACAAGTTGCGATATAAAACTGATGATTCACACTCATTCGATCACTGGAACGCGCTGCCGCCCGAGATAAACTTTTGGGGAATCACCGTCTATAAGAAATGACTGATAGTCCTGGGACGCCTGCGGTCCCAGGACGACGAAACAAACCCTGCATCAGGAGCGTACCAGTGCTGATATGAACACCACCGCGCTCAACCCACGCAAACCCCTCCGAGTGTGGCCCGGCATCGTTCTAGTTCTGGTGCAATGGTTCGCTTGGTTAGTAATCCCTTTCTTTCTACCTGCCAAAATTCTGTTCGCAATGGCAGTGACAGCCATATGTGCGTTGGCTATCGCCTTGTGGTGGTTAATCTTCAGCCGTGCTCCGTGGTACGAGCGTGTAGCCGCGCTCATTCTGATTGTCCTCGCGGTGATCGGAACAAAGCGCCTTGTCCACGTGTCGATTGCCACCGGCAGTTTTGGATTTTTGATGTACGTCCTTGCGATCCCGGTTATGAGCCTCGCACTTGTCGCATCGGCAGCGCTCAGTCGCCGGCTTGCGGCAGGGCAGCGCCGAGCCGTGATTGTTGCGGCGATCGTGGTTGCGTGCGGACTGTTTATGCTAATTCGAACTGGTGGTGCGACCGGGGATTTCAAACAAGATTTCCATTGGCGCTGGTCGAAGACTCCGGAGCAGCGACTCCTGGCCCAGGGAAGTAATGAGACTCTAGCGTCGCCCTCAGCCCCTGTCGCAACCGACAAAGCGCAACCTGAATGGCCTGGGTTTCGAGGACCTGAGCGCAACAGTGCGGTTCACGGTGTGCAGTTGAAAACTGATTGGTCGGCATCACGACCGATCGAACTGTGGCGCCAAGCCGTTGGCCCAGGCTGGTCATCATTTGCGGTTCATGCCGGCCGCCTCTATACACAGGAGCAGCGCGGTGACGACGAGATCGTAGCCTGCTATGAGTTGAGTACAGGCAAACCGTTATGGAAACACAGCGATGCGGCTCGGTTCTGGGAATCGATTGGCGGTCCCGGTCCGCGGGCAACGCCCACGCTCAGCAACGGTCGCGTTTATGCGCTCGGCGCAACCGGAATCCTGAACGCGCTCGACGATCGTAATGGCGCAGTAGTGTGGTCGCGTAATGCAGTGTCTGACACCGGCACGAAAGTTCCGGGCTGGGGTATCGCCGGCTCGCCATTGGTAGTCGGCGATCTTGTAATTGTCGGTGCCTCCGGTAACCTGGCTGCTTATGACGCGCCCACTGGCAAGCCGCGCTGGTTCGGTCCGCATGTCGGCGAAGGCTACAGTTCACCACAGCTTGTAACCATCGATGGGGTACAGCAGATCGTGTTGATGACTTCAACTGGCGCGACCAGTGTCTCGCTCACAGACGGGAAGGTACTCTGGACACATGCATGGCCGTCTGATACTCGCATCCTTCAGCCTGCCGTCGCAGCAAATGACGAGCTCATGATCAGCGTCGGGGACGGCATGGGCGGAAGTGGCACGCGCTTGATCGCGGTGAAGCACACATCAAGCGAATGGTCCAGTGAAGAGCGGTGGACCTCCGAAGATCTCAACGCCAACTTTACTGACTTCGTGATTCACAAGGGCCATGCCTACGGTTTCGACTTCGGCACTTTGACGTGCATCGACCTCAAAGATGGTAAGCGCACGTGGAAGAGCCCGCAGCACGGCTTCGGTCAACTCTTACTGCTTCCGGATCAGGATCTGCTGCTGGTGCTATCAGAGAAGGGCGAATTGGTGTTGGTGAAAGCATCGCCCGATCAATTCACTGAGCTCGCGCGCTTTCCGGTGCTCGAGGGCAAGACCTGGAACCATCCAGTGTTGGTTGGAGACGTCGTGCTGGTTAGAAATGATCACGAGATGGCCGCATTCCGTCTGCCCGTTGCTCAGTGATGTAATCCGATCGTCACTCCAGGCCTCGATGATAACCGAGACCGAAGCAGCGCGATCAACCAAAAAACCAGGACGCCGCAAAGCAAAAATACAAGCCAGTATTGTCTGGACGGTATGCGGTTCATGCGGTAGCTCAGATGCACGCTATTCAGTCGGTATGTTTCAAACACGATAGACCAAAGAATCCCAACTAACAATCCAACCACACTCGCGCCAAACGACATCACGGCCGTCATGATCCAGAAGTTTACTGGTTCGTCTACGTCAAATCTCCGACGAATTCTGCTAACCAGGTAATACGAGGCTGCTACAAAGATTAAGGCAAAAGATAGAATCGCGGCTGAGTCGGCCAGGACGTCTCGCTCCTTTGAATATTGATGAACGAGAGCGACGTCTACATCGTGTTGGCGTGCGACTCCATTAAAGAGAGACTCCATACACTCATCACGCCATGTCTCATATTCTGGTCGATGAGGGAAGCGTTGGTCAGCCCAACGGATAGCTAAATCTTCAGCGGTGACAGCATCATCGCGGAGGTGATGACGATCAACGGAGTTCTGAAGGTTTAAGGTACGATGATCCTCTTTAGTCCAGGAGCAATTTGCGGAGACTGGATGATCACCTGGTCGGACACAAGTGCCAAGCACCAGCGTGAGAATCAAGACAGCGAGCAGCTTCATTTGACTAGTTAGACACCAGACTAACCGAAAAGTCTCAGGCAATTGAGTCCATGGGTGGCTTTGCACAAAAAGGGAAAATCCCCCAAACGTGCCGTTTGGGGATTCGTTCAAGTGCTTTCTTCCCGACGACGGCTATTAAATCTCATCCTTTCAGGATGGTTTGGTTGTGGCCTGAGCCGTGCCGTGAAATCTGTGGCTCGTTTTTACTGTGAAGGCCGCTCCAGTTTCTTCAGCGCTTCAATCGCATTCGTATTCCCAGGATTCAGCTCGATCGACTTCTTGTAGTTCGCGATTGCCAGATCTTTTTGATTGAGATTCAGGTACGCTTCACCGAGGCTGTCGTATGTATTCGCCGACTTAGGGTACGCCTCGACATTAAGCTTGAAGATCTCAACGGCCTCTTTGACTTTCCCTGATCGCATCAAGAGGTAACCGAGCTGATTCAGTTCCTGTTCTGCGAAATCGTACGTGCCTGTATCTTTCACCTTTAGCTCACGATACTGAGCAATCCCCGCTTCAATCCCTTTGTCCTTAATTGTCTTATCCAGTATTGCGACAATCGACATCTTTGGTAATTCATAAGGCTGTGTGTAAAGAATCCTTGCGATCTTTTCACTCAGCGGGCCCATGGGCTGAGCGGTATTGTCGAGCAGCACGATCAAATTCTTTTCTTTCGGGAAGCGAGCAATGATTGTGGAGAAACCATTGATGCCTCCCCCATGGGCAATTTCTGGTACCGGCTGATCATTCTGTTTGAATGAGGCATCAGCTACCGCCCATCCGTACGCATACTTTTCAAGGAACGGTGTGTACATCAACTCTTTCGATTTCGCGGAGATGAGCTTGTCCGTGTAGAGCGCCTGGTCCCAGAGATACAGATCCTCAACAGTCGAATACATTGAACCGGCGGCGTAAGGGATCGACATGTCGAGATAGGGAGCGTTGGTGTAACCATCGGGCGTCTTCGAGTAGCCGGCGGCGCGTTTCTGCAAGATGGTGTCGTAGTGATCGTAGCCGGTGTTCTTCATCCCAACCGGATCAAAAATGTTCTCCTGCAACACTTGTTCGTACGGTTTGCCTGTGACCTTCTCGATGATTGCGCCGAGCAGAAAGTAACCAGAGTTGTTGTAAGAGAACTTTGATCCTGGCTCAAACTGCAGATCACCACTCGCATACTTCTTCACAAACTCATCGACCTTATATGGATTCCGACTTACATCCTCGAAGAACTTTGGTAAACCGGTGTAACTCGGAATGCCGGACGTGTGTGTGAGCAGATGATGAATGGTTACCTTTTCTCCGATGTCTTTTCGGTAGTCGGGTAAATAATCTGAGAGCTTGCCGTCGAGTTTGATCTTTCCCTGTTCGACTAGTTGCATAATCAGCGTCGCCGTGAACTGCTTGGTAATCGATCCCAGACGAAACTTCGTGTCCGGCGCGTTCGGAATCCCCCACTCCATATTCGCCATGCCGAACGCACCTTTGTAGATAATTTTCCCGTTCTCAGCGACGAGTGCAGTCCCATTGAACTGCCGGTACTTGTGCGCAAGTGTGAGCACTTCCTGAATCTTCGCAACCTTGTCCTGCGCGAGGAGTGTGTGTTGGCTCAGGAGCAGCAGCGCAGCCGCAAAGAAGAGAAAGCGTGTGGCAGGGAGTTTTTTGATCATGGAAGATTTCCTCTCGAGCAAGGGTCAGGAACGCGCAAACGCGCATACTGTTCCTGAATAATCAGAAAGAGTCAACAACCAGTTTTCGGCCGTGGTCACTCAAGGGTGGAGTGACGCACGTCGATCAGGATTGCCTTCCTTCAACACACGAAAGCTCTTCTGTCGGAGCGCGGTCGTGCTCGGCCGCCCCCGTCGATCACAAGCACCATCTCCAGCGCACGGAAGTCTGCTTCCGGGATCGTCTGAGGCAATGAGTAACAAACCAATCGGTTTCACTCTTATTCGGGTGATTTCGTGTTAATTCGTGGATCGTCTTTCTTATCTTAACTGGGACGATCCACAATTTAACGAGACGTCACGAAGAAGGTCTTCTGGCAATAAGACACGCCCAGTTGTTAATGTGGAAATGTTTGAAGCGTTTATTAGTTTTACGAGTGCCGTCAAGGACTGTGACCTGCGCGGTTCGCAACCCCGTTCTGCTCGCCAGTAGAGAACAAGAAGATGGGTCGGAAAATTGAAGTCATCGACTACGATCCGCGTTGGATAGCAGATTTCGAAAGGGAATCAGCCATGCTTGCGCGGATTTTTGGTCACCGCCTTCTGGACATCCAGCACATTGGGAGCACCTCCGTTCCGAATCTCGCAGCCAAACCAATAATCGACATCCTGATCGTTTTAGACCATACAGACGATATCGACTCGTTCAATCCATTCATGGAGTCTCTTGGTTATCGTGTCCGCGGCGAGTGTTTAGACGCGATCATCCCAGGTACACGTGGCAGATTCTATTTCACCAGAGAGACGAATGGTGTTCGCTCTCATCACGTGCATATTTGCGCTAAAGGACACGCGGACATTCTGAACAAGCTCGCCTTTCGCGACTATCTGCGTGCACACCAAAGAGTGGCACTCGCCTACGCAGACCTGAAACGACGTCTCGCTGCGAAGCATCATTTCGACAATATCGGTTACATGCGAGGCAAGGATGATTTTGTGAAGTCGGTGTTGACTGATGCGACACGATGGTATGCAACCAGGTCACACTAGCGGACTTATTCACTCGATGCTGGAGACTGCGTAAACTGTGGTTTCCTGTTCGACTGGTGCGCGTTTCTCTACAGTGCTTTCGTGTGATTCGTGTATTTCGTGGATCGGACTTTCAAAACCTTAGCAAAACGATCCACGAAACACACGAAAGCACCGCAGAAAGACCAAAAGGCCCAAAGCCGAAGCCCTGAGCCTTTCTGTGTAGAGCACGTTCTGAAACCTAAGCGCCCTTTCCAGCTCCTTGCGGAAGCTTCGCCCCCAGAATCTCAGTCGGTTCTATTGAGGGCGGTACGGCCAGAAGATCCGGCGCCTTAGCCATTAGCGCTTTCGCAATCGGTCCATTAAGGTGCGTTTGTCTTCCCGCCTCATCGGGAAACGCATCGAATATAGCGAACCTGGTCGGTCCCAGACGCAGCGCGAACCACAGCACGGTCGATGGTTCCTGATTTGCCATTTGCAAACCTTGCTTTAGGAACGCGGCAACGTCTTCCTCTTTACCAGGTTTCGCTTCAAGTCGTACAAACAATCCAAGTGACGGCATTTTCAATTCTCCTTTTGAACTCAATACCAATGTTGGAGTGCGGTGGCCTGTCACCGCTTTGTTAAATCGGCCCTCCAAGTCTTAACTCCGGCCGACGCAGCACAGACTACGCCTCTTTAGTGATT
The DNA here is from genome assembly GCA_036522415.1 of Pyrinomonadaceae bacterium. Lineage (GTDB taxonomy): Bacteria > Acidobacteriota > Blastocatellia > Pyrinomonadales > Pyrinomonadaceae > PSRF01. Next base: position 9,460 of record DATDFV010000007.1, on the reverse strand, counting down.
CCTTCTAGAGGCAAGAACGCCATATTTGATATCATTTTTGCCATGAAGATTAATGTGCTGGTTCTCGATGATGTTTTCGACCTCGGACTGTCTGCAGTACTCGACGCGTTTCAAACTGCGAATGAATTGATCGGACTATCTGAGCTGGCAGTGCCGCGCTTTGAAGTGAAGATGGCCGCGGTGCGTGAGTCTGTCAAAACATCGCAAGGTTTGACGGTGCCGGTGAACGGCAGCGGTTGGAGGACACCTGATTGCGTCGTTGTTCCGGCAATTGGTTTCAAGATGCCAGGCCCACTGGAAGTCGCCCTTGCGAGGCCCGACATACAAGACGCTGGGGCGGTGCTACGTCAGTGGTCCAGGCGAGAGGCAACGTTGACTGCAGCCTGCATTGGGACGTTTGTGATGGCCGAGTCTGGCTTACTTGATTATCAGCAGGCGACAACGACCTGGTGGTTGGCGCCGATGTTTCGACAGCGTTACCCAAACGTCTCACTCGACGAATCAAACATGATCGTTCATTCCGGGCGCTTTGTTACTGCCGGTGCAGCGCTGAGTCACATGGACCTTGCGTTGTGGATCATTCGGGGAGTCAGTCCGCAGCTGGCTTCTCTAACGGCGAAATATCTCATCGTGGACTCGCGCCCGGCACAGTCGGCATATGCATTGAGTGATCACCTTGTCCACTCCGACGAGATCGTCCAGCGTTTCGAAGATTGGGCTCGCAAAAGGTTGAAGCAAGGGTTCTCATTAGACGATGCTGCCAAGGCAGTCGGATCAAGCAAGCGAACACTTGCGCGTCGCATGCAAGCGGTACTGGGAAAGTCGCCGCTGTCATATTTCCAAACCTTGCGGGTAGAGCGAGCGGTTCATTTGCTGAAGACCAGCAGCGCGAGTATCGACGAGATTGCGGAGCGCGTTGGGTATTCAGAGGGCTCGATACTGCGAGGCTTGCTGCGAAAACGACTGGGCGTTGGAATTAAACAGATCAGACGTTCGACGTGAGCTCCCACGCCATTGGTCACAAGTGCGAATCGTGGTAAAAGAGCCTTGTTGTCAATGAGGTAACCATGAAGCGCTTCCTCTTCCTCCCACTGGTTTTCATCACCGTCTGTTCAAGCGTAGTTGATGGTCTCGATGAAAGGAAACTCATGCGCTACCTCGTTCGGTGTAGCTTCTTGTTCACGTTGCTATTGTTTCCCGCGCTTATTAGCGTCTGCCAGCAAACGTCTGAACGTCAGTCGCCAGCGTCCCCGCCGGAAGCAAACACACAGTGGCAAACCTTCGGGTTTGCCGAAGGTCGCTTCTCAATACAATTTCCGGGAACTCCGGAAGTTAGCACTACACCACTGGACTCATCTGGTCAGATCGTTTCCCATAAGTATTCAGTAGCAACCCGAGCGGAATACGCGGTGACATATGCTGACTATACAGTGAAACTCGATGGGGTAGACGCGGCTAACAAGGTCTTGGACGACTGGTCAAAATCTGCCATAGCAGCAAGCAATTCCGAGCTATTAAGTACTAATAAGATTTTGCTGGGGGAGAGTCCCGGCCGAGAACTGAAAGCACGCATGAAGGACGGTGCAATCGCGCGGATGAAAATCTTTGTTGTGGGTCAGCGACTATACCAGGTTGCCGTAATCCTGCCTCGTCTCGAAAACGCGCCGCCCGAAGAGGTAACACTTTATGATCAGGCGGCTAGCAAGTTTCTGAATTCCTTTAAGCTGCCGCGATCCTCAGGCCTTCCATGGCCCACTGAGGCCTGCAAGGGTTCGGCGTCCGGTGCGAGTGACGTTGGTATGTTGAATGGACATGCGCTTAAACTCGGTAGGCCAGCTTATCCGGATGTCGCCAGAGCCGCGCACGCGCAGGGTCGGGTTGTCGTACAAGTCCTCATAGATCCAACCGGAAAAGTTATTGACGCACAGGCAGTCAGTGGTCACCCACTGCTTTATGCTGCGTCGGTTGCAGCAGCTCGACAGTCTCTGTTTTCACCAACAATACTTTCGGGACGAACAGTCTGCGTAACGGGCATAATTACATTCAATTTTGTGTTTCAATCTCGAGCCTGGTGAGCGTTACTTCTATCCCGAAAGCTCAGTTCTAAGTTTAGTGTCATTTCGTGCGATTCGTGGATCGTTCATTTGGCCAGGTAAACGGTCCACGCGCATCACGCGAACTAACACGCACTGGAGTGCGGTACCACGGGCTTACTCAAGGCTTTGACTGCCAAACGACAATGGAAAAATGTAAGTGTCGCGAGCTGCTAACAGTCGTCCGTCTAACTGCAGCAACTGATCGGCCAACCTCACCATTCGTTGGTTCGGTATCGCTTGAGGACGCTGACTTATCACTCGCCTCATTGCTTCGTGCTCACGACCTGGGCCCAACCAGCGGGCATAGATGATGAGTGCGGCCGCTGTGGAGCGACTCACTCCAGCCTCACAGTGGACCAGCACCTTGCCGCTTCGAGACTTCAACTGCCCAGCCAGGTAGATTATTTGTTTTATGTCATTTTCTGTAGCTCCTTCATCGCCAACGACATCAGCGATCAACAAGCGTAATTTTTGATCGACGTTTTCGTAGCCGTTTGGAAGAGGATCGTCACCATGGCCTATCGAGATGAGGTATGCAACCTCATCACACAAATCTGAGGAGCAGAGTATTTCGCCAGCTTCAACCCGGCTCACAACTTCTATTTCAATTGCGTGTGAACTCATAACGACTCTTATTATGTGTGGCATTATTATCTAAACGCCACACTTAGGCAGAGTCATCCTTCATGAAGTACTTGTGAAAACCATCAAAGCCGATCGCGCTGGGACCGTAGGTCCCCGCATGCCCGCGTCGAGAAGGACAGCTATTCGAGTCGCTTGATGAAACGGATTTGGTCCTTCTCGACACGGGCAGGCGGGGACGCCTGCGGTCCCAGGACGATCGTCCGTGATCATGTTCACAACTTATGAAACGGAAGGTGTCTGAGTATTTTCGCTGAACATTCCGTTTGTTGGTGAGGCACGGTCGAGAATCCTAGTCTTGGTTCTTTCCGTTGCGGCGCTCGCTTATTTGCGTCTCGACGACATTGATTAGCGCGTTTAATCGTTCATCGGTAGCTCGGCCGGCTTCGCGAAGCTCAACAATCTCACGCTCATGAATCTCTGCGATAGCTAAGAGCGCTCGAATACCTCCTTCAGTGCTGGCCCAACGCTCGTCAGCCTTCTTCCAGCGCTCATCCGCTTGTTTCGAGCGCTCATCGGCTTGTTTCGAGCGCTCATCCGCTTGTGCGGCGCGGACTTCAGCTTGTGCCTGCTGTTCGACAATGAACGCAATCGTCCTTTCAATGCGTTCCGCTCGTTCTCTCCAAGCCTCGTTGCTCATGGTGCCCTTCTTTGTGTGGATAAGGTAGTGAGGCCTTTTAACTGGCGGCGATTATACTTTGGAACAGATTGAGATCACAGTCTATGAGGTCCAATCCAAACGGAATCGTTACCTTTTCTTGTGTAACGGTGCCGAACGACTAACAACGGAACACTTGATATGCCTAGTCATCTATCTGATATCGGATTCGATTTAAGGAGTCAGGAAGATTTTGAGCAACTGGCAGTAAAGACCTGTAACCAAGGTCAACGCTTCCGCACGACTGATGGGACTTACATAAAATGGTCACTCGGGCTTGGAATAGAACTTTGGGCTCAGCTCGATCAACATGATGAAATAATCGATCTACATCCATACTTTCGTGGGAACGCTCGAATGCGTGTCAACATCGTTAACGAAATCAAGAGACCGAATTCAACAATCCTGGACGCGGCATATTACGGCTGGGCGAATCCTTCGGATGATGGTATGGAAAACGGGGACTTCCCCTTTGTCTTCGACGTCCCGAATTACAAGATCCAGGCACCTCGAATGGGTTCTGTCGCTGTCGTTCAGCTCGCCGCGTTCGCTCACGAGCTTGAGTCGTACAGCAGCATTGAAGAGTTTGACCGCTCTCAAGGTGAGGGTTTTGGCGGCTATGCGTCGAAATCTTTTATTCCCTCAGGCCTATTCACACCCGAGGGTGAAGACACTGTCCCGCCAGAGGCCTACGCAATCTTTGCAGGTCACGTGCTGGAGACTTCACTTATTCGCAATCCCGTAACCGCAACCGATTTTTGCTGGGCTCATGTGTCGACTTATGGTGGTGAGGTAGATGTGGTCGCTGATCCGGTGTTACTAAACAACGTCGTCGTGAAGGGAGGCGTTGTTAAGGGATCGTTTTGGCTTTCGGGTGTGGTGATTGAGTCTTAAATCTGCGTAATCTGCGTAATCGGTGGATAGCTCTCCGTTGGTTATTGAAAGAATTGTTTCAACGCCGCAGTCGTTTCCCCCGGAGCTGCCTCAGGAAAGAAGTGTCCCCCCTTTATCGCGAATCCCTGGACATCATCGGCCCACTCTCTCCAAAGTGCGAGCGGCCCACCGTCATCGACGTACCACTCATCGAGAGCGCCTGGCGTGCTCCATAAAATGAGTACTGGGCATTTGATGCGCCGGCCATTTAGCAGATCCGCTTTGTCATGTTCACGATCGACAGTTGCTGCTGCGCGATACTCCTCACAGATCGCGTGTGCGCGCTCATAGTCATATATCGATAGCATGTAAGCGTCGCGCACTTTCGGCGAGAACACGTCTGCATCCGTTCCCCATCCGGCAAGCGCATCATCAATAATTGCCTCGGGAACTGCCGTCAGAATCTTCTCAGGGAGTGGCTCAGGTTGGGCTAGCAGTGACCACGGCCAGAAGCTGAGCGCAAGTCTTGAATCAGCACGACTCCACGCAGTTTCGGTTGGCACGATGTCGAGAACCGCGAGCCGCGTGATGGCCTCCGGATGATCGAGCGCCATGCGATAAGAAACTCGTCCACCGCGATCGTGGCCTGCTACTGAAAAGTGTTCGAAGCCAAGATGCTGCATGACTTCAATCATGTCTTCACCCATCGCGCGCTTTGAATATGGAAGATGATCCGGAGTTGATTCCGGGCACTCACTTCGTCCGTAGCCGCGCAGGTCGGCGCAAACCACAGTGAACTGAGAAGCGAGTTGTGAGGCGACGTTCCGCCACATTAAGTGTGTCTGCGGAAAACCATGCAGGAGTAACAAAGGTGGCCCCGCCCCCGCGTATGATACAAAGATGCTGGTTTCTCTCGTCTCAATAACCCTGCCGGCAAACCCTTCCATGCTGATGATTGTAGCGCGCCCTCCTTTGGAGTGCGGTATCAGGCTAGAGTTTCACGTTTTGTGAAAACAATCGAAGATGATCTTGTCGAATGAGTGGCGACAGTTGTGATTCTCCATCGAACAGAAGTTCCTTGACCGGAGACATGGAAGCTCTTCCGTCGGAGCGCGGCCGTCCCCGGCCGTCCTCGTCGAACAGAAGCTACCTATTTTTAGCGGGTTGGAAACGAAGGAGCGGGTTGCCCAACTCACAACCCGTTAGAAAATGGGACTTACGGATGGGTTCTATTCGACGGGGCGGCCGAGGACGGCCGCGCTCCGACAGAAGAGCTTCCGTGTCTCCGGTCAATGAACTTCTGTCCGGCGGTGCCATTCATCGTTCCATTTTACCTGGGATCATTTTGGCTGTCCGGTATGGTGACCGACTAGTTCATCCGAGTTCATGAAACTTTGGCCACCTCGTCTGCGATATAACCAATACGGCAGCGATAGAACTTCTAAAGATCTGCGACAGATTCGCTTGAGACAGCGCGCATTCCAGACTGCGCTGGAGATTGCTGGGAAGGAGAAAAGGAAAGATGAGAGGTTTGCTAATTCTAATGAGTCCGCTCTTGGGAGTTATTTTCGTGCTCTCAGCGGCGGCACAAGAGAAACCGAATACCCCCGCGCCCGTGAAACCCAATTACACCGGAACGTGGAAGCTAAATCTGGCCAAGAGCGATTACGGGCCAGTACCCGCGCCCGAGAGCCAGGTGTACACGATTGAGCATAAAGAGCCGTCGATCAAAATCAGCGTTGAGCAGAAGGGTGGCGCGAGAGGCGACATCAAATACGCACTGGACTTAGCCACCGACGGCAAGGAGGTCGCGGCCGTTCCAGAAAGCCTGGGGTCGAAAAGCGCTGCTACATGGGATGGCGAAGTGCTCGTCATAAAGACAAACACTCAGTACCAAGGCAGTCCAATCACGATCGAGAGTAAGTACACGCTCAGTAAAGACGGCAAAACTCTGAACATCGCAGCGCACATTGTCGGCAGCTTCGGTGAGGTGGATACTAGCGCGGTCTACGACAAACAGTAGGTACTTCAATCAGCGCAGGTTGAATCAATGTGGTTCCGAGCTCACAAGAATATTTGCAGCTTACGTTTGCCGACTGGGAATTAGAACGGAGCTAAAGATCGAGCGTCAGCGCCCGGTATCCAACTGGACTCGCGTAGATAACGTCGGGAATCGACTGCACACCATTTTCAAATGTAACTTGATGTGTCGGGTAGCGATCGATCGGCGCGCGTCGAGAACTAATCTCCGGAATCTTTTGCGCAACGACCTCAACCGAAGACGCGGTCACTAATAGCGCGGCACTGAACAACATTGAGGCCAGAAGTTTCATGGTTTATGAGAACGCGATGAATGTCCGATATGCGTCTGTCTTGTCGTGTGGTCCGAGACACGAACGATCATTTCTTTCATCCCAGCCAACCAATCATCGGTGTTGTCTCTGATCACGCGACAAGCTAAAGCATATCGGACATTATGTGGGCGTTCGCAAACAAGTTCCGTTAATTAATCGTCTCACCAGTGAATCTATCCCTACCCCGCCAAAAAGGGCATTGCGCGCATGATTCACCATCGGGATAGTCAACCGCTTCTTCATGTGGGCAGCCGATGATGCGATCAACCATCGAAACCGAAAGGACGTCGTGCTCCTTTATAAAGGCTTGAATCTCAGACTCGATGTTTGGGATTGATCGAATATCGCTATCTTCTGAATACCACTTTCGCAGCTCCGGTTCAGCTCCTTCGTGACTGATAATACCCACAACAAGTTTCGTTGCACGTCGATCATCAGGACCGTACAAGGCAACGGTCGCGACGGGAAAACCTCGAAAACCTTTGCGGGCTTTCTTCCTCAGAGGAGTGTGCGATTTTGATCTAATCTTCATGGCATCAGCCTGATCTAAAAGTCGGAATGGAGTTGTTGCAGTGGACGAATGAAACCACTTTCGCCGAGTTACGTCCAGCATGAATTTCAAAGTTGGAGGTCACAATTTGTGACCTCCAAGGCAAATCGAAGGGGGCTTCGTTATGTGCCGATTGGCCAACGGAGGCCGGGTTAGGAATTCATTTTTTCCAGAATAAACCTCTTAGCTTCATCAACCGCAGGTAGTTCTTTAACAAGCGATAGCTCAAATTCCAATTCACCGGCGAACCACTGAAACATATGGAGCAATCTCATCGACCGTGCCCGAAGTTCACCGGGCACAACTCTTTGCCTCAACCAAATCTCGGCCACCTTTTCAGCCAGCTCCGCGTACATTAAATCAATGCCGCTTCGTGCCTCTAACGCCTCAAATCCGAAGATATAACCCGTTACGGCGTTGGTTACCAGTAGGGAATAAAGCACTCGTGGTCGTTCGCCGGCTTCGCCGATCTTTGCGGGCATGATGAACAGGTCAATTTCCTGAGGGTCTGACTTCGGCAGCAGTTTCAACTCTTCGACAGCAGCATCCTCGACACGTATTGGAACAAGTGTTTTGGCCGGCTCATCTACTTCGCACAGTGCGCTCTTCCATCGGACTGCTCCACCATCAATCAGCGGAACACGGATCATATAATCTCGATCTTCAGGATCTTCGTTGAAGGGAATAACATCCGGATCGTACGAGAACTGCTTTGCTACTTGAATTGTCTGCGTAAGCACATGGACAAGATGATGCGCTTCCGCCCGTGTCAGAAACCATGGGAAGTAACCGGGCCAATAACTACGAAAGAGCGGTTTAGCTTTCGGAAATTTCACTCCCGAGCGTCTAATCACCTCACGGTCACGTTCTTCGAGGAAACTTGCTGGTCCAAATGATAATTGTAGCTGCGGAATTTCCATCAACATGTCATGAGCTTCTTCGCTTTCTGGATCAACCTCCAGCAACTCGACAAACTCGCGCCATTGATATAACGCCTCAACTCCTCGGTATACAGCAATGGCGGTATATTCACCGAGTGCTCCCATTACACTTACAAATCCAAGTTCACCCGTGTCGGGATCTTGAATTCCAAAGACATCTGTCTCCTCCATGAAATCCCAGGGCGTCTGTTGTTGGATGTAACGCGCAAGCTTGCAGAGCGTTTTAAACTCTTCGGCGTTGGGAGGAAGCAGTTCGCTGCCGTTTTCAGCTGACGTAGTAATAGAAGGCTGTTTTCTTTTGGAGGTGCTATTAGCAGCTTTTGATTTTTTCGTCACCGATCGATGATACCAATGTATGTCAGGTCTTGCTCGTCGAGCGCTCGAGGCAAGAAGTCAGTACCACCTCGCGGTAGCGGGTGGGTGCGCAGCTTGTTTTTGACGATTTGATCTTGGCTGCGCACTCACCCGCTACCGCGAGGTGGTACTGACTTCTTGCGTCGATGACGGTTGTAAGACAGGCTGTCAGCCTGTCGCGCTGTCTCTAACAGTGCAAGGATCAAAGTGCCTTAATCAGCGCAATCAGTGCAATCTGTGGATGAACACAACTCGACCATTTCTGCTGACGCTTGGTTACCAGTTACTCGTAGCAGAGCGATGCTGATCGGAAGTGTGAACCGCCTTGGTCCAGCCCTGTAATCGTTCTTATTGCCTTCGCGAGTCGCCATGCTCATCAGGATGGCTTAACAACTAAAAACTCGTTACACTCCCCCCGAAAGGGATTCTCACATGTCAAACGAAACATTCGAAAAGAAAGCCGAGTTCCTCATTGAACAGCAAGCTCAATTTGCCGCACAGATTGGTCAGCTTGAACACCTCGTCGCTCGCTTGGCCCAGGCAACCTCAGACCGGATTCAACGACATAACCTCAGTGACCACGACGAAAAAATCTCGGCGCTTATTTCCTCTCAGATCCAAACAGAGGAGAACGTTAAAAAGACCAATGACGATCTCCGAAACTTGATCGCCGTTGTCGATCGTTATTTTCGTGAAGGTCGTAACGGAGAGTCGAAGGTTTGATTCGATTCCGATCAATCATCAATGGAAAACCTTAAAGCTGAAGTTGTAGTACTCCTCCTGATACAAGCGCAGTAATTCCTGCACCCCGGCTTGTCGAATGCCATCGGCACTCGTTTTAATGAGCGTCTTCCCACGCCGCCGATCAAACAACCCGTCATACCCTCGTTTCTGCCACGCTCCTTCATTCGTCTCATTTGCCGACAACCGATCCCAGGATCTGGGCCGCTCGATACCCGGTTTTCTTTCTTGGCCATCGCCGCATGATCACT
>DATDFV010000006.1:0-10747 GCA_036522415.1 Pyrinomonadaceae bacterium | reverse complement strand
CACCATCTCATGCACTCCAACATTGATCTTCCTGCTCGTTACGCGTTCCTGACCTGGAATCCCAACCGAAAATTTGTTGATACGTTTGCAGCCTCTGGCGTCACTTAATCCCAAGAGTTCAAACCAGCTGAGTAGCGCCGAGGAAAATCCCCCTCAGGCGAGACTTGAAATCAACAGCGACTCCAAATGGAGTTGAGTCGCCCGCAATTGAATTTACTCGACAAAGGAGATTGTTATGAGTCGGAAGCTCTTGGAAGCTTTGCCGCTAATTTATTTCACGAAGGTAATGGTGAAGAACAGAAGAATGGAGGTTGCAATATTTCTGCACACGCACTTCCGGCACTTCGCTACGGTCTTATGCTTGCTCGGCTGCTCGTTACTCGCCGTGACAAGCTTCGGCCAAACAATCGCGTCCACCACGATCCCGGGTTACGCCGCGAATGATTTTGCAACCGGATTCGTTAACCTCGGGGGAATAGGACCGATCGGCCTTGCCTTTGACGGTTCAGGAAATCTTTTCGTCGGCAACTATACTACTGGATTCCTATATAAGTTCGGGCCCGGGGGCGGTGTTGCTTCCGCAGCCACGCAGCTAAACAGCGTGGCACATGTAGGGGCGATCGCGGGTTTGGCTTTCACCAAGGACGGTCGTCTGTATCTTGCCCGTCAGGTCGCCGCCGGGGGCGACGTCGTGGAGGTCAATCCAGCCAACGGGGCAATAATCCGAAGAGTGGCTCTGGTGTTACACGCTACTGGTCTCGCGACAGATCCTCTAAGTGGGGACCTGTTCGTTTCTCAGGCATGCCTTTGTGACAACGCGATTTTTCGGATTTCCAACTTCGCTGCAGGGCCGGGAACGGTGACAGTCTATGCTGCGGTCGCTTCAGATGGGATCGCATTCGGACCCGACGGCACTCTCTATACCACGGGCCGCATAATTGCCGGAACGAACGCACCTGTACCCGGCGCAATAATTTCACCGCTTCCCAACGTACCCCACGCCGATGGGATGGCAATCTCAAATGACGCGCTCGCACCATTCCTCTATTTCAACCGACAGGACGGAATCATCACCAAGCTCACGCCTACGACGATAACGGATATCTTCACTGGTGGCACTCGCGGGGATTTTGCCACCGTAGGACCTGATAGTTGCCTGTATGCGACCCAAACAGATCGCATCATAAAGGTGACCAATGCGGACGGTACCTGTGTCCCTCCGCCGCTCGGTCAGCTGTTTCCACCCAGCTCACTCGTCTTGTCCATTGATATAAAACCGCAGGGCTGCCCAAATCCGCTGAATGTAGGAGCAAATGGAGTTTTGCCTGTCGCCATTCTCGGCACGGCGGCTTTTGATGTGACTAAGATAGACCCCTCGTCCCTGAAGTTGCAGGGGGTATCCGCATTACGTTCTGCTTTGGAGGATGTGTCAACGCCGTTTACCGGAACGCACCAAAGTGCCACCTCCTGCACGACGGCGGGATCTGACGGATTTACGGACATGGTCGTGTTTTTTGACAATCCGTCAGTTGGTGCTGCGCTGGGGAACGTCACAAGCGGCGATGTGCTGGTGTTAACGCTGACCGGCAACCTCCTGCCGCAGTTTGGCGGCACACCTGTAACTGGTCAGGATGTGGTTATCATAAGGCCGTAAGTTCCAGTCAGGAGTGAAGCATCCAGAAAGCCTGAGGACCGAGCGAGACACTTGCGACATAGTGAATCGCGAGGTCTCAGGCTTGGCGGTAGATTCGGATCCAGCGGGTGAAGCGACAAAGTACTAAGAGGCTTTGCCCTAAAAGTCTTGATCTCATTCTCACCGGGCTTCAGCCCGGTGCTAAGCTCCTGATAGTTGTGTAACCGTTTCAACCATCTCGTTTTCGAGATGTTTAAGCCGATGCAACACCGGGCTGAAGCCCGTTGAGAATGAGATGAAGAACTTTTAGGGTACAAGCTGTACGAAGCATAAAGTTCAAATCTCCAACCCCACCGATCGCATCAACTCCAACGCATTGCTCTTCTGCAAAACTCCCGGTCGCAATACGTAATCAAACGTCATCTTCCCAGCTTCGAGATGATCTTCGAAATGCACGTTCGCGGCTTGTTCGCCCAGATCTTCAACGATTTTGGTTAACGCGAGATCGTGTGTGGTGACTAATCCGATTGCGCCTCGTTCGACGAGCCCAAGAACTACTCCTTCAGCACCGATCAATCGGTCATGCGAGTTGGTGCCGTGAAGAATTTCGTCCAGCAAAAACACAACAGGCAGCGAGCCTTTGGTCAGGTCGACGATATGGCGCAAGCGCGTGATCTCTGCGTAAAAACGAGACGCGCCCGCCTGCAGCGAATCCTGAATGCGAATCGAGGCGCCCACTTGCAGTGGAGTCAGACGCAATCGATGCGCGCGAACCGGTGCACCGGCCAGCGCAAGCACGGTGTTAGTTCCAACTGAACGCAGCAGAGTACTCTTGCCTGACATGTTGGAGCCGCTAACTATATAGACGGCCGGGCGTGAATCTAGCGTCAGATCAGTGCGAACGTTCTGCGCACGCGCAATCAACGGATGTCCAAGTTGCTCGGCATCGAATAACGCACCATCTTCAACCAATTCCGGAAACGGATCGTCAGGATGTTCGAATGCATAACCGGCAAGTGAACTCAATGCTTCGATTTCACCTATTGCTGCTAACCAACGTCCAATTGCTGGTCCGGACCTCTGCCGCCATAACTCGATCGCCATGGCAATTTGCATCGGCCAAAGTAGTATGAACGCAATCGGCGCGAAGAAGAGATTGCGTCTGGAATCAAGCAATTCGATGAGACGCTTGAGCTTTGCAATCTGCTGCGAGGGCGCAAGTCCGGCGACGTCCAACGCCGACCTCAACTCGACAAGTCGCACACTAGTGAATTGTTCCTGTTCGATGCGTTCCAAAACCTCTTCGAGCAACTGCAGATCTTTTGCCGGAACATCAACGGAACTAATTACCGTCTGAATCTGTTCGCGAAATCGAAAGACGAAAGTTCGTCCGATCAATATTGAAATGAGAAATGGCACATAGCCGAAGCCAACAAACCACAGAGCCAACCCAATCAGAGCGAGGATAGCGAGTGCGAAAGCAGTCAACCTCAGGCCCTTTGAAATCTGCCACGGAGGCGCCGCAGCCCACGTAACGAGTTGTTTAGCATCGGAACCACTATGTATACCTTCCGCGAGCAGTGCCAGGTCTTCGCGTAAATCAATTCGTGAACGCAATTCGTCAACTGCTTCCTGACGCAACTCAACCGTGAGCTTCGGCGCCGGGTTTAGTAGCCATTCAGCAAGTGTGTCTTCACCAACACGTGTTCTCGCAAGTGACAACAGCTCAAACAGAGAACCTACACCAAACAGATCAAGGTCTGCGGCGTACGGATGAGACTCTGAAGTGAATCGTGAACCTGAGGAACCCTTGCCGGCCCATTGGTCATCGATGCGCAGGATCCCTAAGCGATAAAGTTCCGCGGCTCGTTCACAATGCCGCCGTGCTTCTGTGATGGTTTGTTGTGAAGATGCGAGAAAAAGAAAGACAGCAAAAGGAATGACTGCCCACCAGATGGATAAACTGGTCAACGCCGACGCGACAAGCAAACAAAGCATGCCCACCAGAAAGCCGAGCCGCACAAATCCGATGCGACGAAAGCGCGCGAAGTGGTTTGCCGCTTCTGCTAGCCGGGCCTCAATGCGTCTTGAATACTCTACGCGCGGGTCTGATGATGATTGTTCGTGCAAGCTGTTCTTTGTTCTTTGTGCCTGGTACTTTGTACCTTTTCACCCTCATGCGTCCTGAGGTCCGTACTCACCTCGAGGAGTGGGTATGGACCGATAGCGGAAAACTAAAGTACAAAGAACCAAGTACAAAGCACCAAGTACAAAGCGCAATATGTTCGGATTACCGTTCAACAGCAAAAAGTTGCCACTCTCCAGATATACCCGCCAGCGTGTGAATGCCCTTCTCAACAAATTGAATTCCGGATCCGGCAACCAGATCCTTCACAGTATTCGACACCAACACCTCTCCGCTTGCAGCGTGATTCGCTATTTGAAGGCAGATTTGAGTTGCAGCGCCTGTGACTTTTCCATCCACGAGCTCACATTCTCCCGTATGCAATCCGGCACGCATTGGGATATCCAAGCGTGCCGCGTACTCCTTAATGGCGTTGGCCGCACGCACCGCCCGAGCTGGCCCATCGAAAATCGCGAGTGGCCGATCACCATCCATATCTACTTCTCTGCCACGAAACCACTCAATCTCTTTTCCAATATGCGAACGCAAGCGACAGAGCATTTCGTCCCAGCCATCCTGACCCCAACGTTGTTCCAGCTCATCGGGATCAACGATGCGAATGTACAAAACAGTCGCCAGGACTGTATCCGGTTCGGGCCGATGCCGCACGCCAGTTAGAAACTCTTCAATCTCATCCAACATCGCGTCCTGATCACCGACAAACGGCAGGTGATCCTCTCCCGGTAGTTCGAGAAATTGCGCGCCTGGGATTTGGTTCGCCACGTAACGACCTTCCTCAACTTTCAAACACAAATCACCGGTTCTGTGAATAACGAGTGTCGGTACTCGTATCGTTGGTAAAACCTGGCGCACGTCTATTTCCGCGTTCATTTGCGTCAGCGCGAGAGCGGCGCCGGGACTTGCGCCCATTCGTAAATACTTGGCCCACCAATTTCGGAACTCAGGATCATTAGCCTTGCTGGGAGCTCGCTCTTCCAATCCGACTGGGCCGCCCCAGTGCGTCTTCATTTCGTCGAAGAAGTGTTGACGTTGTTCGGGGGTAGGCGCCCAGGGATACTGCTCGTCACGAATTCTCTTGGCGTACGTCCCGATCATCACGAGACCGAAAGTCTTTTCCGGATAGGTAGCCGCAAACAGACTACACATCGGTCCACCTTCGGATACTCCGCAAAGTGCGGCTCGATCCGATCCAACAGCATCCATGACCGCACGCACGTCGTCCATTCTTTGCTCCAGGGTTGGCAGCTCATTGTTGGGCACTCGATCTGAGAGTCCGGTTCCTCGCTTATCAAAAAGTATCAGTCGAGAGAACGATGCCAGCCGCATTAAGAATCGAGCAAAACTTGGTTCGTTCCAGAAGTATTCGAGATGCGAAACCCAACCCATCACGAAAACGAGATCGAGTGGGGCATCGCCAACAACCTGATAAGCGATGTTGACGTCGCCACTTTTTGCATACAACGTTTCCGGCATCCTCTCGGGCAGGAATTTGTGCGTGGTCTCAATCAGCGCAGGCGCAACAAATGAGTCGTCATCATCAATTCGCTCTTCAACAATCACTTTGGCCCGCAGATGTTCACGGATAATGAGATCCGGAGCGTCTTGCCATTTCTCATGCACATCGGCGGAGAACCTGTAACCCCGTTTCGGTACGGTTTGGATGAGCTTGCTTCCTTCCGCGCCGAGAGCCTTTCGCAATGCAGAAATGTTCTGGGCAAGATTGTTTTCTTCGACGAATGCGTCCGGCCAGATTGAGCTCATGATCTGCTCTCGTGTGAGCACCGAACCACTGTTTTCCACGAGCAATAAGAGCGTGTCGAACGCTTTTGGCGTTAGCGACACGCTGCACTCGTCGCTGTAAAGCAGGCGATCTGTAACATCGATTCGAAAGGCTCCAAAAACGTAGAAGCGTTTGGGTAACCTCTTCATTCTCGCGCTCTCACAAGTCTTTCAAAAGAATTTCAGCGGGATTTCAGTTCCGTCTAAGTACACAACATGCACTTGCGGGGTATCGTGCTCCGGACGTAGTCGCTGCCAGTTCTGGCACGCATTTTAGCCGAATGACCCGACAGAGAACACCAAACAAGAAAGGGTTAGAGCATGAGAAATAGACTGTCGGAACCAACTGAAGGACGCCACGCACTAGTAATTGGCGGAAGTCTCGCCGGGCTACTGGCGGCCAGAGTCTTATCCGATCACTTCGAGCGAGTCACTGTTGTTGAGCGCGATTCCTTTCCGCAATCACCAGAAGCAAGAAGGGGAACACCGCAGGCCAATCACGTCCATGCGCTAATGCCCCGCGGCAGGCAGATCGTCGAACGACTTTTCCCAGGCTTACAGCACGAAATGATGGCCGCAGGAGCGCCACTGATCGATCTCGGGCGAGATGTCAACTGGCTAACACCTCCAGGGTGGGGTGTTAACTTCAATTCGGGACTGGAGGTCCTGGGGTTTACTCGACCGCTGCTGGATTTTTACGTCCGTCAACGGTTGCTCACGAATTCCGCCATTCGGTTTATTGAGAATACGGAGTTTCTCAGATTGATTCCGACAAATGGTGATTCAGTAGGTGGGGCGATCGTGAGAATGCACGCTGCGAACGGGGAGTCAATCGAAACAAAGTTAATTTCAGACCTCGTTGTCGATGCAAGCGGTCGTTCGTCGCGGGCACAACAGTGGTTAGCTGAGATTGGTTACACAAGCCCTAAAGAGACCAGAGTAAATGCACATCTGGGTTACGCCAGTCGCTTGTATCAAATACCCAACGGATTTAGCGCCGATTGGTCAGCTGTCTTTGTCCAATGTGCTCCACCCGTGCGAAAGCGCGGCGGACTTCTGTTGACCGTAGAGGACAATCGTTGGCTGCTAACATTAATAGGTGGAGGCCGCGATTATCCACCAAATGATGACGCCGGGTTCCTCGAGTTCGCTCGCAGTTTGCCAAGTTCAATAATTTACGACGCAATCAAAGGCGCTTCGCCGCTCTCTTCAATCAAGACACATCGCGGAACAGAAAACCGGTTGCGTCACTTCGAAAAATTAACCCAGCAGCCTCGTAACTTCATAGCAATGGGCGATTCAGTTTGTGCCTTCAATCCCGTTTACGGACAAGGCATGACCGTGGCCGCGCTGGGAGCAATGACACTTGACGATTCTCTGCGGAGCCGTGGAATAGTTGATCGAAATTTCTCGCGGCAATTTCAACGACAGTTAGCAAAAGTTACTAGCGGACCGTGGATGATGGCGACCAGTGAAGATTTCCGCTACAAGGAAACTGAAGGCGGTGTTGCAAGCCGCATGACAAGGTTCATGCACCTCTATATGGATGAAGTGTTGCGAGCTTCCACGTTCGATCGGATGGTTCGATACAACTTGCTTCAGGCGTTCGGAATGCTTGTTAGTCCATTGGCTCTATTTAGACCTGGCGTCCTAATACGTGTTCTGCGCTCTGCAGTATCAAGAGTATTGGATGGCAAAAGAAAGAAGGGCCACGAAACCGTAGATCGAGTCAGATCGAAAACTCCGGTAAGAGCTTGAATACGTGCATTAGTTAAAGAGTACAAACAGACAAAGAAAGTTGAGTAGATAATGAGAACACGAACTGAAATCACGTTGGAGATGGACCGTACGATAGTCATCGGCCGCGGGGCCTTAAACGAACATTGGTGCACCGCTTGCCATCAACCTCAAAAGATGCTGACGATCGATCAAGCGGCGGTCCGAGCAGGCGTGAGCAGCCGAACCATCTTCCATTGGGCTGACGCCGGCCAGGTACATTCGGTTGAAAATGCCGAAGGGTTGCTGCTTATTTGTCCCAACTCTATCTGGGTCGTCGCACTCCGACTAAGGTAGTTTTGACGAAATCGAACCCGACTCATAACTAACTCTGCCCGCAGAAGTCTCGCGCCGTAAGTACCAAAGCATCGCGACAGGCTTCCACATGATCGACGAAGACAAACTCTTCGCGCGCGTGAAATCCTTCGCCACCAGGACCGAACACAACGGTAGGAATGCCGGCTTGGCCCAGGATCGCCGCATCGGTCCAATAAGTCATTCCCTCGCGACACGTATCGTGACCAAGGTGCTTGACCGCTGTCTCCAGTCGTTGCGGCAGATCGTGTTCGGCTGGAGTTTCGTAAGGTGCTCTGTCAAACATCAATCGTGCATTCGCTATGAACTCGTCGTCTTCGTGCCGCAGTGAATCGAGTATCTCTTCAACCTCACGCATAGCAATGCCCATTGCCTCACCTGAAATATTTCGTCTCTCCAACTGAAGCACGCATCTTTCCGGATACGTCGAGAGTTCTCGCCCGCCATTGATGATAGAAGCGTGGAGCGATGCATGGCCCAACACGGGATGTGGCGCGCGCGCTTTTAGTTGCTGAGTCAACTCTTCGAGTCGTTGCAGCACTCGACCCATGCGCATAATTGCATCGCGACCTTCGGCGGGCCGGCTACCGTGCGCCGCACGTCCCTCAGTTACGATCTCAATCCACGAGAACCCTTTGTGACCGATAGCTACTTTCAGACCGGTTGGCTCGGTGATCACCGCCGCATCGGCGCTCCAATTTTTCACTAGCGCTTCAGCGCCAATGCTCATGTATTCTTCGTCTACAACTGCCGCAACCAACAAACGACCTTTGTCCCAACCTTCACTAGCAAGTGTTCGCGCTGCGGCGAGCATTGCTGCGACGCCACCTTTCATATCTCCGGAGCCACGTCCAAACATTCGGCCGTCACGTTCGATGGGATCGAATGGCGAGTCCATGCCTTCAACACCAACCGTGTCGCTGTGTCCGCACAACATCAGTGAACGCCCTGCTGAGCGTCCCTCAAGCACACCAACAACATTCTGGCGTCCGGGCGCGACTTCTTCGACGACGACGTCCATTCCACTCTCGCGCATGTGGGCAGCAACTGCAGCAGCAATGTTCTTCTCGCCGGCAGCGCCAGCAACCAGAGAAGGATTCACTGAATCGATTGCAATTAGCTCACGTAGGAGATTGATGGTGTCGCTCATTTCTGCAACTCCGAAAGGTCCTTCATCATGTGAACTTGTTCAACGTAGGTTGTAAAGCCCGCGTCGAGCAGTTTCTCGATTATCAATCTATTAGACTTCCTGAAGTTATACGTAGTACGTCGATATTCACCTACCGGAAAGATCTTGTCGAGAACGAGTGAAACGACAGCGTCGCCATCATCACATTCTTTATCCAGCTCGCATTGACATAAGGAGATGCTTAACAATGTTCCTTGTTCATTGAACTTTTTTCTGAACAAAGCATACGCGACCGGCGAACCATCATCATCACGGACAATAACAGCCTCGCCACCCGTCGCCGCCAAACTCTGCCACTGAGTTTGCCATGCGGATCTTACGTAATAAAAATCCAAAACTCCGACCACTGCAGGATGCACTTCTTCAACCGTGTAGACCGAGGGAGTACTCGTGAAGTTGGTTGACCTGTCGCTCTGCAGATTAGTCAACTCGTCGAACACTTGATAGCCATTGTTCCTGTAGAGAGCGATCGCGGAGTCATTGCCTTTAATAGCTTCCAGAAAAGCGAGGTCTACATTTTCGCTTTTGTAAGCATCAATCGCCGCAGCAACGAGCGCCTTACCAACGCCCTTGCCTCGCATTTCAGGAGCAACACCAGTGCCTCCATTCCAGACGATTTTCTTGTCGCGGCTAATGCGAAATGCATTCAGCAAAAATCCTACTGGCCTGTTTTCCTCAAAAGCAATCAGCGAATGCTCGAGCGAAATGTTTTCATAACTCAACCGTTGTACGAATTTATCGAGAGGAAGAGTCAGATCAACGAAGTAGCCTTTAAACCCGGCGTTCCAAGCCTCGTGGGCGGTTTGGAACGAACAGGTGTGCAAGCGTTTGATCTCGTACATTTTTTAGATGATTGAACAACGTGATTGATAAATTGGCAAACTGGTCTGGTCTCCGTGCGTTGTCAGTAGTCAGTGGTCAGTAGAATAGGACCTATTTGACCTATAGAACTTATTCCACTGAACACTGACTACTGAGCACCGACAAAAGTACAATCTGCCGAACATGCGCTATCGAGAGTTTTATCCCAAACCCCCGCTTAATCGTTTTGTCGAGTGCTATTGGACATTGCAGGGCGAATCGAGGGCAGAGGCTGTTCAGGCTGAGCGCATACTACCCGACGGCTGTGTGGAACTGATCTTGAATTTTGGCGAGCCGTTTTTACAGCATGAAGCGGACCGAGAATCGATCCAGCCCCAAAACTTCCTTGTGGGCCAGATGACCAGACCCATTCTCATTTCGCCAACTGGAGTCGTGAATTTGATCGGCATTCGGTTCCATCCAGGTGGCACAGTTCCATTTCTCCAAATTCCACTGCACGAGATTACCGATCAGGTAGTTGAACTCAGTGAACTTTGTCCACGTCTGGAACTAAAACTGTTGGGTGCGAGCATTGATTTCACAACTCTGGAGGAGCGTGTTGCGGCAATCGAAGGCGTGCTGATTAGCGATGTGATGAAAAGCAAATATGAATCGTGCGCAATGTTACTTGCCGCGAAACTAATCGAATGCCGAGGAATCATCTCGGTAGATCAACTTGCGCAAGATGCGGGGATCAGTGCGCGTCAATTGGAGCGAAGATTTCTGAATGAAGTAGGTGTGGGTCCAAAGCTACTGAGTCGAATATTGAGATTTCAGCAGGTGTTCCGTGCAGTTGAAAACTGCGAAGTTGCGTGGGCGCCAGTGGCAGTGGATTGTGGTTATTACGATCAGGCGCATCTTATACGTGACTTCAACCAATTTGCGCACCAAACCCCGGCCGTTTTGTTTTCACAACCAAGCTCCCTCACAGAATCTTTCACACGAAAAGACCGCAAGTCGGATTTTTACAATACGTGATTATCGCGCTTAGATACAGTCATTACCACCTCGCGGTAGCGGGTGGGTGCGCAGCCAGGATCCAATGTTA
>DATDFV010000005.1:0-22764 GCA_036522415.1 Pyrinomonadaceae bacterium | reverse complement strand
AAACTTGTTCTGAAGATACTTGCCCCATGACAGTCGTTTTGCGCCCATAAAAGTGTTCTTTGATAAGAGCGAGTGTTTTTAAATCATTGTTGCGATTGGAGGCGGCGATCGGAATCGAACCGATGAATAAAGGTTTTGCAGACCTCTGCCTTACCACTTGGCTACGCCGCCGGATATTTCAAGGGCTGAAGGATGAAGGCGGAAGGATGAAGTCGCAAATGGCGGTGGAAAGCTAGGCGCTTTCATCCTTCATCCTTCCGCCTTCATCCTTTAAATCTGGAGCGGGAGACGAGACTTGAACTCGCGACCCTCGCCTTGGCAAGGCGATGCTCTACCACTGAGCTACTCCCGCTTTGAGCATGGCCGATTCTAATGATTCACGTTTCGATGTCAAGCGAAGCCAAATATCCACAGATTACGCAGATTACACAGATTTTCTAAATGAGAAGCATGGCTACTTGATTTGGTAAGGCTTTAATCTGCGGAATCTGTGGAATCTGCGGATAACTCGAGACAGAACAAACGGTGCAAGGCGAGAGGGGATCAGCCCAATAACCTTGCACCGCTGTTTATGACCCTAGGTCTCACGCCGGTACCGACGCGCAACGGTCGGGTCTCATGTCGCGCAGTCTAATCAGCCAACATGATCACGTCAACCGATCCGTCGAAAATAAAACAAGATGTCAGACGAACTTTAGTTTGTAGATGATGCCAGTCGAGACACGCTGAGTTTCAGCCCCTTTTGCATGTCGCCATCGACAAACTAAAGTTCGTTAGACCTCGGAAGTCCAAAGACCTAGTCGTAAAATCTTTCAAATCGTGGCTTCTTCAATTGATCTTCACGCCAAAAACTCTTGAAGAGCTCAATATGGGGTGATGTTTGGTCCTCACCTAACACGACGGTGACCACATCGTAGCGATAAGGTTCATCCTGGATTCCAAACATCTGGCGGTACTCGCGAGCAGCGCGCGCTATTTGGCGACGTTTATGTCTATTCACGTTTGCTTCGGGCGCCGCAAACCGATCGGACTTCCGCGTCTTCACTTCCACAAAAGACAAAACTGGTCCGTCGTAAGCGACAAGATCAAGTTCAGCCGTGATAACTGCGTCGCGACGGTTTCGCCCGACTGGAAGCGTGAAGTTTGCCGCCACTAATCTGTAGCCGTTTTGTTCGAGAAACGCCGCCGCGAATGCTTCGCCAGTCTTGCCGATGTCGAGATGTTCTAATGCAGAGGTATTCAGTGAGGTATTCATGGGAACAGTGTAGCCGATCTTGATTAATCAATTAACATCGCCAGCTCGTTACCTCGAAGCGTTTGTGTTCTTGGGTTAGGCTTCGCTTAATGCTTTATCCTGCGTCTCCAGAGTCGTCACTCCGGAGGAGTGAAATGTTTATAGTTCTCAGAGTGGGGTGAAGTGTGGCACTCCTTTAGGAGTGCGATGTTCGTGTGGAGTCGACGTTTCGAAATTCTCGGTGTCGTTTTCGTTTGAGGCGAGTGTCGCTCGGAGGGGACATCGCATTCCTAAAGGAGTGCCTGGTTCCGTATTGTCCTAAATCTATAAACATGTCACTCCTTCGGAGTGAAGACTTTCAAAATACAAAGCACGAAAATAAATGATCGATCCTACTCCACCCTCTCTTTCAACCGATCAAGCGCCTTCGCCCAATAGGTTTTCATTCTCGAAGCAGCAGTCAGGGTCGGCAATTTCATGTGTTGCACGACCACCTGGCTCTTGCCGTTGTTCTTCGCCACAAAGTTGACCGCTAAACTGGTCTTTCCATCCTTCCAGGCAATGCGCATTGACTTGTTCTTTGTAGCCTTACGTACCACGAGACCATTTTCTGCTAGCCAGGAGTTGCGAGCGTTCTCGTGCGCGAATGCTGAATATATAGAGGACACCGGTACGTCCAACGTTCGGCTGACACTGATTTCGAAGCCGTCAGGTTTCTCATGATTCTGGCGCAGACCAGTTTGCTGTTCATAAGTAGCGGTCACCATTTGGCCCCACCATGGACCCACGTTGTGTTTGGAGTTGAGGAGCTTCACGATCTCCTGGTGCGTCATTTTCTTGCCGCCCGCTTTGTCGATGATTGCAAACCATTGTTTCCAGTTCTTGCCGGTTTTGGCTGCAACTGCTTCATCGCTCATTCGTGGTCCTGATTTTGTTTGGTTCATAACGGTGTCATGGTCAGTGATCAATAGGACCAATAGGACCTATATGACCTATTCAGCTCCAACTAAACCACTTAAGAAACTAAGCGTCGCGGTCGTAGGCGACTTTGAGCCAGTGTTTCACTTCGTCGTCAATATCAGACAGCGCAGTGATTGGAATTCGGTGTGTAATTCGATCTTTCTTCGCGAAACCTCCAGTGTCAATCAGGCGACCGGTTGGCTTCATATCGCCGAGTGCGAAACCAAGGTCAATGCGTGAATTTGTGGTTGGCTTGATCTGTGCGAAAACGTGATTGCGATAAAGCGGAACGATCGTTTGACATGGACACGCTTTCGCTTCTTTGCCCACTTTCAAGCCCAACTTGAGTAGCGCATCGTAGAACGGTTTAAGGTACGCCTTCGGACCAGAGTACATTTTCTCAACGTCGCGCTCCGCAGCCTGGAGATAGAGATCCGGATCGCCCGACTCTTCACCTTTACCGACTGAACGTTCCGCCAACCACCAGGCGGTGTTTGTTCCGAGTTTGTATTCGTCTTTGAGCCATTGCCTTCGGTCTTCTTCTCCTTTGGGCCCGGCTTTTTTGATGTGCTTCAACCACTCGTCCAGGGAACGGCCGGTCTTTGTCTTCAGTTCAGCGATCCATTTCTGCGTCATCAAGACTCCGGGATGCACGCTGTAAATTGACTTACGCTGCGTTGCTGGACGTGGCATGTCAGGTTCCTTTCCGTGATTGAGGTTAGCTTAGAGGACTGAGACTTTGCTTCTTCAAAATTGCTAATTTGGTTTGAGCGCCAACTGGATGAGGTCAGCACCTACCGCGAGGTGGTACTGACCTCATCCAAGTGGCAATCATTAGTCCAACCTCGCCGTCGCCAAAAACTTCGGCGGCTGTCTTGCTTTGGTCGCTTGTTCGAACGCGTATGCAATCTTGATCAGCGTCGGCTCGCTGTAGGCACGGCCAAAGAACGAAATACCTACAGGCATTCCGAAAACATAACCGGCAGGAACTGTGATGTGCGGATATCCAGCGACAGCTGATGCTGAAGAATAGCCACCGGTAAAGTGATCTCCATTAATCAAGTCGGTTGGCCAGGCGGGACCTCCAGTAGGCGCAATCAGTGCGTCGAGGCGATGTTGGTTCATAACGAAGTCGATACCCTGCGTTCGGGACAACATGTGGTTCTTCTTCAACGCCTGAACATATTTCAAACTCGTCAGTGGACCTTTCTCCTCGGCCTTAATGAAAAGATCCTGACCAAAAAATGGCATCTCTCGATCGCGATTCCTTTCGTTAAATTCGATTAGATCTTTCAGAGTCTTAGCCGGCGCACCTGGCCCCAGCCCGGCGAGGTATTTATTGAGATCAGCTTTGAACTCGTACAACAGCACCTCGAGCTCGGAATCATCGAACTTGCCGCTCGTTGGTATATCAGCGGGATCAATCAGAATCGCTCCAAGTCTCTTTAGATCATCCAGACGTTGAGTCAGCAGTTTGTCAACGCGGTCATTAAAGCCAAAGTATTTCCGTGCGATTCCCAATCGCATTCCCTTAACGCCATTTGCATCGAGGAAGCGAGTGTAATCAGTTAGAGCCTTGCCACGGCTTTCGCGCGTGGTGGGATCGCGCTGATCTTCGCCGGTTAAGGTCCCGAGCAGAATTACCGCATCGGACACAGTGCGAGCCATCGGTCCAGCCGTGTCCTGGCTGTGGGCAATCGGAACAATACCGGCTCGACTTATGAGCCCTACTGTAGGTTTGATTCCAACAAGGGAGTTGGCGCTTGAGGGGCAAACTACGGAACCATCCGTCTCAGTCCCAATTGCTGCCGCGCACAGGTTCGCTGAGGCTGCGGCGCCTGATCCTGAACTTGATCCGCAGGGGTTTCGATCCAGTGCGTACGGATTTTTTGTCTGACCACCACGACCGCTCCAACCGCTCGACGAGTGATTTGAACGAAAGTTTGCCCATTCACTTAAATTCGTTTTTCCCAAAATAATTGCGCCGGCGTCGCGTAGTCGTTTGGCCACAAATGCATCCTGAGAAGGCTTTGACCCCACTAATGCAAGCGACCCGGCCGTCGTCATCATGCGATCTGCAGTGTCGATGTTGTCCTTTATTAATATAGGAATTCCGTGGAGGGGTCCGCGAGCACCTCGTTCTTTTCTTTCACGGTCAAGGTTCGCAGCAATTGATTCAGCGTCAGGATTAACTTCGATTACCGAATTCAGACCGGCCCCATTCCGGTCAATGTTCTTGATTCGATCGAGGTATTTCTCGACGAGCTGACGTGATGTGTATTTACCTGATTGGAGTGCTCCCTGAAGATCCGTGATGGTTAGCTCATCGAGGTCAGATGCTGCGACTGCCGATGCTTCGGATTCTGTAGCGGATATGGCTGAGACAGGATTGACACTGGCAAGAACACAACTGGCGGCGGTTGTTTGGAGAAATTCTCTACGTTTCATACTTTACGAGGCAGTCTCACGTGAAGGTACAAAAACGCGAAGGCGCGAAGCGCGCAAAAAGAAGCGGACTCGATCTTGTCCTTGCGTGCCCCTTTAATAGTTCAGGGCAGCCGAACTTTGAACGAATTAAAGAACCTACTCACGATAGCCGAATCATCCATGCCTTTCGGAGAACCAATAACAATCTGATACGGACGGCGTCCCACCATCAAAACCCGCGATTTAAAAGTTCTGTCGGCAGTCTCTGCAGTGAATTCGAGCGCTGAATAACCGTCGATAACTGTCGGACGTGTGGTCAAGAGTGTCGCACTGATGCCCTTAACGAAGTTATCGCGATTGGCTTCGAGTTCAGCCTGCCGGTTGAAGTTGAAGCTCGGATCATAATCCACCCATCCGATTAGATAAACACTCGTGGTATCTCTGACGATGAACAGATGTGTTGTATAGGGACCATGTGAACTTTCGGACGTTTCCGTTTTGTCCGTCGGTGTCTCCGGCATTAAGACGGTAAAGTGTCCTTCATCAGAATTGAACTTCACCCAACCACTGTCATCGCTCATGTTGGGCGCAGGGGTGCTGGTGGGAGTGGGCGGCCTACTCGAGTGTTCCTGGGCACTTAGAGAAAAGCTCAACCCGAGCGTGATAACCGATATGGCCAAAAACATTTTCATATTTTGACATCCCTTCGAGTTCGCGAGTTTTGCGTCGGCAGATTATAACCACAGATTTGCACGGATGACACCGATCTTAAGCGCCTGTAAGCTATCGCAATTATGTCAAACCTCGTCGCGATCGTTGGCCGGCCTAATGTTGGCAAGTCAACGCTGTTCAATCGCCTGATTGGCCAGCGACGTGCCATCGTGGGTGACGAACCTGGGATCACGCGAGATCGAATCTACGGCGAGGTTCAATGGAGCGGCCAAACGTTCTCGTTGATTGATACCGGCGGAATCATACCCGACGATGATGCAGTGATACCTGCACATATTTTCAAGCAAGCTGGCGTTGCAATTGACGAAGCTCACGTACTTGTGTGGGTTGTTGATGCGCGGATGGGAATAACACAACTCGACGAGGAACTGGCGGGGTTGTTGCGAGGAACAAGCAAGCGTGTACTGGTTGCTGCTAACAAAGTCGACTCCGCAAATTTGGAAGACGAGAAAGGCGAATTCTATCGGTTCGGATTCGACGAAGTACTGGCAGTTTCGGCTGAACAGGGAATCGGAATCGGCGAATTGCTTGATGCGATTGTTGAGTCGCTCGGAGAAGGAGTCCCTGATAGTCAGCAATCTGCAGAGGTAGAGGGACCAAAGGAGACGTTGCTCGCCATCGTAGGTCGTCCCAACGTGGGCAAGTCATCTTTGCTGAATCGATTACTTGGTGAGGAACGTGTCATCGTGTCACCGGTTGCAGGTACTACGCGAGACTCGATCGATACACTACTCAATACGGAGGATGGCAGGCTCCGTTTAATCGATACTGCGGGAATACGGCGCAAGGGAAAGACCGACGAGATGGCGGAGAAGTTGTCGGTAGTTATGGCGCGGAAGAGTCTCGACCGAGCGGACGTTGCCATCGTCGTGATCGACGCTGTTGAGGGAGTTACAGCTCTGGACGCGACGATTGCGGGTTATGCTGTTGAGGCAGGCTGCTCAATCATCATTGCGGTTAACAAGTGGGACGCGGTTGAGAATAAAGAGACCGGTACGCCTTTCGAGTTCGAGAGGAAACTGCGCGAACGGATGAAGTTTCTTGAATGGGCGCCTGTGATCACGATCTCGGCTCTTGATGGCCAAAGAGTCGATCGAATAGTTTCCCTGGTTTACCGAGCGAATGAGGCGCGGCACCGTCGAATTCCAACTGCCGAACTCAACGAGTTCTTCGAGAAAGCAATTTCTCAGCCGCGAGGCAAAGTGGCTCCGGCTCCCGCAAAGGGAGGACTGTCAAGACTGAGAGTTCAATATCTGACGCAGATCAGCGTCCGTCCGCCGACGTTTGTTGTTTTTACGGCTGGTGGTAAACCGGGACTCCATTTTTCCTATCAACGATATCTTCAGAATCGGCTCCGTGAAGAGTTCGATTTCTTTGCGACGCCGCTGCGACTCATCGAAAAGCACAAGAAGAAAAAGAAGAGTTAATTTGTACGACAGGCTGTCAGCCTGTCGTTCGTCATCGTATGACCCCAGATCTATTCGAATCATCACCGGCATTGCGTTTTGACGTACAGGCGCAAAACGGAGAAGCACGCGCCGGCGCAATCACAACCAGGCGCGGAGTAATTGAGACACCCGTATTCATGCCGGTTGGCACCGCAGGAACTGTAAAAGCAATTCGCTTTGAAGAACTTGAGTCGGAGGACCTGGACGCAAAGATAATACTTGGCAACACCTACCATCTCTGGCTGCGTCCAGGAATTGAGACGATCAAGGCTTGCGGGGGGCTGCATCGCTTCATAGGTTGGGACCGCGCGCTGCTAACGGATTCGGGTGGGTTTCAAGTTTGGAGTCTCGGCGACTTACGAAAGATTACTGAAGAAGGAACTGAGTTTCGTTCGCATGTTGATGGCAGTATGCAATTCCTTTCGCCGGAGGTATCGATGGAAGTGCAGGCAGCGCTCGGCTCCGACATCGTGATGGTGTTTGATGAGTGTGCCCCGGGAAATGCAGCGTATGAAGAGACGGAGAAAAGCGTTGGGCTGACGAGTCGTTGGGCAAGGCGATCAAGAATGGCATTTGACCGAATGCAAGAGGATGGTGCTGATTCTGGACACATCGAAGCCCCTGGGCTCAACGGCAGACAGGCATTGTTTGGGATCATTCAAGGCGCCGGTCACGTGAATTTACGTCGCGTAAGTCTCGAACAAACTGTTGAGGTTGGTTTTGATGGTTATGCAATTGGTGGGTTGAGCGTCGGTGAAGAGAAGTTGGTGATGTTTGACGTAATCAGCGACATTGCTCCGCGAATGCCTGCTGACAAGCCTCGTTACTTGATGGGCGTTGGAACCCCTGAAGATCTGATTGAAGCTGTCGCAAATGGTATTGATATGTTCGATTGTGTATTGCCGACGCGGAACGGACGGACTGGCCAGGCATTCACCTCCCGCGGGAAGTTGAACATAAAGAATGCTCAATGGGTTCGAGATCAGCGTCCGCTTGATGAAGATTGTGGTTGTATGGTTTGTCGGCGGCATACTCGAGCATATCTGAGACATCTCTATTTAGCAGGAGAGATGTTGGCAAGTATCTTGTTGACACATCACAACCTAGCCTTCTTCCTTGACACTATGCGAAGCGTAAGGCAATCTATCCGGTCTGGCGATTTCCCTAAATTCCGACGAGAGTTCACCGAGCGGCTGGATGCGAATGGTGAATAGTGGTTCGCGAACTGGCCGCTTCAGTTTGTTCGGGTTTTGAGGTTGAGTCCCCGTCATAACGATCTCATTGGCATGAGGTCAGTACCACCTCGCGGTAGCGGGTGGGTGCGGAGCATGCTTTGACGATCGATTGGACGAACCCACCCGCTACCGCGAGGTGCTACTGACAAGAAAACCAATGGAAACTTTTCTGAGCTTCTTTCAAGGTGGTCTTGGCGCAATAGGATCAGTGCTGCCGATCGTTTTGATAATGGGCGTGTTCTACATTTTGCTGATTCGCCCTCAGCAGAAGAGACAGCGGCAACTTCAGGACACTATTGCTGCTCTCAAGATCAACGACCGAGTTATCACAAACGGTGGCATCATCGGGGTGATTACAGCGGTGCGTGATACAAGCTTCCTTATCCGCAGCGCAGACAAAACGATTCTTGAGGTGGCACGAAGCGCAATAGCCGGTATCGACGAACCGGAAAAAAGTAGCTAAGCATTTAAGATCCAGTAATGAAGAAAAAGAACCTCCTTCAACGCGTTATTATCATCGCGATTGTCACGATTGGTGGTCTGTACATCGTCATCGGTCCACGTCATAAACCGTCGCGTAAAGACTTCACGTGGTCAGGCATCAAAGCGACGCTCGCTGCAAACATACATCTGGGATTGGATTTGAAAGGTGGCTCCCACCTTGTGATGCGCGTCAAGACCGAGGAATTCCTGAAGCATCTGGCAGAGGGAAATGCTGTTGCGGCGGAGAATGCAGCGAAGGATGCAGGATTTGAAGTAAAGTCCGCGAGAGCTGAGACCGGTGGTAGCACTTATCGGGTGATTTTGGAGGTCGCGGATCCTTCAAAGGTCGAAGCTGTAAAAGAGGCAGTTCAAAAGAAGATTGAACTTGGCGATACAAATACATGGGTCTATAGCAATTCAGGCGGTCAACTCCGTTGGGACATTACGGGAGCTGCTCAGCGCACCCTTGCCGATAACGCGACGACGCAGGCCCTAAACATCATCGATAGCCGCATCAATGCCCTGGGGATTACGGAGCCGACCTTACAGACACACGGTGCGCAAAGTTCACATCAAATACTTCTTCAGATGCCTGGTGTGCAGGATCCCGAGCGAGTCAAAAATCTTCTCAAAGGAGAATCCAGACTCGAACTGGTTCACGTCGTCAGTCCTCCGAGTCCAGCACCATCGCAGACGTACTCCACGGAGCAAGAGGCAATTGCCTCACTGGGCAGTGGCGGAACGATTCCGGCGAACCGGCGCGTTTTGCCGTACAGCGAGCGAATGGAACCGACAGCCGAAGCTAATGCAGATCCGAATCAGCCAAAACCAAAGAAATGGGTTGTTGTAGAGGCTCCGGCAATCGTCGATGGAAGCGAACTTCGCAATGCGACTGCCATTCCCACTCGTGCTGGTGGGACTGAGGATTATGAAATCAACTTCTCACTAAAGAAGAATGGCGCTGACAAATTCGGCCAATGGACGGGGTCGCATATTAACGAATACATGGGCGTTGTACTCGAAAACGAAGTGAAGTCAATTGCCTATATCAAATCGCAAATATTTGACTCGGGACAAATCGAGGGGCGCTTTACCAAACAGTCTGCAGAAGATCTGGCCTTGACTTTGCGCTCGGGTGCATTACCTGCACCGATCGAATATCTAGAAGAGCGCACGGTCGGGCCAAGCCTCGGTCAGGATTCAATCAATGCCGGTGTGAGAGCTTCACTTGTGGGCTTAGGATTGGTTGTTGTCTTCATGTTGGTCTATTACAAGGGTGCTGGCATCAACGCCGTGATTGCTCTTTTACTGAACATGGTTCTTATGATGGCCGGCCTGATTCTTTTCGGTGCGACTCTGACGCTCCCGGGTATCGCAGGTATTATTCTGACGATCGGTATGGCGGTCGATTCCAACGTTCTAATTTTCGAACGAATCCGCGAAGAATTACGAACTGGAAAGACGATTCCGTCTGCAGTCGATCAAGGCTTCGGTCGCGCGTTCATAACCATCATCGATACCCACGTCACGACGATTATCTCTTCTCTATTCCTGTTTGTGTTTGGTACGGGACCAATCAGAGGCTTTGCAGTAACACTCGTGATCGGCTTGCTCGTCAATCTCTTCTCGGCGGTTTATGTATCGCGCACAATCTTCATATGGGAATTGGGACGGAAAGAAAAAGTAGAGTCGTTAAGCATTTAGAGAGTTTCGTATGATTCAAATCTTCAAAGATGTTCGGATTGACTGGCTGGCAAACAGACGAGTATTCATTGCTGTTTCAGTACTATTGATGCTGGCTGGTCTCTTCTCGGCAATTATCAGATTTGCAACCCATCGTCAGCCGTTCAACCTGGGAGTTGATTTCAAAGGTGGCACCGTAGTCACCGTAAAGTTCAAACAACGTCCCGGCGATGAAGCAATTCGCGATGCATTAGTCAAACAAGGTATTCATGACGCAGTTGTTCAGGCTACCGATAAGCCCGATACAATTCTCATCAAACTTCCGTTAGAGGGTCAGTCGCAAGCTGAAGTCGAAGCTGGAAGAGCTCTGATTCGTACTGCGTTGAATACATTTGGAGCTGAGGCCAAACCTCAACTGCATCTGGGCAATGACCCTAACGCCTCGTACGAAATCATCGCCACTGATGCTGTCGGCGCGGTTGCTGGTGCTCAGCTGCGAAATAAAGCAATTGCAGTAACGCTGGCGGCGTTAGTTGGGATACTGATCTACATCGCACTCCGGTTTGAATGGACCTATGGAGCCGCCGCGGTCATTGCCGTGTTTCACGATGTCTTAGTGACGTTGGGATTCTTTTCTATCTTTCAATGGGAAGTAAGCCTCACAGTTATTGCTGCATTGCTGACCCTGGTTGGTTTCTCTGTTAACGATACGATCGTGGTGTTCGATCGTATTCGAGAGAATCGACGCCTCCACCGGCGTGACTCTCTTTACAAAGTAACAAACGATTCAATCAATCAAACGTTGTCGCGCACTGTTATCACATCAGGACTTGTGTTCCTGTCAGTGCTGGCATTGGTGTTGTTTGGGGGCGAAGTGCTGAGAGGTTTTTCTCTGGCGTTGTTAATTGGAATTGTCTTTGGCACCTATTCATCAGTCGCCATCGCCAGCCCAATCATGGTTTGGTGGGAGCAGCGGATTGAAGCAGCAAACCGAGCTGCTGCAGTGAACTTAAGTAAGCCAATCAGGGGTGGCATTCCATCGCAATCAAAGACTGCGGCAGGTCGCGATGCGATGACTGCACAAGCTGGCAAACGGTCCCGTGGCGCAAGTCGTGTCTGAGTCGAGTGTTTCAGTTAGTTTGCGCTTGACTTTGAAACTGTAGGCGGCTTAGACTGCGGCCGTTGCTGGCCAATTAAATAATCTCAAAGTCGATCCTGCGTCGTGTCAAAACCTGAAGCGGGCGCGGTGGCAGTCTGTTGAGCAGGCCGGCGAGTACTTTTCTCGCACAGCGGCTTTCACGCCAATTCGGTCTCAATATTGCAGAAGCTGCTGTTTCCCCTTTTCTTCTTGACGGAACTCAAGCGGGCAATTTCAGTCGACGTTTGAGAGGCACTTAGACTACATACAACCCCTGATCCATTTGGCACCGGAAGTGGAGGACAAACATAGATGTTCGATAATCTCGTTGAGTCCAGTTCGCATAAGGAAGACATTTCGCGAAAAGGCTCATTCGTTATCGCGACCGCGGTAATTTACGGGGTACTCCTGGTGACGTTTTTCATCGCCGGTATTTACTGGTACGACAACCACCTCGGAGAGATGGAACTTGAGTTGACAACGCTCGTGGCTCCGGTTCCTGTCCCGCAGCAACAGAAACAAGAGGAACAGAAGCAGGAAGCAAAGCCGGTTAAGCAGGAGCAAAACGTCGACGTTCGCAAAGAACTGATCGCTGACGTGACGCGCACTGAACTGGTTCCAAAAGAAGTCTCGGCTAAGGCCAGTGACGTTCCTCCCGTTCGCCGCGGTGTGACTACTGTACTCGGGACTGAGTCTTCAAATGCCGCAAATGCCTTGCCGGCAGGTCCTGGCAGCGGAAATGTTGTCAGCGCACCAGCCAAGGTCCAGATCGCAGATGAGCCTCCACCGCCTGAGGTGAAACCGACCCCGCCACGCGCGCCAATTTCCGGCGGCGTTCTGAACGGAAAAGCAATTAGCTTACCCAAGCCTGCTTATCCGCCGATCGCGAAAGCCGCTCACGCATCGGGAACAGTAACGGTGCAGGTGACGATCGATGAAAATGGAAATGTAATCTCCGCGCATGCCGTATCCGGACATCCACTGCTGCAAGCAGTAGCTGTCGCCGCGGCTAAAGGCGCGAGGTTCTCTCCGACAAAACTTTCGGGGCAACCCGTCAAGGTCACCGGAGTTATCACGTATAACTTCGTGGCCCAGTAAACTGCGGAGAATTTTTCGTCGCGTCGCCGCGGTTCTTTGCCGCCGTCCGGCTTCTCTGCTTGCTATTAAACTTACAAAACTCTTTTGGAGGGGTTTACCGTGACAATTCTAACTAGTCTTTTCGGAGCCAAGGCACTCGGTTTGTTGTTGCTTCTACAGGAAGCCGCTGCTAGTCCAGAGGCCTCGAATGCAAACCAGTTTACGCTGACGGAAATGGTCAAGAACATGGGTGGCGTGGCCATCGCCGTTGTTATCGTTCTGCTCATTATGTCGGTTTACTCAATTGCAATCATGGTTGAGCGCTACCTGACATACTCCGCTGCTAAGAAACAGTCTCGAGAGTTCGCTCCTCGTGTTGCCCAGGCATTGAAAAATGATCGAATCGAAGAGGCGATCAATATCAGTGACAAGCACCGCAAATCACACCTGGCAATGGTTGTCAGCAGCGGTTTGCAGGAGTTTAGGGCTCACGAAGCTTCTACGGATATTTCCGGAGATGAGATCGACGCTTCGAAGCGCGCGCTGCAGCGAGCAATTGCGATCAAAACAGCAGAATTCAAACGCGGCCTGTCCGGTTTGGCGACGATCGGATCAACCGCTCCGTTCGTGGGTCTGTTCGGCACGGTGTTCGGAATCATCAACGCATTCCGCGGAATGAAGAACGCTGAGTCAGCAGGTATCGCGGCGGTCGCGGGCGGAATTTCAGAAGCGCTATTTACAACCGCACTTGGTCTTCTGGTCGCCGTGCCCGCAGTATGGTTGTTCAACTACTTCACCGGCAAGGTTGATGGCTTCATCGTTGAGATGGATAACTCAGCCTCCGAACTAGTCGATTACTTTATTAAGAATCGCACCAAGCAGTTGAAGCCATAGTTCGAGACGTTATGAGAGTGGGGTCGCGCGATGGCACGCATCGCGCGCCGAAACTATCGAACGGTAGAAAGGGAAAGTAGTTATGGGAATGTCAGGTGGAGGCGGACAGGGTGGCGTACAGTCTGAAATCAACGTCACCCCGATGGTGGACATCATGTTGGTGCTGCTGATCATCTTCATGGTGGTTACCCCGTTCCTGCAACAGGGAATCACTGTTGCCCTTCCGAAAAACATGAATAACCCGGATGTTGATCCGAACATCATCAAGGAATCATCCGTCGTGATCTCTATTCCGAACGACGGACAATACTATCTGGGTAAGAAGCAAGTGCAGAAGGAACAATTGGCCGATCAGGTCGATGAGTTGTTGAAGAAGATCAAGAACGAACAAGATCGCATCGTCTACATCAAGAGCGGCGTCGGCGTTAGCTATGGTGATGTCGTTAACGTAATTAACGAAGTCAGAAAACTGGGCGTGGACAAGATAGGCCTGGTAGCTGACAAGAAAAAGGGTGGCGCAGCTGTTCCCAAGACGACTTCCTAATGGAGCTTAGTTTAAGGAGAAGTATAGATGACGTCAGCGATGGACACAGATACACACGAGAAGGCAAAAACCAGTACAGCTGTGCCGTACATTAACGTCACTCCGCTGATTGACGTTTTGCTGGTCCTTCTCATCATCTTCATGGTGGTTACACCTCTTAAGCCCAGCCGCTTTAAGGCTGATATTCCAACCCAACGCGATCCAAACGAGGATCTCAGCAAACTGAAACCGAATCCACTTACTTTAGTAGTTTCGATTTCACCTGATTTGCAGATCAAGTTGAACCAGGATCCGCTTGGTTCGGTGAACGACACGACGCCATTGGCACAAAAACTCGCGCTTACTTTTCAACAGCGTAAGGACCAGCATGCCTATAGAGTCGGAATGGAAACGCGTTCTGACGTAAAGGAAGACGATCGCATTGAGAAGACCGTATTCGTCAAAGCTCCGCGCGCGGCCCGTTATGGCGATGTAGTCAAAGTAATTGATGCCATTAAAGGCGCGGGAGCAAGTCCTGTTGGTTTGCAGGTTGACGATCTGCCTTAGGAAATCGAGATTGTTTGCAATGGTGTGAAGACCATCGCGCAAGACCCAGACCGTCTTTCAATCTCAATAAAATTTGGAGTTACGGATAAATGAAACTCGTTCAAACCAGGATCGCGTTAGTAGTAGCGGTCCTTGTTGCCACTACCTCCGGTTGCGGAGTTGTTAATCGTATTAGAGCAAAGAACCAGCTTAACGAAGCTGCTCGGGCATATCGTGAAGGCCATTTCGATGAAGCTGAGCAACATTCCCGCGAAGCCGTCCGTCTGGATCCCAACAATAAGACCGCGCCAATGTTCGTAGCACGAACAATTCACGCGCAATATCGCCGCGGTGTTCAAACACCTGAAAACATCGCGAAAGCACAACAGGCCATTCAAGCCTACCAGGAAATCCTTGCCAGGAACCCGAATGACGAAGAGGCTTATAAAGCGATAGCGTGGCTCTACGGCGAAATCAAGGAAGATCAGAAACTGCGTCAGTGGATTTCTGCTCGCGCGGCTAACGAATCTGCCGCACCCGAGAAACGAGCTGAAGCGTTTATCGTTCTCGCGAGTAAAGATTGGGACTGCTCCTTCAAGATCACCGAGTTGCCAACGGTCAAAACAACCACCGTAGACCCAAGCAACAACAAGGCGACCGTTTCTTACAAGAAGCCAAAAGATGAGAAAGACTTTGTTACCGCCCAGATGTGCGTAAAGCAGGGTCTTGCTGAAGCCGAAAATGCGATCAAGTTTGATCCGAATAATGAGTCGGCCTGGTCGTACAAAACGAACCTTCTTTTGGAAGCTTCTAAGTTAGCGGAGATGGAAGGGAAAGCCGACGACAAGAAGTCGTACCAAACGCAGTACGAGACCGCCCTGAAGCGAACCACCGAACTAAGTGCAGCCGCGCAAAAGAGAAAGGAAGAGGAGGAAGCGCGTCAGGCAGCTTCGCCACCCAAAGGTTAACATACCATCTCTATTCCATTGCTGAGGTGATGTCCGACTTTAAGTCGTGGCATCACCTTTTTGTTATACTTTCTGCAGCACAATCCCATGATTCGAATAGAGGACATTGTCGAAAAAGTTTCAGTAAATCACCCGCAGGCGGACCTCGATCTGCTTCGACGCGCTTATCTCTTTTCAGCGCGCGAACATAAGGGTCAAAAGCGGGCGTCGGGCGAATCCTACCTCGTCCACCCACTCGAAGTAGCGAACATTCTAGCTGACATGAAATTGGATGAAGTGTCAGTGGCCACCGGTCTTCTTCACGATGTTGTGGAAGACACGTTAGTTGATCTGGAAACGATTCGTAAGTACTTCGGAGAGGAAATTACCCACCTCGTAGACGGCCTCACAAAGATCGCGCAGATCAGCAACATATCTCGTGAGGAACAACAGGCTGAAAACGTCCGCAAGATGTTGCTCGCCATGATCGACGACGTCCGCGTTGTGCTTGTTAAGTTGGCAGATCGTCTGCACAACATGCGGACGCTGCAGTATCTCAACTCAGAGAAACGCAAACGCATCGCGGAAGAGACGATGGAGATTTTTGCGCCCATCGCCCACCGACTTGGAATGGGTAAGTTGCGTGGTGAGTTGGAGGATCTGGCCTTTCGTCATCTGCATCCGGACGACTATCGCGAGTTGGCTGAACAACTGGAAAAACGCAGACCTGAAAACGAAGCATTTCTGAAGAACGTCACTGCTCGTATCGAGCAAAAGATGAACGAGGCCGAAGTTCCATTTGTTCGTGTCGAGGGTCGCGTCAAGAGACTTTATTCGATTTGGAAAAAACTTCGCCGGCAAAGGATTAGTCTTGATCAGGTCTATGATCTGGTAGCTGTACGAGTAATAACTCCCAATGAAATTCGCTATTGTTACGCGGCGCTGGGCGTTGTGCACAACAATTGGAAGCCTGTGCCCGGCCGCATCAAAGACTGGATTGCTACACCCCGCGATAATCTTTACCAATCGCTGCATACTTCGGTTATTGGATCCAACGTTCAGTCGTTTGAAGTTCAAATTCGCACTGAAGAGATGCATCACATCGCTGAAGAAGGTGTGGCCGCGCATTGGAAATACAAAGAAGGGAAGCGCGGTGCACGTGATGATGATCAGGCTCTTCAGGCGCTACGCTCACTCGTTGAATGGACGCAGGAAGTCAAAGACTCCAAAGACTTCCTCGACTCCTTGAAACTGGATCTCTACCCCAAAGATGTTTACGCCTTCACACCGATGGGAAAGGTCATTCAACTTCCTCGCGGGGCTACACCAGTTGATTTCGCTTACATGATTCACTCCGAAGTCGGCAACACGTGCACCGGATCCCGAATCAACGGTCGGATGGTCCCACTTCGTACTCAGATTCAGAATGGTGACGTTGTAGAGATCATCACGAGCAGCAATTCACATCCTTCACGCGACTGGCTGAACTTCATCGTTACCTCGAGGGCCCGAAACAGAGTTCGTCACTGGGTCGCGGAACAGCAACGAGCAGAATCTATCGAGATCGGCCGCAAATTGTTCGAGAAAGAAGCTGGAAGATTTCAGTTATCAACAAAGAAGCTGCTGAGTGACAGTGATGCGGAAATGAAACAAGTCGCCAGTGACTATGGATATGGTCGAGTTGATGATCTGCTCGCTGCGATTGGTTACGGCAAACTGGTGCCGCGAAATGTGATCGCGAAGTATCTCGGTCCCGAGCAATTCGAACAGCTCGACAAGCAAAAAGAGTCACGACTCCGCAGTGGAGTACGTGCCGTAAAACGTTTGATTCGCTTAGGCGACGACTCGATTCTCGTCCGCGGTGTTGATGATTTGATGGTTACGCGAGCGCGTTGTTGCAACCCGCTTCACGGCGAAGAGATCATTGGCTATGTCACGCGGGGCAAGGGCGTCGCCGTACATACCAAGCGTTGCAAGAACGTTAATCAGTTGATGGTTAACCGCGAGCGAATAGTTGAGGTTGAGTGGGCCGGTCGTCCGGAAAAGACTGCATACGCAGTGAAACTACTCGCAATCACGGAGAATCGAACGGGAATGATCGCCGGTATCACCGGTGCAATCTCCGACATGAAAACCGGAATTCGTGATGCTCGTGCCTCTGTAGCCTCAGACGAGCGCGGGCATATCGAAGTGACGGTGGAAGTGTTTGATGTGAAGCACCTTGATAAGGTAATCGGTTCGATTAAAGGAGTTCCGGGGGTACTTGATGTGGAACGAATGCAGGGCATGGTTTGACCTGGCTTTTCGCCTTTGGTCTTTGGCTTTTGGACTTCGCCGCACCTAAGTGCCAAGGCCGACGACCAAAGGCCCAAAGTAGCGATCTTAAGCCGCTTTTCCCTTCCACCAACGTTTCTGCTAGAATCCCGCCTTTGTTTTAAGCCGGTAAAAACCGCAACTGCAATCACTATGAAGGTCAGAGTACAAACGGAGAACGCTCCTGCTGCGATCGGGCCATATTCGCAGGCCATCGAGGCGAACGGATTTGTGTTTGTGTCAGGTCAGATTCCGATTAATCCAGCCACTGGCGAATTCGTTAATGGTGGTATCCGGGAACAAACTGAACAAGTCCTGAAGAACGTTTCGGCCGTATTAGAAGCGAGCGGCAGCAGTTTGGATCAGGTTGTAAAGACGACTGTTTTTCTTGCAGACATGCAGGACTTCGCTGCGATGAACGAGGTTTACGGTGCTTTCTTTCGTGAGAATCCGCCAGCGAGAGCTACTGTGGCAGCCGCCGAATTGCCTCGTAACGCTAGAGTCGAAATAGAAGCTGTAGCGCTGACGTAAAAAAAGACTGATGCCGTCGAGCATCAGCCTTATTTGACAAGATGACTGTTAGGTCAGGCCGCCTTGGCGACTTTACCAGCCTTAATACAGCTGGTGCAGACCTTCATTCGTTTAGCACCGCCCTGAGGTTGCTGGACTCGAATCGACTGTAGATTTGGATCGAATCGTCTGGGCGTACGGTTATTTGCGTGGGAAACATTATTGCCGAACTGCGGTCCTTTGCCGCAAATTTCACAACGTTTGGCCATGTTTTTCTACAACCTCCGAGCTTAACAGGGTTTCTTTATGAGTTCTTGCGGCATCATACAGACAGCAATCTTGCCGCAATCAGAATCAGGGTTTATAGCAAACGTATTTCTCCAACGTCAAGTTGGCTTGGGCCGTTGATGGAATCAATTGCCTTGTTGTCGAGTAGTTAATAGAAGGAGCAGAGTTAAAGTGCGCAAAATCGTAAAAGTCTTGGTCTTCGTTACCGGTTCATTCTTAGTGGCCGGTCTTCTTAGTGGATGTGGGGCCGGCGGAACAGAAGCAAACGACAGTACAGTTGCCGCAACGGTCAACGGACACTCCATCTTGCTCAAAGAAGTTGAGCGGCAGGTGACCGACCAGACTGGAGGACAGCAATCGAAATTATCAGCGCTGGAGTTGGCACAGGCGCGTTTACAAGTACTCAGCAATCTTGTTCAGCGTGAAGTGCTTTTTCAACGGGCCGAGCGTGAAAATCTTTTGCCAAAGGAAGATGAAATAGATGGCGCCATCAATGCGCAAAAGCAACAGAGTGGGATGACCGCCGAAGACTTCGAACGACGGCTAAAAGAACAGAACCTGTCGATGGAGACGTTGCGTGAAGAAGCGCGCAAGAACCTGGCCATTTCCAAACTTCAGGAAAAATACAGCAGCAAGATCAGCATAACCAATCAAGAGGTCGAAGACTTTTACAATAACAACAAGCAGCAGTTCGTAAATGCACGCGGTGTAGCGCTGGCTATGATCCTGGTGGATCCGGCCGACAATAGTCCCGAAGGAATTGCCAATGATGCCAAGAATGAAGCTGAAGCAAAGCTCAAGATCGATAACATCTATCAACAGCTTCAAGGTAAGGCAGACTTTGCTACGGTCGCTCGAGCTAAGAGTGAGGACATCAATTCAGTAGCAAAGGGCGGCGATATTGGCTGGGCCACAGAAGAGGACCTGAAGAACAATGGATTCCCCTCAGAGTTAGTCAGTGACCTGTTTGGGAAAATGCAAGTTGGTGATTACACGCAACCAATCAGATTCAACAGTGGTAAGTGGTATATCTTTAAGCTTGCAGATCGTCGATTGAGCACTGAGAATCTCACCTTGGAGAGTCCTGGTGTGCGACAGCAAATAACTCAGGGTCTTACCAACCAACGAAAGCAGATTTTGAATGCGGCTTTGTTGGAGACCGCAATGAACGAAGCAAAGATCGTCAACAATCTCGCTGCGAACATGCTCAACAATCCGAGCAACCTTGGCTTACGACCCGCGCCTCCAGGAGCCCAACCTCCTGCATCTCAGCCGGTGTCGTCGCCATCGACTGCTGCAGCGCAACCATCGTCAAGTGCAACTTCTTCTCCGGTTCAAGTAAAGCCGGCAGCATCTCCGAAGTAGACTTCGTGTTGGTTTCCTGTGCGGGTGTTGGAGGCTCTGTAAGCTCCGCACCCGCATAGTTGTGTTTTTAGAAATGCTTTTTCGATTATCAGATGTATACAAGTCGTATGGGACGCAAGACGTCCTACGGGGGACGTCACTGCAAATCAACCCCGGCGAACATGTTGGACTTGTAGGAAGAAATGGGGCTGGCAAGAGCACAATCTTTCGACTGGTACGCGGAGAAGAATCTGCGGACAACGGTGACGTATTAAAAGCGCGAGGCGTTCGTTTGGGCCTTTTGGATCAGCATGTTCATTTCGATCCTGGTTCAACTGTGCACGAGTCGGCGCTGGCAGCGTTCGGACATCTGCAACAGATCGAACATGAAATGCACGAGCTTGAACACCGCATGGCGGAAGCTGGTGGAACGCTGGAAAAGATTCTTGAGCGATATAGCGATCTTCAGCATCAATTCGAACTCGAAGGAGGATTTGAGTATACGGCAAAGGCTGAAGCGATTTTGCTGGGCCTCGGATTTAGTAAGGAGATGTGGTCGCTCGACACCGCAATACTTTCAGGTGGTCAACAGAACCGTCTCGGTCTGGCACGTTTACTCCTTGCGGCTCCAGATGTTTTGTTGCTTGATGAGCCAACGAACCACCTGGACGTCCATGCTATTGAGTGGCTGGAAGAGTTTCTCAAAGACTACGCTTCAGCTTATGTGATTATTAGTCACGACCGCTACTTTTTGGATCGGTCGTGCAAACGAATTGTTGAGCTCGAGAACGGAAAAGCATCCAGCTACACCGGAAATTATTCTGACTATTTAGTTGAAAGAGAAGAACGTCGTGAGGCGCAGCAACGTGCGTATGACAATCAACAGCAGATGATTGCCAAGACCCAGGAGTTTATTCGTCGGAATATTGCAGGTCAGAAAACTAAGCAGGCAAAGTCACGTCGAAAGATGCTGGAGAGATTGGAGAGGCTGGATGCTGTTCGACCCGAACAGTCTTCCGGTGATTTCCGACTACAGGAGATTGAGCGCACCGGTAATCACGTCCTGACCGTTACTGATCTGTCAGTCGGTTATCCAGAAAAGGAGCTCGCCAAAAACATCACATTCATTTTGCGCCGAGGTGAATGTCTGGGTGTGATTGGACCAAACGGTTCTG
This sequence comes from Pyrinomonadaceae bacterium, assembly GCA_036522415.1. Lineage (GTDB taxonomy): Bacteria > Acidobacteriota > Blastocatellia > Pyrinomonadales > Pyrinomonadaceae > PSRF01. The sequence continues at coordinate 1,807 of DATDFV010000005.1, read as the reverse complement.
GTAAGACGACGTTTCTTCGTACGATCATGAAGAAGCTCTCCCCACTGTCGGGTGAAGTCCGTTGGGGAACCAAAGTCCAGATTGGTTATTACGCACAACAACTTGATGATCTTGATGATCGGAATGAGATCATCATGGAACTGCGACGTGTTGCTCCGTCGACGGCAACTGCTGGTGAACTTCGTTCGTTTCTCGCAAAGTTCTTGTTTACTGGAGACGATGTTTACAAGCATGTGCGAGATCTTTCGGGAGGCGAAAAGGGGCGGTTGGCACTAGCCAAGCTGATCTATTCAAGGGTGAATGTGCTGGTCCTCGATGAGCCAACGAACCATCTGGACATCCCCTCACGTGAAGCGCTCGAGGAAGCGCTTGCAGCTTACGAAGGAACGATCATAACGATTAGTCATGATCGATATTTCCTTGATCGTGTGGCCACTCAGATTCTTTCGTTAGATGGCGAAGGCGGCGCGGAACATTATGACGGCGACTACACGGAGTATCACGATTGGAAACTTCGTGGGTCTCCCGCAAATACGAGCGCCATTGATCACGATAACCTGGTTAGTCTGGAACCAACGGTCCTTGATCGAATCGCGGAAGAACCTCCGCCATCTCCGAAGAAGACGCCCGCATTCGCACACGTAAAAAAGCCCGGCGTTAAAGTTGTCAAGAAGAAGAAATCTGAGGCTCGGACCTCGGACCTGGTTGAGCTCGATATAACGAATGCGGAACAGCTGTTAGCTCGGCTGTCTGAGCAAATGGGCACGTCAGAAGTCGCAAAAGACAGCGCTCGCTTAAAATCACTCAAGGCCGAATACGAACAGACGGAGACGCGTCTTCGAGAGTTATATGAGGAATGGGATCGTGTCAGCCAGCCTGCGAGCGCCTGACTTACGCGTCAGGGGCCTTCAGTAAATCTTTCCACTCTCTGAAGTCTGCTCTTAGATTTAGCATTTCCGCGCGCGTTTGATTCGTCATTCCCTCAACCCGGTCAATTCTTATCTCCATCTCGCCACGAAATAATTGGAATTCATTCCTCAAGGCGCTCACATCAGATTTGACTGAAACCATGTCGGACTTGACCGTACTCACATCGAACTTAACCGCACTCACATCGAACTTAACCGCACTCACATCAGACTTGACCGCTGTTACCTCGGAGATGATAAAGGTTGCATCTGATTTGATTGAGGTGACATCAGCCTGCAGCGAATCGAATTGACTTTGCAGGTTGTTGCCGAGGCGGTTGATTCGTGTCAGTAAGGTTTCGATCGTAGGTTTCGTTTCCATGTTTTCGTTATCGCTCATCATCGGTCTCCTAATGAATGAGGTGAGGCATGGCGCAGTATACAACCCAGGAATTGCCCAATCACACAAGAAAGAGTAGTCAAATCTGGCTATTCTTTGCCTAAAACGGCTATGGTCGCCAATCCCAACTAATTCTAGTGGCGCATGGCCGATTGAGCATCGGGAGCTCTGCAGGACCAGTGAACGCAGATTAACAATGCGGTGACATGGAGGCGTTGATGAAAAAAAGGGATCTAAATCTCAGTCAATTAAAAGTCGATGGAAATAATTATCGCTTCGCATTTTGGACCTTCGTAGCGGCAAGATGCAGTTGCTGTCAGAACCCGTTAGAAATGTCCTCTACGCAAGATGTGGTTGCTTGACACTCCCGCAAAGCGTTTGCTACTTTCGCCCTCGCTTTTGACAACCTCATCTCGATAGACTTAGGCGCGTAGCTCAGGGGTAGAGCACTACCTTGACACGGTAGGGGTCTGGGGTTCAAATCCCCACGCGCCTACCA
>DATDFV010000004.1:0-2743 GCA_036522415.1 Pyrinomonadaceae bacterium | reverse complement strand
CCTTCAGCAGTGTGACGTTTGTTATTCCCCCGGAATTTTTTAGCGCTCCTGCAATTAGAATCACAGCGCCATTCACTTTTACAGGAGTCGTTTCAACTTTCAGCCCTCCAGAATCTGCGCTTCTGACTGGTGAAGGAACGGTGCATGTACTTCTGGTGAACCAGACAATCGGCGGTAGCACCGGATTTTTCCTGGACCATGCAGACTATATCTTTGGGGCGCGAGCATCCGGTTTAACAATCGAGCCAGTACCCGAGCCAACGACGATACTACTACTCGTTAGCGGACTTGCCGGTGCAGCAGCGCGTTTAGGCTTCGCAAACAAACGGCTGAGGAAGTAGCAGATGATGAATCCCAAGCCAAGCCCAACGGTGGAGTGCAAAAATTTTGGCCAGATCCTTACCTTCCTGGTTCGAAATGTCTTCAGCACTACGGAAGTGGAAGCGTTCCGGCCCAGGAAACATCCATCCGTAGACGCTCCTGAGAAATAAGCTGACTCGGCAATACTCTCACCGCAGTAAACTGGTGTCTGTCGCAGGAGTTGTTGAGCGAGCGTTTGGACCGATAGGAAAATAGTTTAATCGAATATTTCAGCCCGGCCTTGCAAGACGTTTGAAGAAAGCGCTCCCGGATCAAAGGCGTTACGAGGGCATAGTCACTTCACGCAACAGTTTGTAGCGATCATACGGTGGATAGCCAATATCGAGGTCCGCGAGTCGTGTGCTGTGATTCAGGACTCCGCGGGCGTTCGAATAAGCTCGGAATCCCCATTTGCCGTGATACTTGCACATGCCTGACTCGCCAACACCGCCAAAAGGCAAGTCACGGATGAGCGGGCTGGATGGCGTAGTCATTGATCCCCGCGGCCCCGGAGGTCGCCAAATCCAGTATCTGTTCCGTCACATCTGAATCTTCACAGAATATATAAAGGCCCAAGGGACTTGGGCGTGCGTTAACGAACTCGACTACTTCATAGGTGCTATCAACCTCCAACACCGGCAGGATTGGGCCAAAGATTTCCTCCTGCATCACTGCGGAGTCCGGCAATACATTAACCAAGATCGTCGGCGCGAGAAATCGATCAATTCGATCGTGCTGGCCTCCGTGGTAGATTGTCCCACCAGGAAGAAGCGTTATCAGTCGATCAAAATGATCCATGTTGATAATCCGACCACGCAAAGAGTGTTACTGCTAAGAGTACGAGGACTATGGTCGTGATCCCTATCCGTTCGATCAACTCTCGCTGCAACGCAAGCGAGCCATTCCGAGTTGTGACGTCTCGCGGAGCTCTAATTGACGTTTGTGCCGTGAACATGTTCAACCTTCATTTCACCCGAAAGCTCCGCGGGATGAGGGTCATCTGCTCGCGAAGACCGGGGAGTCTGTCATGCGCGACTGTAAATCGGAGTGCGTAGAACGTCCGCGTATCAACCTCGAGGTAATAGATGCGGCCGGACATCACCTTACCAGCATCGGCGTATTCGTAAGAAAAAGTTGCTCCGCTCAGATTGCCGCCGACAAACTCATCTTTGCAACCGTCACAAAGCACGTAGCCCGGTAGACGTTGCAGACTGAACTTCTCTTCCGATTGAAATAGATCAGCCGCGCTGGTCCCGGGGTTAACTAATATGTTGCTCAGGCGTAAACAACCATTCAACTCATCAGTTCCGTAAACAAATTCCGGGTGCTCGTGAACGTCGACTCGTGTAACCACACGCCATGTTGTCGAGGGAAACTCGATCACGTATTCGATCCGATCACTACTGAATGTCCAGGCTTGTGCTATTGCTGCAGAAGCACTAGCACAAAGGAACAGGACCGTTAGCAAAAGTTGCCGCATGCGCCCTCCGGTAGCACGGCGGCACGGAACCGCAGCAGAGTCGTGGTCCCGTCATTTGATTTAATGGCGAGCGCAGCGATTGCGTAAGTTTCCCCAAATGAGGGTGAGTTGAGTTCGGAGGAACTGCCGGGTGGTCAGTCTGTAAAGGGAACTCTCACAGCGCGGAATGATTGTTGCCCCTTAAGTTCTGCGAGGAGCAGTTCGAGATGTTTATCCATGAAATGAATGAGTTTCAGTGTCAGAAGGTCCTGGAACAAGCCAGTGTTGGAAGACTGGCCTGCGCAAAAGACAATCAGCCCTATGTCGTGCCAGTCTATTTCTCGTTTGACGGCAGGCATATTTATGGGTTCACAACATTGGGAGAGAAAGTTGAGTGGATGCGCGCCAACCCGAAGGTATGTCTGGAAATTGACGAGCGAAATGGTCACGACCAATGGACGAGCGTGATTGTTTTTGGCCGTTATGAGGAGTTGCCCGACGAACCGAAGTTTGGCGCAGACAGAGTAGCAGCCTATGAAGTGCTAAAAAAACGAGCAAATTGGTGGGAGCCTGCTTATATATCCACTGAGCTTTTTGATGCCCCTCATTCCCTGACCCCGATTTTTTATCGCATTCGTATCGAGCGCGTCACCGGTCGGCGAGCAACAAAGGATCGAGAGGATAAGTTCCCTGGGCCTGTTGAAACGCCGAAAGACAAACGGACGTGGTTCGATAAGCTCTTCCACCGAGACTCGAAACACCCGCGTTCACGTAAACGGTGACTTCGTTGGAAATTGTAACCGGCGCGCTCGTGTTGGCATGAGGTTGTCCACCCAAAACCAAATAGATCTCGCCACACGAATATGAGAGACCCGCACTCGAGCAAGTAGAACCAGCATATTCCGATTAGACTTTCACCACCCG
>DATDFV010000003.1:0-2927 GCA_036522415.1 Pyrinomonadaceae bacterium | reverse complement strand
TCATCAACGAGCGTAAAAAAATTTTGCGACAGAGCTCGCCTTCACCAGCCAACAAAGATTCTGAACCAGAAGTGCTATTGTGAGAAGAGAATTTTATTCAACGGCAAGAGTGGCTAATTGAAACTGTCTCAACGGAAGGGTTCACCCCATAAGCTTGTGGCCAAATTGGGGCCGGATGCGTCAACAAAGTACGTAGACGATAGAGTGAGGCAATGTAACGAAACGGGAAAACCTCAGGAAATCCGTGCTGGCTGCAACCTGTTTAATTGTTTTGGTTTAAGAAATTTGCTTTTTTAGAACTGGCAGTCATGAGGTCAGGGGTTCGATCCCCCTCGGCTCCACCAATCCTATCAAGCACTTACAGCAACAATCGTCGCGGCCTTGCGTTCTCTTGTGGACAAGGTTGGCGGGTTTAATCACGCGCAGTACCAAGTAAACTCAACTCTACTCAATCGGCTTGATTCGTTTTGTGGCTACCCACTCATCCCATTCGTGGCCGTAGCCGCTGTATGTAATCAGATGAGAGCCGCCCTTCACTTCAAGAACAGTCGCGGGATACCAATGCTTCTTCCATTCCACCATCACCTTGCTTCCCATTGAATACTGCACGGGCTTCGCAGTACGGATCTGATCAGGTGTGACCCATTGATCTTCACTGCTTTCGTAACCCCAGAAATGAACCTTGAATGAGTCTGGTCGTTTCTCGACGAGATACCCCTTGTACCAACTGCCGTCGCTGAAAGCCTCCACCCTTTCACCGAAGCGATCGAATGGCCGCGCTCCTGCTTTAGCTATTATGATCTGCGGCTCAAATGATCCAGTGAATGCAATTGTAGCGACCTGCTCCTCGAAGAACAGCATCTCCGCTTCGGAGTTCTCTCCGAGTTCCTCAATCGTTATCACGCCATCGCGATTTGCATCAGCGAGTGGTGAGCCGTTCAAGGCGGAAATTAGGGATTCGGTGAAGGTCCAGTTACCGGTCGACGCCTCACTGGCGAGTGATGAAGCAAGTACCGCGTACGACACCCGACGATTTCGCTTGTTCACTGCGCTAACCATAGCACCCGAATAGCAATTATCCAGAGCAATGACCGCGTGAGACCCCGCGAAGTTTTTCTCGATCGCATTGGGTATGTCTTCGAACGCCCAACCCAAGGTGTCGGGTGTCACATCATACGTAACCAGGTAGGGCTTTCCATCATCGGTCTTTAAACCATGTCCTGCAAAATAGACAAATACCCAGTCATTCGGGGCTGCCTTCTTAAGGAACAATTCGAACTGCTGCTTCACATTCGCGGTAGTTGCGGATCGGTCAGCAAGGTATAGGATGTGGTCCTGGGGAACGCCACTGCTGCGAAGACGATCGAGTAGCACGACGTCCTTGCGGTTCTGCTGGGGGAATGACGGATTACTCGGGTCTTGCCATTGCAGGATACCAACGAAAAATACCCAGGTGTTTTTAGGATTCCAAGTCGTAGCAGCTTGGCAGGGTTCCTCGCACGAACAGAAAACGACAACTAAGCCGCTGAGCAACAATCGGGAGAAGAATGATTTGATCTTCATTCCACAAATCTACTGAACTTTTCATTCCTGGACAAAGAAATTCTAGTATGTGGCTTAGGGAATAACGGAGCATATCTTCGGCTATGAGCGACACGTCACCACTTCCCAAAGATCGGATTTTCCTGCGAGGGCTGAATTCGTGATTAAGGAGTTTGATGTGCCATTGGTGAAGATTCCTGGCCGCGGTTGGTTCAACTGGTTCGGAGGCACGCCGCGGCCGTATGATGCAAGCTCTCTGCGCGTAGATAACAGCTGGTCCGCTGAGTCGTTTCAGGAATGGGTTGGGATCGTCGCAGCATCAATCCCAGTTGAATAAGGCAGACTTCGACAGGCACTTATGAATACAATTGCTCGTCATTGATTTCGTTAACCATCAACTTGAGAACAACTATGACTCTTCGCTGGATCTTCTTTATAGGGCTGCTCATGTTGTGTGCTGCGTGCGGGACCGGATCATCCGAGCCGCCGACACCCGGTGAGACGAAAGACTTCGCGTCGGTATGCGACAAGGCCAACGAAGGTAAGCGAGTAGCGGTCATCGGTTTCCTACGCTTCCCCGAAAAGTTTACAGGCACGAGCAGCGTCATGCTCCGGCTCTACCCGGGTGCTGACTACGCTGGCGCCCCTGTCGGCGTGCAGACTCGTATCGGCAGCCAGCCCAATCAGGTTGAGCTCGCGCCAAAAGAGTACACGGACAAGGACCTCAAAGTGCACACGTCCGATGGACAGGTGGCCACCTACGGAAGCAGGGTCAAAGTTTCGGGCAAGGTGTACTACCCTTTGGTCGGTCAGGATTTTAAATGTGGGTTAGAGAATCCCCTGATCGAGTCGCCGCGCTAGTATTCCTGGTAGCTTTGCACAAAAAGCGAGAATCCCTCACACGGAAAGTGTGAGGATGCTTCAAGTCCTCTCTACCAAACCACGGCTAAAGAATTGATCAAATCCCGCGCACGGCAGGGCGGGGATCGTTCAAGTTCACACTATTCATTTGAACCTTGTGTTGACATAAATTTTCAAAAACAAGAGCAAACCGGGGAGCAGAGCCGGTAACACTCAAATGAAAGTTCGAACTTGAACAATCCCTACACTCCCGTGTAGGGATTCGCTCCTGTTTTCGTATGCTGCAATTTGTAGTCAGGATCTGAACAATCCCTACACTGCCGAAGCTGTGAAAATAATCAGAGACTTCGGTCCTGGGAGCGCAGGCGTCCCCGCCTGCCCGTGTCCCACATAACCACGTAGGTTACGTCAATGACCTTGCTCAGTGAACAGTTACGCATTTGATCAGGGTCCGCGCGACGCGGGCAGGCGGGACGCCTGCGCTCCCAGGACCGAGGTTTTTGATTATTTTCACAGCTTCTGCC
>DATDFV010000002.1:0-38535 GCA_036522415.1 Pyrinomonadaceae bacterium | reverse complement strand
AATCCCCCAAACTGCCGAAGCTGTGAAAATAATCAGAGATCTCGGTCCTGGGAGCGCAGGCGTCCCCGCCTGCCCCCGTCGCGCGCTGCACTGATCAGGTGCGCAACTATTCGCAAAGCAAGTCGTTGAGGTAATCCACTTGGTTACGTTCGGCACGGGCAGGCGGGGACGCCTGCGGTCCCAGCACGATGGTTTTTATTATTTCGCAGCTTCGATAGTTTAAGGGATTCGTTCTTACTTCACCCCACTCAAGTGTCGCGTATCGTTCAGCGCGATCACGCGAATAAACCCATCGTCACGTAAATCAAATCTGCTGATCCCGCAATTCGAACTCGATAACCAGACTGGCTTGAGTTCGGGTGCATCGAGTGCGCCAATCAAGTGCAGTGCGAGAATGCAAATCGTGCCGGTATGACTGAATACAACCACGGTGCCGCCGTGATGTTGCCTGATAATCTCATCGAGTTTTTGCCGGGCACGATCAAGAAGTTGGCGATAACTCTCACCACCTGTCAGTATGTGCTCAAAGTCTCGCCGCAATAACGCTGCATACTGTTCGGGATGTTTTTGCGCAGCGTCCTCAAACGTCAACCCCTCCATTACTCCAACGCTGCGCTCACGAAATGCTTCGCTCGCTTCGACTCGCAGACCGGTTAGCTTCGCGAGCGGCGCGGCTGTTTGCATCGCGCGAGCAAGATCGCTCGAGTAGATCGCGCTTAGTGGTTCGGAGGCCAGCGTTTCGGCAGTTGCCTGTGCCTGGCGTCGGCCCCGACTCGATAATGGTGTCGCGGTATGTCCGCCAAAGCGCCGCTCGGCGTTGCCTTCGGATTGGCCGTGACGGACAAGAAGGACGTGAGTTGAATTCATCAGCCTTTGGAGTGCGACGGCCTGCCGTCGCTTTGTTAATGTCGAAGTTGTGGACTTACGAGATTAGCGGCATGCTGTACCAAAGCGACGGCAGGCCGTCGCACTCCAAAGGACTAAGCAGCCACAGGTTCACCTTTCAACTTCTCCGCTTGATAATGCGCCACGAGGGCATCGATGAACGGATCAAGGTTTCCTTCCATAACGAGATCAAGCTGGTGAATCGTCAGCCCTATCCGGTGATCGGTCACGCGGTTCTCTTTGAAGTTGTAAGTGCGAATCTTTTCCGACCTATCTCCCGAGCCGACCATCGATCTGCGTTCACTCGCTAACGCTTCGTGCTGTTTTTCCTCTTCGATTTCCTGTAACCGAGCACGCAACACGCGCATCGCTTTGTCACGGTTCTTGATCTGAGATTTCTCGTCCTGCATTGATACAACAACACCGGTTGGCAAGTGAGTGATTCGAACTGCAGAGTAAGTCGTGTTGACTGACTGACCGCCCGGACCCGAAGAGCAGAAGGTATCAATGCGCAAGTCTTTTGGATCGATCTTCACGTCAACTTCTTCTGCTTCTGGAAGCACTGCCACGGTGATGGCCGAGGTATGGATGCGTCCACTCGCTTCAGTCTGCGGAACGCGTTGGACACGATGTACGCCAGATTCATGTTTCAGTTTTGAGTAGACTTTGTCGCCTTCGATGAGAGCGATGGCTTCTTTCAATCCACCGATACCAGATTCGGAAGCTTCAAGAATCTCGAAACGCCAGCGTTGCTTTTCCGCATAACGAGAGTACATGCGCACCATTTCTGCCGCGAACAAGGTCGCCTCATCACCACCGGTGCCCGCGCGAATCTCCAGAATCACGTTTTTCTCGTCATTCGGATCGGAAGGAATAAGCAGAAGTTTGAGATCCTGCTCGACTTCAGTCAGCCTGCTTTGGAGAGTTTCGAGTTCGAGGCGCGCCATCTCACGCATTTCCTCATCATCTGAAGTATCAAACAATTCTCGTGCGCCCGCGATTTCCTCTTTGAGTGCCTTCAACTCCTGATACTTCTGAACAATTTCTTCCAACCCTCGATGTTGCTTCGCGGCTTTTCCGTAGGCAGACGGATTTGCCAGAAGTTCGGGCGACGAGAGCTCCTTTGTCAGCTCCTCGTAGCGAGTCACGATCTGTTCGAGTTTGTCTAACATGAATACCTCACGAGAGTGGTGCGAGCACAGGCTCTGCTGGTTGTGGTTCCAGTTTCAACGATTCCTTCAAAGCCTCGATGGCAACCTCAAGCTGTTTGTCGTCAGGTTCTTTGGTAGTCAAGTTCTGCAACCACACACCAGGTTTCGTAATGAACTTAAATACAAAGCCCCCTTCTTTTTTTGCTGACAGCCTGATGATTTCGTAAGAGATACCCGCAACTACCGGAATCAGAACGATGCGCACAAGGAAGTTCAGGAAAAGCGAATCAAACTTGATGATAGAAAACAGAACGATCGCGACCAGCATGACTACCATCAAAAAACTTGTTCCACAACGTGGGTGTTGACGAGGCTGCGGTCGCGCATTTTCAACCGTCAAAGGCAGTCCAGCTTCCCAGGTGAATACCGTCTTATGCTCTGCACCGTGGTATTCGAAGACGCGACGTATGTCCTTTATTAGAGAGAAACTAAAAATCATGATCAGGAAAAACGTCATTCGAATCATTCCGTCGATCAGATTGAAAGCGACTGAGGGACGAACAGGGTGAAGATAAACGCGAACCTTTTCCCAGGTGTTCGTATACCAGGACTTCTCAGTTGGGGAATCCGATGTAACCGTTTCTGACGGAGTCGTTGCGTTAGCAGTTGAAGTTGCTGCGGGCACTGCCCATCCGGCGCCGATGAACAGCGCGTTGGTTAGTAGCAAAGGAGCGGCGACGAATAACAGAATCTGGAATATCAGTGCGAAGGCGATTGAGCCAATCGCGGCAGTGGTCGCGCCTTTCTTTAGTTCATCCTTTGGCTTTGCCTGTGTCGGCACCGGAAACAAACCCGGCACGCCACCGGTTATCCCTGCAAAGTCTCCCTCACCTTCAATAACAGCAGGCGTTAGTGCGACATTAACTTCCGTTACTTCTTCTGCTTCGACGAGAGCCTCGCTGGCTGAATAATTCAAGGCTTTAATACCGAGACCCATCGATTGCACCAGAACAGCACCGCCACGCACGACAGGCAATTTAAGAATCGGATATTTGTCGCTCCACTTTGGCAGTCGAGCCGAGGTGTTGACGATTGTGCCGTCAGCTTTGCGCACGGCGATGGCATAAGCGTTCGGAGTGCGCATCATTACGCCCTCGATTACCGCCTGTCCGCCAACGATTAAGTCTCTTTCTGGTGTACTCATAATTTTCTGTACGACAGGCTGTTAGCCTGTCGTCGCTTTATAGTTCACAGACCTGCAGGATAACGGGCCGACAGGTTGACAGCCTGTCGTACCCAAAAGAATATCAAACTTCCACAAACACTAACGCCGGCATTTGTGGCGTCGCAGGTAGAAAATGCACTAAATGCGACCGACCATGGACTGCCGGCGTTTAAGACTTTGATTTGCTAGTGTTGCTTCTGCACGTTTCCTTAAGTATTACGTCGTCGCTGTACCTTCGGTAGTAGTCTTCTTTCCGTAGCGCTTATTAAACCGATCCACGCGTCCGGCTGTATCCACCAGTTTCTGTTTTCCGGTAAAGAACGGGTGACATGCCGAGCAAATTTCCACGTGCAGATCGCCCTTTTTCGTCGAGCGAGTCTTAAACGTCTCGCCACAAGCGCAGGTTACAGTGATTTCAGTGTATTCAGGGTGAATTCCAGGTTTCATTACTTCTTCTCTCTCGTTCTTCTCTATAGACAGCACCAGGGCCGCAATTTCAAACGGTTATGATAGAGGCCGGTTCAATAGGACGTCAAGGCGTGACGTTGAGCTTTGTTCTTTGTGCTTTGTTCTTTGTTTTTGCAATGATGTTATGTGCCTCCCGAGCAAAATACAAAGCACAAAGTACCAAGTACAAAGCAGAGATTTTAGTGTGTTGACACGATCTAAATCGCATGCTTAAATCGATTTTCGCCGACCTTCAGTAGTTTTTAGCAGCACCAAGAGCGTGATGGCGTGGCTATTTGCGCGGCATTCTTTATCAAGCCCACAATAAACCCCCGGATTACGAGTGACGTGTAAGTCCTATTAACTCAGGGTGTGTATGGCGGAAGACACCAAGCAGCCTGGTTCTGAAACTCCTACGACGCCGGACGCGTCAACTTCTGACTCGTCCGGGACGCCTCCTCCTTCTTCTATTCCTGATGCAGGTCAACTCGCTGGCGCCGATGCCGAAAAGCAGGCGATGGTTGATCAGGCAAAGTCTCGAGTCGCTGCTGTCAAAGAAGGACTAACACCGCCAGCAGGAGCCCCGAAGCCGCCTGTAAAGAAGAAGGAAGAAGGGCCAAAACCGACCGACGCCGCTTCTCATCCGCTCGTAAAGAAACTAAAGACAACATTTGGGACAGCCATTGGTGACGCATCTGAGTTCATTGGACAGTTATCGATCAATGTGGCCTCAGAAGCGATCGTAGCGATTTGCGATTTTCTGAGAACGGATAAGGAAACGGAGTTTGATTATTTGTCAGACCTCACGTGCGTTCATTATCCCACTCGCAAAGACGCCCCTTTCGACGTCGTTTACAATCTTTACTCCATTCCAAAGAATGAGCGCGTTCGTCTGAAAGTGCAGACGACTGAGGAGGGAGTTGATAGCGTTACAGGTGTTTGGCCGGCGGCAAACTGGTTGGAACGCGAAGTCTTTGACCTGTTCGGCGTTCACTTCAAAGGCCATCCAGACTTGCGCCGGTTATTGTTGCCGCCGGATTGGCAAGGTTACCCGCTGCGCAAAGATTATCCGTTGGAGTTCGTTGAAAACGCGTGGACTCAAGAGCACCTGCCACAGATGACGGAAGTGCAGATGGAACAAGTGCAACAGCGCCGCGCTTACGGATTGGAAATTCTCTCGGTGCCCCAGGAGCGAGTCATGCGTGAAATATTTCGTGGGGGCAAAGAGGTGATGACGAAGGACAAATAGGCCTTTGGTCTTAGGCCTTTGGTCTTCGGTCTTTGACTAACGTTGGTCGAAGGCCTAAGAGCAAAGGCCAAAGACCAAAGGCCAAATGCCAATGACCCCCAAAGAAATCGCAGCCCAATACGACGCCAAAGTTTTTGATTCGCCTGACGCGGCGAAGGTGGCAGGGTTTGTGCTCGGCGAAAGTATGGCGCCGCGAAATGTATGGAATAAAGCAAGCGCAGCAAGCGCCATCGTTCTGAAACTTCTAGACAAAAAAACGAGCGGAGAAGCAGAAGAAATCGGATTAGTGATCGAGCCCTGGAGCGTAACCGGTTGTTACAAACCCCAGTCAGCCGAGACGCCTGCAGCTTAAGTCCGACGAACTTTAGTTTGTCGTGCGTCGGACTTACGGGCTTGAATTCTTTGGAAGGCTACTAAACAACGCACGGCAAACTAAAGTTCGTCGGACAATTTTCAAAGAAGATGCACCAGGTAGAAATAGCAACAACTCAGGAAACACTCCTCGACAGCCCGGAGATGGTGCTGAACATGGGGCCGCAACATCCATCAACCCATGGCGTGTTGCGCATCGTCCTGAAACTCGACGGCGAAACAGTGATCGACCTCGACTGCGACATCGGCTATCTCCATCGCGGAATGGAGAAGATCGCCGAGAACCGGATGTTCACGATGATCGCCCCTTACTGGGATCGGCTCGATTACATCGCGGCGGTTTCCAATGGACTTGTTTGGGTCGAGACCGTCGAACAGATGATGGCGCTTGATGTTCCTCCGCGTGCTCATTATCTGCGTACGATTCTCACGGAGTTGAATCGAATTGCGTCTCATCTTTTGTGGCTCGCAACGCACGCGCTCGATATCGGAGCTGTAACTATTCTGCTTTGGGCCCTGCGCGAACGCGAAGAAATTCTGAAGATCTTTGAAAGACAATTTGGTGCTCGCCTTACATGTCACGCCTGGCGAGTTGGTGGGCTCCCGAACGATGCGTACGACGACTTCAATAAAGATGTTCGTCAGTTCATTAGTAACTTTCCGAAACGACTTGATGAGTACGAAACGGTTCTCTCTGAAAACCGGATCTGGTTGAGTCGCACTGTTGGCATTGGGGTCATATCGGCTGCGGATGCAATCGCAATCGGATTATCCGGTCCAGCATTGCGTGGTTCTGGAGTACCCTGGGACGTTCGCAAAGCAAGACCTTACGCCGCGTATGCTGATATGGATTTTGACATACCGCTGGGAGAGAACGGAGACACCTACGATCGCTACCTGGTGCGTCTCGAGGAAATGCGACAGTCGCGAAGGATTATCGATCAGGCGCTTGATAAACTTCCTGATGGTCCAGTCGTCGCAAAGTTACCGAAGATCGTGAAAGCGCCGGTTGGTGATTACTATCATTCGATAGAAGGACCTAAAGGCGAGATTGGGTGTTACCTGGTTTCAGACGGAAGCGCCCAACCTTATCGCGTCCGAGTGCGACCGCCGTCCTTTATTAACCTGCAGGCGCTGAAGCAAATGTGTGTTGGTCATCTGGTGGCCGATGTAGTTGCAATAATCGGAACGCTCGACATTGTTCTCGGGGAAATAGATCGCTGATATGTTGTTGCTTGGTCCAATAAATGTACTCGACGATGTGCTGCTGAAGTTCTTCAGTGCAAGCGCGGTCAACTATGTTCTGTGGCCGCTGATTCAGATTGGCATCGTGGTCACGCTGGTGGCTTTGTGGGTCGCATATGCAACCTATCTCGAGCGAAAGATATCGGCATTTATGCAAGCGCGGCTGGGTCCAATGCGTGTCGGACCATGGGGATTGCTACAGCCGATAGCAGACGGCATCAAGCTCCTCGTGAAAGAAGATTTCATTCCTGATAAAGCTGATCGCTGGATCTTCTTTTTCGCACCATACATCGCCGTCGCGTCGGCGTTCATTGTCTTTTCGGTAGTTCCATTCGGTCCTGATTGGGCTGTGATTGCGGATGTGAATATCGGCCTGCTACTAGTCCTGGCTGTTTCGAGTGTCGGTGTACTGGCATTGATTCTTGCGGGCTGGTCGTCTAATTCAAAGTATGCGTTGCTCGGAGGTTTGCGTTCGAGCGCGCAAATGGTTTCATACGAAGTGGCGATGGGACTGTCTTTGATTGGAGCGTTGATGTTTGGTCGCACACTCTCGCTGTCCGGTTTGGTTGCAGCACAAGGATCGGATTCAATCTGGTACATCGTTTATCAGCCAGTCGGATTTTTGCTCTTTCTGATTAGCGGCATCGCCGAGAACAATCGCGCGCCGTTTGATCTTCCTGAAGCGGAATCAGAACTGGTGGCAGGTTTCCACACCGAATACTCCGGCATGCGCTGGTCGTTATTCTTCATGGCTGAATATGCAGCGATGGTTGTTGTGTCGGCAGTGGGCGCAACTGTTTTCCTCGGCGGCTGGTATTTTCCGTTTGTAAATCGATTGGAACTGGCGGGACAGCACAATCTTTATGTGATTGTGAGCCTGTTGGTGTTCCTCATTAAGGCGTCGATCATTCTCTACATCTATTTCTGGTTACGATGGACGCTGCCGCGCTTCCGCTATGATCAATTGATGGATATCGGTTGGAAGTGGTTGATTCCTTCAGCGCTAATTAACATTACCCTTTCCGCACTCGCCATTTTTGTCGTGCAAGCGCTGGATGGCTGGAGAAGCATCCATACAATCGAGAAACTCGACAGGGGGTTGAATCTGACTGCCACGGGCAAAGTCGTTATGATTGTCGCAGGCTTAATCGGATTAATACTAACGGGACTCCTGTTGTCGCGAATCAACTGGCGATCGCGTGACTTTAATTTGAAGTCACAACGAAGGAATATTCGATTAGTGAATTTGCCGAAAGGTAAACCGGCGGTTGTCAAAACGGGTTTGGAGGTGTGAATTTGTACTTTGTTCTTTATGCTTGGTCCTTTGTTACTGCGTGATTTAATTTGACTTCTCGCAGCAGCGAACAAAGCACAAAGCGCAAAGAACAAAGTACATAAAGCAAATGAAAGTAAAAACGCCAACACCAACGTTGAAGCAGAAGCTCAAACGCTTTTTCATGGTCGATTTAGTTCATGGACTGGCATTAACGCTTAAGTACAACCTCGGTGCTTTCTTTGAGAAGGATGCTGTTGCAGGCAAGGCTATTTACACGGAACAGTATCCGAAGGTGCGACCTGACGTCGCGCCCCGTTTTCATGGAGCACCTCGTCTCAACATGGATCCCGAAACGCATGACACGCTGTGCATCGCTTGTAATCTTTGCGCAATTGCCTGTCCTGAAGATTGTATCGATGTGATTCCGATGGATGTGGAGATCATCGTCGCCGGCAAGCCGCGCAGGAAGAAGGTTCTGGATGAATTCATCTTCGACACTTCGCGCTGCATGTTCTGTGCTCTCTGCCAGGAAGCCTGCCCAACATCGTGTCTGGAACTCACGCAGGATTTCGAACTTGCAACCTACTCCAGAGCGGGGTTTGTTTGGAACAGAGAGATGCTCGAGCAGGGACGCGAGACAGTTAAATACACTTCGTAGGATTGTAGGTTGAGAGAATTGCCGATTTTCGATTGCCGATTGCCAATTAGTTTGATTTGAAAATTTAAGCAGCAGGAGACCTCACCGTGAATGCTGACGATTTTAAAAAGCGAACGAAGCAGTTCGCTTTACGGATTCTGAAATTAGTAGAAGCGCTGCCGAATACCGTCGCGGGTAGAACCATTGGAGTCCAGCTAGTCAGATCGGGCACCTCAGTGGGATCGAACTATCGAGCTGCCTGTAGAGGTAGATCAAAGGCTGAGTTCATCGCAAAGCTGGGTATAGTAGAAGAAGAGGCGGACGAAAGTGCTTATTGGTTGGAGCTAATTATTGAAGGGGCTTTGTTGAATCCACCGCTTGTTTAACCATTACTCGACGAAGCAAATGAACTGACGCGAATGACAGCCAAGTCACGTGTGACGGCGTCAGGTCGCTACAAGACAAAACCATCGAAATGATTTCAAATCGGCAATTGGCAATCGGAAATCGGCAATAACCTAAATCACATGCCCCTTTCCTCTTACGAGTCTCTCTTCTTCTGGATCTTCGGGATCGCGGCGATATTTGCCGGGCTGTTGACCGTAATGGCGAAAAATGCGGTTCATAGCGCGCTGTTCTTGATCTCATCACTCGTCTCAGTCGCGGCATTGTTCGTTCTTTCAGGCGCAGAATTTATAGCCGGAGTGCAGATACTTGTATACGTCGGCGGCGTGATGGTTCTTTTTCTCTTTGTCATCATGCTCGTGAACGTCGGAGCTGAAGAACAGGGACGCGAAGAGATCTTCAATAACCAACGGCAAGTCACTGCCAGTTTAATCTTCTGTTTCTTGCTCGTGCTCGGCGTCTTGTATGCGGTGAACAAGGGCTCATCAACACTCATAAGACAGAATCTTTCGGCGGAAGCAGTAGCTGAGCAACAAACTGCACGCAACGCAACGTTCAATCGTTCTGCGACAGGTACGAGCTCGATAACAAAAGATACTGAACAGATCGGATCGTTGCTCTATCGATATGGATCACTTCCCTTTGAAATAGCGAGCGTCCTCCTGCTGGTAGCGATCGTAGGTTCAGTGATGTTAGCCAGGACCTTGCGGCAGGAGGCATCGGCTGACGATCTGGACCCGGAAGTTCTCCAGGATGAATCCCTCCGCGACCCGGAGCTCATAAGATTCGAATCGGCAAGTCAGGAATAGCATTGTGACTTATCTCGTTCAAGGATTGCTCTTCTTCTTGCAGGAAGCTGGAAGCCCGTCTCAGGCAGGAATGAAGAATGCGATGCTCGAGGGTTTAAAGCATCCGGACCTCTCGAAGTTTCTCGTCGTAGGAGCGTTATTGTTCATCATTGGTGTTGCCGGTGTTTTGACGCGCCGCAACATCATCGTGATCTTCATGTCGATAGAGTTGATTCTGAATGCTGCGAATCTGAACTTCATTGCGATGTCGCGCTACCTGCAAGAGACTGGGAGCGTCAACGCCTTGGCAGGTCAGATCTTTGCCGTCTTTGTAATCGTCGTAGCCGCAGCGGAAGCAGCAATTGGATTGGGTATTGTCATCGCGTTATATCGAAACAAAGAAACGATCTGGGTAGACGAGATTGATTTGTTGAAGTGGTAAAACGGTCTTTGGTCTCTGGTTTTTGGCCTTTGCCAAGACCAAAGACCAAAAACCAAAGACCAAAGATCAATGTACAAATACATCTGGCTAGTTCCGTTACTTCCTCTAATCGGTGCGGCGATCAATGGCTTCTTTGGTCGTAAGTTTCGCTTTTCTGAAAAACTTATTGGCGGAATTGCGGTCGGTAGTGTTGCGCTCTCGTTCCTCATCAGTGTTGCATCAGTCGTAACTTACGGATTCGGATCTCACGAAGGCTGGCCCAAGCCCTATCTTACAAGTCAGGACGGATTCAGCTTTGACTGGATCCCCGCTGGAGCAATCAGTATCAATCAAGGCCGGCAAGCTCGACTGGACATGGAATTGGATAAGCAGGCTCGCGAGAAGCTTGCGGCAATTCCTCCCGAGGAGCGAACCCATCCACAAGCGATAATGGTAGCTGCTCCGTTCGAAGCTCCTCGTTACGGCGTCTTGGACATCGAATGGAGTTATCAGCTTGATCCACTCTCGGCAATCTTCATGCTGATTGTAACGGGCGTGGGGTTGTGCATCTTTATTTTTGCAACCGGCTACATGCACGGGGAGGCCGGTTTCTACCGGTTCTTCGCTTACATGGGTCTCTTCATGTTCGCGATGCTCGTGCTGGTCATGGGCTCGAACTTCCTGATGATGTTTGTTGGTTGGGAAGGCGTTGGTCTCTGCTCTTATTTATTGATCGGTTATTACTTCGACAGGCCAGAGGCTGCAAACGCGTCGCGAAAAGCATTCATCACTAATCGAGTTGGTGATTTCGGATTCGCTTTAGCAGTGTTTGGAATCATCGCGACCTTTGGATCAGCTCAATACACGGAAGTGTTTAATCAAGCGAAGAGCTACCCGATTGAATATCTCGGTCATTGGGGAATTCTTTCCTGGATTGCACTTGGACTCTTCATCGGTGCATGCGGAAAGTCGGCGCAGCTACCACTTCACGTTTGGCTGCCGGATGCGATGGCCGGGCCAACGCCGGTTTCAGCACTTATTCACGCCGCGACAATGGTGACCGCCGGTCTTTACATGGTGACGCGCACGAATGTCATCTTCCAGCATTCACAGACAATGCTCCTGGTTGTCGCTTTGATTGGCGCGGCAACCGCGATCTTTGCGGCAACGATCGGGATAACTCAGAACGACATCAAGAAAGTCCTTGCGTATTCAACTGTTTCTCAGCTGGGTTTCATGTTCATGGCCTGCGGTGTCGGCGCATTTGTGATCGGCATCTTTCACGTGATGACGCATGCTTTCTTCAAGGCGCTAATGTTCCTTGGTGCTGGCAGCGTAATTCACGGCATGCATCACGAGCAGGACATGCGCCGTATGGGCGGCCTGAAGAAGTACATGCCTTATACGTATTGGACATTCTTCGCAGGCTGGTTAGCCATCTGCGGCATCATTCCTTTTAGCGGCTTCTGGTCCAAAGACGAGATTCTTTGGAACGCTGCCTCGACGACTCACATTCCCTACGGCTGGATCATCTGGTTAGTTGGAACAATCGCCGCTACGTGTACGGCCTTCTACATGACACGTCTGATGGCAATGACGTTCTGGGGTAGAGAACGTTTTCTTGAGCACGCTGCCGGTGGTGAAGCGGACGAGGCGCACGCCTCTGCCTACGACAAAGGACTGGCCCAACATGACGCTTTAAAACCATCAGCTGGTGATCGTCCGCATCACGAACCTGGCGAACACGTCGGACCTGCAGATCAGCACGACTTCCACACTCAGGCAGCGCACGTTCACATTCCGCACGAATCGCCGAAGTCGATGTGGGTGCCGCTTGCGATTTTGGCCTTGCTTGCGACTATTGGGGGGTTCTTTGGAGTTGGACCTGCCTTCCGATTCATAACTGGCTCTGAGCATCCCGGAGGGAAATTGAACATCGTCACGTGGCTAAACCCGATCATTTGGAATCCCGTGACTCGCGAATTTGATAAGGGAGAGACGCCCGCGACCTCGCAAGGGGCGCAGCAGGCAGGTGCAGGAGAAGGTGAATATCCCGAGATAACCCATGGCAACCTCGGGTTCAACCTTGCTCACGCAACCGAATCTCGTTTGCACAGTGAGCTCGGTACGGAGTGGCTCTTCATTGTTATCTCACTTGCTGTCGCGGGCATTGGTATAGGGCTTGGGTTCTTGTTCTATGTGAAACAGCCTTCGTTAGCAGATGAATGGGCAGCTCGACTCCGTCCTCTTTACAACGCGAGTTACAACAAATACTGGGTTGACGAGTTCTACGGTCTGACCATCACGCGCCGAACGATGGACGCCGCGCGTGCGGTCTTTACTTTTGATTCTCGCATTGTTGATGGCGCGGTGAACGGTCTTGCCGCGCTGTCTCGATTGTTTAGTCGAATCGTCGGCGGTATAGACAAATATTTCGTCGATGGTCTGGTGAACAGCATCGCGGCGTTTGTTGCTCGCCTAATGTCACCGCTGCTGCGTGCGGCGCAAACTGGATTCACTCAGAACTACGCACTCGTTATGGTTCTGGGTCTGATGATTGGAATCATCGCCTTCTATGGTGCAGATATCGCAAGAGCTGCGGCTGATGCGGCGGCTGCGATTAAGGGTATGTTCGGAATTTCGTTTTGACCTTTTTGGAGTGCGACGGCCTGCCGTCGCTTTGTCAAAGCGAACCTTGTAATGCGTTCATATCGCGATCCGATGTAACAAAGCGACGGCAGGCCCGTCGCACTCCAAAACGACATAACCAAATGACTAACTACACTCTATCGTTCATCACCTGGCTACCCGCTTTGGGCGCCATCATCATTTTGGCTGTGATGAAGAAAGACCAGTCGAGTTTAATCAAGCGATTTGCGACTGCCTGGTTTGCTCTCGACTTCATCGCCTCACTGTTTCTCTTGAATTACAGACGCGACATCGGGGGAATGCAGTTCCTGGAGGATCGCGAATGGATACCGGTGATCGGCGCTCGCTATCAAATGGGTGTCGATGGCGTTGCAGTTTTGTTGATTGTCTTGACGACCTTGCTGGGAGTGATCGCCGCACTCTCGTCCTGGGAATACATTAAGAAACGCGAAAAGGAGTATTACGTCCTTCTCCTCCTGCTGCAGACTGCGGTCATCGGTGTGTTTGCATCGATGGATTTGTTCCTCTTCTATTTGTTCTTCGAAGTGTCGCTGGTTCCAATGTACTTCCTGATTGGAATCTGGGGAGGTGAGAACAGACTCTACGCGGCCATTAAGTTTTTTCTGTACACGTTAGTTGGCTCAGTGGTGATGCTGCTCGGCGTGTTGAAGATGTACTTCCTGACGCAGGACACGGCTCTGACCGGCAAGATCTCGCAGGCGACGATCAATCTTTTGGCGGGCAACGTGGAAGCCGCGAACCTTGTCTCGACGACATTGCAAGCCGCAAGTTCACACGGCACGGGCACCTTCAACATTCTCTACATGCAGGCGATGGGCTCTGTATTGCCGATGGGAACGATGCAGGTCCTGTTGTTTGTGGCCTTCGCACTCGGCTTTGCGATTAAGGTCCCGATGTTTCCGTTCCACACATGGCTTCCGGATGCGCACGTTGAAGCGCCAACGGCCGGCTCTGTGATTCTCGCCGGTATTTTGCTGAAGCTGGGAACTTACGGTTTCTACCGCTTCAATTTGCCGATGTTCCCTGCGGCCTCCAAGGATGAACACTTCTTCGGCGCGTTCGGAGTTCGCAGTGTCATCGTGTTTCTCGCAATCGTCAGCATTCTCTACGGTGCACTGGCAGCGATGTACTTCGTTGTTAAGAGAGACGGCGACGTAAAGAAACTGGTCGCATACTCTTCGGTCTCATCGATGGGAATGGTGATGCTCGGACTGTTTGCGCTGAATCCAAACGGAGTCAACGGCGGCGTCCTGCAGATGATCAATCACGGAATCTACTCTGGTGCGTTGTTCCTTCTGGTTGGAATCATTTATGAACGGCGACATACGCGAAACGTTGCTGAGTTCGGCGGGTTGTCGCACGTGATGCCTGGGTATGCCGCGGTTTTTTTGGGAATGGTCATGACGGCGATCGGATTACCATTACTGGCCGTGTTCATTTCTGAATTTCTGGCGTTGCGTGGCGCTTTCGAAGCAAACGTAAGTTGGGCCGCATGGGCGGCGCTGGGAATCATACTGAATGCCGGATATTTCCTGTGGCTATACCAGCGAATGTTCTTCGGCACTATCGATAATCCAAAGAACGAAAAACTGCCCGACCTGAATTTGCGCGAGTGGGCTTACATGGTCCCGCTATTGATCATGTCACTGTGGATTGGCGTTTATCCCAAACCGTTTCTTGCCTTCATTCAGCAACCTGTTAACGCGATAGTGAAGCAAGTACGACCTGATTATCAGATTCCGGGAATGCCGAATGCGCCAACTCCACCGGCTCAGGAGCGAGCGCAAAGATAATGTCCGACGAACTCTAGTTTGTCGTGGCGCCGAAATAGACCCGCAGGATTGTAAGAAACGCTAACCAACTGTCTTTACAGAGATCGTGACATCGACAAACTAAAGTTCGTCGGACATTCAAATGCTCCTGTTGCAAGCCAACTCCACTTCCTTATTCAACGTATCTGATCTGCAATTGATTGCGCCGGAATTGATCCTGACTGTTTGCGCATGTCTCGCGCTGGTCATGGAAGTAATCCTGCCATATCGCAAGAGCAAAACGACTGCGTACTTTTCAATGATCGGTATCGCACTCGCTTTGGTCTCACTCTATCTGCAATGGATCACCGTGGGCACTGGCGCGATTCAAGGTTTTTATGGGATGGTCCGGGTTGATGGATTGGCACTTCTGTTTCGTGGAATCTTCCTGCTCGCGGCCGGACTCGCAATCGGAATTTCTACTCGATATCTCGACATCGAAGGTGAACAGCACGGGGAATATTACGCGCTGGTCCTTTTTGCGACGGTAGGCATGATGTTTCTTGCCTGCGGCTATGATCTAATTACCCTCTATATCAGTCTCGAGCTGATGGCCTTGACGTTCTATGTTCTGGTCGCGTTTACCAAGCGCGAAAAGAAGTCGAACGAAGCGGCTATGAAATATTTCCTGTTAGGAGCGTTTTCGTCCGGTGTGCTGCTGTACGGGATGTCGCTGCTGTACGGAATCGCCGGTTCGACGAACCTGGGTGAAATTGGTCAGCAAGTCAGTTTGGTGATGTCACGAGTGGCCGACGCAAACAGTGATTGGGCTGGATTGAGACCGATGTTACTGCTCGCCATGATCTCGTTGGCGGCGGGATTGTTTTTCAAAGTTGCTGCAGTTCCTTTTCACATGTGGGCACCGGATGTTTATGAAGGCGCACCCACCTCGGTTACCGCATTTCTTTCGACCGGCTCTAAAGCGGCGAGCTTCATTCTCTACTTCCGCATCTTCAGTCAGTCGCTGAATAGCATGAGCAACGATTGGGCGCCACTGCTCGGATTGGTTGCTGCAATTACGATCATGGTTGGTAACTGGGCCGCCGTAACTCAAGAGAATTCCAAACGTCTGCTCGCGTATTCTTCTATTTCAAATGCCGGTTACATCCTGCTCGGCCTGATTGCTAAGAACGAGTATGGCTACATCGGTCTGGTGATTTACCTGCTCGTTTACACGTTGATGAATATGGGCGCGTTTGGAGTGATCATCAGTCTCCGACGACGTGGAATCATCGGCGACAACGTGGACGATCTGACCGGACTAGCTCAGAAGGCACCGGGACTTGCAGCGATGATGGCGGTCTTCATGTTGTCACTGGGTGGCTTGCCGATGACAGGGGGCTTCATCGGAAAATACTTCTTGTTTGGCGGGTTGATTCAACGCGGGGCTGTCGAGAATAAGCACTGGTACTACTGGCTTGCGGTGTGGGCGATCATCAACACCGTAGTTTCGTTTTACTACTATGTGCGATTCATCAAGGTGATGTATCTCGGCGATCGAATCGCGGATGATAAACCTCTAGTGTTATCACCCGCTCTGCAAACAGCGTTGTGGGTATCACTTGCCGGCATAATTTTCATCGGTGTCTGGCCGCAACCACTGGTGAAGTTAGCTGAAGGACTGATCCGGTCGATCCTCACGTAATTTCAGATCTGTACGGTGTAGTTAGTGGTCAATGTAAATAGGACCTATATGACCTATTGGACCTATTGGCTACTGATCACTGATAACCAATGATCTATCTCTACTATTTTCTCGCGGCAGTCTCCGCGTGGTTTGGATTCCAATCACTGTTGAGTGGGTTTCGTTACGTTCGTTACGTAAGACACGAAACCAGCAAACCTCTTCCCGAATTTACGCCTTTTGTCTCCGTCATCGCGCCGAGTCGAGGATTGGAAGATGGCTTGGCCGATAACTTCCGCGGATTGTTGACTCAGGATTATCCCGCCTACGAAATCCTGTTTGTGTTTGATCGAGCAGACGATCCTGCCGTGGATGTCTTAACTGCACTTTCCAGCGATCGTGTAATTGCCAGATTGATCTTCTCGGGTCCTGCAACCGACAGTGGTCAGAAAGTCCATAATCTTCGCGTAGCTGTTAATAAAATTGATCCACGATCCGAAGTGCTCGTGTTCGTAGACACCGATGCGAGGCCAGGTCAGGAGTGGTTGCGTCAGCTTGTGGCGCCGCTTGCTGATGCGTCGATTGCCGCATCAACCGGTTACCGGTGGTTTGTGCCTCAGAAAGGTGGTTTACCTTCCAGACTTCGTTCGGTTTGGAATGCCTCCGTCGCGTCCGCACTTGGAGAGAATCGACAAAAGAATTTCTGTTGGGGAGGTTCAACTGCAATCAAACGGAGTCTCTTTGAGAAGTTGAATGTCAGAGAACGATGGCGAGGAACCATCTCTGATGATTTCACTCTGACAAACATCATCAAAGAGGCGAAGCTTCCGATTCATTTCACGCCAAACTGTCTTGTAGCATCGGTTGGGGATTGTAGTCTGCGCGAGTTGTTTGAATTCACGACGCGTCAGATCCAGCTTACACGCGTTTATGCATCACATCTCTGGTTGCCGTTGCTTCTTGGCTCAGCGCTGTTCGCAATCGTGTTCTTTGGTGGAATTCTTTTGCTGACAGTTCGAATTGCTCTGGGCTTACCTTTTATTGTTTTGCTTCTTGTAATCTGTTTTCTATTTGCGCTTGGTTCAATCAAAGCATTCATTCGGTGGCGCGTAATCTGTATTCCGCTCGTTCGTTATCGTAAAGAGTTAAAAAGGGATTTACTGGCGCATGTCTTACTTTGGCCAGTGTCGTCGCTCCTTTATCTATTGAATGCCATCGTTGCCGGCTTCTCGAGACGAATCCAGTGGCGCGGTATTACATACGAATTGAAATCACGTACTGAAGCTGTCATTATTTCGCGCGATTGATGTCCGACGAACTTTAGTTTGTCGTGGCGTCGTGCTTGTTAAAGAATCGAAGTACGTGAATCCGAAGAACGACAAACTAAAATTCGTCGGACATTATGACTAACAAAGCCATCCAATTCGTTCAGCTCCTTCGTTCCTCCAAACGCGAAAAGCGGCTTGGGACGGTCATCCTTTTTGTTACGTCGCGATGTAATGCTTTCTGCAAGACCTGTTTCTACCACGAAGAATTGAACCACCCTGGCGATATGACGCTCGATCAGATCGTCAAAGTCTCAGAAACAATGCCACAGATTACAGATCTCTGGCTCTCGGGTGGTGAACCTACCCTCAGAAAAGATATCTCCGAAGTTATCGATACATTTGTGCGAAACAATGGCGTCAATCGCGTCATCATTCCCACCAACGCCTTAATTAAGTCTCGCGTTTTTGATGTCGTGGATCGCGCATTGGCGAATAACAGCAAGATTGATCTCTATCTGAACATCGCTCTCGATGGCTATGGAAAGACGCATGACCAAATTCGTGGCGTGCCCGGAAATTGGGAAAAGGCTTTGGCGTCGATTGAGTATTTATATCCACTAAAAACAAAATACACGGATCGCTTTCGCTTGAATGTGAATACAGTCGTCTGTGCCGAAAACTACACACAGGTTGAAATGCTGTCGGAGTTCATGTGGAAGAACTATCGGTTGGACGGTCACTATTTCAACATCGTGCGCGGCGAAACGCTTGTCGGTGAAAGCATCAAACAGGTGCCGCTCGAAGTATTGCCTGCAATGTACAGTTTCGTGTCGAAGCTGACGAAGCGATATGGTGACCGTATGTTTGCCAATGACGATGTCAGCAAACGCTTTGTCAAGAATGTCGCCTATGTGGGCGCCATCACGACTCACTATCGCACACAGCACTCTAACTTCCCGAAATCCAGCCCCTGGCCATTTGCCTGTACTGCAGGCGAAACGACAGCGGTTATCGATTACAACGGCGATGTTCGCGCTTGCGAGTTGCGCGAGAAGTTCGCGACGCTGTCCGATTTCGATTACGACTTCGATGCGCTCTGGTCAGCGAATGCGCGCGAAACAGAATTAGCAGCAATCGACGGCGGCAAAGCCTGCTGGTGTACACACGTCTGTTTTATCCATGATTCGATGCGGCATTCGCGTCGCGCCCTGCTTTACGAAGTGCCTAAAAACTTCCTGACACGCGAGAGCTGGTAATGAAGTTGCGCAAGCGTTCCGATTCCGACACGGATGAGAATCGAAAGTCGGGTTACGCCTATGCGGCCGGGATCACCTTGTTTGCATCGGTTGCAGTTTTCTGTGGACTGGGCTGGTTTTTGGATAGATGGTTGGGTACACAGCCCTGGCTTTTGATCGTGGGAATCGTTCTGGGATCTATTGGCGGGCTCTATGAATTTGTGCGGATAAGTTCCAAGACCTATTGAACTTATCTCTGCGTCTCGGCGATCTTTGCGTCTCTGCGATCCAAGAGTTGGGAGTTCTTTTACCGCTGAGACGCAAAGAACGCCGAGACGCAGAGACAAACCAAAGCTCAACTCGACAATTCCTCAATTTCACGGTTAAAATCTCCGGCTTCGCCAATGGCTGACACTGCCGACACTACAACGAAAACAACTGTTTTCACCCACGAAGACCGCGCGTTGAATGCGCGAGTTTTTCGCGCGATGGTGAGTGCCACAGGCTTGGGAATTGCAGCTTCTTCGCTAATTGCGCCCTGGCGTTTTACAGCGGGGTTGGCAATTGGAGGGCTGCTCGCACTCTTCAGTCATAACTGGTTAAGAAATTCGGTCGCCGCAACCATCCGTTTAGCAGCAGGCGGTGAAGTACAACACCTTCGTGTGTTTCAGTTCCTGCTCCGATATGTGGTCATTGCTGCAGCAATCTGCGCTGCCTATTACGCAGATATTGCGTCGCTGCCGGGAATGCTTCTGGGCATGAGTAGTTTTGTAGTCGCACTAATTCTTGAAGCAGTACGAGAGTTCTACTTTGTAATCATTCACCGAGAGGAAATCACTTAATGTTCTGGTTGCAGGAAGGTGCTCATAAGGCGGCAGAGCATGCAGAAGAAGCCGAACACGAGGCGCCAATAGTAGTACAACTCGTTAATCAATGGTTTGGGGAATATGCATATCGATTTGAGATGCATTACACCAAGCCAAAGTGGGATTGGTTTCTGGGAAAGTTCGGCAGCAGTGCTGAAGCGGCGTTTGGTCCCTACACCCCCGAGAATGCGATCCCCTGGTACACGGTGATGTTTTTTATCGCGTGTGTCCTGAGCATCGTAATCATTTGGATTCTCAAGGGCAGACTCTCTTCTGAAGAGCCGGGTCATGGCCAGCAAACACTGGAAGTCAGTGTGCTGGCAGTGCGGAGCATGGTGGAGGACATCATTGGTCCCCACGGTCTGAAGTATTTTCCCATCGTCATGACTTTCGCAGTGCTGATTTTGGTTTCAAACCTGATGGGACTATTTCCTCTCTTCATGAGTCCGACGTCAGCGACGAGCGTCACGTTTGCTCTCGGATTGAGTTCATTTCTTTACTACAACTACATTGGGATTAACGAAAACGGTTTGTTCGGTCACTTAAAGCATCTCGCAGGTCCGATCTGGTGGATCGCGCCGCTAATTTTTCCAATCGAGTTAATTAGTAACCTTATTCGTCCCTTCTCGTTGGGTATTCGTTTGTTCGGTAACTTGTTTGCAGACGAGAAAGTGCTCGAGACTGTCGCGAGCCTGGCTCCGCCGTGGACGTGGGTTGCTCCTATCGCTCTTATGCCGTTGAGTGTTTTCGTGGCGTTTGTTCAAACATTTGTTTTCATACTACTGTCGCAGCTTTACATCAGCGAGGTCTCTCATGCGCCTCATGAACATCACGCGCACGAAGAGCCACGTGAAGAGGATGGCGACGAATTCATAGTTCCCGTGTTGACGTGAGGCTTCATCACGCGCGGAGCGAGCGATGCTGGTACCGACCTGCACACGTTGCTTCGCAAGGCCAGGAACTTCGTTAGAAGCAGCTCCGAAAACAGGACTGAGCAATTCATAGCTTTTGGTAGTGTCTGACTCGCTGGAGCGCCGTTGTAAGAGGGGCGGTGGATACCGGATTCAGGCGAAATAATACGAGCTCAGTTTTGATCAAGGTGCTGTCTGTGACGACTCAACCCAACGGGTGTTGGGAAGGAGAATAGAATGAATAAACTCAGAATCATGTTGTTCGCAGTCGTTGGTGTGTTGTTCACTGCGATGACTGCATTTGCTCAAGGCGTAGGCGAATCCGGAGTGGCGGACAACGCAAGCTCGGTTAATAAGTACCGTGCGCTTGCGGCGGGAATCGGTTTCGCAATCGCGGTGTTTGGTGGTGCTGTAGGTCAATCACGAATTGGTGCAGCGGCTTGCGAAGGTGCTGCCCGTAATCCAGGGGCCGCTGGACGTATCCAGACGATGATGATTCTTGGTCTGGCGCTGATTGAATCACTTGTGCTGTTTGCACTGTTGGTGATCTTCGCCGTTGTGAAGCCCAGCGCAACCTAAGTCAAACTACAATCACTTCATGATCGGGCGAGGGTGAAGACTCTCGCCCTTTTTGTCGAGGCGGCTTTCCCGAAGACCTCGTCCTCGGCCGCCGATCAGAAGCCATCATCCCCTAACACACAAACG
Source organism: Pyrinomonadaceae bacterium (assembly GCA_036522415.1). Taxonomy (GTDB): domain Bacteria; phylum Acidobacteriota; class Blastocatellia; order Pyrinomonadales; family Pyrinomonadaceae; genus PSRF01. The sequence goes on along the minus strand of DATDFV010000002.1, from coordinate 17,344 downwards.
CTCTTCAGTCGGAGCGCGTCCGTCCTCGGCCGCCCCCGTCGAACAGTACCCTGGTGGGTTGCAAACGCAGCAACTCCCCACTCAACCCTGCGAAGTTACTGTTCGACGGACGCGATCCGACCGAAGAGCGTTTGTGGGTCTGGTGGAGAGGGTTCTGTTGGACGGGGGCGGCCGAGGACGGACGCGCTCCGACAGAAGAGTTTGCGTGGGTTACGGGATGGGGCTTCTGATCGACGGAGGGGGCTGGGGACGGACGCGCTCCGACAGAAGAGCGTTCGTGTGTTAGCGGATGGTGGTTGTATTTTCCCCTTACAAAATAAGAGCACCATTCAGTCGGCAATCGTCAACGTTTGTGGTACGCTGACTGCTCTCCCGGATCAAATCTCATGAGGCGCAACTGCAAATGAAAAGATGTCCGAAGTGCGGACTTGAGTATCTTGACACTACAACTCTGTGCCCTGCCGACGGGGTTGCGCTCGAGACTGTTGACGACTTGCTGATAGGCAAGACACTAGCCGGCAAATATCGAATTGATGAGAGATTGAGTGGCGGCGGAATGGGCACCGTTTACCGCGGCACTCACGTGTTGATGGACAAGACTGTCGCAATCAAAGTCTTGCGTCCGTCACTCGCCGCAGACGAAAAGATCGTTGCGAGGTTTTCGAGAGAAGCGAGAGCAGCTTCCCGCATTTCACACCCTAACGCACTCAGCGTCACTGACTTTGGCGAAGATGAAAACGGAATAGTCTTTCTGGTCATGGAGTACTTGAGCGGAAAGACTCTGAAGCAGGTCATTCGCGATGAAGGCCCGCTTTCATTAGCCAGAACGGTGGATATCATGCGCCAGGTTGGGGACGCTCTGCAGGAAGCACATTCACAGAATGTCGTCCATCGTGATCTCAAGAGCGACAACATCATGCTGCTCAGCACCGCGATTGGTGATCACGCAAAGGTTCTGGATTTTGGGATTGCAAAGATCAATGAACCTGAAGGACCAATCGACAGTGGATTGACAGCGCCAAACCTGGTTATTGGAACGCCTCAATACATGTCTCCCGAGCAGTGTTCGCAGGATTCTGCAATAGATGCGCGGTCTGACATCTATTCATTCGGAGTCATCTTGTACGAGATGTTGGTGGGACACGTACCGTTCACGGGCGAATCGCCAACCATCGTTATGATGAAACATTTGCAGGAGGCCGTTCCTTCCGTACTGGAAGAGCGACCAGACCTTCCGCCCGCGGTTGGGAGAGTTGTCGCGCGCGCGATGGCGAAACTACCAACGAACCGATATCAGACCATCAGCGAGTTGTTGGAAGATTTGACCATTGCAGCCGGAATGAGTGTCCTGAAGTTGAACGGGACAACGCCCATGAAAGCGCCGCTGGCTGATGATCCGGATGAAATTACGGTTGTTCGACCGCGCATCGAACCCCGGCCTGGTCGGCAACGTCCGCCACTGAATGTTCCCATTGCGCCGCCTGCGCCGCCGGTGAAGCCAGGTTTGAATCCATTCAAGATCCTGATTCCTTCAGCGGTTGGGCTTCTGTTGTTGTTTGCGGTGATTTACGCGTTTACCCGTAACCCGCCAGCGCCCTCAAACACAAACACCAATCAATCAAACCTGATTGCGGATCCAAACAGTCAACCCGTGCAACCTTCACCACCGCCGACGGGCAAGGTCGAAGAGGGAATTCCATCAGGGGGCGCCATTCCTCCGGGCGCGAACGTTAATGCTAATGCGAACGCTGCAATCTCGCCGACGCCTGTCGAAGAGATAGTTCCCGCAAACATCAATGCAAATACAAACGAGAACTCAAACGCAAATGCGAACGCGAATGTTAATAAAAAGGTTACGCCTTTGCCCGAACCGACCAAGAATGTGACACCCGATAGTTCAGTGCCACCGCCGGCTGAAACTAAATCGCCTACAGTAAAACCAAGTCCATCACCAACAGAGTCTCCGGGGAATAATGAGACACGACGAGGCGGACGAGTCATGAAATAATCAAGGGCCATCGTCCTGGGACCGCAGGCGTCCCCGCCTGCCCGGGTCCAACCTAGCTAAGAATATTTGATTTTGAGCACCTCCAGGGAAATGGAGTTGGTCCTTCTGGAAGGGGGCAGGTGGGGACGCCTGCGGTCCCAGGACGATGGTCTTTGAATATTCACGCTGCGCTCTCGAGAACCATTCGTTTCAACTCCGAGTCGTTTTCAATCTCGAGATCTATTTCAAGTGAGTAGCAGGGAATCTCAAACTGGAGGCCGCGCAATTTAACGGCATCCTTTGCCGTGGTCATCAAACTTTGTGCGCCGGCGTGCATTGCTGCTTTGCTCAGCTTTGAGACATCATCTTGAGTATAGACATAATGATCACGAAACGACTTCTTCAGAACGAGTTGATGGCCTTCTCGGTTCAAGTGAGTAAAAAATGATTGAGGATTGCCGACAGCACAAAATCCCGCGATTGGTTCTTGCGGTTGTGTCTCAGTGATTGACTGCTGAATTGGAACCACTCGTCGAGTTTTGATTCTCGCATGAAAGACAGGACGATCTCCGGTTCGTTTAACTATCTCCTTATGAATTGGTTCCAGATCGTCAACCTGCTCACACCTTGTTAACACAATGCAATCGGCGCGTTTGAGGCCCGTGAGTGGCTCACGTAAACGTCCGTAGGGAAGCATCTGCCGGCCACCCCATGGATCGGTTGCGTCGACCGCAAGCAGGTTCAGGTTGCGCGCGAGTTGCAAATGCTGGAATCCATCATCCAGCAGGAAGCAATCAGTTGATAAATGCTGAATTGCTCCCTGGCCGGCTGCAAAGCGATTGGCATCACTGATGACAGCGGCGACGCCGATTAGATCAGTTGCGAGTTGGAAGGGTTCGTCTCCCGCTTGCGAAGGATCGGCAAACACCGTAGTGCCGTCTGATACTAATACTCTGTTCCTGGAGTTTTCCCGACCATAACCTCTCGTCAAGATACAAACCTTCTTACCGGAACCAGCGAGTAGGCGCGCTACCCATTCAACGAGAGGAGTCTTCCCTGTGCCGCCGGTCGTGATGTTGCCGATGCTTATTACAGGTCGTTCCAGCTTGAAACTTCGAAACGTGCCACGTTCATACAGCGCGGTGCGACTGCGAGTGATTGCTCCGTACAACGCGCTGAGTGGCGGAAGAACCAGTGATTTCATGATTGAGATGAATTGATTGCTAATGCTTTCTGGCTTGAGGGGTTTCTCAAAGTGGTGCGGCGGAAGAGCGGCTTGATGAGAGAGAGAGTGCGATCTGCCGCACCCTGATTTTGTTGCACTATCTCTCTGGCATGCTTCCCAAGTTCGCTGCGACGATAACTGTCACTCAAGAGCTCGTCGAGGACTTGGGTCAGAGTCTGATCTGCCTTTTCAGGCTCAATCGGTGGGAGTTGCAAGATAGCATTGGCTTCGATAAGTAATTCGACAATAGCCTGAAAGTTATGTGTGTTGTGACCCGTTACAATGCAGACCCCTGTCATTGCCGGCTCCAGCACATTGTGACCGCCTTTGTTGACGATACTTCCACCAACGAAAACCACGGTGCAAAGTGAATAAACGGCGGGCAGTTCGCCGATGGAGTCGAGCAGGATGATCTCCGCTTTGGCGTCGTCGTCCTGCGGATCTTTGGAACGTCGTGCCGAGCTCAGGCTGGTTCCTGCAATGAGGTTTGCGACTTCTTGAAAACGTTCAGGTCGTCGCGGAGCGATGATTAACCGAACATTGTGCTTATCTCGCAACGCCAGGAAACTCTTGATAATGATCTTCTCCTCGGGACCGTGTGTGCTGGCGGCGAGAATAAGTGATTGATCAGGCTTAATATCAAAACGCTTGCGGAACATTTCCGTGGACTTGGCGATTACTCCGCTGGTATCCACGTCGAATTTGAGGTTTCCACTAACAAAGAGTTTTTCGTCCGGCATTCCCAGCGTCGCGATCCGGTTCGTATCATTGTCTGACTGCATCACCGCGACACTCAGATGCGACAGTACCTTACGAAGGAAGAAGCGAACCAACCGGTAACGGCGAAAGGACTGTGCCGAGATTCGGCCGTTGACCAACGCGACCGGAACATCTTGATTACCGCACTCGCGCAGAAAGTTTGGCCACAACTCAGTCTCCATAATTAGTACAACGTCCGGCTTGATTGCTTTAAACGCCCGTCGAACTGTCCAGGTCCAATCAAACGGAAAGTAAACTACGGCGTCAGCCTGATGCCGAAAAACGTCTTGCGCCAGAGTTTGCCCGGTTGTTGTAATTGTTGATATCAGCAGGAAATGATCTGGGAACTCGGAACGAAGTCGAGCGACTAGCGGACGCGCAGCCTGAGTCTCACCAACTGAAACGCAATGAAGCCAAATGACAGGCTTTGATGAATTATTGATTGGCGGGAGTGAGCCAAGTCGTTGGCGAAGGCCCTCGATATATTTTCCGTGAGCGAATGCCTGATAAAGAAAGTGAGGTATTAGAACAATCAGTCCGAGAGTCAGGAGTAGACTGTAAGCCAAATACATAGAAGATCTCAGATAAAAGATCTCAGATCCCGGTCTTCGCCACGCCAACGAGGTTACTTAGCGCGTTCGATGTAACGGCCTTCAGTTGGATCGACGCGAATCCTGTCGCCCTCATTAACAAATGGAGGAACGGTAATTGTGACTCCATTCTCGAGCGTCGCGGGTTTGTTGACGTTGGAGACCGTTGCGCTCTTTAACGTGGGTTCAGTCTGCGTTACAACCAATTCCATAGACGCCGGTAGATCGATGCCGATAGGTGAGCCTTCGTAGAATTCGGCCTGTATCTTCAATCCCGGAGTCAGCCATGGAGCTGCATCACCAAGATCGTCTTCGCTTAGGGCTACTTGTTCGTAATTCTCTGTGTTCATGAAGTGATGATGCGAACCGTCGGAATAAAGGTATTCCATCTCGTGTTGTTCAAGGGAAGCTCGGTCGACAGTATCTGCTGAACGAAAACGATGCTCGAAAGAGGAGCCGGTTTTAATATTGCGCAATTTCGTCTGGATCATCGCCCGCAGATTGCCGGGTGTGTGATGTCTGAATTCAACTACTTTGCAAGGCTGGCCTTCGAAAACGATGACCATACCTCGTCTAATCTGCGTTGCAGGAATCGCCATAAATCTTCAAATCTCCGTCTGAAAAAGTAACTGAATAATTTTATTGCGGACTACTGACGGGCCACCCGGGCCCGAACAAGCCGCGTAGTCTAACTAGGCGACTCCGAGTTTGTCCAGCCGACGCTTTTGCTTGTAGTGTCCTACATATGCCTAATGCGGGGAGGTTAATTTTGAAAAGCATAGGAACCTTGGAATTCGTCGATTTAGAGAGCAACGATAACGCGTTCGCATTTGTCCGAGCTTCAGAGGGAGTTGTTGCACTCGGCCTTTCTCTTGAAAAAGATGGCGACATTGATGTGCTTTTGCAGTTGGAGACCTGCCGCTCTTTGATCGATTTACTAAACTCGGCATTGCAAACAGCATCCGGCTCGTAGAGCAGCAGGGAGGGGCATTGGAATCTACATCAGCACCGCTGAGACGCAGAGAACGCAGAGAAAGCGCAGAGAGGAAATCGATCGAGCCCAATGAGTAATCCACGTTCACAGACAGAGAGGCGGCCAAGTCTGAAAACTACATCCAGAAATGACCGCCTTCTTGAGGAGCCCACCTACCTCAATCTTATAAACGTTTCCCGCGTTGATTGGTTCCAGGAACTATTACGCCGCTCTAGCGCGTGGGACCCTGCGCTGACGCGCTAATTGTTCAAGCCAGCGTTGAGCTTGCTCGTAGTGCGGAAACCGCCGCTCGTCCAGTCGAAAGGCGCTCGTATGATAGTAACGGCGGCCATTTATCAGACGGGCCGGATGTTTGATGTGAAGCATCTCGTGGTAGAGGATGTACTCAACGAACCATTCTGGCACGTCTTCGGAGTCGAGAGTTTTGCTTATAGTGATGCTGTCGTAAATGTGGTCGTGATGCCCGAGGATATTCCGTGTGCGCCGTTGTGACCAGGTCAACGTCGGCTTCGCAAGTTCACCCTCAAAAAACTTACGATTCAGTTTGGCAAACATCCGATCGAGGTTATAAATCTCACCTTGCGCTGATGAAATATGTTTTCGACCACGCCCTCTTCGCGCAAGATCTGAGGCTCTCATGACCGCGGGCGTGAACGAGTAGTCGCGATAGACCCGGTCGTGCGTTGCTGGAACTCTCTTACCCAGCAGACGCGACACAAGAATCCAGGCTAGCGCACGCAGAACATCCGGAGAACTATCCTTGCAGATATCCGACAGGCGCACATACACACGTCCCGATCGTAACCGAATTGTGTGCCTCAGTCCTGCGTACGGATAAAAGCGCACGTCTATCGATGGCACACCGCGGCTACCGCCCAACTGCCGAAATGCGTCGGCAAAGTATTTTGTCGCTTCACTCTTGTGAACCATAGAACCCACCCTGGTCTGAAAAGATAGGATTAGCACCGCCGGGATCAACGATAAATTGTGATCAAGACCAGGTAACGCGGTTGAGTCACCAGTATTTGAGACCAGCGCGAATAATCTTAAGGAGGCGCTGTTGAGTGCGTCAATCTTTGGCCAAGCGCCCAAAAGTGCGTATTTCCTAGGAAAAACGTGGACACGGGACGAGGTCCTGATCGTCCTTGGTGGTCTTTTTGAATGAAGCCTAGATTTATCAACAACTTACCTGTGGAAAAAAATTTTTTGGGGGCGAAACGAGCGATTTAAATGTCCGGCCCAATTTGGGGACCGGGTCAAACTTAGGCTTTATTTGCAGGGGTTTGCTGAAAACTTTATACTGCAAACGGCCAATGATCAGGCGCTGTTGTCGTAATACAGCTGGCCTTCACACTATGGCCTAAGGCTTCTAGATAGGCAGTTTAGTCCGATTATCATGCCCCGTCGTAACCCAAGCATGCGAGGTGACACCTCGCGATCAATCGATCCACGGATGGAGGGACTGCTTTCTGCACTTATCAAGGAGCACCTGATTACAGGTGAGGCCGTGGGGTCGAGGGTCTTATCGGATCGTTTCGCTCATGGATATGGCTGGAGTCCCGCCACCATTCGAAATGTGATGGGAGATCTGGAAGAGGCTGGGTTTGTAGAGCAGCCGCACACTTCAGCCGGACGTGTACCCACTGATAAGGGCTATCGTTACTACGTTGACAACATGCTGGGTGAAGCGCGTTTATCGCGCGGCGATTTGAAGGCGATAGATGATCTTTTTTCGGTCGGTGACATCGACGCCGTCGCCTCGCCTGATCGTTTGATGGAAGCGGCATCGCACGTCCTCTCAGCGTTGTCTGAGAATGTAGGAATCGTTATCTCACCATCGCTCGCTGAGAATCGGCTAAAACATATCGAATTTGTGCAACTTCCTGACAAGCGTATCCTGGTTGTGTTGGTGGCGACGTCTGGAATCATCCACAACAAGGTAATAAGAACGACAGAAGAAGATCTTACCCAGGAAGAGTTGAATCGTACTGCTCAATACTTGAACACGGAGTTCAGTGGCAAGAGCCTGTCATCAATACGCGCTGAAATTGTCGAGTTGATGAAAGAAGAGAAGGCGCTTTACGATCGCCTACTCCAAAACGCAGTTTTGCTGTGCGAGCGAAGCCTTGAAGGTGAAGAAGCAAGTGACGTTTATGTTGATGGAGCTTCGAACATTCTCGCTAAACCAGATTTTGTCGATATTGAACGGATGCGTGAACTGTTCCGAACGTTCGAAGAAAAATCTCGCCTCATAAAAATTCTTAACCAGTGCATCTCGCACGATAGCGCCTATTTCGGCGATGTGCATGTTGTCATCGGCCGTGAACATCCAGCCAGCTCACTTCAAGATTGTGCGCTTATCACCGCCCCTTACCGCGCTGGATCCAATGAACGAGTCGGCACTTTGAGTGTTGTTGGGCCGATGAGAATTGAATATGCCCGAATTATGGCTATGGTAAACTACATGGCGCGATTGATTGAGCATCGCTTGAGCGGAGCCATTGCGTCGTAACGTTGAGCCGACTTCGATCCTTCCAAATGGCACGTGATAGTAACAACAATCAAAATCGGATTCCGATCCGCTTTGTCGATGCTGAAGCAGAAAGCGACCCTTCGGTAGAGCCCATCTCTCAAATGGATTCTCAGGATCCCGATATCACCACTGACTCAGACGAAGAAGAGATGCAGCTGGACTCTGAGCTGACTCAGCCGGACGAGACTCCTCCCGTTGAGTTTACTGAGGGCGGACCTATTACGGCGGAACTTGTTGCGACACGAGCCGAGTTAAAACGTGTACAAGAGGAAACTGCGGAACTTAAGGATCGTTTGGCTCGACGCCAGGCGGATTTTGAGAACTATCGGAAACGCGTCGACCGCGAACGGAGCGACATTTACAACAGAGTAGTTGCTGATGTTGCGGCCAAACTTCTGGGAGTGCTGGACAATCTTAAGCGTGCTTTGGAGACCGAAGCTTCAGTTGAGGCAACCGAATCAGACGAGTTTCGACACTTCCTTAGTGGCGTAGATCTCATTTACAAGCAGTTGAACGGCGTACTTGAGGCGTTGGGCGTAAAGCCAATCGTGGCCGTAGGCGAGCGTTTTAATCCACACATTCACGAGGCTGTTGTAACCGAGGAAACTGAGGAGTTTGAACCTGATACGATAATTCAGGAGATCCGGGCAGGTTATAAACTGGGTGACAAGCTGATTCGCCCGGCACTGGTAAAGGTCTCCAAACGGAGTTAGGACAAATTACCGAAGGCAAGACTGATGGGAAAAACGATCGGCATAGATTTGGGCACCACTAATTGCTGTGTCGCAGTGTTAGAAGGCGGCGCAGTTCAAATTGTTCCAAATAAAGAGGGTGGCCGAACCACACCTAGCGTCGTTGGGTTTACTGATAAAGGTGAAAGGCTGGTTGGCCAAATCGCAAAGCGGCAGGCAGTCACAAATGCCGCTAATACCGTCTACGCCGTCAAACGTCTCATTGGGCGCAAGTTCAACTCGAATGAAGTATCAAAAATGTCCGCAAGTTCACCATTCGAGATCGTCGATTCACCGAATGGGGACGCGCGCATTCGCGTTCAAGGTCGAAGTTACAGTCCGCCCGAACTCTCAGGAATCGTATTGCAACGATTGAAGGCTGCCGCAGAAGATTTTCTGGGCGAGGCCGTGACCGATGCAATCATCACCGTACCGGCATACTTTGACGATACCCAGCGCCAGGCAACAAAAGACGCAGGGAAAATAGCTGGATTGCGCGTGGAAAGAATTATCAACGAACCGACTGCGGCCGCTCTTGCCTACGGGCTCGGTAAATCAGACGTAGAGCGAATTGCGGTTTACGATTTGGGGGGCGGCACCTTCGATATCTCAATTCTCGAAATGAACGACGGTGTTTTCGAAGTCCTTTCAACATCGGGTAACACATTCCTGGGCGGCGAGGACCTTGACGAGCGGATCATGAACTGGATGGCCGACCAGTTTTTGAAAGATACAGGAATCGACCTTCGTCAGGATCGACTTGCATTGCAAAGATTGAAAGAAGTTGCGGAACGAGCGAAGTGCGAACTTTCTTCAACAACCGAAACGAATATTAACCTGCCTTTCATCGCTGCAGATGCGACCGGTCCCAAACACTTCAACAAATCGTTCACGCGCGACCAGTTTGAAGACCTCGTAGGAGATTTGATCGAGCAAACCATCGAACCGTGCCACACCGCCCTGAAGGATGCCAAGCTACAGCGAACCGAAATCGATAAGGTGGTACTGGTTGGCGGTCAAACACGTTCTCCGATTGTCGAACGAACTGTCGAGAAGATATTCGGGAAAAAGCCTTCCGCTGAGATTAACCCGGATGAAGTTGTTGCGATGGGTGCAGCTATACAGGGCGGAGTCCTGAGTGGAGACGTCAAAGACATCGTGCTTTTAGACGTGCTGCCGTTAAGCCTTGGTCTGGAAACACGAGGCGGCCTATTCACCAAGATTATTGAACGCAACTCAACGATTCCACTGCGCAATAGTTTGACGTTTACAACCGTTGTCGACAATCAATCATCAGTTGAGATCCACGTCCTCCAGGGCGAGAGAGAAGTAGCCCAGGGCAATCGTTCGCTTGGTAAGTTTGAGTTGGTTGGCATTCCACCGAATCCGCGGGGAGTACCTCAGATCGAAGTTTCTTTTGAGGTTGACGCCAACGGAATCGTATCGGTGTCTGCGCAAGATAAGGCCACGGGACGAGAACAACAGATGCGCATAACGCCGACGTCCGGACTAACACCCGATGAAATCGAGCGACTAATTCGGGAAGCGGACGAATTTGCGGATAGCGATCGAGACGCCAAAGAGTTGGTGGTGCTGCGTAACAAGCTCGAGTCGTTGCTGAAGAACACGCAAAAATCGTTTACCAAGTTTGGCGGGTTGTTATCGCAAAACGATCAGGACCTCGCAGAACGCAACTTTGCAGAGGCAGAGGCGGCCAATCGGGGAACGAGTCTGACAGATATAAATAAAGCCTTGACGAATCTTGAACGAACCGCTGCACAACTCACCACGGCAATGATGAATCCCGCCCCTGACGAGACAACCACTGAAGTATAGCTATTCTTTTCAAACTTAATTTTAAGGTGAGGTTAATTTAGAACCGAATGAGTAAACGCGATTATTACGAAATTTTGGGAGTTACCAGAACTGCATCAGAGCAGGAGATTAAGAGTGCATACCGGCGTCTCGCCGTGAAGTATCACCCAGATAAGAACCCTAACGACGCAAGTGCTGAAGAGAAGTTCAAAGAAGCCGCTGAGGCTTACGGCGTACTTCAGGATTCTGAGCAGCGTCGTCGATACGACCGTTTTGGACACGCAGGTGTTTCGGCGGGCGCAGGAGCCGGAAGTTGGGGAGCACCGGGATTCGGCGGCATTGAAGATATTCTTGGTGACCTGTTTGGGTTTGGAGATGTCTTTGGCGGTTCACGCTCAGGATCGCGACGCAGTGCAGCTCAAAGGGGGGCAGATCTTAGGTACGATTTGGAGATCACGCTTGAAGAAGCTGCGAATGGAATGACAGCGCAGTTGCGCATCCCGCGTCTGGAAGGTTGTGAAGCTTGCAAGGGCTCTGGCGCAGCGCCCGGGACACACGCGGAGTCGTGTCAAACTTGCGGTGGAACAGGTCAGGTTCGTTACCAACAAGGCTTCTTCTCTGTCGCGCGAACGTGTGGTACGTGTCGTGGCGCCGGCCAGGTGATTAAGACTCCTTGTAAGGAATGCAAGGGCGCCGGTCGCGTTCAGAAAGAAAAGCAGATGGAGGTAAAGATTCCCGCGGGTGTCGAGACCGGCTCACGCCTTCGAGTTCAGGGCGAAGGCGAAGCAGGTACTCAGGGCGGACCCGCCGGAGATCTCTACGTGGTTATCCACGTTGCCGCACATGAGGAGTTTGAGCGACAAGGTAGCAACCTCTACGAGGCCGTGCCGATTACTTTTGCGCAGGCAGCTCTTGGAGCCGACATCATGGTCAAGACACTTGATGGAGAAGAGAAGCTCAAGGTTCCGCTGGGTACTCAAACAGGCACTGTTTTTCGATTGAAAGGCAAAGGAATGCCGCAACTGGGAGGCCGCGGTAAGGGCGATCTCTTCGTTTCAGTCAGTGTCATCACACCTACATCGCTAACGCGAGAGCAACGTCGATTGTTGGAACAGCTGGCTGAAGTTGAAAATAAGGATCTCGAGAATAAGGGGTTGGTGGATAAGGTGCGGGATATTTTTGGGTAACTGAATATAGGACCTATTCGACATATAGGACCTATGAACTACACCGCTACAGCTTTTTTGAAAGAGGTGAAGCGCATGAGCCCCCGACGATTCAAATTCGTCTTTGTGTTGAGTTTGATCGCACTTGCAGGGTTAAGGGTGTCCGCTCAGGATCCATTGGATTCCTGGAAAGACTTCGATTTCGGCAAGAGTTCGATCAAAGCATCTCAGATTCAAGCTCTCGAATTACAAGATCTAAAGATGTTGCGCGGAATTGTGTTCGGCCGTCATGGTCGTATTTTCAAGGACTCCGACATCAAAGCGTACCTTCAGGAACAGTCGTGGTTTATACCAAACCCTGACTTCAAGAACTCACTGCTCAACAACACTGAGCGACGTAACCTCGATGTCATTCGCATAGCTGAAGCGAGTAAGCACGACACCATACAACCAGGGGACATGCGTTACTGGGTGGATCGCCCAATCACCGCGAAAAAACTCGGCAAGCATAGTGGCGCGGAATGGACGGTTTTGCTCGCCGAAGTCGAGGCTATTCATGGTAAGCGGTTTGAGGACAACCCATGGTTACAACAGTACTTCGATGAGAGGTACTGGTACACGCCAAGCGACAAGTACGATCCAAAACGCCTTTCTGTTAACGAGCGGAAAAACCTCGAGATTCTAAGTACTGGTCAGAAACGACAGCGCAACGTCGCCTTGCTGCCTGGTGACATGGAGTTGTTCGAAAGAAAGACGATATCGGAGTCGATGCTGCAGGGGTTGAGTCTCCATGAACTCAGGTTGCTTCGCAATGAGGTCTACGCGCGTCACGGTCGACAGTTCAGAGCGGAGTGGTTGCAGCAGTATTTCTTCGAGCAGCCCTGGTACACCCCTGATGAGAATTTCAAGGACGAGGAGTTATCGGATAGCGACAAGCTGAACGTCGAGACCATCGTTCGTTATGAGAACAAAATTCATCAGGGCTTGAGCAACACGCCGATCACGCACGCATTGTTGGAAGGCTTGTTTCTCGAAGATGCTGTTCAGATGCGACAGGAGATCTATGCGCGACATGGCAAGGTATTCAAAGAGCCCTGGCTCCAGAAATACTTTTCAAGCTTTGACTGGTACAAAGCCGATTCAAACTTCACCGACGCGGCTTTGACAGAAGTGGAAAAGAAAAACATCGCAACCATTGCGGCATATGAAAAACGTGCCGTCACTGCGATGAGCACGATAGAGGGTTGATAAGGCCCCAACCTAGGTCTCGCGTGACGAGACCAAGAAAATCTAAGGTTTAAGATTGTCGGTTAATACGTCCTATAGGTCATATAGGTCCTATTCTCGGAAACTAGAGCCGGTACCGCACCCCCGCCCTCTTGGCTGCCTCTTCCTCTAAATCAATGTTCTGCAATCGCAACGTAACGTCGGCGTTGAGGTCGAGAGTGCTTCGCTCGCCCGCCAACAATTTTACGGTCCCGGCTGCAGCGATCATTGCCGCGTTATCCGTCGAAAGATGCGGTGAAGGGAAGTAGACCGGAAGTTCCAATTCCTTTGCCATTTCGCGACAAACCTCGCGTAGTTTGCCGTTACACGCCACTCCGCCTGCGACGATCAAAGTTCGCGGGTAATACTCTCCGGCGATCCTCTCCATCGTCTTTACTAGCGACTCCACCACCACATGTTGAAAACTTGCTGCTAAATCTTTGATGCCCTGCGAGGGTTCGCCACCATTTTCAACCGGTGCCAGGCCAGTTTCACGTACATACCTGGTAACTGCTGTCTTCAATCCGCTGAAACTGAAGTCCGGTAATCCGTCGCCCATGCGCGGAATTGCAAACGGGACGGCCTTTGGATTTCCTTCGCGCGCGAGTCGCTCGATGATCGGACCTCCCGGGTATCCCAGTCCCAAAAGTTTTGCCACCTTGTCGAACGCTTCACCCGCGGCGTCGTCGCGTGTTCTTGCGACAACTTTGTACTTACCAGGTTCTGGAATGAAGAAGATGTTTGTGTGGCCGCCAGAAACGATTAGAGCCTCGGCGGGGTATTCAATCGGAGGGTTCTCGAATGCCACGGAATAGATGTGACCCTCGATGTGATTGACGCCAATAAAAGGTATGTCAAGCGCGTAAGCCATGGCTTTGGCGTAAGAGACGCCGACCAATAACGAGCCAACCAATCCAGGGCCAACTGTAACGGCAATACCATCGATCTCTTTCTGCGAGACTTGAGCGCGTGCGAAAGCCTCGGACACAACGGGAACAATCTTGTCGAGGTGCTCGCGTGAGGCAAGTTCGGGAACAACGCCGCCAAACGGCTTGTGAACTGCAATCTGCGAGGAGATGACTGATGAGAGAATCTCGCGGCCATCGCGAATAACGGCAGCGGCCGTCTCATCACAGGATGTTTCGATTCCAAGGACTAACATGAATTGATTTTAGCAATGTGTTCGAAGGTTGTCCTTTGGAGGTGACGGCGTGTAACGAAGGGAACTATGGCCGGGAGGGAACGAGCCGGGACAAACATTGAAACAAAACCGTCCTCGGCCGCCCCGGTCCAACAGAACCACCCATGTAATCCGGAATTCGTCACACTAATGCCGAGATTGATGGAAAAAGAAATCGAGCGAATTGCACAGCAAAGGAGATCCGAATGTCAACGAGATGGTCTGTTGGACGGGGGCGGCCGAGGACGGCCGCGCTCCGACAGAAGAGCTTTCGTGGTTCAGGGGTGGGGGCTTCTGTTGGACGGGGGCCGAGGACGGCCGCGCTCCGACAAAAGAGCGTTCGTGGCGCTGGTTAAGAGACTTCTGTTCGATGACGGCCTCTACCTCACCTCGAAGAAGCTTAATGACGAGTCTCCTTGCTTCAGAACTCTTGTGCGTTTGAGTGCCGCAACGTTTTCCGCCAGGTGGTTCTTGTGATGATGTTCTGCGATGACCAGTGCGTCAGGTGTCAGTAGCTTGTCAGCATTTGATCCAACCAGACTCAGCACTTTCAAATAATCATCCTGGTACGGCGGATCGAAGTAGACAATGTCCCAGGGCTGAAGATTTCGAACGAGGCGCTGATGAAGAAAGTCGCTTGCTTCATCGTTCACAACTTCGGTTTGATCTTCAGGAATCCGGCACAGATCCAGGTTTGACTCAATAAGACCACACATCTTCCGCGATCGATCGACGAACGTGACGTGAGCGGCGCCTCTCGAAAGGGCTTCGATTCCAATCGCGCCCGAGCCGGCGCACAGATCGAGGAAACGCACGCCGGTAATTCGCGGCGCAAGAACGTTGAAGAGCGTTTCGCGCAGTCGATCCGACGTTGGCCGTACTTGCATCGACGGCGGGCTCTTGAGATTTCGACCTCGATATATACCCGCGATTATTCGCATAGATCATGTCCGACGAACTTTAGTTTGTCGTGTGTGGCGGTCAGACCGCTCAATTGAACAGGGGCTTCTGACCCGACGAACGACAAACTAAAGTTCATCGGACATTTGGGTTCATCCAACACTAGCCAATCCAAATCGCTCCGTGTCCGCAAGGTATTGCTTCATTCGTTTGGTCTGGGATGATGAGGCACGTTCGGTCAGATAGTACTCAGCCGCCGTCCGCGCCTTTTCCAGGATCGATTGGTCTCGAACGAGATTCCCGATCCGAAACTCGGGCAGACCCGATTGCTTTGTTCCCAGTATTTCCCCTGGACCACGCAGTTCGAGATCCTTTTCAGCGATTATGAATCCATTATTCGTCTTTGCCATGATGCCCAAACGTTCACGAGCAACCATCGTCTTCTTGTCAGTGGTCAGAAGCACGCAATAACTCTGCTCTGCCCCTCTACCAACGCGGCCGCGTAATTGATGAAGTTGTGACAATCCGAAACGCTCCGCATGCTCCACAATCATCACGGATGCGTTTGGCACATCTACGCCGACTTCGATAACGGTGGTTGTCACAAGGATCTTTGTCTCACCTGCGACAAATGCTTTCATCACTTCGTCTTTCTCAGCGGGCTTCATCCTACCGTGCAAGAGTCCGACGGATATTTTGGGGAAGACTGTGTCTCGCAGGTACTCGTAGCGTCGAGTGGCGTCGCGCAAGTCCATCTTTTCAGACTCTTCGACGAGCGGATAAACAACATAAACCTGACGACCTGCTTTAACCTCGCGCGAAATTAATTGTTTGACTTCCTGCCGCTGGTCCTCTCCGAACACCATCGTCTCAATTGGAGTGCGACCCGGCGGCAGTTCATCTATTACCGACACGTCCAGGTCGCCATAAACTGTCATGGCTAACGAACGTGGGATCGGCGTTGCGGTCATGACTAACACGTCCGGGCTGATGCCCCGCGCTCTTAGTTCCGCCCTTTGCATCACGCCGAACCGATGCTGTTCGTCAACCACAACCAAGCCAAGATTCGCAAACGTAACTGCGCCCTGAATCAAAGCCTGGGTGCCGATACAAGCGTGAATCTCCCCCGCTTGTAATGCTTGTTGCAGTTTGCGTTTCTCCGCCGAGCGGACCGACCCCGTCAGCAATTCCACCCGGTAGGGAGTCTTGGCGAGGAGGCGTTTGATGTTGCGGGCATGCTGCTCGGCAAGTATTTCCGTTGGGGCCATCAATGCGGCCTGATAACCGTTTTCCATTGCTGCAATCATAGCGATTACGGCGACGATGGTTTTGCCACTCCCAACGTCGCCTTGCAACAGACGATTCATCGGCGTGGTTGACTTCATGTCATTGAAGATCTGCGCGGTCACCTTTCGTTGCGCGGTTGTTAATTTGAACGGAAGTACTGCTGAAATGACGTCCTTCACGTCCTTATCGATACGAATCTTCACCTCCTTCGATTCTCGAATGCGTTCGCCTCGTTTCAATGTGACTGCAAACGCCAACCAGAAGAAGTCTTCGAAGATCATTCTTATGTGCGCTCGACTTCTGGATTGCTCGTAGTCGACCATCGGTTGGTCTTTTGGAGGGAAATGGATCTCGCGAAGGGCCTGGGCTCTTGCTACAAGACGATACTTTTGGCGAAGTTCAGCAGGTAGTGTCTCCGGTATTTCTTTATCGTCGAGCTTCGCGAGTACGGCATGAATAATTTCTCGAAGGCGCTTGGAATTGAAATCGCCGAGCTTGCGATAGACGGGGACTCGGCGGCCGACATGAATTGCAGCGAGTGACGGATCTGAGATGTTTGCTTCAACCTGGTCTGGATTCGTTGAGTCAACATTATCTGTTTCGGACGAGGCGAGCGTTTCAAGTTCATCTGCCGGACGGTGAAGCCGCAACGAATACGTCCCGCGTTTTTTATCCCATTCCCACTGACCAAAAGTGATAAAGCGAGTCCCGCGGCTTAGTTTCTTCGTGTAAAACTGAATCACATCGTATGCATGACGACCGGAGACAAACCACCAAACGACAACTTGTCTACCTGTTTTGTTATCAACATCAACGCCTGAGACTTCGAAAATAAACAGCCTCGACCTGGAGAAAGCTTGTCGGCTCCGAACTTCGTATCCGCCCGCATGCTTAACTTGCAGTTCCAGCGA
>DATDFV010000001.1:0-11368 GCA_036522415.1 Pyrinomonadaceae bacterium | reverse complement strand
ATGAACGTTTCATTGGCTTCGTAGCGTGCGGGTCAGTCGCGGTTTCTGCAATCGTCGCCTTCTATCTTGCCTTCAATTCAAACGGCGCGCTGCGCACAGAACAACCAGTACTAGATCACATCTGGACCTGGTTACAAGTCGGAACTTTTCGAGCGGACTTTGCACTCGGAATGGATCGACTGAGCGGCACTTATGCGCTGTTTGTAACCTCTGTCGGATTCCTGATTCACGTTTTCGCCGTCGGCTACATGCATGGCGAAGAAGGCTTCTATCGTTTCTTTGCGTTTCTCAACTTGTTTATGTTTTCGATGTTGACGCTGGTTCTGGGCGACAACTTCGTACTCATGTTTGTCGGTTGGGAAGGTGTCGGTCTTTGTTCGTACCTGCTAATCGGATACTACTTCGACAGGAAAGAAGCTGGAGACGCTGCGAAGAAAGCGTTCATAACAAATCGAATCGGCGACTGGGGATTTGTTCTGGGCATCATGCTCACGTTCATGTTGAGTGGCTCAGTCAGCTTCTTTGCAAATCCAGCCGGCGGCGCCACGCATTCCACCTTCGAATTCTTCGCTACACAGGCAGCGGACCCATTCACATGGAAAGCGATCTTTGCGGGCGGCGCTACTTCGATAGCAGTCCTGCTTTTCATAGGTGCAGCCGGAAAGAGTGCTCAAATACCTCTGTATGTTTGGCTGCCTGACGCGATGGCGGGACCCACGCCAGTTTCCGCGTTGATCCACGCGGCGACAATGGTGACTGCCGGCATCTACATGATCGTTCGTTGCTCTGCGATCTTTGTTCACGCACCGACGGCAATGTTCATCGTTGCAATCATCGGGGCGGCAACTGCACTGTTTGCAGCCACAATCGGTCTCGCTCAGAACGACATCAAAAAGGTACTCGCCTATTCAACTATCTCTCAGCTTGGATACATGTTTCTCGCTTGCGGCGTCGGAGCCTTTGTCGCGGCAATCTTTCATGTCATCACCCATGCCTTCTTCAAGGCCCTGCTGTTTCTCGGTTCCGGCTCTGTAATTCATGGACTGCATCATGAGCAGGACATGAGACGGATGGGAAATCTGAAGAAGTACATGCCTATCACATTCGCGACGATGCTGACTGGCTGGTTGGCTATCTCAGGCATTCCGATCTTCGCGGGATTCTTTTCAAAAGACGAAATTCTCTGGAAAACCTGGAGCGCTCCGGGGTTTAGCATTCCTGGCGGCTTCAACAAGATTCTTTGGGGAATCGGCGCCATCACCGCGTTTTTAACCGCAGTTTACATGACGCGCATGATGGTGATGACCTTCTGGGGTAATGAACGCTTCCGCGAGCAACATCACGATCAACATGACGGACATCATGCACATGGTTCGGTTGAGCCGCACGAGTCTCCCTGGCTCATGACAGCTCCGTTGATTGTCCTAGCTGTGCTTTCTACTATTGGTGGTTTCATCGGCGTACCATACGCACTCAGCTCGTTTGCAATTTCAAAAGATGTAAATGTCATCGAACACACTATTGAGCCTGTGATTGCCACGGTCCCGGGTGGTCACGCAGCGACAACATTCGAAGCGAAACTATCCGCTGCACCTCTCGAACATGGCGAAGCGAACGCCGCAGCCGTTGTACATGAAACTCATTCGGCCGCAGAGATAAACGCCGAACGTTTGCTGGCACTAATTTCCGTCCTGATTGCATTCGCAGGAATTGGTGTGGGCTGGGTCATCTTCAAGACGAGGCCATTGCTTCAGTTACCTCGTATTCTCGAGAACAAATATTACGTGGATGAGATTTACGACGCCGCGCTGATTCATCCGATCGAGGCTGCGTCACGCGAAGGGCTGTGGAAGATCTTTGACGTCGGTGTACTCGACGGCATTTTGCATTCAATCGGCGAAGCTGTAACGGAGGCCGGGCGCCTGGGCCGCTATTTACAGGCCGGCCTTGTTCGTGGTTATGCCGCGATCATTCTGTTTGGTGCGCTGCTCTTAATCGGCGCGTTCGCGTTTTTCAGTTTTCAAGCACTAGCACGTTAGCTTATGCCGCACTTGTTAACAGTTCTGATTCTATTGCCGTCGATCGGTGCGTTGGCTGCAGTGCTCTATAGTCTGCTGCCGAGTCATCGTGAGGATCACTACAAATGGATCGCGCTTGTTACGACCATTTCCACTTTTGGCATTTCCCTTCTTTTACTAACCGGTCTCGGGGGAAATACGACAGCTTTTCAGTTTGAGGAGAATGTGCTCTGGATCGGATCGATTGGCTCGCGCTACCACGTCGCCGTGGATGGCATCAGTCTCTGGCTTGTGCTTTTGACGACATTACTGATGCCGATTGCGATCCTGTCCAGTTGGACCGCCATTCACAAACGTCAACTCGCCTATTACGTGTTTCTGCTGATTCTCGCGTCAGCGATGATCGGCGTTTTTGTTTCGCTCGACTTATTGCTGTTTTATCTTTTCTTCGAAGCTTCGTTAATTCCAATGTTCTTCCTGATTGGGATCTGGGGCGGCGAGCGGAGAATCTATGCGGCAATCAAGTTCTTCATCTACACGGCGGTCGGAAGTTTGTTGATGTTGGTGGCGATCATCGCTCTCTACTTCACGTATCACACGTTTGATTACGCCGTGCTGGTACAAGCGATGTCGTCGCTGCCGCTCGCGCCACGACCTGAGCTTTTACTATTCCTGGCTTTTGGTCTTGCCTTCTGTATCAAGGTGCCTCTCTTCCCTTTCCACACATGGTTGCCGGATGCTCATACAGAAGCGCCAACAGCTGGCTCAGTAATCCTCGCTGGCGTATTGCTGAAGATGGGCACTTACGGGTTGCTCAGGTTCAACCTGGGGCTCTTTCCGGACACAGCCCGCGTCGTTGCGCCTTACATCATGGCACTGGCGATCGTTGGAATTATTTACGGTGCACTCGTCGCGATGGTGCAGCCGGATGTGAAACGACTGGTGGCCTACTCTTCGGTAAGTCACATGGGATTCGTTGTGCTGGGTTTGTTTTCGTTCACTGAACTAGGCATGCAGGGCGCGTTGTACCAAATGCTCAATCACGGTGTTTCCACGGGTGCGCTGTTCCTGTTCGTGGGATTCATCTACGAACGCCGGCATACACGACTGATTACCGAATTCGGTGGATTGGCAACACCCATGCCCTGGTTTGCAACGCTTTTTGTGATCGCATCACTATCGTCAATTGGCTTGCCATTCCTGAATGGGTTTGTAGGTGAGTTCCTGATTTTGATTGGCACGTGGACTTCGACATTCATAGCGCATCCTTACATTTTTACGATGCTCGCCGGAACCGGAGTTATTTGGGCGGCTGTTTACATGTTATGGATGCTTCAACGTGTCGTCTTTGGACAAGTTACAAACAACGAGAATGCGCGACTCAAAGATCTGAATGCACGCGAAGTCGGACTCATCATACCGCTCTTGTTTCTGATGTTTTTTATGGGCGTCTATCCAAGAGTATTTCTCGATCGCTCCAAAGCAAGCGTGGGAGCAGTTCATGGTCGAATAAATGGTAGACAAGGCGGCGGTTCATACACGGCGAGTACGACAGACTGCCAGCCTGTCGTTGCCGCAATCAAACCACGACAGGCTAACAGCCTGTCGTACGAACCCTCTAAACAATCAAGTCAGTCGGTAAAATAGAATGACACTCTTACTGGGACAGGCTTCAATTCCGATTGTTAATTGGGCTTTGATAGCGCCAGAAGTGATTGTCTGCGCGGCCGCCGTGGTGGTGATGCTCGTCGACGCGTTCGTTAAACCCTCGCAACGATGGATCACCGGCGGTATTTCTTTAGTTGGTCTATTGGGTGGAGCAGTTGCGACGATCTGGCTGTGGACTTCTGGTCTGGTTGCCGGTGACGCGTTCAATCGGATGATCGTGTTGGATGAACTGCGCCTGGGATTCACTCTCGTCTTCCTGCTGGTCTCGGTTCTCACTCTTTTGATTTCAACCGTGTGGGTACAAGGCGAAGAATTACCGGCGGGTGAATTTCATTCCCTGCTCCTGTTTGCGACGGTTGGCATGATGTTGATGGCTTCGGGTGGCGATTTGGTCATCATCTTCCTTGGACTTGAAATCCTTTCTATTGCCACATACGTCCTGGCAGGGTTCAGGCGGACAGATGTTCGCTCGAACGAATCGTCTCTCAAGTACTTCATCCTCGGTTCTTTCTCATCCGCGTTTCTGTTATACGGAATCGCCTTAACCTACGGCGCAACCTCGATAGCCGGTACTCCTGGGACAACTAACATAGCGATAATCGCTTCACGCATTAACGAAGCCAGATATCCGGGACTACTATTTGCCGGCGCGGCAATGATGCTCGTTGGTTTTGGCTTCAAGATAGCCACGGCGCCCTTTCATGTCTGGACTCCGGATGTTTACGAAGGCGCGCCAACCCCAGTGACGGCGTTTATGGCAGCTGGGCCAAAGGCCGCCGGATTTGCTTCTTTCCTTCGAGTGTTTGTCTTCGGTTTTCCGTTTGTTGTAGCTGCTTCGAACTCACCAATCGGCGCAAACCTGCACCATGCCTGGGTTACCGTTCTCGCAATTCTGGCTATCCTCACGATGACGCTTGGAAACGTCGTTGCGATAACTCAAAACAACATCAAGCGGATGCTGGCGTACTCTTCGATTGCGCACGCGGGTTATGCACTGGTTGGAATGGTAGCTGCTGGTGCTGCTTCGGATGTCAATCAACGTAACGCAGCCGTCACGGCCGTGATGTTCTATCTATTGACCTACGCGGTCATGAATATTGGAGCATTTACGGTCGTTCAATTGATCGCGAGGAGTGGTGATCGCCGCACGGCGATTGAAGACTACAACGGCATCGGCTTTCAATCGCCGGTTCTCGCGTTTGCACTTTCACTCTTCATGCTGAGTCTTCTGGGTATGCCACTGACCGCGGGCTTCATCGGCAAGGTCATGGTCTTTGGAGCCGCTGTTAACCAACACTACTACGGACTTGTTGTCGTGGGTGTCTTGAACACTGCGGTGTCGGCTTATTACTACCTGCGCTTGATCATCGTGATGTTCTTCAAGGAAAGAACGAGTGCATGGAGTGCGCCACGAATCCCAGCTAGTCTGGCCATCGCTTTAGTCCTGACGATAGTTGGCGTTCTTTACCTGGGCTTGTTCCCCGGCCGCGTAATCAATGCATTGCAAACGAGACTCGAATCTCAACTCCTTACCACCGAGCAGAGAGATTTCAGATTTAAGATTTCAGATTGAAGATTGGCCGCATGTCCGACGAACTTTAGTTTGTCGTGCGTTGGATTGAGGCCCCCAAATGATTTGCGACCGCTGTTGCAATGAAGCAACGACAAACTAAAGTTCGTCGGACATGCGGCCAATCTTCAACCTGAAATCTTAAATCTGAAATTCCTTGGATCGCGCCAGTGAGTGTCGAAGATCTCGCGAAACTAATCAGAAATGAATTGGGTGAAAGCTGGTTGCCTCGAATCTATCGCGACCGCATCCTTAAGCTCAGGACTCGCTCATATCACTTCGACAACCTCAAAGGCGTGATCGCCATTCAACACACGTTGCTCGGAGTGGAACTCAAAATCGGTAAAAAGCGTCTGCTCTGTCCGGATCTTGCCACGGCCCGGTATTTGTCAGTATTTGCGCGGGCCGGATGTAATGATGTGGCAATTCCATACGACATAACCAAAATCTCGAGATTGGCGGACGAAATGGAATCGTCCTGGTTTAGAATGCTGCTGCTGATTGATGAAGCAGCAAAGCAAAACAAATCAAAGCTTCGTATTCGGCTTCGTGGCTTGCTGTTTGCTAATATTCGGTCGGAGATTGTGGCTGCTGGTGCGGGTACAAGAATCCCGGAGTTCAACCGAAGCACCAGGCAGCGTTAAATTGACAGATAAGATTGGACATTCCCCCAAAGCAAATGACCCAGGAACTTATTGATATCGCTGAACAAGCGGCCGCAGAATCAAGCGGAACACTACCCTTTCCTTTTAATCAACAAACATATTGCCGGTACGAACCAATCGAGCAGCGAATTGACTCGGCGCGCGTTCTGGTAGTCGATGATCTCCTTCGCGACGAGGGCGATTTGTCGCCTGTTGCAGTTCGCGAATGGGGACCCGGTATCGAGACGCAGTTAAAGCAAGAACGTTTGATTGCCGGGATGGCGATTGAAAATATCGTTAATAATATTTCCCGGCTCGTAAAAGAGCCGACTACAGAGGTCGTGCATCTTTCGGAAATTGGGGAAGCAAGCGAGCGCTTTAAACCACACGCAATTCTGCTAAGCGGGACGCTTCGCGATTTCGATTTCTATCAGCAATCCATCCTCGACACCTTTAGTGAATTCATCCGCAAGACACGCATACCGGTACTTGCTATCTGCGGTGGACATCAGCTCGTCGGTCTCAGCTTTGGAGCGCGCGTCGTTACGCTTGATAAGCTTGAACAGCACGAACAGCGTGCAGACCGGCCAACTGAGTACCAGTATCGATTCATTCGCATAATTGATCCGGCGGATCCAATCTTTGCCGGAATGCATTCCGTTGAGAGCAATAGCCCCGAGGCCTCTTCGCAACCTGCACGCATTCTGCGCGTTTGGCAAAACCACGGCCTGCAACTCGACCGCGTGCCCGATGGTTTTCACTTACTGGCAACTTCCTACCTTTGTCGCAACCAGATGATGGTCAAACGCGCCGATGGCCAACTCATCTACACGGTTCAATTTCACCTCGAGAAATCATTTGAAGATTGGAACAAGAACCGTACGCGTTGGGAGCATCCAAACGATTCGAGAGATGGCCGCCGGCTATTCGAAAACTTCCTGATGCTTGCGCTCAGCTAAGTCTTGCCGATTTCATCTTTGGTTTTCGGTCTTTAGTATTAGACATCGCGAACAATGGATCGAAGTGGAGTGTCAGAAAACAAAGGCAAAACCCAGCGAAAAACGAAATCGGCAATTGGCAATCGTAAATCGACAATATTCTCACCGGTTCTGAGCAAACAAACACTCGCGGATATCGCTCGTGATCTCGCGACACGTGACAAACAACTCGCCGGCATTTTCCAACGTCATGGCCCTCCACCTTTGTGGCGAAGAGCAACCGGTTTCGCCACGCTTGTTCACATAATCCTGGAGCAGCAAGTTTCACTGCGCAGTGGCAAAGCAATGTTCGATCGACTGAGTGCGGCAATCGATCCATTCAGTCCTGAAGAGTTTGTGGAGCGAGGTGAAAACTATTTGCGCTCACTCGGTGTGACACGTCAGAAGTCGGCTTATCTAGGTCATCTGGCGTCACTGATCGCTGATGGCGAACTAAACCTTCGTCAGCTGTCAAGAATGAACGACGATGAGGCGCGACTGAGCTTGATGCGTGTCAAGGGCATCGGCAGTTGGAGCGCTGATGTCTATCTGCTGATGGCGATGCTGCGAGCGGATATTTGGCCTGCGGGTGATTTGGCTTTGGCCGTGGCTGCACAGGAGTTGCTGGCACTCACCAACCGGCCCTCACCAGAAAAATTGGAATCACTTGCAGAACGTTGGCGTCCACATCGCGCGGTAGCAGCGAGGATGCTGTGGCAGCATTACCTTGCAAAGAAGGCGGAATCGAAAAAGACGCTGTGAAAATATATGCGCATCGTCGTCCTGGGACCGCAGGTGTCCCCGCCTGCCCGCGTCGAAAATAACCAACGATCAGGGTTGCGCTGGACGCGGGCAGGCGAGGACGCCTGCGGTCCCAGGACGACGATGCCCATATATTTTTACGGATTCTGCTTAGAGGTTGTTACTTTGCAATCGTTGACGCGGTGGTCTGTGGCGTCACCACCCCGACATTCACAGTTTCAGGCACGTTCTCCAATGTCATAGTAATCAAATCATCGACGACCGCTTTTAGATCATTCGTTTCACGATAGACTTGAAGTTGCCTGTCTGCTGAAGTGCCACGATCGAGGATTGTGTGGACGTGATCGATCTCTTTTCGAGATCCCAACGGATCTACCACATCGTCAACGAATTCGAGCAGCTCCAAAACAAGATCGCGAACCGGCACTTCTGTCTGCTTACCGAAATCAATCAGCTTGCCCTCAAGACCATAACGCACAGCTCGCCACTTGTTTTCCTGAATCAACATTCGTCTATAGAGCCGGAAGCCGAGATTCCTATCGATCAAACTATTCAGCTTGGCAACGATCGCCTGAAACAGCGCTGCAATTGCGATAGTGTCGTCGACTCGCGTTGGGATGTCGCAGACTCGAAATTCAAGTGTTGGAAAGTACGGGTGTGGCCTAATGTCCCACCAGATCTTTTTGCCGTCGTTAATACAGCCCGTCTTGACTAACAATTCAACGTAGCGCTGGAAGCCGCTGTATGAATCGAAGTGATCGGGGATGTCTGTTCTGGGAAACTGTTTGAAGACTTCGGTGCGGTATGACTTCAAACCAGTGTTGTGCCCCATCCAGAACGGCGACGACGTCGATAGTGCCAGCACGTGCGGAAGGAAGTAACGTGCGGCATTCATGATGTGAATCGCTCGTTCACGATCAGCCATTCCTACATGCACGTGCAATCCAAATATCAAGAGTGAACGAGCAACGGTTTGTAGTTCCTGTACGAGCAATTCGTAACGTTCATCATCGAAGATCTTCTGATCCTGCCAGCGTGAGATGGGGTGAGTTGACGCCGCTACAATTGCAAGGCCGTTCTTCTTTGCCAAACTCGAAATAATGCTGCGCAGACGCGTGATATCGGTTCGCGCTTCCTGAATATTTCGGCAGATCCCAGTTCCCACTTCGACCATCGACTGAATCATCTCAGGTTTAATCTGCTCGCCAAGCAGCATTTTGCCCTCTTCAAGAATCTCGGCGACGTGTGATCGCAATTCCCGAGTTTGCGGATCAATGATCTGAAATTCTTCTTCGATGCCCAATGTGAATTGATCGAACATTGACGGAGTCCTCAGTTGAATCGAATTTGGTTACGTGTTTATATCCTGCCTTTATCCTGCCTTGCCTTAATTAACTATTCAAGTAGCGGGAAATCATTCGCCAGTCTGGCGTCATTTTGCCAAGAAACTCATGACGCAGGTGTTTCATCGCACTACCAACCGAATGTACAGGACTGTAGAGATCGAAGTGGACGTACCAGGTTCGAGGCTCACCCTCCTGGTAAAGGAAATGTAGCACTGCCAGAGGGCGATTCTTCTCATAGAATCCACCGCTCGTATCCTTGTGATTGGCGAAACGTCGTGTGAAATCGTTGCGCCGGTCAAGTGTTGATTCAATCACGGGCCAGGCGAGGAATTGCAACCCGACACCGCCTTCGCCGTAGACGTTGGTTATTTTTCTCACTACGTGCCACAGACCTTTATCGCGGATTCTGCCGAGCAACAAGATCAACGCCCGTTGCTTATCGATCGCCAACGACTCAAACGCCGCCTGATCAGTCACGGCTCCCCACAAGCCGGAGAGTTTTCCAGTCAGAAGTTCGCGTGAGTCGCTCGGGAGATCGGTCCACTTTAGCGGTCCGTCAGTCATTGGATAATTCATCTTCAAGTAACGTGCGCGCTTCGTCCGATAAGCCCTGGAACCGAACACCTACACCACGACCTGGATTACTGTAAACAACTTCCGCATTGCACACGACTTGTTTACCTGGACCAAAAGGAATACGCACCAACAACAATGAGCCCTCGGGAATCTCCGTCTGAGTGTTCATGTAGAACCCACCCATGCTGATATCTTGCGTGCTGGCTACACCGGTTGCGTCCTTTCCATCGAAGAAGACATCAACGATCAACCTTGAACGATCGTACGCTCTACGTTCCTCGTGTGAGTCAGTACTTTCGGCGATGTCGTCACTCACGAGATTTGCTCCTGGTTAAGGGTCGGCATATCTGGCGCGATTGTAACTGTTTTCCGCTACTTTTTGCTGATGATGTAAGTGGGAACCATGCCACCGCCGGATGTAACGTTGGCCAGTTCTGTGAACGATAAACGCGTAAAGGCAGAGCCAACTCTGCCATTGAAGAGCAGTGGATCGAGATCAACCAGCTGCTCAGCAAATTGAATCTGACCATCTGCGGTCAAGGCAGGAAAAGTTTCCCTGGCCGTAGGAACTCTCTCCTGAACCAGGTAGTCGCCGTTTCTCAATGCGTCGCCGAGTGCTTTTGTCCACTGCTGATGGTCGGCGTTCCAGCCAATGGTGATTCCATGTCCGCCGTAATCATCGTTCGGCTTGAGCACAAGTCGTTCCTTATTCGCCAGCACGAACTCGAGAAGTTTTACTTCCTTTCCCTTGTACTCCGTCATTTCATCGCGAACGATGCGCGTCCAGGGAACATGCGACTGGATTGAGTTAAGTTCAGCCGTAGAAAAAAGACCGGCACGTTTATTGTCGGTTAAGACTGCGAAGAGCGCTTTTTTATGAATCAGTTTTGAACGGAAACTATTTACCAGACAAGCTGCGTGTGCGCGGTAGGCATTTAGAAGCGCCGGGTACTCTTCAATAATCGGCAGGTACTCATTCACCAGAAGTCGCTTATAGACTATGTCGATTTCAAAACCTTCGTAGCTCAACTTACTACCATTGAATTCCAGTTTCTGCGGCGTACAAATCACTGATGGATAGCCTGCCTGTTCAAAGAACTCACGGAACAGTTCAAACTCCTTCACAGTGGGTACATCTGGAAGATCGACGATTGCAATATGAGGAACTCTTTCCGGCGCTCTTCCAAGGAATTCTCGGTACGAACTCAAAAGAACTTCGAGCATGAACCGACGACCGTAGAGTGGCCGCACATTGAAGTCTTTGCCGAACGACTTCATCACGGGCAACGATGAAAAGATGTCATACGCGGCATCGGCGTAGGCAATGCCGGCAGGACTCTCGCCATTGAGTTCTACAAAGCTGTAGGCCGTTTGAGTAAGAAAAGAATCGAGTCGAGCAGTAGGCGAAACAGCGGTGTAACCCGGATCGATTGAAACGAGTTCCCGTTCGATCGGCATCAAACCCAGGTCGTCGACGATGGAGCTATCGAGAATGGCGGCATCTTTGACCTTTTGAATCGCCGACCAAACGGTCTGACAGACGTCTGAGATCCGTGCAAAATCAGACTCGGCGACAAAGTGAGGTCTGAGGTACGGTGAAAGGCGGCGACCACCGAAGATGAGTTTGGCTTTTTCCAAACCCTCATCGAGCACTGCGATTGAATCGGCGGCTAGATTCTCATTGGCCAGCAGATCGTGGTAACGAACAACTGCCTCAGGGAACATGAGTTCAGCTGGTTTCCTTTTCCTTAAGTAATTTTTGTGAGGCTCAGGTTATCACAAAGATTGGACTTTGGGCTTGGGTCTT